>JBIQJT010000014.1:37337-50381 GCA_044507265.1 Actinomycetales bacterium | reverse complement strand
TACACGCGCAATGTCAACGAGTCCATCACTGTGGTGGGCGCTGGGATCACCAAGACCTCGAACATCGCGTCCGCGACTATTGGTCAAGAGGTGACGTACACCATCACCACCACCATCCCCGCCAACGTCAACTTCTACGACGCGACCATCATCGACAACGTGCCCTCCACCATGACCATCTCTGGTGCCACTGTGACGTGTGTGGACTCGGAGAGCAATGACTGCATGGCGAGCCTGCCCGGCGGAGGCACCGCCATCACCTCTGTGGGAGCGAACCACGGCTGGTGGCTAGGGGACGTGCTCTCCTATGACCTTCCCCGCACTGTCTCGGTGAGCTACACCGGCACGGTGTTGGATCAGCCAGCGACCGACAACAACGACACCATTGTCAACACGACGCGCCTGCGCTGGAACATCATCAACACGCTTGCCACAGCACCCAATGGCTCTTTCACGGGTACCGCGTCTACGAGCCAAGCCACCCGCAGCATCACTGTGGTGGAGCCCAGTGTCGCCGTCACCAAGCGCGTCAACGGGCTCACGTCGGACACAGTTGACCCAGGCGAGACGTTTACGTACACCGTCACCGTTCGCAACAATGGCACGTCTCCCGCGTACGACATTGACATCTCTGACGTGGTGCCCACGGGCGTGATCGTCACGGAACCTCTTGCGAGTGGCGGCACACTCAGCGGCAACGGCCCCAACGGCGGAGGCATCATCACGTGGGAGATCCCCGCTCTGGCAGGTGGTGGCACCGAGACTGTGCTGACCTATACCGCCACCCTTGCAGATTCCGACACTTTGACCGATGACACCCTCACCAACACGGCCACAGTGGAGCAGTACTTCTCGCATCCCACAGGTTCCGGCTATGACGACGACGAACGTCGCGAATACGGACCTACTGATAGTTCGGCGAACGTGACACCGGGCTTCCCTGACCCACAGGTCGCTAAGGCAGTCACGGGAGGCGCCATCGCGTACATCGGAGATGAGAAGACTTTCACCATCACCGTCACCAACACGGGCGATGGGCCGGCTACCCATGTGCTCGTCGAGGATGTTCTCCCTGCGGGCTTCGAGTACGTCATGGGTAGCGCAGTGATCACTCCCGGCGCGGATCTTGATCCCAGCATCGCTGGCCAGACATTGACATGGGACACGCTCAACGACATCGCCGTGAATGGGACACTCACCATTCAGTACCTCGCTGTACCCATGGAATCGCACGCATGGGATGCAAGCAACACCGGTTCCGATGTCGCACACACCAACTCCGTGACCGTCTGGGCTGACGACACCGCCGACTTCCCCGAGAATCTGGATCGTGAGTACACCGATTCGGCAACGGCTCTAGTACGCATCCACGATGCCGATCTCACCGTCAACAAGTCGCGCAACGTAGACATCGTCGCCGGCCAAAACACGGCCTGGTCGATTGCCGTCACCAATACCGCGGGCAGCGATGCTGCAGTGGGCCCGATCGTGATCACCGACACCTTGCCTGCGGATGCCACCTACGTGGGCGTCAGTGGCGCGGGTTGGTCCCTCACCGAGTACAACAGCGTGACCAATGTGGTGACCCTGACTCACGCTGGGCCCCTCGCGGCCGGGGCGACCATCACCGCGACCGTTACGGCATCGTTCCCCGCGGACACGGCTCTGGGCACCGTGGCTGATAACTCCGCCTGCGTGGACGCGCGGACGTTTGACTCGGATCTCAGCGACAATTGCGACACCAACCTTGGAATGGTCACCACACTGGCTGACGTGGACCTCACCAAGGAGCTTGTGGGAACCACCTACGTTGCAGGTGAGCCCATTTCTTGGACCATCGTGGTGGGCAACAATGGTCCCTCAGTTTCCCGCGCTCCGTTCACTGTTACTGACACGCTCCCTGCAGGCGTGGACTGGGACTCTGTGAGCTTCAGTGGAAGTGGTTGGACATGCGGCACAGTGGACCCAGACACGGGAATCATTACCTGCGGATGGGTTGGCGACCCTCTGGAAGTGGGCAATGACCTGCCCACGTTGACCTTGACTGGCGACGTCCTGAGCGGCACCACCGGCACCATCGTGAACGTCGCAACGGTCACGCCGACCACGGCTGAACCTGCGGTGCCTGGGGCATCCAACAACTCCGATGGCGCGACCGTGGGAGACGTGGACACCGTGGCGGATCTGGAACTCACCAAGTCAGTGGCTTCCGACGAACTGGTTGCCGGCGGTCAGGGCCGCTACCGCATTGCAGTGTCCAACCACGGCCCGTCAGACGCCCTCAATGTGGTGGTCACGGATCAACTGCCCGTGGGGTTGACGTACGCAGGCGGGCTGACCTCGCAGTCCGGCGACACATGGGCGTGTACGCCCTCAGGCTCGGTCACGCGCCAGGTTGACTGCGCACTCGCCAGTGGCTTGGGGACTCTGGTAGATGGCCAGACGACGTGGTTCGAGTTTGACGTAGACATCGCCTCTAGCGTGGTCAGCACCGTGACCAACTTTGCCGAAGTCTCGTCTGACACGGACGACAGCGATGACACCAATAACGATGATGAGGTCTCGCAAGAACCCTTCGTGGAGACCAACATTTCGCTCACGAAGACGCACAACGACACCGTGGTGTACCGGGCAGGCGACGAGGTGACCTTCACGTTGACGGTGACCAACGACGGCATTGCCGACGCCGCTGACGTGGTGATCACCGACGCAATCCCCACAGGCACAGTGTTCACTCGGGCCGAGAACGCCAGCAGCTGGACTGTTTCCGGGCCGACCGGGGGTGTCCTCACGCTCGCCCTGACCGCGCCTTTGGAGGCCGGCGATTCCGCATCGGTAGATGTGATCCTCACGCTTGATCACGATGCCGTGCCGGGATTCACCAATAACGCCGCAGTCACCACCAGCACAGACGAGACCAACCCCGACGACAATGACGCATCCGAGCCCGTGGAGGTAGACACTCCTGACTTGCGGATTGAGAAGACTGCAAGCTCCACCCTGGTTCAAGGCGGAGATACCTTCACCTACACGCTCGTGGTGACCAACGTGGATGACGACGCTCACGCCGACGATGTGGTGGTCACGGACCAGATTCCCGCGGATCTCGCAGTAGTCACCGACCCTGCCGACATCGGAGGCACAGACTGGAGCTGCACCCTCACCGGAACATCGGGCGGATTTGGCGGCACGCTCGAATGCACCCTTGCCACGCTTGCCGCAGACTCGACCGCTACCGCTCTGCTCTTCGAGGTGCAAGTCCACGCGAACGTGGCGCGCGACACCATCACCAACTCAGCAGAGGCATCGAGCGACGACGAACACCCGGACTTCGTGGACACCTTGAACCAAGACGACGTTGATGTCACCGTGAAATGGATTTCGTTCACGGGCACCTCAATCTGTGTTGCAGACGTCCCGTGGTTCCAGTACACGATCGATGGGCGCAACCTGGATGCGGACCTGCCGATCACTCTCACCTGGTATCCGGATGGGGACAATGACGGCACGCCGGATGGTCCTGCTGTCACAGTCCAGACGTTGACAGCTCGGTCCGGAAGCGCAACCATCACCGACCAAATCTTGTGGCCCGGTGCAGCGGTGGATGAACACGGGGTGGGCATCGCCTGGCCGGGCTGGCGTCCCGTAGTCGCCGGTGAGACGCCCGACTGGGAGAGCTATATCCTCGACCCCAGTTTGCCGGAATACGCTTTGCGAGATGGCGCCATGGTGGTCGTCGAAATCAACCCGGAGGCTTCCCTCTCCACGGAGTACCCGCCGGCCACCGCCGCGTGTGAGGCCGTACGCGACGCTGTCTTGGACATCGAGAAGGACGCGAGCGGGACCTTCTTCAACCGCGGCCAGACGGTGGAGTACACCTTGGTCGCGACGAACGTGGGCTACGGCGCCACCAACGACGTGATCTTGCGAGACCCGCTGGCATCGGACCTCAAGGTGCTCAGCGTGACTCCGGTGCTCTCCACGGATCCCACGTTGCCTGACTGGCGGGACTGCCAAGTGACCGGCCAGGACGCGGACGGCTACGGAGGCGTCCTTGAGTGTGTGCTCGACGGCTGGTTGGGCTACGGCCAAACGGCGCCCGATGTGGTGGTTGAGGCAGCGTTCAAGCCGGGTGCTGGCCTGGGTTCGCTCACGAATGTGGCGACAGTGTTGTGGACAGATCCGGATGACACGGTGACGGAGGTCTACTCTGCGCAGAACGATGCCACGATCACCTTGGTGCTTTCAGCAGAGGAGTTGTTGGCGCTCACGGGTCTCGACGGGCTCGGGGCGATGCTGCTAGCGCTGGTGCTCCTCTTTGTCGGCGGCGCGTTGATGGCAATTGCTCGCAGACGTAGGGGCGAGGTGTAGCCACAAGTACGCCACCCCGTACCCTTGTACCCATGACCGCCCTGCGACGGCGCGCGGCCAGCATTGGCACTGTCGCGGCAGTCCTTGCCCTGGTCGGATGCGCTCGCCTCGATGACCCCACCCGCGGGTGGGACGAGCCTGCCCACTACACCGCGACCGTGGAGTACAAGGCGTACGACGTGGATGCCGGGACCTACCGCATTACAGTCCGCGATCACGAGGTAGTGGCGTTTGCGCGGGAGGATCAGCGCGGCGCGGTGGTTGGCGAGCAGTTGCGTGTGGATCCCATGAGCTTCACGCTGCGGCAGATCGTGGGCGTGTACCGCGCCGCCACCGTGGACCGGCACTCGGAAGAAGTCATCTACTTTGACACTCAGCGCGTGCCCACGTACGTCAAGATTGACTGGTACCCATTGCAGATCACCGACGAGCAGACGTGGATCATCTCTGACGTTGTGGTGGTGAACTAGCGGCACAGGCCTAAGGAGCACTCGTGTTTTCGCGTTACCGCGACATTCTGGCTCTGCCAGGGGCCAAGTCGTTCTTCTGGTGGGGCCTCATTGCCCGCATCCAGATGGGCATGACTGGTTTGTCCACGTTCTTGCTGGTGCAGATCGAGTACGGCTCGTACGCCTCTGCTGGCCTGGTGGTGGCCATCTTGGCCATCGGTTTTGCCATCATCTCGCCTCAGATCTCTCGCCTGGTAGACAATTACGGCCAGGCGAGGGTGCTACGCCCAGGCTTCGCCATCGCCATCGCCGCGCGTGTGGCGCTGGTGGTGGCCGCGATCAACCAGGCACCCATTTGGGTTCTGCTCGCGATAGTGCCGTTCTTTGGACTCGCGGGGACCCAATCCACGCTTTCGCGCGCTCGGTGGACGCACATCGTGCCCGACAAGCACGCGCTCAACAGTGCATTCTCACTGGAGTCCTCACTGGAAGAGGTGCTGTTCATCTCCGGGCCGGCGCTCGCCACGATTCTCGCCACTCAAGTGGGCTCGTGGGTGCCGTCCGTGATTGCCGCCGCCACCATGGCCCTCGGTGGCTACGTCTTCTTGTCGCTCAAGGACACCGAGCCTCCCGCACGCAAGGAATCCATGGCTGCGAGCAACGCGCAGCCCGTGCGCGTGGCACCTCGAGGACGGCGCAGGGGAGCTCTGCGCGGTCACTTGCTCGCCACCACGCCCGCGCTAGTCATCACGTCCATCATCTTCGCCACTCAAGGCGCGCTGTTCTCCTCCGCCGATGCTTCCACGGTCGCCTTTGCCGAAGAGCTGGGGCTCAAGGCGTGGTCCGGGCCCATCTTGGCCGTGTTCGCGCTCGGCTCCCTCACGGGGGGCCTGCTCTACGGAACGCGTGTGTGGAACGGATCGTTGGCGTCACGGCTCCTGTGGGGCGTGACCGTCTCAGGCCTGGGGGGCATGTCGTTCTGGCTCGCGCCCAACCTTGCGGTGCTGGGCGTCCTGATGTTCCTCACCGGTCTGACCATCGCACCCACCATGGCCGTAGGCGACGGAGTGGTTCACGCCTTGGTGCCACGCAACCGCGTCACGGAGGGCATGTCGTGGACGCGCGTGGGCATGGACGCGGGCATCGCCGCCGGTGCCTGGGGGGCCGGTCACCTTATCGATTCCCACGGCTCTCGAGGCGGCTTCACCGTGGTAGCCATCGCTGGTGCGGTGGGCATCGTGCTCATGGCATTCTCTTGGCAGTATTTGCGCAACAAGCGCGCCTATGAGGAGCAGGTCAGCCTGGACGCGAGCCCCGCGGCCTAGCGCAGGAGGTTGACCCTAGCCCCGCACCGTCTGCAACGATAGGCGCGTGAAACACGTGCTCCTGGGTGCTGCACTCGTGATGGCACTCCTCGCGGGATGCACCCCCACAGATTCGCCGACGCCGTCAAAGGCGCCCTTCGCCACGCCCTCCGCGCAGTCGGGGACCCAACACCCGGACGGAGTGACGCCCGTGCAATGCGAACTAGCCGAGCAGTCCCGCCCTGAGCCTCACGCCATCACGGTGCTGGGCGAGCCCACGTGGCGAGTGGGCGGCTGGAATCACGTGAACGGCGTCGGCTCCTTTGCCACTGCCAAGCTGGGCATAGGCGACTATCGCATTACTGCGGAGAAGTGGCTCCCGGATGCCTCGTGCGGCGGAGCAAAGACTCTCGCCACAGTGCTCATCAAGAAGACGTACGACTGGAACCAACAGCACTCCAACGGCATGGAGGCAGCCTTTGTCACGGAAGGCCTGACCTTTGGCGACGTCACGGACTTGGTGTTGGTGGTTCGCTTTGACCCGGCTCGGTCCCACTTGCCCACCGCAGCCGAACTCCAGGCCGCGTACGGTGACTTACTCACTCCGGAGCAGCTCGCGGAACTTGACGGCGGCGCCATCAACCTTGAGCTGACTCTCTTTGGAGAAGGTGCCACCAAAGACCACCCGTTCATGAATGCAGGGCTGATCGTGGAGATCGACCCAGCCTTGGCATCGGCCGGGTGGGTGCGAGTCCAGATCCCGCGGGAAGACTTGCTGTTCTACACCGAGGACAACTACGTTCGCACCGAGGTGAGTGCGGATGAGTTCCAAGAACTGCTGGTGGAAGGGTTGCGCATCAACCCGGAGACCAGTAGCGGCAACGTGGTGCGCCACTACGTAGGCGACGCCTTCGACACCACCGCCAAGCTAGAACTGTTCAAGGAAATGGCGCTCACGTTTGCGCTCATTGAGATTGGCCGCGCATGAACGACCACCTGACGCTCCGTGATGCGACGGCCGCGGACGCCCCTGCGATTGCCGCGATCTACAACGAGTACGTCCACCACACGGTCATCACGTTTGAGGTGGACCCGGTGACGGACGTTGACATGGCGGCGCGCGTGGACAAGGTGCAATCGGCTGGGCTGCCCTGGCTTGTGGCCGAGGCTAGCGAACAGGGCGCTGGAGTGATCTTGGGGTTCGCGTATGCGAGTCCGTTCCAGGAGCGGTGGGCTTACCGCTTTTCGCTAGAGACCACGGTGTATTTGCACGAAAGCGCGACGGGCCGCGGCGTGGGCAGTGCGCTCTACGACCTGCTGCTAGATCGCTTGCGCCGTCTGGAGGCGAGCGAATCACCGCATGCTCCCGTGCATCGGGCGTACGCGCGTATAGCCCTGCCCAATGCCGCGTCAGTCGCTCTGCATGAGCATTGCGGCTACCGCCAGGTCGCCACTCTCACCGAGGTGGGCTTCAAGCTTGATCGGTGGATCGACGTGGGGTTCTGGGAGCTACCGCTGCGATAGTCAGTGAGGGTCACCGGAGTATCACCCCGCGTAGACCCCCACCTTCGTCCTAGGCGGAACGCACCGCATTGGTCGCAGCGATGAGGTTCTCGAGCGACGCGATGGTCTCTTCATAACCGCGAGTCTTCAAACCGCAGTCAGGGTTGACCCATAGTTGCTTGCCGGCGATGGACTCCTTGGCGAGCGAAAGCAGTTCGGTCATCTCGGCGGTGGAAGGAACGCGCGGCGAGTGGATGTCCCACACACCGGGTCCAATCTGACGCTCGTAGCCGTGGTTCTTGATGGCGGGCAGCACTTCCATGCGCGAACGTGCAGCCTCGATCGAGGTGACATCGGCATTGAGGCCGTCAATGGCGTCGATGATCTCGCCAAACTCCGAGTAGCACAGGTGGGTGTGCACTTGGGTGTCGTCGGCCGCGCCGGAGGTGGCGAGACGGAAGGAGTTGACGGACCAGTCCAGGTACGCGGCCTGGTCACGCTTCTTGAGCGGGAGCAGCTCACGCAAGGCGGGCTCGTCCACTTGGATCACGCCGATGCCAGCCGCTTCCAAGTCTGCGATCTCCTGGCGCAGGGCCAATGCCACCTGGTTGGCAGTGACACCCAGCGGCTGGTCGTCGCGCACAAAGGACCAGGCGAGGATGGTCACCGGGCCAGTGAGCATGCCCTTCATGGGCTTGGCCGTGAGCGACTGCGCGTACGCGGACCACTCCACCGTCATGGGGGTGGGGCGAGCGACGTCTCCCCACAGGATGGACGGACGCGTGCAACGCGAGCCGTAGGACTGCACCCAGCCGTTGACGGTGACGTCAAAGCCGTCGAGCAGTTCAGCAAAGTACTGCACCATGTCGTTACGCTCGGCCTCGCCGTGCACCAGCACATCCAGGCCCAACTTCTCCTGCAGCTCCACCACAGACTTGATCTCGGCCTTCATTGCCTCCTTGTAGGCGGCATCGTCGATCTCGCCCTTGGCCCACGCGGCACGCGCCTTGCGGATCTCGGGAGTCTGGGGGAAGGAGCCGATGGTCGTCGTGGCAAGCTCCGGCAAGCCAAAACGCGCGTCCTGAGCCGCGGCGCGCACTGAGTATGCGGTGCGCTCAAAGTCGGTGGGAGTGATGGCCGCGAGCGCGTCACGGACATCAGCCCGGTTCGTGCCTGCGTGGTTGGCACGCGACTGCAACGCGGCACGGGCCTCCGCGAGCGCACCGGCTACTGCAGACTCACCCTGCGAGCGGGCCGTGGCCAGGGTCACGATCTCGCCGACCTTCTCGTCAGCGAATGCGAGCCAGCTCAGCAACTCGGCGCCCAAGTGCTCTTCGCCCTGCAAGGTGTGAGGCACGTGGAACAGAGAGGTGGAGGTGGACACCGTGACGGTGCCTCCCAGCGCCTCCAGCGCTTGAGCCTTGGCGAGAGCCTTGTCCAGGTCGGTGCGCCAGATGTTGTGGCCGTCCACCACCCCTGCAACCACGGTCACGCCGGAGAGGTCGATGCCCGTGGGCAGCTCCCCGCGCACCAGGTCAAGACCAATGGCCTCCACGCCCGTTGCCGCGAGCACAGGCAGGGCGTCGTCAAGCGAGTTGTACGGCGCGGCCACGAAGATGCCGGGGCGGTCCACAATGGCTGCGAGCGCCTCGTAGGTGGACTTCGCGTTGGCGAGCACCTCGGCGCGGTCGGCGTCGATGTCAGCAACCAGGATGGGTTCGTCGATCTGGATCCATTCAGCGCCAGCAGCCTTGAACTCCTTCAGCAGCGTCGCGTAGATGGGCACCAAGTCCGCGAGACGGGAGATGGGCTGGAATCCTTCAGGCGCCTCGTCCGATGCCTTGGCCAAGTACAGGTAGGTCAGCGGGCCGGTGATCACGGGGCGGGTGAGGAATCCTGCCTCCACGCCCTCAATGAACTCGTCGATCCACCGCAGTGAAGCGATCTCAAAGGTGGTCTCCGGGCCAATCTCGGGGACCAGGTAGTGGTAGTTGGAGTCGAACCACTTGGTCATCTCCAATGGCGCCTTGTCGCCTTCACCGCGAGCGATCACCGAGTAGCCGTGCAGGTCGTAGCCGCCGTGCTCGGTCTCGAGGTGCTTGAAGCGCGAAGGGACCGCACCGAAGACAACGGAAGCGTCAAGGATGTGGTCGTAGAAGGAGAAGTTGGAGGGGATGGAGCTGTCGTTGCGGCCAAGACCCAAGGTGGCGAGGCGCTCGCGGTTGGTGGCTCGCAGCTGCTTGGCCGCGGCCTCCAGGTCTTCAGCGGTGCTGGTGCCCTTCCAGAACGATTCCAAAGCCTTCTTGAGCTCACGCATCTGGCCGATGCGAGGGTAGCCGAGGATGGTTCCACCGGGGAACGGTGCGGGCGCGGGCGTGATGTCAGACATGGGTCCCCAAAAAGAGATTGCGTGCGCGGCGGGCTCGCCATTGCGCTTGGTCGACGCTGTGCGCGCCGATGTGGTGGCTGAAGTCTAGCCAACCCCTCCAGAAGGAGCCAAACGAGTTAATGGCCCTTCGCCACTAGAAGTACACCAGAAACGACCGCTTAACGGACGAAGAGTCCCCTTGTAGTGAGGTACGACATTGCTCTGCTCGGTTTAGGGAACCGCGACGGAGCAAGGAGTGAGGCTCTCATTGTTGAAGACTAGTGACATGCCGTCCTCAGTGAGGAAGCCCTCAACCTCAGCCCTCGTGGCATCGTCGTCGACGGAGTAGCCGTGCGTCCGCAGGCAATCGATCAGCGCGTCGCGTTTCTGCAAGAACTGATCGTGTGCGGCTTCTTGAACAGCAGGCTGAGACTCGTACGCCGCAAAGGCGAAGACGTACGAGTCCAACGAACATTGGAACACAACGGCCTCCCCGCCGTCGGCCATTGACTCATTGTCGTATGTCGCGAAGTCTGGCACCAGTACTCCTGTGTACGTGTACCGGGGTGGCAACACCACATACTCGATGCCTGCGGCGTCGAAACAGCCGAGCGCCTCTTCGACGAGTGTCTCGAGGTCCTCAAACGGCAGACTGCCCTCGCGTTGGGCGCGTTCCAGGACCTCTAGCTGGGCGTCGCTCGCACCTGCCGACTGTGCCTCCCCGATGAGAGCCGCGAAGTCGGCCGGATCGTCTACCGGCAGAGCCCCTGGGTCCTGAGTGCAAGCGCTCGTAAGTACTGCGATCACCAGCACCCAGGCCCCGTGATGTGGTCTAGACATACACGTAGTAGGAGTACCAGATTCCGAGTATCCGGACTGTGTGAGTCGATCGCACCAGTTCAGGCGTTGGACCAACAGTCAGCGTGCCTGCTGCGGTACTGGGTGCCGTAACCACGGCGCTATTGACCACGGTGCCTTGACCCGGTACCACGTATCGATTCTGGATTGTCACCAATCCGCAACCCCCATTGTGCGATGTTGCAGACACATCGGACACACTTGAGTTGGCGAAGCCAGCTGAGCAACTGCCCCCGGATGCGCCGCCGCTTCCCGCTACGGCTCCCGACGCTGACGATGCGATCACCAATGCTGATGCAAACACAATCGCAAGTGATTGACGTGCAAGGCGCGGTTTTCTCATTCGAGTCCTCCTTGACTCAACAGGTCGACCTCACAAGGCCGATGGCGCCGATGACCAAATTACTAGGCCTTCAAGACCACCGATAGCCCCATGAACGGGGTCCCTTCAACGGCCTGCACCAGTGCGTGGGAGACTTTGGCCATGGAAGAAATCAGCCAGAAGTCGATCACTCTTACTCGCGAAGCCGAGGGCGTCTACGTGGCGCGCAGCCCTGCCGGTGCCGAGTTGCGGTTTGGACACAACGTGCCCGGGTCGTTCAGTTCGGTCGAATTGCTGTTGGTGGCGCTGGCGGGCTGTTCGGGCACCGATGTGGACTTGGTGACGTCACGCCGTGCCGAGCCGACGACGTTTGACCTCACTGTCACTGCAGACAAGGTGGGCGGTTCCACTCCCGCCATTCTCCGCAACATCGTGGCCGAGTTTGATGTCCAGTTCCCCGAAGGTGAGGACGGCGACAAAGCCCGCGAGCGCGTCGTGCCGGCTCTGAATGCTGCCCATGACCGCACGTGCACGGTGGCACGCACAATCCAGAACGCCGTGGATGTGGAGTTCCGCGCTCTTTAGCTTCCGGTCAGGCCTAGCGCACTCACCAGTTCCAGCGCCGCCTCGTGGCGGTTGAACGTGATGATGTGGATGCCGGGCGCGCCCTCTTCTACCAGCGCGGCCGAGAGTGCGGCGGCGTGAGCCACGCCCACCGCACGGGCGTGATCGTCGGTCTCCGCCCGTTCTAGCTCCACGTACAGTTCGCTGGGCGTGGGAACACCCGTAAGTTGCTCCGCGCGCGCCGCGCGAGTGGCCGAGACTAGCGGCATCACCTCAGGAATGATGGGAAGCCCGATGCCCTCAGCCGCGGCATCGGCCCGCAACGCCACGTATTGCGAGACTTCGTAGAACACCTGCGTGATAGCAAAGTCGGCACCCGCGTCTTGTTTGGCCTTGAGTACGTCAAGGCCCTGCTGGCGCCAGCGTTCTTGGGCGTGCTGGGCGGGGAACGCTGTCACGCCGATGCTCACGCCTTCTACCCCGTTCGCAGCCGCTACCTCGCGGAGCAAGGTCACGAGTTGCGAGGCGTACAGCAAGCCGTCCGGATGGGGGCGCCAATCGCTTTGACCTTTGGGTGGGTCGCCGCGCAATGCGAGAAAGTCGCGCACACCGTCTGCCAAGTACTCCTCGATGACGGCTACGAGTTCCGCGCGCGACTGGTCTACACAGGTGAGGTGTGCGAGTGGCGGGATGGTGTGCGCCACAGCCAGTTTGTGGACCACGCTGCGTGAGGTAGTGCGGGTGGAGCCGGAAGCGCCGTACGTGATGGACATGAAATCGGGGCCGGTGGCGGCGAGGACGTCCATGGTGTGGGCGAGAGTCGACTCCGCCGCGGGCGTGCGCGGCGGAAAGAGCTCATAGCTGAGCGTCGGCTGCTTGGTGGCGAGCACCTCACGGATGGTCATGGCGCAGGACAGACTACGCGAGCACGCGTTGTCGTACCCAGTCCTTCATTGGGTGAAGTTCTCCCCGTGGTGAGGCGCCGGTCCCGATGCCCGTCAGACTGGGGCAGGAGACTGGGGAAATGATCACTGAGACGAATGACTTGAGGCGGTGTTTTGGCGCCGGTGACCCTCTCTATGAGGAGTATCACGACAACGAATGGGGCGTGCCCGTTCACGGCGATACCGCGCTCTTTGAACGCATCACCCTTGAGGGTGCGCAATCCGGCCTGGCGTGGATCACCATCTTGCGCAAGCGCGAGAACTACCGTGCAGCGTTCGAGGGCTTTGACCCTGCCAAGGTGGCCGCGTTCACGGCTACGGACGTGGAGCGACTCATGGCCGATCCGGGAATTGTGCGCAA
>JBIQJT010000014.1:0-37237 GCA_044507265.1 Actinomycetales bacterium | reverse complement strand
CGTTCACGGCTACGGACGTGGAGCGACTCATGGCCGATCCGGGAATTGTGCGCAATCGCCTCAAGATCGAGTCCACGCTCACCAACGCGCGTGCCCTGGTAGCCATGCAAGACGCCGGCGAGAGTCTCGATGAGTTGGTGTGGTCCTTTGCGCCTCCCGCCCGCAAGCGCCCTCCTGCTTCCTGGGAGGAGGTGCCCGCCAAGACGGCCGAGTCCACGGCGCTAGCCAAGGAACTCAAGCGACGCGGCTTCGTGTTCATCGGTCCCACCACGGCGTACGCCGCCATGCAAGCGTGCGGACTGGTCAACGACCACATCAAGGGGTGTGTTGCTCTCAAGCCCTAGGCGCTACTTTGGGCGGTAACTCACGCGCAAAGGAGCAGACATGGACCTCGGGGACATTGGCAAGATCTTTGACAGCACGCCCGCGGAAGGCATCAAGGACGTAGTCGAGTTCTTCATGGACCACCGCGACGAGTTGGAGAAGCTGCTCAGGATAGTTCAAGCGGCGCCCGCCATGCTCGGGAAGATCGCCGACGGCCTCGGTGACGCAGGCGACAACGCCAAGAACGCAGCCGTGTCACTAGCAGGCACTGCGGGCAAGGGCGGTGCGGCCAGCACACTCACCAACGGCTCCGCCACTCTCACCAACGTGAGCGGTCAGTTCGGCGAAGCCGCAGAGTTCATTGGCGACGTGGCCGAGTTCCTGTCCAAAGTGGAGATCCCGAACGTCGCACCCAAGTTCACCAAGGTGGCCGGAGTCAACATCGTCTCCGGAATCGACATTGGCAAAGACAAACTGCTTTCGGACCCTGCACAGAGGCTCGCAGACACCTCCAAGACCCTCGCCAACGCCAAAGGCGACCTCGCTGGCCTGGCCGACAACCTGGAAGACCTCGCACGCATTCTCACCTCAGTAGGCGGCGCACTCGACAAACTCGGGGACGGGCTCAAGAACTCCGGTGCCCAAGCAGCCAAACTCTTCGCTTGAGGTGCGAGGGGATTAGCACCACGCCCGGCGAGCACGGGCCACGGCATCGGCCAGTAGCGCCTCCACGATGCGGCGGTCTGCGCCAATCCACTCCACGTCACCCCAGGAGCCAGGCTCCAGCCAACGGATTTGGTCATGGTCCTCAAGCGGCTGTGGCTCGGGGACGTTGCCTTCAGAGTCCGGTGCAATCTGCGCCCACCACAAGCGCAACACAAGGCGCGTCCCCGTTGCTGAGGCCGGAGCGAGTTCCCATACGCGAGACTCCTCGGCGTCAACGGCCGCCGACATATCAGGCCCCGCCATCTCATCGCCAAGGATGATGTCTACGCCAAGTTCCTCGAGGATCTCGCGATGAAGGGCCTCCACGGGAGTCTCTCCTGGCTCCACCTTTCCACCTGGAAACTCCCACAGGCCTGCGAGCGCGGGGGGCTCGGTTCGGCGGGCGGCAAGCAGCAAGCGCGGGGAACCAAGGTCGTCAGTGATCGCCGCCGCGACCACCAGGCGCTCGCTCACCGGCGCACCGCCTCTGTCAGTCGGTGAGCGCGAGGTAAGCCGCCGAGTCCAACAGGCTCGGAGCGCCCTCGGTAAGTTCCACCGTGAAGATCCAGCCCTCGCCGTAGGGGTCCGTGTTGATGGCCCCGGGTTCGTTGGACAAGGCCTCGTTCACCGAGAGAACCGTGCCGGTCACTGGCGAATACAACTCGCTCACGGCCTTTGAGGATTCCAACTCACCACACACCTGACCAGCCGCGACTGTGTCCCCCACGCGAGGCATTTCCACGTAGACTACGTCGCCCAGAGCATCGGCGGCGTGTTCCGTGATGCCCACGGTGACAGTGGCACCGGCCGCCACATCGCCGCGAACCCACTCGTGTTCTGTTGAGTACTGCAAGTCATCAGGCGCGTTGCTCACTGCGATCTCCTTGGGTCACACGGATGGTTTACGAGCGCTGATAGAACGGTAGCGCGGTCACGGTCATCTGTTCGCGGCGGCCGCGAACATCCACGTCCACCACAGTTCCGGGCGCCGCCGATGCCGGGTGCACATAAGCCATAGCGACGGCCACGCCTAGCGTGGGAGAGGGGGCACCGGATGTCACCACGCCAACCTCCGCGTCACCGGCAAAGACGGTATACCCGGGGCGCGCCGCGCGCATTCCTTCGCTGACGAGGCCCACCAAGACGCGGTAGTCCTCGGGCGCGTTTTCGGGACCCGCTACAGCAGCGTCGTGCGCAGCACGGGCCGCCTCAAGTGAGGTGCGGCCCACAAAGTCACCGCGTTCCACGGCCTCCGCCGTCCACGCCACGGCCCCGTCAGGCCCTGGCGGCAACATCTCTTTGCCGGCGCCCAACTGGACCACACGTCCCAAACCTGCCGCGAACGGCGAACGATCCACGCCCAGTTCCTGGCCGTACAGCGGCATTCCCGCTTCAAGGCGCAGAGTGTCACGTGCCGAAAGCCCGCAAGGCACCAGACCTACCGGTTCACCGAGGGCGAGCGCCAAACGCCACACTTCCACGGCGTGCTCGGCGTTCACAAAGAGCTCAAAGCCATCTTCACCCGTGTATCCCGTGCGGGCACACATTGCATGGATGTCGCCTCGCAACACCACGTTCCACCAGGTGTAATACCCCATGGCGCGCACGTCCTCGGCGCCACGGTCGCACATCGCCGCCACGATGCCCTCCGCCAACGGACCCTGAACCGCAATGAGCGCCACGGTCTGAGACTCGTCTTGAACCACCGCGTGGTGACCCGCCAGGCGCTCACGCAACGTCTCAAGGACCACGGCGGTGTTGGACGCGTTGGCCACCACCACAAAGTGGTCCCAGTCGCGCCTGTAAACGATGAGGTCGTCAATCACTCCACCCTCAGGCGTGCACAGCATCGTGTACTTGGCTTTACCAATGCCCACTCGCGACATGGACGAGGCCAGGGCAAAGTCCAGGCCGGACGCGGCATCGGCGCCACGCACAGAAATCTCGCCCATGTGGCTGATGTCGAACAACCCAGCGGCGGTGCGCACGGCGTGGTGTTCAGCGACGTCGCCGCTGTACCGGACCGGCATCTCCCAGCCGGCAAAGTCAACGAGGGTCGCGCCTAGCGCTACATGTTCGTCGTGCAAAGGGGAGCGAGGCATAGCGCCAGCCTAGTAGCGCCGCACCCGGACCACCGTGACTCTTGACTACGGCGCAGGCGGTGGCGCGGGAGGGGGAGGGTCTTCGAGTTGCGCAGCGAGACCGATGGACTCGACGCAGTCCCCGCGACCCGACTCGGCTTGCTCATTGGCCACGCCGATGAGTCCCACGAGACTTGCTTCGGCAAGGCTTTCGGGTGCTAGCCCCGCGTCCGCAAGGCACTCGCGCAATGTCGCACCGTAGGCGGCCTCAAGGCCCACCATCGAGTGCTCGAAGTTCGCGGTCTCGTAGATCTGGGCAACCACACTCGCATGTGTCTGACTGCAGTCCATGTAGACAGCCTCGGCTGTGGCGGTCGAACCGTCGATTTCGACGAGAGCGCGCGGGATGCCGAAGCTTGCCGCGATGACCTGGTAGCCCCTTACTGTGCGCTCCTCCCATGCCACCGTGAATCCTGCGTCTTCGAGGCACGCGAAGTAGTCCAGTTGTGATTGCTTGTAGTCCTCGTAGCGAAGCACGCCCGTGCGCTGATAGTTCGCGACAGTTGCTCGTTGCGCATCCGAAGCGATGTCTGGCAACTCGGGCACGTTCACTGGCGGCAAGGGGGTGGTCGTCGAGTCAGAACTCTCGGAAACTAGGCCGCAAGCGGTGAGCGAGAACACGCACAGGTAAGCAATCAACGTGGTCGCGCGCACGTTGTGCCGTCTCAGCACTCTGTCACCGAAGTCGTCTAGAACGACGTAGACCACGACGTGTTGCCCTTGAGCCCGCTGGTGGAGCAGATGGTCGTGTTGGTATGCGTGCACCCGGCGTAGGCATTCATGTTGTAGCCAGTGGGTGCCTGGACCCGGAGTGTGATCCCGTGGTACAAGGGGTTCTTCGTCTTTGCCGACGTGAAGTACTGGTTGCCAGCGCCGTCGTTATACCGGCCATAAATGTACGCGTAGTGGCATCCATTGGACGCCCGTATCTCGCCTCGTTCGTTGACGGCATCCACCCTGGCCTCAGCTCCGCACCAGTTGTCCGCGTGCCCTTGCGGAGCGATGAACAAGACGACCAACAGGGCCATGGTTGCTGAAAGGAGTGTCTTTCGCATTGGCGTCCTCCTTGACGTCGTTTCGGGCATTCGAGCAGAACCGAGTCTCGCGCACGTGCCGGGTCGAGACAATCCCCACTTGTGGGGGCAGGACGTCAGGACTCGAACGCCTCCGGCGGTGGGCATGCGCACACCAGGTTGCGGTCGCCGTGAGCGTTGTCGATGCGCCGCACTGGCGGGAAGTACTTGTCGGCGCGCAGGCTGGGCAACGGGAAGGCGGCATGCTCTCGCGTGTACTTCTGCTTCCACTCATCGCCCGCCACCATGGCCGCGGTGTGAGGTGCATGGCGCAAGGCAGAATCCTCCGCCGCAATCTCTCCGGCCTCAATCTGCGCGATCTCACCCCGGATGGCAATCATCGCGTCGATGAATCGATCCAACTCAGCCAGGTCTTCGCTTTCCGTGGGCTCAATCATGAGCGTGCCCGGAACCGGGAAAGACATGGTGGGCGCGTGGAAGCCGTAGTCAATAAGCCGCTTGGCGATGTCCTCGGCGGTGATGTCCGTGGCCTTGGTGAGCGGCCGGATGTCGATGATGCACTCGTGCGCCACCAAGCCGCCGGGGCCGCGGTACAGCACGGGGAAGTGCTGTTCAAGACGCGTGGCGATGTAGTTCGCGGAGAGCACCGCCACTTGCGTGGCGCGCAATAGACCCTCACCACCCATGAGCGCGATGTACGCCCACGGGATCGGCAGGATCCCCGCAGAACCGTAGGGGGCAGCGCTCACTGCCTTGCCCATGCGGCGCAGGTCCTTGGGACGCTGGATGCTCTGACGCAACGCGGGCAAGTACTCCACCAGGTGCTCGGCCACAGCCACGGGGCCCACTCCGGGTCCGCCGCCGCCGTGGGGGATGCAGAACGTCTTGTGCAGGTTGAGGTGCGAAACGTCGCCGCCAAAGTGGCCAGGCTTGGCAAGGCCCACCAAGGCGTTGAGGTTGGCACCGTCGATGTACACCTGTCCGCCGGCCTCATGCACTGCCGCGCACACCTCGCCCACATGCTCCTCAAACACGCCGTGCGTGGAGGGGTAGGTGATCATGATGGCCGCCACCTTGCCCTTGTGAGCGTCCAACTTGGCGCGCAGGTCAGCCATGTCAATCTCGCCGTCGGCGGCCGTATCCACCACCACCACGCGCAGTCCCGCCAACACCGCAGACGCAGCGTTGGTGCCATGGGCCGATGCTGGGATGAGGCACACATCGCGCTCACCTTGGCCTTGGGCCCTGTGGTAGTTGCGGATGGCCAACAGGCCGGCGAACTCGCCGCGCGAGCCGGAGTTGGGCTGCACCGACACCGCCGCGTAACCGGTGATCTCTGCGAGCCAGTCCTCCAACTGTGCGATGAGGTCGCGGTATCCCTCGGTCTGCTCGGCAGGAGCAAAGGGGTGGATGTTGGAGAAGCCCGGGTTGAGGATGCTCTGCATCTGCACCGCCGCGTTGAGTTTCATGGTGCATGAGCCCAGCGGGATCATGGTGCGGTCAAGCGCCAAGTCCCGGTCGGCCAGCTTGCGCAGGTAGCGCATGAGCGCGGTCTCGGAGCGCTGAGTGGAGAACACGGGGTGCGTGAGGTACTCGGTGTGCCTGCGCGCGGCGAGCGGGATGGCCACTCGCGGCGTGGAGTACACCGGGTGACGCTTGGTGCCTAGGAAGACCTCTACCACCTTGTCCAAGGTGGCGAGCTCGGTCTTCTCATCGCACGCGATGGCTACGGTATCGGCGTCCACGCGGCGGATGTTGATGCCGGCGCCGCGTGCGCGTTGCACCACCGACTCGGCACCGCCAGGCACTCGCGCCAGCACGGTGTCAAAGAAGGATTCGTGCACCAGCTCCACGCCGGAGGCCTTAAGGGCGTCGTAAAGGGTCGTGGCGCGAGAATGCACTTGCATGGCAATCTCACGCAGTCCCTGCGGGCCGTGGTAGACGGCGTACATTCCCGCCACGATTGCTAGTAGCGCCTGCGCCGTGCAGATGTTGGACGTGGCCTTGTCGCGGCGGATGTGCTGCTCGCGAGTCTGCAGGGCCAAGCGGTAGGCGGGGCGGCCGTCGGCGTCCACGGAGACTCCCACCAAACGGCCAGGCAGTTGACGTTCCAAACCTTCTTTCACCGAGATGAACGCGGCGTGCGGACCACCGTAAAACAGCGGCACACCAAAGCGCTGGGCGGAGCCCACCGCGATGTCCGCACCCACCTCGCCGGGCGGAGTAACGATCGTCAGCGCCAGCAAGTCGCACGCCACGGTGACGAGTGCACCTCCGGCTTGTGCGGCCGTCACCAAGGGAGCAATATCCCTGAGCAGGCCAGAGTCGCCTGGTTGCTGGATGACCACGCCCACCACGTCATCGGCCGGGCGCCACTTCTCATCAAGGACTTCCACCCGCACGTCGATGCCCACGGCCTCGGCCTGTGCCAGCACTACTTCCTTGGTCTGCGGCCAGCATTCGTCGTCCAACACCACGGCACCACTCTTGGACGATGCCCGCTGCATGAGCAGCACGGCTTCGGCTACCGCAGTGGCCTCATCGAGCAATGAGGCGCCTGCAATGGGAAGACCCGTGAGGTCCGCGACCATTGTCTGGAAGTTGAGCAAAGCCTCAAGGCGACCTTGCGAGATCTCAGCCTGGTACGGCGTGTACGCCGTATACCAGGCGGGATTCTCCAGGATGTTGCGGCGAATCACCGCGGGCGTGATCGTGTCGAAGTAGCCCTGACCGATCATTTCGATGGCCTGGGTGTTGCGCGCAGCAAACTGCTCCAGGGCCGCGAGTGCCCCGCCTTCCGAGAGTGGCTCGGGCAACGTCAAGATGTCGTCTTGGCGGATCGATTCCGGCACGGCGGCATCGACAAGTGCGGCTAGAGAAGGCTGCCCCACAACGTCGAGCATCCGCTCGATGGCATCGTCGTCAGGGCCGACGTGTCGATCGGCAAAGGTTGTCACGTGCCCATTGTGGCGTATAGACGCCCCATTGAGTCGGTGTTACGTCTGGTCTTCGATCTCGGCGCCCTTGGCGTCGGACTTAATGCGCTCAATTGCGTTCTTTGCGGACGCCTTTGCCGCGTAGCCCTCGCTAGAAGCCAAGATGTTGCCATTGGTGGCGCGAATGCGGAAACGGAACTCTCCGGCCTTGTCCTTGTAGATCTCGAACTTCATTTCAGCTCCTTCGCTGGGTGTGTCACGCAACAACCCAACCATACGCTTGTGGGATTGGGAAGGGACCTCGCGTAGGGTGGTGTCATGGCTCAATGGGACTCCGAAAAAGGTCGGTTGCGTCCCACGTGGACCGTGCGATTCACGCCGTGGATGACGTTTATGGGCAGCGCCCTCGCGGGAATCATCACCGCCGCCGTTTTCTTCCTCACGCTCATCACCGGACCGGGCCTTGACGCGCTCAACGAACCCCAGCTCGTGTTCAAGGGAACGGTGCTGCTCTTTGGCCTCATCTTCTTGGTGTTCGTGATCCTTGGCCCCACTCTCGCGTGGGGGCTGGGCTTTGCATTGAGGAACATCACCAACCAGTGGGTGCACGTGATGGCGTTCGCCGTGTTGGGCCTGGTCGTGGGCTCCATGCTTGGGGGTTTCATCGGCATGGGAGGCGCGCTTGCTCCCGCGGCTGGCATCGGCGCCGGTGTGGCACGGTGGATCATGACCCCGTTCGCCAAGATCTAGTTGCCAAGAAGGGGGAAGCGTGGAGTTGTTGTTGGCCACGGTGCTCGGTCTGGTGACCGGGAGCGGAGCAGCGCGCGCACACCGCTTGGTGGACGGCGGACCTTTGCTCAACTTGGTGGCAGGTGCCCTGGGCGGCTTGATGGGTGGCCCGATGCTGGGAGATGCCTTTGCGCCGTCGCTTGCTGACAGCGCGCTTGCCGGCGCGGCAGTAGGCGGCGCCGTGGGCGGCATCGTGTTGGCTGTTGCCGCGGGCATTGCGCGCCAACTCATCTGGCCGCGCCGCAGGCCGTGAATCCACGCGCGTAGCCCCCACGCGTGCCGGGGCCGACAGGTCACAATACGATTGCGCCCCGTCCGCGCGCACCCACGCCCAACTACGCTGGAGTCCGTCCCGGAGGGAGTCCCGTGAAACTGTTTGTCCAGGTGCCGTGCCTCAATGAGGAACAGACGCTGCCGCTAGTGCTTGAGAGCATTCCAGCATCCATTCCCGGCATCGATGAGATTGAGATCCTCATCATTGACGACGGCTCCACGGACCGCACCATCGAGGTGGCCCGGGAACTGGGCGTCAAGCACTTCATCCGCCACACGCGCAACATGGGCCTCGCCCGCTCATTCCGCGACGGGGTGGAGTACGCGCTCGCCAATGGCGCGGACATTGTGGTCAACACCGACGGTGACAACCAATACCCCCAGAAGCGAATCGTGGACTTGGTCCAGCCCATCCTCGAAGGCCGCGCGGACATCGTCATTGGCGACCGCCAGACGCAGACCATCGCCCACTTCTCGCCGTTCAAGAAACTCATGCAACGTTTCGGATCCTGGGTGGTCAACCGGGCCGCCAATACCAAGCTTCCCGACGCCGCGTCCGGCTTCCGCGCATACTCTCGGTATTCGCTTTACCGCCTCAACATCGTCACCAAGTTCAGCTACTGCATGGAGACCATCATCCAGGCGGGCAACAAGCGCCTGGCGATTGCCTCCGTGGAGATTGAGACCAATCCCAAGTTGCGTGAGTCGCGGCTGTTCAACAACATGTTTGAGCACATGCTCCGTTCGGGGCAAGCGATCCTGCGCTCCTACGTCATGTACAAGCCGTGGTCAGTGTTCCGCTTGCTGACCATCCTGTTCATCGTGCTGGGCCTCACTCCGTACGTGCGCTATCTCATCTTGACCATCCAGGGCGATGAGGGAAACCACATCCAGTCCTTGGTGCTGGGTGGTGCCTTGCTCGTGGGCGGTGCTTTGGCTCTGGCGATTGGAATCCTGTCCGACCTCGCCAAGTCCAACCGCATTCTGCTTGAAGACCAGTTGGAGCGGACCAAAGAGTTGCAGTACGGGCCCGCCTGGCCGGCGGCTCAGGCCACTCTCGTGACCCCCGAGGCAGCCCCCAAGAAGCGTTCCGCGCGCAAGTAGGTCCTCGACCAGCGACTCGTCCCTAGGGGCGCAGACGCGCTCGCATCGCTAGTCCTGCCAGCATGCCCACGGCATCGGCAATAGTCATGGCAAAGCGGCTCAGCAGCGCGACCGCAAGCGCTTGAGGCTGAGTAGCCACCGAGGCAAGCATCACCACGAGTGCGGCCTCACGCGCGCCCAGTCCAGCGGGGGCCAACACCACCAAGAAGCCCACGAGCCACGCGAGCGCAAAGGCGCCGGTTGCCAGGGCGAGCGAAGGCGCAGAATCGGCGAGAGGCTTGATAAGGAGCCACGCGTGTACGCCCAGTGCCACCCAGTTGAGTGCCGACCAGCCAGCGCACTCAAGGAGTGCACGGCCGTTGATAGTGGCGGGCTCCTCCGTGCGGCGGGCCACACGGAAGGCAAGCTTCACGAGCCGATGCAGCAGTGGTGGAGTCATGAGGGCAACCAGTGCCCCAGCCACCACCAGTGCCCACCAATAGTCGAGTAGCGAGCCAGGCGTCGCGAGAGCGATGCCCAGCGCACCCACCACTCCCGCCATGGCCACGCCCATCACCATGGCCACAATGGAGCCCGTCAATGCGCGTGCCCTGCTCACGTGGTGCTGCTTGGCGAACTCGGCTTGGGCGAGCACTGGCCACACGGCGCCCGGGACGTACTTGCCCGGCTGAGAGATGAGGAACACGGAGACCGCCGCACGCCACGGGGCGTTCAGCCCTACAGCCCGCATCACCGCCCGCCATGAAAGCGCGTTGAATCCCAGCGCCACTGAGGCCACAAGCGAAGCCAAGATAAGCGGCCACCAGCCGATGCCCACCAGGGCTTCACGGACATCCGTCCAGTTGCGCGCCAGTGCCCATGCAAGCAGGGCCACCGCGATCACCATGAACGCCCACTTGGCGGCGAGCACCAACAACTCGCGCGGAGTGCGCTGGGCACGGCTTGGCTGCGTGGTCATGAGTTCATCCACTCCCACATTCGGCGCACTCCATCTTCAAGCTCAGTCCGCGGCACCCAGCCCAGCGCCTTCGCGGCCAAGGAGACGTCAAGGACGCAGTGGTCCGCGTCAGTGGCTCGCGCCTGACCGCGCTCCACCTGCACCTCGAGGGGAGAAACGGCCGCGGTCACCGCCCCAAGGAGTTGTTCCAAGGTGGTGGCCCTGCCGGAGCCGATGTTGATGGCTGGGGGAAGCGAGTCTGCTGGGGCATTCGCGTGCGCCGCGGAGTGAGCGACAACCACCGCCTCGGCAATGTCGTCGATGTACACGTAGTCCCTCGTGGCGCTCGGGTCGCCCAGTAGCGCGACGGGTCGGTCCTCCTTGATGGCCGTCATCCAGTGGGCCAGCACCGCCTGCCCGGGCGCGGGCCGCTGCCCGGGTCCGTAGGCGTTGGCTACCCGCAATGAGATCCCCGGAGTCGGCGCTTCCAGCAACATCGCCTCTTGGCGAGCCTTGACCTCGCCGTAGGCGTTCACCGGCGAGAGCGACGCTGACTCCACGAACGGCGCTGTCGCGTCCTTGCCGTACACGGTGCCACCAGAGGAGATGAGGATCACTGCGGGAGGCTTGGGCAGGGCTCCGGCCAACAGTAGGAACTCGGCGAAGTCGTCGACGTCCGCTTGGGCCAGGTCAGGTCGTTCCACCGCGAGGCGCGGGTTGACGCGCGCCGCAGCCCACACCACGGTGTGCGCCCCTTCAAGTCCGTCCGAGAGCGCGCCGTCCGTTACAGCAGGAGCTTGCGCAGAGAACCCGCGCACGCTCACACCTCGGGACTCAAACGCGCGCGTAATGGCCGAGCCCAAGAAACCACGGTGGCCCGCAACCGCCACCTCATACACTGGGTGCCGCCCCACAGTCGCGCTTCACGAAGGACAGCCTATGGCCTCGCCCCGCGAGCCCCTCAGAGTATTGGTGCTGGCTTCCACGTACCCGGCCAAAGTAGGAGACGGCACTCCCTCCTTTGTGCGCGACCTGGCAGTAGGCGTGGCAAGCGGCGGTGCTGAGGTGCATGTGCTGGTCCCGGCAGTGCCAGGTGGTGCTCGCCGCGAGAGCACCGATGGCATTGAGGTTCTCCGCTACCGATTCTTCCCTCGCCGCTGGGAAGACGTGGCGCACGGCGCGCTCCTAGAAAACGTCAAGCGTCGTAAGTCGCGGTTGCTCCAAGTACCACCGCTATTGACGGCGCAGTTCTTTGCAGTACGCCGTGCGGTCAAGCAATTCAAGCCTGACGTCATCCACGCGCACTGGATCATTCCTCAGGGTTGGGTAGCCCGCTTGGCCGCGCCCCGTATCCCCACTCTCGTCACCACCTTGGGTGGAGACCTCTACGCGCTCACGTCCGGCCCGTGGCGCGCCATCAAGCGCTCAGTGATTACGCGTGCTGGCGCGGTCACGGTCATGAACAGCGACATGCGGGACATCGTCATCTCGCTGGGTGCCAAGCCTGACGCAGTCTCGGTCAAGCCCATGGGGGCGCGCGTAGGTCGCTTTGCCGATGCCGCGGCGGCCCGCTCGTACCGGCCCAGTGACGCGCCGGTCAAGCTCCTTGCCGTGGGTCGGCTAGTGGAGAAGAAAGGCTTTGGATTGCTCATTGAGGCCTTGCGTCACTTGGATCCCTCCACTTGGACGCTAACGATCGTGGGCGACGGGCCGTTGCGCCAGGGGTTGGAGCAGGCCGCAAGCGAGTTGCCCATCACATTTGCGGGCCAACTTGGCCAGGAAGCTCTCGCGCACGCCGATGCCGAGGCTGACCTTGCCATCTTCCCTTCGGTACGAGCGGCGAGCGGGGACCAGGATGGCCTGCCCGTGGCGCTACTGGAGGCCATGGCATCGGGCTGCGCCGTGGTGGTTTCAGACCTGCCGGGCCTGAGCGAAGCCGTGGAACACGAAGTCTCCGGACTGGTAGTGCCCAACGGAGAGGTCGACGCCTTGTCGCAAGCGATCGCGAGGCTCGTGGAGGACGCATCCGCCCGGGAAAGGCTTGGCCGCGCCGCGGCGGTGCGGGCCCGGGAGTACGACGTGGACGCGGTGGCTCAGGCCTACGGCACGCTGCTCAGCGAGGTGGCAGGCCACTAGGGTGCATGCCCGCGCCCGCCCGGCCTAGCGCCCGAGCGCCTTGTACTTGAGTTCGGTCTCTTGCTTTTTGAGACGCCACCAGGCCTCGTTCTCGCGGTACCAGTCAATGGTGTCCGCAAGGCCGTCCGCGAATGAAGTGAAGACTGGCTCCCAGCCCAGTTCCTCGCGCAACTTGGTGGAATCGATCGCGTAGCGCAGGTCGTGCCCAGGACGGTCGCTCACGTGGTCGTAGGCGTCGCGAGGCTGGCCCATCTGCTCCAGAATCATCTCAATGACAGTCTTGTTGTTGAGTTCGCCGTCGGCGCCAATGAGATAGGTCTCACCGGGGCGGCCCTTGTCGATGATGGTCCACACCGCACGGTTGTGGTCGTCCACGTGAATCCAGTCGCGCACGTTGAGGCCTGCGCCGTACAACTTGGGCCGCTGGCCTTCCAAGATGTTGGTGATCTGGCGGGGGATGAACTTCTCCACGTGCTGGAAGGGGCCGTAGTTGTTGGAGCAATTGGAGATGGTGGCTTCCACCTGGAAGCTACGCACCCATGCGCGCACCATGAGGTCCGAGGCTGCCTTCGTGGAGGAGTACGGCGAGGAGGGGTTGTAAGGCGTCTCGGCCGTGAACTTGGCGGGGTCGTCCAGCTCCAGGTCGCCGTAGACCTCGTCCGTGGAGATGTGGTGAAGGCGCTTGCCGTGCCTTCGCACTGCCTCGAGCAACTGATAGGTGCCAAGGACATTGGTCTGCACAAACGGCCACGGGTCGTTGAGCGAGTTGTCGTTGTGGCTCTCGGCAGCAAAGTGCACCACAGCGTCGTGCGCGGCTACCAGCTCGTCCACGAGGTCCGGCTCGGCCACATCACCCTTGACCAGCGTCAGCGACGGGTGCTCGGGTAGCGACTGAGAGTCACCCGCGTAGGTAAGGGCGTCCAAGACGGTGATGCTCACGCCCGGGCGGGACTCCAGCGTGAGTCGCACAAAGTTGGAGCCGATGAACCCCGCCCCGCCAGTAACCAGTACCTTCACAACGCCTCCGGACTTGGGGCCACGAGCCCGCATCGACCCAGCAAGTATAGGAGCCGGGCCTGGCCTACTTCAGTGCCTGCCTGAACGCCTGCACCGCAGCGAAGCCAGGCAACAGGCCCTGTTGACGTGCCTCTTCCAGGCTCGGAGCCGCGGTGTCCTTGGCGGAGAGTTCATACGTGAGCGGTGAACCGTCGCGCGCCACGGTGGGCCATTCGATGCCGATGGCCGGGTCCAAGGGGTGCACTTCGTGTTCGCGTTCAGGGGCGTAGGGCTCTGAGCACAAGTACACCACCGTGCTGCCGTCTTCCAAGGAGCAGAATCCGTGGCCCAGCCCCTCAGACAGGTACACGGCTCTTCGGTCCACATCATCCAGCAGCACTGCGTCCCACGTACCAAACGTGGGCGAGCCCACCCGCAGATCCACGATCACATCAACCACTGCGCCCCTGGGACACGTGACGTACTTGGCCTGGCCAGGCGGGACATCGGCGAAGTGAATGCCACGCAGCACTCCGGCCGCGGAGACTGACAGATTGGCTTGCGCCAACTGAAGCGAATGACCAGCGATTTCGACGAAGCCCGGCTCCTTGAACCACTCAAGGAACACTCCCCGCGCATCACCAAACTGACGCGGAGTGAACTCCCACGCGCCCGGCACGGCCAGCTCCCTGATCTCCACTACTGCTCCTTTGTGATCGACACGTCCGAGCCTAGTCGCCCGGCTAGTCTGGCTTCATGAGCGCTCGGGATGCACAGTGGCTGATTACCGGCGCAGGGGGAATGTTGGCCACCGACCTGGAGAAGGTGTTGCTGGCCCACGGGGTTCGGGTGCGCGCACTGCCCAAGGAGGCCCTCGACATCACCGATCCCGAGTCCATCGCGCGCGGCATTGCAGGTGCCGACATCGTGGTGAACTGCGCCGCCTTCACCGCGGTGGATGCGGCGGAGGAGCAAGAAGCCGAGGCTCAACTCCTCAACGCTGAAGGCGCCGGGCTGCTCGCTCAAGCTTGCGTGATGGAAGGCGCCATGTTGGTGCAGATTTCTACTGACTACGTTCTGGCCGGCACCGCCACTGAGCCGTACAGCGTCCAAGAGCCGCTCGCCCCGGTCAACGCGTACGGCCGCACCAAAGCTGCAGGCGAGCGGGCCGTGGCCGATGCCGGCGGCCGCCACCTGATTGTCAGGACGGCGTGGCTCTACGGCGCCGCAGGGCCGTGCTTCCCCAAGACCATCGCTCGCGCAGGGGCCGAGCGCGGAGCTCTCGAGGTAGTGGACGACCAGATCGGTCAACCGACATGGACGCGAGACCTGGCGCAGTTCATCTTGGACTTGGTGGACAAGGACGTTCCCGCGGGCGTCTATCACGGCACGTCTAGCGGTCAGTGCAGTTGGTTTGAGTTTGCGCAAGCGGTGTGCGTGAGCGCCGGTTTGGGGGACATCGTCGCGCCGGTGCCCAGTGCGCAGTACTCCCGGCCTGCGGCTCGGCCCGCCTGGTCGGTGCTTGACCACTCGGCGCATGAAGCCTTAGGGGTGCCGAGCATCGGGCCATGGGATGAAAGGTGGCGCATGGCCGCGCCCGAGGTGCTTGGCCTGGACGTGGACTCCTCACCTGACGGGGAGAAGTCCTAGCGGCCCTCGTCCAAAATCTTCAGCAAGTACGTGCCATAGCCGGACTTGGACAATGCCTCGCCGCGAGCCCGTAGTTCGTCGTCGGTGAGGAACCCAGAACGCCACGCCACTTCCTCAGGCGAGCCAATGCTCAGACCCTGGCGGTGCTCCACGGTCTGTACAAACTGAGAGGCGTCCAAGAGGGAATCGAACGTTCCAGTGTCGAGCCACGCAGTGCCGCGAGGGAGCACCTCCACCTGCAGGCGGCCGCGTTCCAAGTAGTGGCGGTTGACGTCGGTGATTTCGTACTCGCCGCGCGCGGAAGGCTTGAGGTCGCGGGCAATCTCCAGCACCTCGTTGTCGTAGAAGTACAAGCCGGGCACTGCGTAGTTGCTCTTGGGCTGCGAGGGCTTCTCCTCAAGCGAGGTTGCCTTACCGGTCGCGTCAAACGCCACCACGCCGTACGCGGTGGGGTCGGCCACGCGGTAGGCGAAGACGGCCGCGCCTTCGATCTGGTTGAAGCGCTTGAGCGTGCCGCCCAGTCCAGGGCCGTAGAAGATGTTGTCGCCCAGCACCAGTGCGGCGGAGTCGTTGCCCACGTGCTCGGCACCAATAACAAAGGCCTGCGCCAATCCATTCGGCTCGTGCTGCACCGCATAGGAGATGGAGATGCCGAACTGCGAACCATCACCCAAGAGGCGCTCAAACTGCGCGGCGTCGTGCGGAGTGGTGATGATCAGCACGTCGCGGATGCCCGCCAAGATCAGCGTGGACAGCGGGTAATAGATCATCGGCTTGTCATACACCGGCACCAATTGCTTGCTGACACCCATGGTGATGGGGTGGAGACGGGTACCGGAGCCTCCGGCCAGAATGATTCCGCGCATGGGCTCTAGTGTGCCGGAGTTCGCGGGCCCCCGCCGCCCGCCTCGAGCGCAGCACGCGTCAGTCGTCGAGAGTGCCCTTGCGCGCGGCTCGCGCTATCTCCGCCTTCTGTCGCGCGCTCAATACCGTCGCCGCCAGCGCCCGTGCCGGGGCGTGCCACCACTTGGGATACGCGAGCGCCACATACCTGCGCGCGGACTCGTGATGTGCCTTGAGCATGGGCGCCGGGTTGCTGCGCCAGGTGTGGCCTCCCACGTGTTTCACCTCCGCGGCCGGCTCCCACACGATCGAGTACCCGGCACGGCCCAAGCGCCGGCCCAAGTCCACGTCCTCAAAAAACATGAAGAACTGCTCGTCAAAGCCACCCACTGCTTCCCACGCCGTTCGTCGCACTAAGAAGCACGAGCCTGAAAGCCACTCGGTAGCTCGCGCACCCTTACCGGGGTCCAGCGGCACCAAGTAACGCCGCGTCCACGGGTTCTTTGGCCACGCCCGGCTCAGCACTGCGTGCGCGGCGCCCATCACCAACCGGGGCAAGGGCCGCGCCGAGGGATACACCGAGCCATCCAGTTCTCGCACCAACGGCCCCACGGCGCCGATGCCCGGATCCGCCTCTCCCGCAAGAACCAGCGCATCAACGGCTCCGGCGCCCAGCAGGATGTCGGCGTTGGAGACCAAGATCCAAGGGGCCTGGCCTTCACGAGCGCCCGCATTGGCCGCAGTGCCATACCCCGCGTTGCGACCCGTTTGTACAAAGGTGGCTCCGGCGTCGGCCGCCGCCCGCTGGGGACCGTCATCGCGAGAGGCGTTGTCCACGACGACCACTGAACCCAAGGAAGTGGAAGCGCCCGGCACCGAGCCGAGGAAGTTCTTGATGGTCTCCCCGGGGTTGTAGGTGACCACCACCACGTCAACGGTGGGCGCAGTGGTGTCGCGGGCAGTCACGGGTACTCAGCGTAACGGCCCGCGCGGCACCACACACGAGGCGAAAACTACAAAAGGCCCTGGGCAGCGTCGGCGGGGATGGCTACCCTCAATTCATGTACCGCGACACCACTCCATGGCAAGTGGCTAGGGCTGTGGGCGTGTGGCTCTTTGGGTTCGGGGTGGTGCTCATTCCGTTCCTTGTCAGCCAGCTCCAGCGCATCACCTGGCCTGGGGCCACTCAGTTTGCCGTAGGCCTGTTGGTGGGCGGTGGCGCTATTTACTTTGGCTCTGTCGCGGCGTTGCGGCGGATCGACCAAGTGAACCGTCCTCTGTTGCTGAGCCCTTCCGGCCACACGGTGCTCACCGGACGCGAAGCGTTCGAGGCCAAGGTGGTCACGGTGAGCCGGTTGGCGCTGGGGCTGTTCTTGGTAGCTGGCGCCTGGTTTGTGTTCGCCATTGGCCAGCACTCCTGCGGAAACCGCACCGGTGGCGTGTGCGACCTTCCACGCCTCACGTACGACGGCACCGTGTGGGTGCAACTGGTGTCGCTGGGCCTCGGCGCGCTGTACTTGGCATTGGTGGTCCTACGTGGGATTCATGCGCGCGAGACCGACCGCCTGGGCCAACTCATCACGGAGGGCCGCAAGATTCGCCGGGCCCAAGACCCCTTTGCCGGAACCCGCCGAGACGGCTGGGACTTCGACTAGCTCACCAACAAGAAAAGGCCCTCATTCCTGAGGACCTTCACCTTGGTGCGCGAGGGGGGATTTGAACCCCCACGCCCTTTCGGACACTGGCACCTGAAGCCAGCGCGTCTGCCGTTCCGCCACTCGCGCGCGCCGAGCAAGACTAGCACGCGGGCCCTCCACGTTACGATTCCGTATATGGGTGTACTCGACCGATTCGAAAAGGGCGTCGAGAACGTGATGCAGACCGCGTTCGCCAAGACGTTCCGTTCCGGAGTGAAGCCGGTAGAACTCGCGGGGGCTCTCAAAAAAGAAGCCGATGCGCGAGCCGCCGTGGTGGACCGCAATCGCACCCTGGTTCCCAACGAGTACTCGATTGCACTGAGCCCTGCTGACCTGGCGACCTTGCAAGAGTGGGGGGACGACGTCCTCGCTCGCGAGCTGGAGGAAACTCTCCAGGATCACGCGACTCGCCAGCGCTACAGCTTTGTGGGTCAGGTAGTAGTGACGTTCACTGAGGACGAGTCGCTACCCACAGGGAGGTACTCCGTGACTTCCCGCTCCACGCGCGGACCAGTAGCGCCGGCCACCGCCAAGAACCCCAACTCGCGCTATCCACTTCTGGACATTGACGGCCGCCGCTACAACCTCACGGGCAAGACCACCGTCATTGGGCGCGGTTCAGAAGCTGACATCGTGGTGGACGACACCGGTGTGAGCCGCAGGCACATCAAGTTTGACGTCACAGAGTACGGCACCATCCTCACCGACATGGGATCCACCAATGGGACGTTCGTCGAAGACCAGCGCATCAAGGAGGTGACGCTGCTCGACGGCAACGCGATCACCATTGGTCGCACCACCATCATGTACTGGGACGGCTTGCCTTCCGACGAGGAGGCGTAATCAATGAGTCAGCTCTCGCTCACGTTGTTGCGCACCGGGTTCCTGGTGTTGCTGTGGGTGTTGGTGCTGAGCGCGATTGGCGTCTTGCGTTCGGACTTGTACGGCACTCGCGTCACTTCCCGTGGCCGTGGCCTTACCGCTCGCCGCCGGCCCGATGCCAGAGCCGAGAAACTGGCCTCCCCGTCCCGGGCATCGACCGGTGTGAAGACCGGCGCCATCTCCACTCGCGAGAAGGTGGCCGCGCACGTGGCAGTCACGGCAGGCCCGCTCAAGGGCACCACCATTCCGCTGGGTTCGGCGCCCATCTTGATTGGCCGTTCGCCCACCTGCACGCTCGTCATTGACGACGACTACTGCTCCTCCAAGCACTGCCGCATTTACCCCGACGGCAACGCTTGGTTTGTTGAGGATCTTGGCTCCACCAATGGCACCTTCCTTGGCAACCAGAAGGTTGAAGAGCCCGTGATGTTCCGTCCAGGTGAGCGCATACGCATCGGTGCCACCATGCTGGAGTTGAGAACCTGATGTACCTGACCCTTAATTTTGCCGCTCGCTCCGACGTGGGGCTGGTGCGAGCTAACAACCAGGACTCCGGCTTTGCTGGTCCCCACTTGCTGGTGGTGGCGGACGGCATGGGAGGAGCTGCCGGTGGAGACATCGCCTCCTCCATTGCGGTGGGCAGGCTCGCCGCCCTTGAGGGCGAAGGACTTGGTCCCGACGAAGCGCTGGACGAACTCAAGACGGCGGTAGCCGAGGCTCACGCAGAGATCGTGGCCCGCGCGCACAACGACCCTGAGCTGTCCGGCCTGGGCACTACGGTGACCGCGTTGCTTCGTTCCGGAACCACTCTCGCCATGGCACACATCGGCGATTCCCGTGGCTACTTGTTGCGCGACGGCGAACTGGACCAGATCACCACCGACCACTCCTTTGTGCAGCACCTGGTAGACACCGGTCGCTTGTCCCTCGCCGACGCTGAGAACCACCCCAAGCGCTCCATGCTGTTGCGCGTGCTGGGCGACATTGACGCCGACGTGCCAGTGGACATCTCCGTCCGCGAGGTCCGCCCCGGTGACCGTTACATGCTCTGCTCTGACGGCCTCTCTGGGGTAGTCAGCCGCGCCACTCTCCATCAGACCCTCCTGGAAGTGGAGGACCCGGGCGATTGCGCCGATGCCCTCGTAGCCTTGGCTATGGCTGCCGGTGCACCCGACAACATCACGTGCATCGTGGGTGATGCCGTAGACATCGAGGCCGACGCCTCGGGGGCAGAGAAGTCTGTCTCGCCTCAGATTGTGGGTAGCGCGGCGCGCGACAGGCATCGTCCCACCGTGGGCTCCGACGGCCCGGCTGGCCGCGCAGTCAAGCTCGCTCAGTCCGGCGCCGACGATGTCGACGACTCCGACTCCAAGACGTGGTGGTTGCGAGCGCGAGCCTGGCTATTGCCCCTTGCCGTGCTCGTTGCCCTCGTCTTGGGTCTGTGGGGCGGCTACGCCTGGACCCAGACTCAATACTTTGTGGGCGCCAATGGCGACTACGTGGCCATCTACCGAGGCATTCCGCAATCACTGGGCTCCATGGACCTGCACAGCCTGGTCCAGACTTCGGACATTCAGCTTGATGACTTGGCGCCCTTTGAGCGCGAGCGCATCGAAGACGCCATCCGCGCACCCTCCCTGGACGAGGCGCGCAAGATCGTTTCCGCGCTGGAAGACGAAACCTAATGGCCACCGTCTCGGCGCTCACCGTACGGGTGGGCCGCGGCGCGGAGGCGGTGCTACTGGGCATTGCGGTAGCAATAGGCATTGGCGCACGCGCCTTTGTCGATGCCAACGCCGGGGACGGCATCGGAGTTGGACTTGCCGTGTACTCGGTGGCTCTCGTGTTGGCCGCCGTGGCCGCGCACATGTTGTTGCGCTTGCGCGCGCCCTGGGCCGATCCGGTGTTGTTGCCGGCGGTGTTCGCACTCAACGCACTGGGCTTGGCGCTCATCCACCGGGTTGATTTGGCGTACGCCAGCCGTGGACGTGAGACGCATTTTGCTGACACCCAAGTGCTGTGGTCGGTGACTGGCATCGTCTTGGCAATGCTCGTGGTGGGACTGTTGCGTGACCACCGCTTGCTGCGCCGCTACACGTATACGGCGGGAGTGGCCGGCATCGTGTTGTTGCTGCTGCCGTTGGTGCCCGGACTGGGGCGCGAGGTCAACGGCGCCCACATCTGGATCTCGGTCTTTGGCAAGTCTGCGCAGCCAGGTGAGTTCGCCAAGATCGCGTTCGTGGTGTTCTTTGCAGGTTACCTCGTGACTAACCGCGACACTCTCGCCCTGGCCGGACCCAAGATTCTGGGCCTGCGCTTTCCGCGAGCGCGAGACATGGGGCCCATCTTGGTGGTTTGGGCCACGGCACTGGTGGTGCAAATCTACGAACGCGACCTGGGCGCTTCCTTGCTGTTTTTCGGCGTGTTCGTAGCCATGCTCTATGTGGCTACCGAGCGCATCTCATGGGTCGTCATAGGCCTAGGGCTCTTTATGGTCGGTGCAGTGTTTGCCGGCACGGTGTTCGGTCACGTGGGCACGCGCTACACCGCGTGGCTCAACGCGCTAGACCCCTTGGTCTACCAAAAAGGCTTGTCGTACCAATTGGTGCAAGGACTGTTCGGCATGGCATCGGGCGGACTCTTCGGCACCGGTCTTGGCGAGGGCTCTCCCGGTCTGATCCCGTACGCCGAATCAGACTTCATCATCGCCACCCTGGGTGAGGAACTTGGACTTACAGGTCTGCTGGCCATCCTCACGCTGTACGTGATCATCGTGCAGCGTGCCATGCGCGCCGCCATTGGTGTGCGCGACGGCTTTGGAAAGCTCATGGCCGCCGGTCTCGGCTTCTCCATGGCACTACAGGTGTTTGTGGTGGTGGGCGGCGTCACCCGTGTCATTCCGCTGACGGGTATCACCACGCCGTTCCTCGCATTTGGCGGATCTTCGCTCATCGCCAACTGGATCGTGGTGGCTTTGTTGCTGAGAATCTCTGATCAAGCCAGGCGGAGTGCAGGAGAGGTGGCGTCGTGAACGAACCGATCAGACGCCTCTCCGTGGTGGCGCTCGTGATGTTCCTCGCCCTCATGGTCTCGTCCTCGTGGATCCAGTTTGTGCAGGCAGGGGACCTCAACCAAGACAACCGAAACGTGCGCACTCTCTACCGAGAATTCGGTGCCTTCCGCGGACCCTTTGTGGTGAGCGGTGAGTCGGTGGTGTATTCGGTGCCGGTGGACAGTCCGTTCAACTACCAGCGCACCTACGCCAACGGTCCGCTGTACTCGCACGTGATCGGCTACTTCTCCATTGGCCCAGGTCGCTCTGGGCTGGAGGACACGGAGAACACACTGCTCAATGGCTCGGCCGATTCGCTGTTCTGGACTCGATTGGGCGACTTGTTCTCCGGTAAGGAGCAACAAGGCGCGACCATGGAACTGACGCTCGATGCCACGCTTCAGCAAGTAGCGCACGATGCGCTGGGAGACCAGCGTGGAGCGGTCGTAGCTCTTGACCCCCGTACAGGCGCGATCCTGGCGATGGTCTCGCACCCCACCTACGACCCGGCTACGCTTGCTGTCCACTCCTCTTCTGAGGCCAACCGCACCTACCAAGCGCTCGTGGCGGATGAGACCGATCCGCTCATCAACCGCGCCATTGGCGGCGACACCTACCCACCCGGCTCTACCTTCAAACTCATCGTGGCCGCGGCAGCGCTCGAGGCCGGAATCGCGCCCGACACTGCTCTCTACGCGCCCACCGAACTGCCGTTGCCAGGCACGAGCATTGGCCTGAGCAACTACGGTGGCGCGGCATGCTCGCCCAACGACCAGATTTCGCTCGCCGATGCCTTACGCATCTCGTGCAACACGGCTTTCGCTGACCTCGGCATGGACCTGGGTTGGGGCGTGCTGCAACGTACAGCGGACGCCTTCGGTTGGGAAGAGGCCATCGAGGTGCCCTTGCGCGTCACCCCGTCGCGACTGCCAGCGGACCCGAACGCTTCGCAAGTGGCCATGTCGAGCATCGGCCAGTTTGATGTCCGCACCACACCGCTGCAAATGGCCATGGTGGCTTCCGCCATTGGCAACGACGGTGTCCTCATGAAGCCGTACCTCGTGCAAGTGGCGCGCGCGCCGGACCTGAGCGTGATCGAATCCACTAAGCCTGAGGTCTACAAGACCTCTATGTCTGCGCAGAACGCCCAGTTGCTACAGCGCATGATGGTGGGTGTCGTAGAGAACGGCACCGGAGCGGCGGCGCGCATCCCCGGCATCGAAGTGGCTGGGAAGACGGGCACTGCCGAGACCGGACTCGACACCGCACCTCACACGTGGTTCGTAGCGTTCGCCCCGGCCGAAGATCCCGTCATCGCCATTGCAGTTGTGGTGGAGAATGGCGGCAGCCTTGGTGGAGATGGCACGGGTGGGGCAGTGGCCGCACCTATCGCCAAGGCAGTGATGCAAGCACGACTCGAGCAGGTGGGGCTCAGATGATGCAGCTCAGTCCCGGCACCACGTTAGGTGGCCGTTACGTCCTTAACTCCTTGCTGGCCGTGGGGGGAATGGGGGAGGTGTGGCGCGCCACCGATAGCGAGCTAGACCGCAACGTGGCCGTCAAGGTCCTCAAGGACGGCGGCAACGAAAGCGAAGTCTTCCTCAAACGCTTCCGCAACGAGGCGCGCAACGCGGCTGGCCTCATGCACACCAACATCGCCCAGGTCTTTGACTACGGCGACCAGCAAGGCACCGCGTACTTGGTGATGGAGTTGGTGGACGGAGAGCCGATGTCGTCCATCCTTGAGCGGGAGACCACCCTTTCCGAGAAGCGCTTGGTGTCCATGCTCATCGACACCTGCCGCGGTCTGCACGTGGCGCATATGGCGAAGATCATCCACCGCGACATCAAGCCGGGCAACCTGCTGGTGCAGGCCGACGACGCGGTGAAGATCACTGACTTTGGTGTCTCGCGCAGCCAAGACCAGACCACCCTGACCGCCACCGGCATGGTGATGGGCACCGCTCAGTACTTGGCGCCGGAGCTCGCGTTGGGCAAGCCGGCCACTCCCATGTCTGACCTCTACGCGCTGGGGATCATCGCGTATGAGTCGGTGGTGGGGAAGCGACCGTTCACTGCGGCAACGCCAGTGGACATTGCAATTGCCCAGGTGAACGAAGAAGTTCCGCCGTTGCCTGACACGGTGTCGCCGCAATTGGCCGCAGTGATCATGGACTTGCTAGAGAAGAGTCCACGCAAGCGACCCAAGTCCGCTCAAGAGCTTGAAGAGATCCTCACCGCGCTGCACTTGCCCAGCGAAGCTGAACTCAAGGTGCGGCAACAAGGTGCTCCCGCCACCGTCGAGCCGCGCCGCCCAGGCGGTGCACCCAAGCGAGCAATGCCACCCTCCGTGGCGCCAAAGAGTTACCGACCCCGTCCCGATTCCGTCCCAAGACGGCCCTGGTAGGGGCAGTCTGCGACAATAATCCGTGAATGGTGCCACCGCACCACAACAGTGAAGGACTTCAGAGATGACCGACGAACCCAAGATTCTCGCGGGCCGTTATGAGGTAGGTGACCTCATCGGCCGCGGAGGCATGGCCGAGGTGCATATCGGCTATGACACGCGCTTGGGCCGCACTGTTGCCATCAAGATTCTGCGCGCCGACCTCGCGCGAGACCCGTCGTTCCAGACACGGTTCCGCCGCGAGGCCCAAGCAGCTGCCGGTCTCAACCACCCCACGATCGTTGCGGTGTACGACACTGGCGAGGAAGCCATCACGAACGATGCCGGTCAGGTGCAGACCACGCCATTCATCGTCATGGAGTACGTAGAGGGTCATACCGTCCGCGACATTCTCAAGGGCGATGTTGCTGCACCCATTGACGAGGCCGTAGAGATCACGGCAGGCGTACTGTCGGCACTCGATTACGCCCACCACGCGGGGCTGGTCCACCGTGACATCAAGCCTGCCAACGTCATGCTGACGCCCACTGGCGCAGTCAAGGTCATGGACTTTGGCATCGCGCGAGCGCTCGCGGACTCGGGTCAGACCATGACCCAGACTCAAGCCGTAGTGGGCACGGCCCAGTACTTGTCACCCGAGCAGGCTCGCGGCGAGAACGTCGATGCCCGTTCCGACTTGTACTCCGCAGGTTGCTTGCTCTTTGAGTTGCTCACCGGCCGGCCGCCGTTCATTGGTGATTCGCCCGTGTCCGTGGCGTACCAGCACGTGCGTGAAGAGGCTCCGCTGCCGTCTTCCTTCGCGTCTGACGTGCCGCCAGAGCTCGACGCTGTGGTGGCGAAGTCCTTGCGCAAGAACCGCGATGATCGCTACTCCTCCGCGCAAGAGTTCCTTGCTGACCTGCGCGCCGCCATTGGCGAGCCGCAGACCCCCATGGGTGGAGTAGCACCGGGTGCAGGATTCGGTCCTACCGGCACCGCAGCCATGCCGACAAGTGCCGCTGCTGCCGTAGGTAGCGGAACCGCCACGGGCGCCACCGCCATTCTCCCCACCGCGGTTGGCGCTGGTGGTGCTGGTGCTGGCGGCGCCGCGCCGGGATGGGCCACCGTGGTGGGCGGAACGCCCGCCGTACCGCCTGCCGTGCCTGGCGGGGCCGTGGCGACCGCCTCTCCCGCTGTGGAAGCGGACCTCGTGTACGACAACCCTCGCCGCCGCAGACTCATTCAGATCGGCATCCTCGTGGGTGCCGTGGCCGCTGCCGCGCTATTGGTGTGGGCACTGTTCTCCCTCACACGTCCTCCGGCGGATGGGCCAGAGACCACCACGGTCACCATCCCCATCTTGGAGAACCAGCGCAAGGCCGATGCCATCGAGAAGCTCGAAGATCTGGGCCTTGAAGTGAAGGTGACGGAAGAAGCGTCGAATGACGTAGAAGCCGGCCGTGTCGTCGGCACGGACCCAGGAGCCGGCGAGAAGGTGGAGATCGGCTCTGAGGTCGAACTCTTCGTCTCCATTGGCCCAGAGGAAGTCGAGATCCCGAGCGTACGCGGCATGCTGCGTGCAGACGCAGAGGACGTCCTTGAAGCCGCTGGCCTCAAGATCACTCAAGTGGAGACCGCGCACGATCCAGACATCACCTCTGGCCGCGTCACCGCTACTGACCCGCCGGAGGGCACGGTCGTGGCCCCGGGCACCGAGATCACCTTGTACGTCTCCGACGGCCAAGTGGAGCTGCCTGACTTGCGCGGCAAGCAGGAATCCGAGGCTCGCCAAATATTGGTGGACATGGGTCTGCTTCCCAACGTGGTGAATGTGGAGACTGACGACTTTGCTCCGGGTGAGGTGCTTACCCAGGATCCGCTGCACGGTCTGGTCCAGCAGCGCTCCACCGTCACCATCCAAGTGGCCAAGGAGCGCACGACAGTCCAGGTGCCAAACGTCGTGGGACTTACGGAAGCGGAAGCAAGGCAATTGCTGCAAGCGGTTGGCCTTTCCGCATCCACGAGCAACCAAGGTTCAGTGACTGTGCCTACTGGCAACGTGATCTCACAGAACCCCTCTGCGGGCATCACGGTGGCGAAGGGCACCACGGTGGCGATTGTTCTGTCGAGTGGTCCTGGACCAGCTCCAGGAACATAAACTCACCCCCGGCGGCGCCGGGGTCCCCCACTCGTCTGCGGATTTCGACGTGAAGATGCTTACACTGACGCAATGACGAGCACCCTCACTGTGGAGGACCTGCGCTCTCGGGTAGACGCGCAGTTGATCAGCGTTCGCGTGGCGCTCGATGACCACATCACTGCTGGCATGGCAGAACTGCCTGCCGCAGGCAGCGACTACCGGAACTTGTGGCACACCCTTGGCCAGCAGTTCGCGGGTGGCAAGAACCTCAGGCCTTCACTCGTCATCGCAGCGTTTGCAGGTCTTGACGGTGGCGACGAGGAAACGGTGGTGCCTGTGGCTGCAGCCATGGAGATGTTGCACGTCGCCATGCTGATCCACGACGACATCCTGGATCACGACGAGGTGCGCCGCGGCCGGCCCAACGTGGCCGGATCACGCCGTGCGGAGTTGGCTCACCACGACCTTCCTCAAGAACGTGTCGAAGACCACGTGATGGCGGCGGCGCTGCTGGGCGGCGATATCGCCATCTCCTCTGCGTACGACCTCATCTCGCGTGCACCGTTGCCCGCGCACCACCGGTTGGCATGCATCGACCTCGTGACCCGCGCAATCCGCACCACCATCGCAGGCGAGTTGCTCGACATGTTCGCTGACCTGGTGGCTCCCGAGGATGCGAACTCCCTGCTCGTCGCGGAGCTCAAGACGGCCACCTATTCGTGCGTGGTGCCGTTGCGCGCGGGTGCTTTGCTCGCCGGCGCTGACCCCACGATGGTGACGCACCTGGAGAAGATCGGCGCCTCGCTGGGTCTTTCCTTCCAGCTGGTGGATGATGACCTCGGTGTGTTCGGTGACCCCGTATTGACCGGTAAGTCAGTGCTTTCTGACTTGCGCGCAGGAAAGCGCACTGAGCTTTTGCGTCTGGGCTTTCACCAGGCCGACGATGCCGGGCGCGAGGTGTTGCGGCGCTGGGTGGGCAATCCTGACTTGACCGAGGAAGGCGCCGAGCAAGTGCGACGAGTCCTCACGGATTCCGGCGCGCGCACCACCGCGCTCAAGGTGGCGCGACAGCACGCCAAGGTGGCGCGCAAAGTGGCCATGGAACGCGTGCCCGCGCCGCTTTCCGGCTACCTCGTTGGCCTCATCGACTCACTCGGCGAGAGGTCTTCATGAACCCACCGGGGGGCAACGGAAAGAAGGTTCACCACGACAATGAGACTTCGCTAGCGCTGTATGACCTCACCGCCGCTGACGCCGCGTCCAGGGTAATCAAGCGGTACTCCACTTCTTTTGGCACAGGCACCAGGTTGCTCCCCCGCGCCATGCGCAGTCATATTGAGGCTGTGTACGCGATGGTCCGCATTGGCGACGAGATCGTGGACACGTACCGGGGCGCCGATTCGCGTCGCCTGCTCAATGACTTTGAGCGCGAGGTTCACGAGGCCATGGACCGGGGCTTCTCCACCAACGTGGTGGCTCATGCCTTCGGCAAGACCGCGCGTGCAGTGGGCATCACTAGCGAGCAGACCGAGCCGTTCTTTGTCTCGATGCGCATGGACCTGGAGAACACCACCCACACTCAAGAGAGCTTTGACACCTATGTCTTTGGCTCGGCTGAAGTGGTGGGCGAGATGTGCCTCGCGGTGTTCCTCAACACGGGTACAGGCCCGCGCCCACTGGACCCGGCCACCCGGGACGGTGCGCGGCGCTTGGGCGCCGCGTATCAGAAGATCAACTTTCTGCGGGATCTAGCCACAGACGACTCCACCCTTGGCCGTTCGTACTTCCCTGGCGTGAGCGCGGCTTCGCTGACCGACACGCAGTTGGCCGACTTGGTCACTGATGCTCGCACGGATATAGAAGCGGCGCGCGCTTGTCTTCACGCTCTGCCTCGCGGCGCCGCCGTGGCTGTGCGCACCACGATTGACATCTATGCGCGGCTCTTGCGCACCATTGAGGCCACGCCTGCGCAGGAACTCGTGTCTCGCCGCGTGCGGGTGCCCAATCCGGTGAAGTACGCCTTCGCGCTGCGCAATAGTGTGCTTCCCACCCGGCGGCTGGCTTCATGACTCCTCCACGAGTAGCGGTCATCGGAGGCGGCGTTTCCGGTTTGGCCACCGCGGCTCTTCTAGCCCGTGGCGGTGCCCAGGTGACGGTGCTGGAGAGGCATTCGGACATCGGTGGACGGACCGGCAAGCTGGAGGTCGCTGGCTATCGCTTTGACACCGGTCCTTCCTGGTACCTCATGCCGGAGGCTTTTGAGCAGTTCTTAGCGCTCACGGGCAGGCGCATTGGCGACGTGCTTGAGTTGGAGGACCTGGACCCGCGCTATCGCGTCTACTTTGAGGGCGAGGACCCCCAAGGTCCGGCTGAGCGCTTGGACGTCATGGCAGACGCCGAAGCCAACTGGACCGCCTTTGATGCACTTTCTCCGGGCGAAGGTGCCGCGATGCGTGCCTACGCGTATGAGTCCACCGACCTGTACACGTTGGCCTTGCGCCGCTTCCTCTACACCACCTTTGAGCGGCCCATGGCGGTGGTGGACGGTGCTGTGCTGAAGAGGTCGTTACGTTTGCCCCTTCTCCTCGGGCGCTCGCTGGGTTCAAAGATCGCGGCCAAGGTCAAAGACAGCCGCCTCCGCCAAGTGCTGGGATTCCATGCAGTCTTCCTGGGCTCCTCCCCTGACCGCGCTCCCGCGTTGTTCTCACTCATGAGCCATTTGGACTTGCGCGACGGTGTGCGTTACCCGCGCGGTGGCATGTTCGCTGTGATCGAGGCCCTCGCCACAGTGGCCCGCGAGGAAGGGGCCCAGATTCGGACGAGCGCCCGGGTCACGCGCATCGTGACTCAAGACGGTGCGGCCACCGCGCTGCAGTTGGAATCAGGCGAGGTGCTGGAAATCGACTTAGTGGTGGGTGCCACTGACATGCATCATGTTGAGACCGCTTTGCTCGACGCTGAGGTCAGGGACCGCAGCGCCCAGGACTGGGAACGCACGAGCCCTGGTGTGAGCGCGTTGCTCGTGTTTGTGGGCGTGGAGGGAGAGCTGCCGCAACTGGCACATCACACTCTGTTCTTTTCTCGGGACTGGGACGCGAACTTTGCTGCCTTGAACAGCAGGCAACTGCCACCGCACCCGGCATCTGTATATGTCTCACGTACGAGCGCCACAGACCCCACTGTCGCCCCTCCCGGTCACGAAGCCTTGGTGATGCTCGTGCCCTACCCAGCGGACCCGGCCGTGGGTGCGGATGGCGCCAGCCGGGACATGGTGATGGACCACGCGGAGCGGTACTTGACCCAGGTGGGCGAGTGGGCGAGCATCCCCGACTTCTTGCCGCGCGCCAAGATTCTGGATGTCATGATGCCTGCGGATTTTGAGTCCCGCTTGGCTGCCTGGCAGGGCTCCGCGCTCGGGCTGGAGCACACCCTGCGCCAGTCCGCTATGTTCCGGCCGGGCAACCGTGCCAAGCGCGTATCCAACCTCCTGTACGCGGGCGCCTCCACCATTCCCGGAGTGGGAGTGCCCATATGCCTGATCTCCGCTGAGCTGGTGGCCAAACGCCTCCTAGGGGACACCTCTGCAGGCCCGATGCCCGGCCCACTCGAGCCTGGCTTCTTGGCCCGGTCGCGGCGCAAGGATGTTTTGGGGCGGATCGCACGGAGCGTGGAGCCGCACACATGACCTCGTTTCTGTATCTCATCGCACTCACGGTGAGCCTGCTGGGTCTGGGCCTCCTTGACTGGCGCCACAAGGTGGCGTGGTGGGATCAACCTCGGCGTACAGCTGTGACCTTGGCCATTGCCGTGGGGTTCTTTGTGGCGTGGGACGCGTTCGGCATTGGACTGGGGATCTTCTTCCGCGGCGGCGGACCGTACATGACGGGCATCCTGCTCGCGCCCGAACTGCCCCTGGAGGAACTGTTCTTCCTCACCTTGCTGGCGTACCAAACGCTCTTGGTGTGGAGGGCTCTGGACAGGCGCGCGCGTAGGCGGGTGGGCAGATGACCTACCTGATTCTCTCAGTGGTGGTCCTGGCCCTCGTTGCCGCGGTCACCGTGCGCTCGCTGCGCTCACTTCCCGCGCGACCACTGTTGCTCACCGCACTCGTACTCGTGGTGCTCACGGTGGTGTTCGACAACATCATCGTGGGCGTGGGTCTCGTGGATTACGACGAGGAGCTGATCTTGGGAGTGCGCATGCCCATCGCTCCCGTCGAAGACTTGGCGTACACCGTGGCCGCCATCATGCTGGTGCCGAGCCTGTGGACGTGGCTCGCTCGCCTAGACCGCCCGCGCTCGCCAGGCCCGGAGGACAGTTCATGATTCTCAGTATCATCAAGGCATCGCGGCCGGTCTCGTGGATCAACACCGCCTTCCCGTTTGCTGCCGCATACATCATGGCCGTGAGGGATATCGATGCCGTGCTGATCGTGGGCACGCTGTTCTTCCTCATCCCGTACAACATTTTGATGTACGGCATCAACGATGTCTTTGACTACGATTCCGACCTAGCCAATCCGCGCAAGGGCGGCATCGAGGGCGATGTGATTGTGGACCGCGAGCGCGCTCGGCGGGTGCACCGCGGCATCATCGTCGCCGCGGTGGGCACCGTGCTTCCGTTCATGGTGTGGCTGCTGTTGCAGGGCACGGTGGCTGCGGGCCTCACCTTGGTGCTGGTGGTCTTTGGCGTGGTCGCCTACTCGGCTCCCGGCTTGCGATTCAAGGAGCGCCCGTTCCTCGATTCACTGACGTCTGCGCTCCACTTTGCCGGGCCCTTGCTGTACGCCTTGGTACTTGCTGGAACTGGACTGCTGGAACGCCAGGTGTGGCCCATATGGATTGCCTTTGTGGCGTGGGGCATGGCCTCTCATGCGTTTGGTGCGGTGCAAGACGTTCGCGCCGACCGTGCTGGCGGCATCGGCTCCGTGGCCACTGTGATCGGTGCCCGCGCCACCGTATGGTTTTCGCTCGTGCTGTATCTGGCATCGGCGTTGGTGTTGATGGTGCTGCCGTGGCCGGGCACGCTTGCCGCCGTGTTGCCGCTTGCGTATGTGGCCTCGGTGGCTCGCTTCACGCGCGTCACGGATGCCACGTGCGAGGACGCGAATAGGGGTTGGCGCACCTTCTTGTGGCTTAATCAGCCGGTGGGCTTTGCCGTGACGATGCTGCTCATCGTCACATGGAACGGCGGGTTAGCGGCGCACTAGCGGAGTGAGGCCCGCGGACCTCGACTCGGCGTCCGGCAGACCGCACACCTCGAGCCAGTTGGCCAGCAAGCGGTGTCCGCCTTCGGTCAGCACGGACTCGGGGTGGAACTGCACGCCGGTGAGGGGAAGGCTCTTGTGCTGAAGGCCCATGATGATGCCGCTAGCCGTGGCGCACGTGACCTCCAGCTCGGTGGGCACAGTGTCCGGCTCCACTGCAAGCGAGTGGTACCGCGTAGCGGTGAAGGGGCTAGGGAGGCCGGTCAGCACTGACTCGCCCTCATGCTGCACTTGCGAGGTCTTGCCGTGCATGAGTTCGGGCGCGTGAGACACCACACCGCCAAACACCTCTGCGAGCGCCTGGTGTCCAAGGCACACGCCAAGCATGGGCACGCCGTGCTCAGCGCATTGACGGATGACATCCATGGAAGCGCCCGCTTCCGCGGGGGTGCCGGGCCCGGGAGACACCAAGACGCCGTCGTAGTCGGTGACGGCACCGGCATCTGCGAGGGCATCGTTACGGACCACCACCGTCTCGGCACCCAGCTGCCGCAAGTAGCCCACGATTGTGTAGACGAACGAGTCGTAGTTGTCGATCACCAGAATGCGCGTCACGATCACTCCACCGTTTGTTCCTGATAGGGAAGCATTTCGGATATCCACGGGAATACCCATTCAAAGAGCACCAGCAACACGATCGCCGCCGCCAGTACCAACGCGGTCACGCGAGCCCAGCGGGGCCCCGGCAAGATTCTCCACAATGCGCCGTACATCAGGCCAGGTCCACAATCTCGGAAGGGAAGCCGTGGCCAGTGGGCGCCCAATACAGGAGTTCACCGTGGACCACATATCGCTGCTCTGCGGAGAACTTGGGGTGGCAACTGGTCAGTGTGATCATGGCTACGGTCGCTGGGGAGCCGGGGCTGTTGGGGTTGTCGGCAATGGCCTGCACGAAGGTGGGCAAGACGATGTCCATGCTCGTGACCTTGTAGACGTACCAAGCTTGTTCGGTTTGCACCACCAGGCTGTCGCCCACTTGCAGTAGGTCGATGTTGGAGAACGGCTTGCCGTATGTGGTGCGGTGACCCGCAATGGCAAAGTTGCCGACTTGGCCTGGCATGGCGGTGCCGGGGTAGTGCCCGATGCCCAGACGGTCAAGTACGTCGCGGCGGGTCACTCCTTGGGAAATGGGCTTGATGTAGTCCTGCCCCCAGCGGGGCACGTACAGAGTGGCGAAGGTCTTGGTGAAACCTGGCTCTCCCAGGACCGGCGCTCCATTGGGCGAGTAGATCTTGAGTTCTTCCGGGATGATGGGGACGACGGTGATCTCGCCCGTCACTTCTTGGCCTCCGGTGTTGTGGGCCGCCACTCCCACGACGGGCTCCACCCAGTCGAGGGTCTCAAGCACTGCGTCTTGTGCGCGTTCGGATTGAACATCCGTGTAGAAGAGTTGCCACACCACAAACAGCCCGAGCAGTACGCCGGCGGTGATGAGGATTTCGCCCAGGATGCCCAAAGCGCGGTCCAGGCCGGTGCGTGGCTTGCGAGCAGGTGTTGCGGGCAGGCCAGAGCCCGCTTTGCCTGGGGCAAGCGCGTCAACGGCCATAGCGCTCAAGGGTAGTTGACGCGCTCACGCATCCAAAGTGCCACGGGTACGCTATGTGGCATCGTCCCGCCGCACTGGCGCGGCAGAAGGTGGAGTGAAACCGTGCCTGAATCAAAGAAGCGTGAGACCAAGGCGTACAAGGTGCCGCGCAATCTGGGCAAGCCCAAGTCTGAAAACCCCAAGTGGCTATTGCCCACCATCGTGACCTTGCTGATCCTGGGTCCGGCGTGGATCATCACGTACTACGTCACGGGTGCCCGCTACCCCTTGGACATTGGCAACTTCAACCTGCTGGTGGGATTTGCTTTCTTGATTACCGCCATGGCGTTCCTCACGCGCTGGAAGTAAATAACATCGGTGTGATTCTCCCCAGGGTTGTTCACAACCGGGGGAAAACTACACCGCTGTATTTTGGCGGCGGTCCACGGACCGCAACATCGCCCACATGATCAGCGCGCCGGCCACGGCTCCGCCTAAGTGGCCTTGCCATGACAACCCAGTGGCAAAGAAGCCCATGACGAGCCAGATGCCTGCAAAGGCGGCCATGTTCGCCCACTGCAACTTGAGCTTGCGCAACACGATGGCGAACGCCGCGATCACTCCAAAGATGGCTCCCGACGCTCCGCCGTGGACGCTGCCCTCTGAACCCAGGAAGTAGACCACCAGGCTAGAGCCCAGCAGGGATCCCGCGTAGAGCGCCAAGAACCTCGCCCGGCCCAAGGCCGGTTCCAATTGCGTGCCGAACTGCCACAACACGAACATGTTGAGGCCCAGATGCAAGAACCCAAAGTGCACAAAACCCGATGTGATCCACCGGTACCACTGCTCGCCGGATTCCGGGTAGAACGCGCCCCACTCCGGCGTCCACTGCGGCCACATGCCCAGGTACCACTGCCAGTCGCGGCCTAGCAGCGCCGAGCCCACCACGTAGGTGAGGATGCTCGCCGCCATGAGCGAGTAGGTCACCCACGGAGTGCCCAGCGCAGCTTTGAAGCCCAAGCGCGACTTGAGGGCAGGGGCGGCCCGGTTGGCCTCACGCACGCAATCCACGCAAAGCACGCCCACAGGTGCCGGTACTTGGCACTGTGGACATACTGGGCGCTCGCACCTTTGGCATCGGACGTAGGCCACCGTCTGTGGGTGACGCGGGCATACCGGAGGCACCGGTTGCGGTTGCTCAGTCATAGCGGCGCTGCGAGCGGACGGTGCGGCTACTCGGTGAAGACCACGCCCGTGATCATGACGTCCTCGAGCGGACGATCACGGCCATCGGTGGTGGTGGTGGCGATGGCGTCCACCACGGCGCGGGAAGCGTCGTCCGCGACCTTGCCAAAGATGGTGTGCTTGCCATTGAGCCAGGTGGGAGTGTCCACCGTGATGAAGAACTGCGAGCCGTTGGTGCCAGCAGGCTTGCCGGTGATGGGGTTGGTGCGCAGGCCGGCGTTCGCCATAGCGAGCAGGTAGGGCTCGTTGAACGAGAGCTCAGGGTGAATTTCGTCGTCAAAGGTGTAGCCCGGACCGCCGGTGCCGGTGCCGAGCGGGCAACCGCCCTGGATCATGAATCCCTCGATGACGCGGTGGAATACCAGACCGTCGTAGAACGGGTCGGTGGACTCTTCGCCGGTCATGGGGTCCTTCCACGACTTCTCGCCGGTGGCGAGGCCCGTGAAGTTCTTGACCGTCACAGGAGCGTGGTTGGGGAACAGTTCGATCCGGATGTCACCGGCCGTGGTCTGGAGCGTTGCAATCATCCGCACATTGTGTCACGTCGTTGCAGCATTGCCGGGTGGTTGCGCGTTTACGCAGGGAGAACGTATTACCTGTCCGTCGCACTTTCTTTACCGAAGTGGCAGGATGGACGATACAGGGAGATCCCCTAGTTGAACTGGAGGCCACATCATGGCACGCGCCACGCATGACGAAAAGGACAAGTACCGCCAGCAAGCGCACGAAGCCGCCGTCGCTGCGCGCAAGGCAGCCGATGCCGCTGCTCGTGCAGCTCGCGAGGCACGCGATTGGGCCCGCCCCCGCGCGGAGCAGGCTTACAAGACCGGCGCCCGTAAGGCCAAGCCCTACGTGCACCGCGCTGGCGACAAGGCTGAACACTGGGCCGATGTGGTGCACGGTGCCATCGTGGGCGCCGCGATCCCTGCAGTGATTTCCGCGGTAGACCGCGCTGCCGAAGAGCCCGACGCACGCCGCTCTTCCAACACGTGGGCGAAGGTCGCCGTCCCCATGGTGCTCGCCGCCGCAGTGGGTGCCGCCCTTGTGGTGTGGGCCCGCCGCGACCCGCGTCGTGACGAGTGGTCAGCTGATGACGAGTGGGAACTCTTTGGCGACGAAGGTGACTTCCCCTCGCGCTTGCGCCACGACATCAACAAGACCGTGGACCTGACCACTGACGCCGCCAAGAAGAGTGCCGAGGCTGTTGCCGGCGCCGCCGCCGTGGTGGGTGAGAAGGCCGCGCCCGTGGTGGCCCAGGTCAAGGACACTGCTGTGGCTCAGGGCCGCAAGGTTGCATCCAGCGTGGAGGCCGCTCGCTTCCGCGCCGCTGAGGCCCTTGACGACGTCGAAGACGTCTGGGAGGACGAGGTAGCGGAAGAGACTCCCAAGCCCCGCGCCCGGTCCACCAAGAAGACCGCTTCATAGGCTGACCCGCTGAACACATGGCAAAGCCCCGGCCGCGATGGCCGGGGCTTTGTTCTTGTGGAGCCTAGGGGAATCGAACCCCTGACCTCCTGCTTGCAAAGCAGGCGCTCTACCAATTGAGCTAAGGCCCCTAGTGACGGCTAGAAGTCGTCGTAGACGTCATCCCACAGTTCTTGGTCGTCGCGTTGCGTGAGCAAGGTGTACACCACCGCGCCCGCAAACACCGCGGCCGCCAAGAGGAGCAGCTTCTTCACTGTAGCTCCTTCACATTGGAGTTGGTCCGTGGGCCCAGGAGGACTTGAACCTCCGACCTCTTCGTTATCAGCGAAGCGCTCTAACCGCCTGAGCTATGGGCCCGTTGCGGCATCAGCCGCGACGCACAAAGATACCCCACCGATTGACGCGAACTCAAACCGCGTGGGCTCCGTGCTTAGTCGTCAGTCAGCGTGACGTACACACCACCCACTACGCGGGAGATCATGTTGTAGAGCAACGCGCTAATGGTGGCCAGTCCCGTGAGCAAGAAAACGTTCACCACGGCGATGAGCAACGTGGCCGACATGACCTTGCTGTATTCCACGAACTGCAAGATGTTGAGCTCGGACTCCTCGGTGAAGAGTCGAGAGACCCACTCCTGGATCATGGCAAACGTGCCCATGGAGTTGAGCACGTTCCACAGAATGTGCATGGCGACCACGGTCATGATTCCGGCCGCGATGGACAGCAAGAAGCCAATCTTCAACGCCGACCATGGGTCCACACGGGACACGAGCACGCGGGCCTTGCGAGGGCCGGTGGACGCCTCCACTTTGCGGGCGGTCTCGGCCTTCTCCAACTGGGTCTTAGTGGTGTCGGTGGCCTTGCCTGCGAGCGCCTTGAAGCGGTCGCCCACTGACAGAGCGCCGCCCGAGGGAGCGGTCTCGGTTGCGGTGGCCGACGCGCTGGCAGCTGCGGTCGTGGCCGCGGCAGTGCCGGTGGCCCCTGCTGCGGTTCCGAGTCCGGTGCGCGCGGGAGCGTTCCCCGTTGTAGGCGTGGACGAGCCGCCGGTGGGCTGGAACTGAGGACGCTGGCCCGCGCTGGTCGGAGAGATCGAGGGCGGCGCACCGGCCGAGCTGGGGCGCTGAGTGGCGGGAGCGTGTGAGGCTGCCTGGGCGGACTGCGCGTTGCCCGCGGCCTGAGGTGCCGAGCCGGTGGTGGGCTGTGCGCCCGAGGGTGCCACGCCTGTGGTGGGGCGGAACGCAGTGCGCTGCGGCATCGTGCCTGAGGTGGGTGCAGGCGCGGCTTGACTACCCGTGGTGGGTTGAGCACCCGAAGTAGGCAGAATCCCTTCCCGGCGCACAGGCTGAGAACCCGTGGGCGGGGTCGCGTTGGCATTGGGCGGCAAGAAGCTCCCGTTCGCGGGGGGCTTCGCGGTGTCGTCCGCGTTCATTACGTCTCCTCTGGCACGCACACTTGCGCGCTCGGGTAGTAAGCCTAACGGAGGCTGGCCGCCAAGGCGCTTCGCCGGCGCATCCCCTGAGTAATCCGACTGTCCAACGTGCGACGGGTGTCTCGTGTTGCGCGCCTAGAGGCACTCCCCACCCATCACTCCTTGGTTGCCTCTGCTTCTGTTGTCGCTTCCGGCTGCTCGAGTACTTCCACGCCCTCCGCAGCCGCTTCCTCGCCCTCAAGTGGCTCGTCGCCATCGAGGTGACGTTCCACGTTGCGAGCAACCGAAATGATCTTGTCCCCGCTAGCGGGCTTAGCGAAGA
>JBIQJT010000003.1:86530-179649 GCA_044507265.1 Actinomycetales bacterium | reverse complement strand
GCATTATCGGCGTTATGCTCAGGAACTCACACGCCGGGTAGTCGGCCTGGTACAACTGCAGGTCTTGTCCATAGTGAACCGGAACAAATGCATCCAACGGTGCGTTCTGTGAACAAGGGCCACAAGCCCAATCCAAGGAGGCAACTATGGCGGACCGAACACTACGTGGAATGCGCCTGGGTACCCAGAGCATGGAGCGTCCTGGCAGTGCAGAACTTGCAGAGCGCCGCGACGTCAACTACGACTGCCCGAACGGGCACATCCTCACCTTCCCATTTTCAGTTGAGGCCGAGGTGCCTCTCTCGTGGGAATGCGGTTGTGGGGCTCTGGCCTTGCTGCGTGACGGAGATCGTCCTGAACCCCAGGAAGTTCGTCAGCAGCGCACCCACTGGGACATGTTGCTCGAACGACGCACCATTCCTGAGCTCGAAGAGCTACTTGAGGAGCGCCTGGAGTTGCTCCGCGCTGGCCGCGCCGGCTAAGAAGTGCACCGAGATGGCCTGAGCGTCCTGAACTGGACTCTCAGGCTTTCTTTTTGCGCGAGAACATCCTGGCGAAGCCCCATACGGTGACCTTCCACAGGGCCTCGCGGATGATCGCAAAGCTCATCTTGGACTCGCCGCGGTCGCGTTCGAGGAACTCAATGGGCACTTCTATGACACGCACGCCCGCTCCAAGAGCCCTGACTGTCATGTCCACCTGGAAGCAATAACCCTGGGACTCTACTTCGTCCAGTTCTACTTGACGTAACGTCGCCGCGTGATACGCCCGATACCCTGCCGTGGAATCCCTCACGGGAATTCCCAACATGATCCTCGTGTAGAGATTTGCGCCTTGGGAAAGCCATTTCCGATGCAAGGGCCAGTTCACCACGGAGCCGCCCGGCACCCAGCGAGAACCAATCACTAGGAGGTCCTCCCCTGCTTGAGCGAGCAGAGAAGGCAATTGAAAGGCCTGATGGGAGCCGTCGGCGTCCATTTCTACGAGAATCGCGTAGTCGCGTTCAAGTCCCCAGGCAAATCCGGCACGGTAGGCGGCACCTAGACCTTGCTTGGCGGTGCGCTGCATGACATGCACGCGCTTGTCAGACTCGCCAAGCGAAGCCGCCCACTCCCCCGTTCCATCGGGCGAGCCGTCGTCCACTACCAGAATGTGCGCATCGGGGACGTGTTGCAGGACGCCTTCAACTTGACGAGGCAAGGATTCGCGCTCGTTATACGTGGGGATGATGACCAGGGTGCTCACCATTCGTAACTGTCCCTCAAGCGCACGTACACCGCTCCACACGCCAAACCCACCGCAATCAGAGCAAAACCCCAGGTAATCCACTGTCCGTAGGCCACGGCTGGGGTGATGGAGGTCCGCAATGGTACGTCAGTGTGACCGTAGGCCTGGGTGAATAGTTCCGTGGATTCCAGGACCTTGCCCTCAGGGGTGACCACTGCGCTCACGCCCACGGTGGACACTTGCAGTGCCGCCTTGCCAGTCTCGATGGCGCGAAAACGGGTCATGGCGAGTTGCTGAGTGGACTCTGCTGTGACCCCGAACGTGGCGTTATTCGTCTGCACTGCCCAGAATTCGGCGTCCTGTGCGGCGGCCTCCCGTGACACCCAGTCGTAGGCCACCTCGAAGCAGATGATGGTGCCCACACGTACTACCCGGTCCAGTGATTCAATCTCCACGTCAATGAAGGCGGGCTCCGTGCCCGGCACCATGTCGCGCGTCACGCGGTCCACTTCCGGAGAGAACAAACGCGCAAAGCCGCGGATCGGAATGTACTCGGCGAAAGCCGCGGGCTGCTGCTTACGGTATTGACCCGCTGCCACTCCGTTGGGCATCCACACCATTGAGACGTTGTAGCGGCCTTTGGGCACGCTGTAGTCGGCCGTACCGATGATGATGGGCGTATTGATCGCCCGCGCCGCCGCCGTGACATCGGCCGCTGTCGGCTCATCTACACGAGGGTCAAAATCCACCGAATTCTCGGGCCATATGGTGAGGTCCAGTGGCCTGTCTAGCTCGGCGACGAGAAGGCGCGTGGCCTGCACGTGATTGGTCGTGACCAATCGTGCCTGCTGGAAGGAATCGAGGCCCTCATTGGGCACATTCCCTTGAGCCCAGCCCACTGCGAGCGTTCCTTGCTCGGCGCGAGTGTCCAAAGGCACACCCAGCGGCAGCAAGAAGATGAGGAATGTCAAGAGCACCGCCGCCAACGCACTCACGGGGCGCTTCTCTACCCAAGCAATGGCCGCGAGGCCCAATAATGCTCCCGCCAGTGCCACGGCGAACGAGACCAGCGGTGCTCCGCCCCACACCGCGAGCTTGACCACGGGGGCGTCCACCGCTCCAAAGGCCAATCGGCCCCACGGGAATCCCCCAAAGGGCACCCAGGAGCGCAACAACTCCGCGCCGACCCACAGGAACGCGAACACAAAGGGCGCCAACCACGGCTTGCCCGTGAAGAACCCTGCATGGTTGGCATGGGCAAAGAGCATGCAGGCTAGGCCGACGTACAGTGCGGACCACAGGGACAGCGCTAGCCATGGGATCCATCCCACGGCGAACTCTAGCCACTCAAGATGGGGCAAGAAGAAAGCGACTCCAAAGGCCCAACCCAACCCGAAGGCGCCTTTGCCGGACGATCTGGAGATCGCTACGAACAGCGTGGCTATCGAGATGGGCGCCAAGAACCATAAGCCGAGGTCAGGAAATGACGCGAAGAGCGCGAATCCGGCTGCTACGGCCAGTCCGAGGTTCCTGAGTCGTGACACTGTGTAAGCGTACGTGAGAGGTGCTCGGGGCTAGTACGCCACCACGCCGCGTCGCATGACTTCCACGGCCGTACGGGCGCGGTCCTTGATGCGTGCCGAGGGCGCCACTTGAATGATCTGCTCTAGTGCGTCGATCACTTGCTTGCACCAGCGCACCATGTCACCAGGCGCGATCTCCGATCCGGCAATCACGACGTCGAGCGATTTGCCTTGCGCCCAACCGTGAATGGGCGCCACGATGCCCCACTGAGGTGTGGGCAAGGACGGCAGCTTGTGAGCGGTGTGGAGATCATCGATGCGGGACCACACTCGCTGGGTCTCCCGCAGTGCGTTGCCGAGCACACCCGAGGAACCACCAGGAATCTTGGGGGTCTTGTTTTCGTCCTCACGCCGGCCGTTGTACAGCAGGGAAGACACCACCGCCGCCAACGCAGGCGGATGCAGTTCGTTCCAGACGCCTGAGCGCAAGCATTCGGCGATCACCAAGTCATTCTCGGCGTAAAGAGTGCGCATGGCATTGCCGACGCCCGTGACTTCCGTGGCCTCACCCTCGCCTTCGATGTACCCGAGTGCGCGCAGAACATCGCAGCGACGATCAAAGATGGCGGCAATGGACCCGGTGGCGCGCCCAATCTCGCCCACCAGTTTGTCTTTGTCTCTGAGCGTCTGGAAGTAGCGCTCCGCCCACCGCGCATGCTGTTCTCGCTCGGGGCATTGATGGCACGGATGGGCTCGCAGTTCACGCTGCAAGCGCTCGATCTCGCCATCGTCCACGGGTCGACGCGCCGCTTGGGTGTTGCGCGAAGAACTGAATTGAGACGTCGACGCCTCGAGCACCGCTGCGAGTTCCTTGCGAGAGCGCGGGTTGCGAACATCGAACTTGCGCGGGACCTTCACAGACCCCACTGCTTCCACGCCATGGTGCAGGTCGGCAACCGATAGCCGGAACTGGCGCCCACCGGTGGTGACCACCCCCGGCCGGGGGGCCCTGGCATCGTCGTCAGGCTGTACGACCACCGCTACGCCCGCGCGCTTGCCGCCACCCAGGCGCACTACGTCGCCGACCACGAGCCCTGCAAGCATGCCGGCCGTGGCCTCTCGTCGAGCGGTGCCACGGGCCTTGGATGCTTGCTTCTGAGTGCGCGAGATCCGCTCTCGAAGGCTCGCGTACTCACGGAAGTCGCCCATGTGGCACTGCATGGCTTCGTGAAACCCCGCGAGGCTGGCATCGAGATCTCGTACGCGGCGGGCCTTGCCCACCACGCCTTGATCAGCCTGGAACTGGGCGAAGGACATCTCCAGGACTTCGCGTGCGCGCGAGACTCCTGACTGTGCCACAAGGTTCACGGCCATGTTGTAGCTGGGCTGGAACGAGGAGATGAGTGGGTACGTTCGCCGCGAGGCAAGACGCCCCAGTTGGCCAGCGTCAAAGCCCGGGTGTTCCACCACTACGGCATGACCTTCAATGTCGATTCCACGTCTTCCGGCACGGCCCGTGAGCTGGGTGTACTCCCCTGCGGTGAGGTCCTTGTGCCCCTGACCGTCCCACTTGACGAGCTTTTCCAACACCACCGAGCGGGCCGGCATGTTGATTCCCAGTGCCAAAGTCTCCGTGGCGTACACCACCTTGATCAATCCAGCGGTGAAGAGCTCCTCGACGACTTCCTTGAACAGCGGGATCATGCCTGCGTGGTGAGCAGCGATGCCCGCTTCCAAGTGATCGCGCCAGTGGGCAAAGTCCAATGCTCCAAGGTCCTCGGGGGGCAGACCGGCGCAACGTTCGTCGATAATCGCACGAATCCGCGCCCGCTCGCTCTCATTGGTGAGCGTAAGTCCGGCCGCACGCACCTGATCCACGGCATCGTCACAACCGGCCCTAGAAAAGATGAAAACGATCGCTGGCAACAATCCTTGGGCGTCCAGTACGTCCACCACGGCAAACCTCGGTGGAGAGCGCCTCGCAGGAGTGCGGGAGGCGCCCCCGCCGCCGTTCTTGCGTCCGTGGTGCCTGCGGTTGCGATCCGATTCCTCGAGGCGCTGACGGCGCACCAATGCCTCGAGTTCGGGGTTGAGCCGAGGAGTGGGCCCCGGGTCCGCCGGGTCTACTCCTGGGGCGTAGAGGTCAAAGATGCCTTCCCTGAGCAACACATGAGGCCACAACGGCACGGGCCGGTGCTCGCTCACGATCACCCGGGTGTCACCTCGTACTTCAGAAAGCCACGCGCCAAACTCTTCCGCATTGGACACAGTGGCGGAGAGCGACACGATGGAGGTGCGTGCAGCCAAGTGGATAATAATCTCTTCCCACGTGGAGCCGCGGAATCTGTCCGCCAAATAGTGCACCTCGTCCAGGACCACCACTCCCAGCCGGTCCAAAGTGCGCGAACCGGCGTAGATCATGTTGCGCAGCACTTCCGTGGTCATCACCACGATGTCTGCCTCGGAGTTGATGGTGGTATCACCCGTGAGCAGGCCCACGCTGTCAGTGCCGTAGACCGCGCGCAGATCTTGGAACTTCTGGTTACTCAGCGCCTTGATAGGTGTGGTGTAGAACGCCTTCTCGCCGCGCACATGCGCGTGACGTACCGCGTACTCGCCTACCAGGGTCTTTCCAGCGCCTGTCGGCGCTGCCACGAGCACGGAGTGACCGTCGGCGACAGCCTCGCAGGCTTGGCGCTGGAAATCATCGAGCGGAAAGGAAAGCGACTGCTCAAAGTCCACGAGGTCCTGATACCGAGCCCTCGCCTTGGCTGCGGCGTAGCGTTCGGCGTAACTCATTCGTCCAGGCTACTTGGCGCGGGCTCCCAAGACACGCAACGCTCCCTTGGCCACAGACACCTTGAGGGGTTGCGCGCCAATCAGCTCGCCGTCTGCAAATGCTGGGGGCAGCGGTGCGCCCCCTGGAGCCTGCGCAATCTCCACGTCCTTCGCGGGGATGATCCGGATGCGCGGGTCACTCACGTGTGAGCCGTCCTTGAGCTTGGGGAACAACTTGATGATGTCGCGCCTTGGCAGCGGTTCGGCAATCACCACGTCCAGTAGCCCATCCACCACGGAAGACTCGGGCGAGATCACCAGTCCACCGCCAAACACGCGTGAGTTGGCCACCGCCACCAAGGTGCACTGTTGCTCCCAGCCTTTGCCATCCACCTTGACGCGCACGCCGTAAGGCTTGAATCGCGGTAACTCGCGCGCCGTCGCCACTTTGTACTTGAGAGGCCCACGCGGGTACTTGAGGTTGGAGCCGTAGGCGGCCACAGCCGCGTCTACGCCGGCAGAGAGCACTGCGCAGAAGTAGCGCGGCTTGTTGGGGAACTCCACCGAAGGTCCAGTGAGTTTGCCCAGATCAATCGCTGTGACATCTCCGCGCAGGCCGTCTTCAATCCGAGCCACTGCGCCAGGGATGTCGTATTCCGGCAGGCTCACCGACTTGGCTAGGTCATTCCCAGAGCCGCTCGCGATGATTCCCAAGGGCAGCTTGCGCTCGGCGCATATCTGAATGCCCATGTGCACCATGCCGTCACCGCCCACCACAATGAGCGCGTCAATGTCGCGGCGGTGCTTCATCGCGGCTTCATAGGATGCCGCCCAAGAACCTCGCGAAAGGTCTCGCAACTGATGCCCGCCTGCGGCCAAGGCCGTGAGGGCTTCTGCTCCGATTCGCGCTCCCCTACCCGACCCCGACGTCGGATTGGTGATGACCCCCAGCTTGCTCACTCGTGCCCCTTTCGCGGGGCCGCCTCTTGAGGGCCCCAATGCCTATGGCGCCAAAGTACAGGCCACACATGGGAACCGCCATCACGATCATGGTGATGGCGTCCGGCGTGGGCGTCATGACGGCGGCAAAGACGAACACCAGCAACACGGCCCAGCGCCAGCCCTTGAGCCACGTCTTGGTAGAGACGATGCCCGCCCACGTGAGCGCCACCATGACCACGGGCAGCGTGAACGCCAGTCCAAAGGCAATGAAGAGTCGCATGACGAACGCCAAGTACATAGGAGCGTCGAGCAATTGTGCGGTGCCGTCTGGCCGGAAGTCGGTGAGGATCTCTACCGCGTGGGGGAAGATGATCCACCCCAGCGCCACGCCTGCCGCGAACAGCGGAATGGCCGCAGCGAGGAAGCCCACGGTGTAGCGCTTCTCATGGCCCTTGAGACCTGGTGCCAGGAAGGCCCACACCTGATAGAGCCACCACGGCGACGAGAAGATGATCCCCAAGAACACTGAGACCTTGATACGCATGTCGAGCGCAGTAGCGAGTCCCGCGAAGTTGATGGCCACCACCGAGTCGCCATTCCCCGCGGCTTCCAATAGAGGCTGCTGAAGCGCCTCGAATGCCGGAGTGAAAAGGAACCAACCACCCACTGCGCCGGCAATGATGCCAATGGCGGCAAGGATGATGCGCTTGCGTAGCTCCGCGAGGTGCGCCCGCAGAGGCATGCGCGCCTCGGGATTGGCCCGGCGCTGGGCTCTACTTGTCACTTGCCTCATCGGCGGACTTGGTGCCCTTGTCATCGTCCGAGGTCAACTGCTTGGTTTCATCCTTGAGGATGCGCAGAGACTTGCCGATGCTGCGCGCCAACTCAGGCAGTTTGGGGGCACCAAAGAGCAACAGGACCACTACCAACAGGACAACAATGTGCCAGCCTCTTAGTGCTCCCATGATGCTGCTCCCACGGTCAAACTCCTCTGATGTGCCTAGCGGCGATGTGCCGTCATTCTATGCCTGTGCGGCGAGCACTGCCTGCGCCCGCTCCCCTAGCGCCTCACGCAACGCTTGCGGTTCCACCCTACGCACATAGGGAGCGACGGTAAGTAACCGGCCTGCCACAAACTGGGGATCCGCAACGCCAAAGGTGGCCTCCACATCGTCCCCCACCGGCACGATGCTCACGCCGGGCAAGTCCTCGAGCGCCCACCGCGCACCCCGGGCCGCCACCACCGTCGCCTCAAACACGGGTTCCAACGTGAAGCCCACGGCATCCGAGGGCGGGTGGGTCACGGGCTCGCCAGTGAGGGTGACGGAGCCGATGCGGTCCACGCGCAGCGTCCGGTAGCCCTGGGCACGATGGCAATAGCACTCGACGTAGGCCACGTCGGCGATGGAGACGATCCTGTGTGGCTCGACGGTGCGCTCGGTGAGCCTGTCATTCGCGTCCACGTATTCCAAGGTGGAACACACTCCCGAGGCAATCGCAGCGTGCAACACGTCAACCACATCGGAGCGCACCTTGTGGGAGTCTACGGTGGTCAACGCGGTGCCACCCAGCGACTCCTGCAGCTTGGCGTACGCGCTGTGCACCGCCGTTGGCGCTGCGCCGGAAGCAATGAACGATGCCAGTGCACCCAAGAGAGCCACCGCTTCACGCGCGCTCAGCCGCACTTGGGAAACCCCTTGGCCCGCGGTAAGTCTTGCGATTCCCTGGTCAAAAAGATCGGCGTCAAAGTCGATGAGGTCGTCGGGCATGTACCCCGGCAGCCCTGACACCCACAGCGTGGCCACGTCACGCTTGATCTGTTCTTCGCTCACGCCGAACTGGGCGGCGAGGTCCGCAAACGACGTGTCCCCGTTGGTCTCCAGGTAGCTGACGATGCCGAGCATGCGGGTCACTCGAGGAACTGCGCGCTCAGCCACGAGCCACCTCCTGGGCCGCGGCAGCATAATCGCTCACCATGTGGGCAATCTCCGTGGGTTCCACTACCTTGGCGTTGCCGCCGAGGCGCAACACTTCGTCCCTGAGAGCGTCGGGATAACGGTAAGGCACCTGGTAGACATCCCAACCGCCTTCCGTGCGCAGATACGTCCCTCGCTGGCGCAGGCTGTGACCCGCTTCAGGCTTCAGTGCGAGCACCGCGCAAGCACTCTCGCCTCCGCCTTCGCCTGCCTCGAACGTGACGTCTTGCGGAATCTCAAAGGCGTCTTCGGGTCCGGTGGGCTTCACGGCGCCGACGATGCGGCTGAGCCTAAAGGTGCGCTGAGCTTGCCTGTCATGGTCAAAGCCAATGAGGTACTGTGCGCCACTACGCATCACGATGAGCCAGGGATTCACGGTCCGCATGGAGGTACCCGATGCCACGGACGAGTATTCGAAGGTCACGGCTTGCTTGCGGTGGCAGGCTTCGGCGATGGCCACGATCGCCTCACTTGACGCCGCAGAACGCGCGGCGAGCGGAAGTTCAAACTGCGGCACGGGCCCCGCGCCCGAGGATATCTTCGTGATGGCTTGTCGGGCATCGGCACCCACTGCGGCATCGGACCAGAACTCCGCGGCCAAAGCGAGCACTGCACGTTCTGCAGGGTCCAGATCAATGGGCTTCATGGCCGCATTGGAGGGGTCGATGCGGTAACCGATTTCGTCGCCATGTGCCGCATCGACCACCGTTTGTAGCGGAATGCCCATGCGCCGCAAGTCGTCCTTGTCGCGCTCGAACATGCGCTCAAACGCCGACTCTTTGCGAGCGAATTCGTCCGCCGGAAGCGAAGTGTCCGGGGGGTCGTAGCCTGCCACCGAAGAACGGATTTGGGCGCGCGTCATGCGCACCCGTGCGTGGGTGAGGGCGATGATCAGGTTGAGCAGGCGCTCTGCCGGATCGATCGCCATCTAGATCCTGACCGCAAGCAGTTCAGTGGTGAGGATGGCGCGTGCTCCCACTGCGTGGAGGTCATCCATGACGTGGTTCATTTCCGAACGGGGCACCATGACGCGCACTGCGTGCCAATCGGAGCCGTGCAGGGGCGTTACGGTGGGTGCCTCAAAACCAGGAGTCACTGCAATGGCAGCCTCAAGGTGTTCGTTGGGCACGTCGTAGTCCATGAGTACGTACTGACGAGCCATCAGCACTCCGCGCAAGCGTGCGGCAAGCACTGTAGTGACGGATTCAGCGACGTCATTGGCTCGGATCAGGATGGCTTCAGACTTGAGAATGGGCTCGCCAAAGATTTCCAGGCCGGCCGCACGCAACGTCGAGCCGGTAGAGACGACATCCGCCACGGCATCGGCCACACCAAGGCGCACCGACGACTCCACGGCACCGTCCAACTGCACCACGTGTGCTTCCACACCAAATGACCGCAAGTGGTTATCCACTAAGCGCGGGTAGCTGGTGGCCACACGTTTGCCATGGAGTCCTTCAATGGTCGAGATGTCCCCGGCGGGTGCGGCGTAACGGAACGTAGACGCACCAAAGCCCAACTCCAACTGCTCAGTGGCATCGGCACCTGAATCAAGGAGCAAGTCACGGCCCGTGATACCCGCCTGCACGGTGCCGGAGCCCACATACACCGCCACGTCACGCGGCCTCAAGAAGAAGAACTCCACATCGTTGCGGGTGTCGACGAACACCAGTTCACGTGGGTCACGGCGTTGCTTGTAGCCCGCCTCCTGAAGAAGTTGGATGGCGGGGTCTGAGAGCGAGCCTTTGTTCGGTACGGCTATGCGCAGCATGGTTCCCCTACAAGTGACGGCCGATGTCGGCCAACGTCAAGCCCTTAGCGATCATCATCACTTGGGCGTGGTACAGAAGTTGAGACAGCTCAAGCGCTACCTGCTCGTCCGATTCGTACTCAGCGGCCATCCAGGCCTCGGCAGCCTCTTCAACGAGTTTCTTGCCGATGGCATGCACACCGCTGTCCAGGAGGGCAACGGTTCCTGAGCCTTCGGGGCGCAAGTGCGCTCGAGCAGAGAGCTCTTCAAAGAGTTCGTCGAATGTCTTCACGCGGCAAGCCTAGTGCGCTGGCGCAGTGGTACGCCCGCGCTCGCCGCGGCGAGCCTCGCCTCGCGGCGAACGGCGATTACAGCTCGCGCAAGACCAACGCGGTGGCCAGAGCCGCAGCCACGGCCTCACCACCCTTGTCCTCGGCCGAACCCGGCAATCCGGCACGGTCCAGGGCCTGCTGCTCGTTGTCACACGTCAACACCCCAAAACCCACCGGAACGGCGTTGGCGCGGGCCACGTCCGTTAATCCAGCAGTGACCCCTTGGCACACGTACTCAAAGTGGGGCGTAGAACCCTTGATCACAACACCCAGGCACGCGATGGCATCGGCCCCGTTGCGAGCAAGATGCTCGGCCACCACGGTCAGCTCAAACGTGCCAGGCACGCGCGTGAGACGGTACTTGGCCCCCGAGCGCTCCGCCTCAGCGATGGCGCCCGCCACAAGACCGTCCATGACTTTCGTGTGCCACTGGGCAGCCACGATCTCAATGGTGAGCCCTTGAGCGTCCACCTCCACCTGAGGTGCGCCTTCTCCGCTCACTTGTTGTCTCCCGTTTGCTCGTTGCCCCGTAGGTGGCCCATGCGCTCCACCTTAGTGTGCCGATAAGCCTCGTTTTCCGGATGGGCTCCCACGTGGTGAGGCACTCGTTCCACCACGTCGATGCCGGAAGCGCGCAGCCCTTCAACCTTCGCAGGATTGTTGGTGAGCAGGCGCACCTGAGTGAGTCCGAGTTCATGAAGGATGGCAGCGGCCGCACCATACTCGCGGCGGTCCACTGGCAGGCCAAGGTCCACATTGGCGTCCACCGTATCGCGGCCAGCATCTTGCAAGGCATATGCCTCGATCTTGGACAGGATGCCGATGCCGCGGCCTTCGTGTCCGGTGAGGTAGACCACTGCCCCACCTTGCTGGGCCACTTGCTCCATAGCGCTGTGAAGTTGAGGTCCGCACTCGCAGCGCAACGAGCCAAAAGCGTCGCCAGTGAGGCACTCTGAATGCACTCGGACGAGCGGCGTCGCGCCGGGAGCTGCTTCCTTCACCAAGGCAACGTGCTCATCGCCGGTACGGGCGTCACGGAAGCCCTTAAGCGTGAACTCTCCGTAGGCGGTGGGTAGTCGCGCCTCGCCCTGAGCCAGCACGCGGTGAGGCTGAAGCTCCACTTGCGTGGGAAGGTCGTTCTTGACGCGGCGGTAGTGAATAAGGTCGGCGATCGTCATGAGGACGAGCCCCTCCTTTGCTGCCAAAGTGGAAGCATCGCCGCGGCGCATCATGGAGCCGTCGTCGTTGACCAGTTCGGCGATCACTCCCACAGGCTCCAAGCCAGCGAGACGGCACAAGTCAACGCACGCCTCCGTGTGACCGGGACGGTGCAGTACACCACCTGCAACAGCGCGCAGAGGCAAAACATGCCCAGGACGGATGAACTCGTCAGGGTGCGCATCCTTCTTGGCGAGAATTTGCAAGGTCCGGTGACGGTCGGCAGCCGAGATTCCAGTGGTGATTCCCGATGCCGCATCTACCGACACCGTGTAGGCCGTCCGGCGAGGGTCCTGGCTATTGGGGACCATGAGCGGCAAGTTCAGGCTGTCGGCCTTGGGGCCGGGCATCGGAGCACACAAGTAACCGCTGGAGTGGCGGATTCCCCACGCGATCCATTCCACGGTGGCGCGCTCAGCCGAAAGAATGAAGTCGGCTTCGTCCTCGCGGGCACGCGAGTCTGCAACAAGCACTGGCTTGCCGAGAGCGAGGTCATGAAGGGCCCGCTCCACCAACTCCACGACGGGATCGGTCACTGGCGCTCACCCATCATGCGCTCCACGTACTTGGCGATGACATCCACCTCAACGTTGACGGCGTCGCCTACCTGGAGCTCGCCCAACGTGGTCTCCTGCAAAGTCGTGGGGATAAGTGAGACGGTCACGCGGTTGCCCTCGACTGATGCCACCGTAAGCGAGGTGCCCTGGAGCGCAATGGAGCCCTTGAGCACCACGTACCGCTCAATGGTGGGTGGAATCTCAAACGTAAAGTCCTGCCAGTCGGGCTGCGAGTCGCGAGCCACCAATGTGGCCGTGCCATCCACATGGCCCTGCAGGAAGTGCCCTCCCAAGCGAGAGTCGGCACGCAGTGCGCGCTCGAGGTTCACTCGAGCACCAGGGGTGATGTTGCCCAACGTCGTGGTCTCACGGGTGATGCGCATGACATCGGCAATCCAGTCATCGCCGCTGTGCTTGGCTACGGTGAGACACACTCCATCCACCGCGATGGATTCGCCGTGTTGCAAGTCCGCGCCCCAACCTGGAGCCGTGATGGTGATCTGGGAGCGGGCACCGTGGTCGGCTACTGCCACGACAGTGCCCACTGCCTCGATGATGCCGGTAAACATCGCTTCCTTCCGTCAAGCACGCTCGTCGGAAACGAGCGCACGGATCAGCGTATCGGCGCCCAAAGCAACCGACTCAATGCGCTGTGCTCGTAACGCTTGCGACATGGTGCCGATTCCCAGTGAGCCGATAGCCGGGGTGCCTTCGCCCAGCAGCGCGGGGGCGATGTAGGCATGGATCTCATCCACCAGCCCGGCAGCAAGAAATGCAGTGATGACCACGGAGCCGCCTTCTACGACCACCGTGCGGATTTCCCGCTCGGCAAGCAAGGTCAGGACTTCGTGTGGGTCGTGAGTCTTAGCGGCCACCGCGTTGTCGTCGCGCCATACCTTCATGCCGGCGGTGTCACGCATACCCATGATGACGCGGAGGGGTTGATGCGCGCTCTCCACGCCGTTGGGCCGGGCCGACAGCAAAGGGTTATCCGCGAGGACCGTGCCCGTGCCCACGACCATGGCATCAGCTTGTGCGCGGATGGTGTGAGCATGGTCGCGGGCTTGCTCGCCCGTGATCCAAAAGCTCGTTCCGTCGGCGGCGGCGCTACGACCGTCCAAGGTCTGAGCCCATTTGGCGATGACGTAGGGACGACCCCTGCCCACTGCGGCGAGCCAGCGTCGATTGAGTTCCGCGGCTGCGGCCGAGGGCTGCACCCTGGCGTCAATGCCCCGGGAGAGGAGAATCTGCCCTCCACCACGCGCAGAGGGATTGGGGTCAGGCACCCCGTACCTCACGACGGCGATTCCAGCCTCCGTGAGCGCATCCACGCAAGGCCCGGTGCGGCCTGTATGCGCGCATGGCTCGAGCGTCACGAAGGCAGTAGCTCCGCGGATGTCGTTGCCCCTGTGGGCGGCGTCCTCAATGGCCTTGACTTCAGCGTGCGCGGTGCCGACGCCGTGATGCCAGCCCTCGCCCAATACCTCACCAGCGGGCGAAGTAATGACGGCACCCACTCGCGGGTTGGGGCCGTGAGCCGGACCCAAAGCAGCCAGCTCTACGGCGCGCGCCATGGCGCCGGCGTCATCCAAGACGCTCATGGGAATGACCTTCCACGGCTGCCACCGCACGGTCGCGCAACTGGGCGACGGCAACTGCGGGCGACTCTCCGTCGTACACCGCCGACCCGGCGACGATGGTGTCGGCACCGGCCTTCACAGCGTCGGAAATGGTGTGCTCGGTGATGCCGCCGTCCACTTGCCACCACAACGTCACTCCCGCCTGATCGGCAGCTTCACGCAGTTCAGCCAACTTGGGCAACGTGGACTGGATGAGTTCTTGGCCTCCAAATCCAGGTTCGACTGTCATCACCAGGACCATGTCCACTTCGGTCAAAAGATCAAACACGGCCGATGCCGGGGTCTGAGGCTTGAGGGCCACGGCGGCGCGGGCATCGGTGGCGCGGATGGCACGGGCGATGGCGCGGGCGTCCTTCGCTGCTTCCCAGTGGAACGTGACCGAGGCGGCCCCTACTTCCGCGTACTTGGGCGCCCACTTGTCTGGGTCGTCGATCATGAGGTGGATGTCCAGCGGCAGCGGACTCACTTGCGCGATGCGCTTGACGACGGGAAGGCCCAGAGTCAAATTCGGTACAAAGTGTGCGTCCATCACGTCAACGTGCAATAGATCGGCGTTGGACACTGCGGCGATGTCACGCTCGAGGTTGGCAAAGTCAGCGGACAAGATCGAGGGCGCAATCCGAATAGCCATAAGGCCAAACTAGCGCCGTTCTAGGACTGCTGACGCCTGGTAAGCAAGGCGATGTACATGGAATCCGTTCCGTGCACGTGAGTCCACAGCTGCGAGTCTTTGCGCGCACCCCATGCGTCGCCATGACCGGTGAGTTCGCCGAGCACGGCGGGTGTGTCCATCAGCTCGAGCCCTGCACTAGCCACGATGTCTGTAGTCTCAGCGACCACGGGCGAACAGGTGACGTAGGCGAGAACGCCACCGGGCCGCAATAGGTCGGCGGCGCGGTCAATGAGCCTGCGTTGGAGTGCAGTGAGTTCCTGAAGATCCCCCTGAGTACGGCGCCACCGTGATTCCGGACGGCGCCGCAGGGCGCCCAGACCCGTGCACGGCGCGTCGAGAAGAATGCGGTCATATGGACCGCCGCTGTGCGCCGTCGCGTCAGCGGCGGAAACCGTGACCGTACCAGTCGGGAGGGCGCGGACTGCTTGCTCTACCAAGCTGACGCGGTGTGGGTGAAGTTCCAGGGCCTCGAGGTGCGCGCCGCGTTGGGCAGCGATGGCGCCCAAGAGTCCCGCCTTGCCGCCAGGACCCGCACACATGTCCAGCCACAGCGCATCGTCCCCCTGTAGAGGTGCGTGGGCAAGCGCTAGCGCCGCCAATTGAGAACCTTCGTCTTGCACTGCGGCAAAGCCTTGACGCACAGCCTCGTGGTGCGCAGGGTCGCCGGGGGCGCATATGACCCCGACCGGCGAAAACTGCGTGGGTTCCCCGCCGGTAGCCGTCACGAGTTCGTCGCGGGTCACCAACCCTGGGCGTGCCACGAGGGTCACGCGCGCGCTTTCGTTGTGCGAGGTGAGAAGTTGTTCAACCTGCCCGGCGCGCCCGTCCTCCGCCAGCGCCTTCTCCAACTCCCCCACGATCCATTCCGGATGGGAGTGCCTCGTGGCAATGTCGCGGCGAGAGTTGCCAGGGGCTACACGGGCAATCCATTGCTCCCGGCTTGCCTCCGTGACCCTGCGCATCACGGCATTGACAAGGCCCGATGCGCGCCCCGCACCCGCATCCTTCACCAAGGTCACGGTCTGATCCACGGCAGCGTGGGTGGGGATGCGCATCGCCAGCGCTTGATGCACACCGAGCCACAAGATGGCGCGCACCATCAAATCCAGGGACTCCGCCTTGCGCGACGCCGCTCGCGCGATGACCGCGTCGTAGAGACCTTGTTGGCGTAGCGCGCCGTACGCGAGTTCTGTAGCCAGGGCGGCGTCGCGCGAGTCCAAGCGGTGCTTGCGGATGATGCCCGGCAACACCAAGTTGGCATACGCGTCGTCCAGGAGTACGGCAATGACGCAATCGAGCGCCGCACGCCGCGGACCACTCATGCTTCACCCAGTTGCGCGCCTTCGGGTAAGCGTGCACCACGCCACCACGCAATGGCGTCCACTTGTGTGCGACCCGCGGGCTGAATCCATGTCAGCGCGACGGAACCGGAACCCGTGCCCACCCGAACTTCGTTATCGACCACGTTCAATTGCCCTGGTACGTGAGGCATCGATTGGTCACGCAACCTCACAGGACCAAGCCGAGCGGTGCTGCCGTCCGGGAGTGTCGTCCACGCGCCGGGTGCTGGGGTGCAGGCGCGCACTTGGCGATCCACGGCAAGTGCTGGCCAATCCCAGCGCACCAAGGCGTCTTGGCGGGAAAGCTTGGGGGCAACGCTCACACCTTCCTCGCTCTGGGGCACAGGCACTGCCGCGCCAGAGTGAATCGCTTCCAGGCTTGCCACCATGAGGCTTGCGCCCGCGTGAGCGAGCCGCTCCAAGAGGTCACCCGTGGTGTCTGTTGACCGAATCCGTTCCGTCAACGTGCCAATCACTGGGCCAGTGTCCAAGCCTTCCTCGATGACGAACGTAGAGGCACCCGTGTACTCGTCGCCTGCCATCAGCGCCCGCTGTACCGGTGCGGCACCGCGCCACGCCGGAAGTAGCGAAAAGTGCAAGTTCACCCAGTGGGTGCGCACGGCCTCGAGCAGTGGGGGTCGCAGTATCTGGCCGTACGCGACCACCGCAGCGGCGTCCGCATCCAGTGAGCTGATGTGGTGTACCACCTCGGGTGCGCTCGCCGATTCCGGAGTCAGTACCGGAAGGTCCAGTTCGAGTGCCGCTTGCTTGACTGCAGAAGGAAAGAGTTGCTTGCCGCGCTTTCCCGGGGCATCAGGTTGAGTGAGAACGGCGACAATCTCGTGGCCGGCCGCGTGGAGTGCTTGCAGTGTAGGCACTGCAGCCTGGGGAGTTCCGGCAAAGACCAATCGCATGTGTTCATCGTAGGCGGGCACGCCGCGACCTCATGCGAGAGGCGCGTCCACCACTAGCTTGAGCGGCGAATCCCCTGTGCGTGAGCGTTCCTTGACCACCGCGCGCAGTCCATCCACGGCTTCTTGAGTGAGGCCACGCGGCAATAGCAAGACCACCCCCGTGGGCGTGTGACTGACCGTGATGGGAGCGGGCACGGTGCCCACGGAACTGAGGGCTCGCGACAGCGGTGAACCGGCCACAGTGACCTTGAGAGCCGCGTCAATGGCGCGCGAGTCCCCTTCTAGCGACACTGCACGCCGTGACGGTGGCAGCCCAAGCGTTGCGCGTTCGGTGTAGGCATCAGTTGCCACACTCCACGGATCCCAGGCAACAAGGGCCTGCCTTACCGTTGGCAGAAGCTCGCCAAGGACGCTCACCACTCCCCCGCTATCACGGCCCCTGACGAGTGCAGCCGCGTTGAGCCACCAGCGCAAAGCGAGCAACTCCGCTCCCAAGCCGCCCTGGACCGCGGCATCGGCGGAGACAATGGCGAGCCGTGCGTAACCCCCTGCAACCGCAGGCAAAGCGCCGGGCGTTGCCACCACGATTCCCTTGTCCACGGAATGGTCTGTAAGAACGCCAGTGGCGGCAGCCGAAACGTGAACCTCCAGTTCAGGCGCCATGAGCCTCAATTGCTGGGCAATAGCTTGCACCCCTTGGCGCGTGGCCTTGAGGCGGGCACTACGGCATTCAGGACAATGCCAGTTCCGATGTTCGCGCCCGCAATCGCGGCACACAGGCGGTTCACCCGGTGCCGGAATGCGAAGTGACCCTTCGCAGTACGTGCACGCCGCCCACGTGCTGCATTGCGCGCAAGCCACGGCATTCACGTACCCCGTACGGGGCACCTGGATTGAGACCGGTTGCTCCATTGCGGCTTGGCGCAGAGACTTCCACACGTCCGAGGGCATCCAGTGCCTGGCTGCCGATCCTTCGCGAACGCGCGACTCGTCGTCAACGATCTCAACGCGTGGAGCCGTCTTGCGGACGTGTTCGCGTTCCGCAAGGACACTCACAGCGAACTGATGTGCCACTAGAGCGGCTGCGTCCACGGAGACGGTGTACCCCGCGAGCAACAAGTGCGCTCCTTCACTCACGGATCGCATGGCGGCGACTGTGCGAGCGTGCGGGTACGGCGCGAGTTGTTCCTGCAAAGCGTCGGAGGCCTCGTCCCACACCCCAATGGACGCGAGTCTGGGCACAGGTTGAAGCGCAACAGGCCGTGTGCCTATGACGAGCGCGACGCGGCCGTTGAGCGCAGCCAGGTAGCCTTCGTACCGCGCTGTGGGCCCGTCGTCGTGGTCAAGGACCACAAAGTCGCCGCCGTGCGAGTGCTTCCAGCGCGTGAGCCCGGCGCGTTGAGCCTCCTCCACCACGCGACCCACCGCGCGGGCGTCAGGAAGGCAGAGCAACGCGCTCCCACCGCCGGCACTCAGCACGCACTCAAGCGCCCACCTCAACAACTCACGAGCGGGCACCACCGCTGCGTCCGGAGTGGGAGGGCTGGTCCACACGAGCCGCTGTACCGCACCCGTTTCGGCGGCCGCGTCAGAGACAACAAGGCTGGCCCGACCGTCGCTCTGAAGCGACTCTGCGGCCTTCCTGAGCACTTCTAAGCGCAGTGGCGCGTCCGATGCGACGTCAAACCGTTTCTCCACTGCGGCTACGCGCGGCGGCGCCATGAGACGCAAGACATCCCACAGTGAGCCGCCGTATCGGTGAGCCAGCTCGCGAGCGAGCGCTATCGCCGATTCGGAGTAGGAGGGCACTGTCGCAGCTGACTTGATAGTGGACGGTGTGACGCCTGGAGTGGGCTCATCGGCCAACTCCACCACCACTGCTGAAAGGAGACGCCCAGCAAAGGGCACTCGCACTCGCGTGCCAATCTGGATCTCGGCGCTCAGCGCTTGCGGAATGGCGTAGTCGAACACGCGGTCCAGATGGGGTACCGCAGAGTCGATGACGACCCGGGCTACCGCCGCCACATCACACGGCGCTCAACAGGTCATCGACCTTATCGGTGCGCTCCCACGTGAAGTCAGGCAATTCGCGGCCAAAGTGGCCGTAGGCGGCCGTCTGCCGGTAGATGGGACGGCGCAGGTCAAGGGCCTCGATGATGGCCCCCGGACGCAAGTCAAAGACATCCTTGACCGCTGCGGCAATACGCATCGGATCCGTGGTCTCCGTGCCAAAGGTCTCCACATAGAGGCCCACGGGATGTGCAGTGCCGATGGCGTACGCCACTTGGATCTCGCAACGCGCCGCAAGACCCGCGGCGACTACATTCTTTGCTACCCAGCGCATCGCGTACGCGGCGGAGCGGTCCACTTTGGACGGGTCCTTGCCTGAAAACGCGCCACCGCCATGGCGAGCCATGCCGCCGTATGTGTCCACGATGATCTTGCGGCCGGTGAGGCCCGCATCGCCATGAGGCCCGCCGATGACGAACTTGCCGGTGGGGTTAATGAGTGAGCGGTGACGTGAGGAGTCGAGCGCGAACTGGGCAAGCACCGGCGCGATCACTTCCGCTTCCACGGCCTCTCGCAATTGAGCCCCGCCCGTCTCCGGCACGTGCTGGGTCGACACCACCACGGTGTCAACCGTGACAGCAGTGTCGCCGTCGTAGCCAATGGTCACTTGGGCCTTGCCATCGGGCCGCAATCCGGCGACAGCTCCCGACCGCCGTACCTCGGCCAACCGTTGAGTGAGGCGATGTGCCATGGCGATGGGTAGCGGCATGAGTGACGGGGTGTCCTGGCACGCGTACCCGAACATGAGGCCTTGATCGCCAGCCCCGAGCTCACCTTGCGGAGAGTCCGTGGCGTTCGACACGCCTTGAGCGATGTCTTCACTCTGACCACCGATAGACACCGTGATGCCACACGAATCCGCGTCAAACCCCACCGAACTCGATGTATAGCCGATGTCCCGCACGACACCGCGGATCGTTGCTGAGATATCCACGTAGGAATTGGTGGTGACCTCGCCGGCGACGTGAACCAGCCCAGTCGTCACTAGTGTCTCCACCGCGACACGAGACAACTCGTCTTGCCGCAACATCTCGTCCAGGATCGCGTCGGAGATCTGGTCGGCGACCTTGTCGGGGTGGCCTTCCGTGACAGACTCGGAACTGAACAGGCGAAGTGGCATGACGTCCACTCTAGTGCGTGGCGCTGACGCGCTACTGGCGCCTTAGGGCAGCCACGGCATCAAGAATCCCGTGGGCTACCACCGTCTTTGAGCCTTCGACGTGGGCCACTTGCGTGCCGGTGGCATCCAGCAGATGCACCTCGTTCTCCACGGCGCCAAACCCGGCACCGTCGCCCACGCGGTTTACGGCTAGCAAGTCAGCACCCTTGCGTACAGCCTTGGCGGCTCCGTGCTCGAGGTAACTCGCGGCGTCGTCTCCAGTCTCTGCGGCAAAACCCACGAGCACCTGACCCTCGCGCTTGGACGCCACCAGCGAGGCAAGGATGTCCTCGGTCTCCACGAGCTCCAACGTCAGTCCGCCACCAGTCTTCTTCACCTTCACATCGGCTACTTCGACGGGACGGTAGTCGGCCACAGCGGCTGCCATGATGACCACATCGTGATCGGGACCGGCCGCCTTCACAGCATCGGCAAACTGAAGGCCCGTCTCCACGTCCACCCGCGCAATGCCCTCCCCTAGTGGCAACACCACATTGGCGGCCACCACGGTCACCAAGGCGCCACGCTCGCGGGCGGCCTCTGCCAATGCAAAACCTTGGTGCCCGCTGGAGTGATTGCCGAGGAATCTCACCGCATCGAGAGGCTCGCGCGTTCCCCCTGCAGTGACGAGGACGCGCACGCCCGTGAGATCACCCCAGGGCTCGTTCGCGGCATTCACGGAGACTCCCTCACCGGCGGCTACTGCATAGAGCGCAGCCACTAGTTCCTCGGGTTCGGGCAGGCGTCCCACACCGGTGTCCTTGCCAGTCAAACGGCCCAACGCCGGCGGCACCACATGCACCCCTCGCGCCTGAAGCGTTGCCACATTGGCTTGAGTGGCGGCGTGCTCCCACATCTCGGTGTGCATGGCGGGAGCGACCACCACTGGGGCGCCGGTGGCGAGTAGCGCATTGCCCAGAAGGTCACGGGCCTCACCATGCGCATAGGTAGCAAGGAAGTCTGCGGTGGCAGGTGCAACGAGCACTACGTCTGCGTTCTGGCCGAGCATGACGTGCTCTACAGAAGGAACATTCTCAAAGGTGCCTGACCGAGCAGGCGCGCCGGTGATCGCTTCCCACGTGGCGCGGCCCACAAAGTTCAGCGAGGCCTCGGTAGGGATGACGCGCACCGAGTGCCCGTCTTCCATGAGGCGACGAGCAACGAGCGCGATTTTGTACGCGGCAATACCGCCGGTCACTCCCAGCAGCACGCGCATGGGAGGTACTTACTCGGTGGGTTCGCCGAGGACGAGGAGGTTCGCTTCGTTGATCTCGCGAAGCGCCACGGACAACGGCTTGTCGGTGGAGTCAGCCTCTACGAGCGGGCCCACATTCTCAAAGTGACCCTCGCCGAGCGCTTCGTAGTACGCGTTGATCTGACGGGCACGCTTGGCGCCGTAGATCACCAAGGCGTACTTGGAGTCGACCTTGGCGAGCAGCTCGTCGATGGGAGGGTTGGTAATGCCCTCGGGGGCGGCGACAGTTCCAGCCACTGGGACTCCTTGTGGTCAATCAAGCGTGTATTGAGCGTCCTCTAGTCTACCGCGCGGCTAGGACCAGGCGCTCCAGGTGGTCGACGGCGCGTTCCACGTCGTCGTTGACCACTATTTCATCGAACTCTCTAGCGGCGGCAAGTTCCGCGCGCGCCGTCTCCAACCGGGCCGCACGTTGAGCCTCGTCTTCAGTGCCGCGCCCCTCAAGCCGCCGCACCAACTCATCCCACGAGGGCGGCTCGACGAACACGAACAAAGCCTCCGGCATCGTCTCCCTGACCTGACGTGCGCCCTGGAGGTCAATCTCCAAAATGCTCGGCACACCCATGGCGAGCCGCTCAAGCACCGGTCCACGAGGCGTACCGTAACGGTGCTTGCCGTGGACGGTGGCCCACTCGAGCAACTCGTCGTGTGCCACGAGCCGGTCGAATTCGGCGTCGTCCACAAAGAAGTAGTGGACGCCGTCCATTTCCCCCTGGCGCGGGGGTCGCGTCGTTGCCGACACTGACACCCACACCGAAGGGTCGCGCTCTTGGAGCGCCTTCACTAATGTGCCCTTGCCCACCGCGGTGGGACCCGCGAGCACGACGAGACGACTCATTGACGCTCGCGGGCAAGCAACGCTTCCACCTGGTGGGCACCGAGGCCACGGATGCGGCGAGCGGACGAGATGCCGATCTCGTTCATCAACATGGTGGAACGCTTGGGTCCCACGCCGGGCAGGCACTGCAGCAAGTCGTGAACACGAATGCCTGCGAGAGCCTCATCTGCCTTGGCTCGACGGATCGCCTGCTCGAGAGTCATTCCTCCACGAGCGAGCTCATCCTTGAACTTCCGGCGGGCACTGCGCACAGCGGTGGCCTTCACTAAAGCTTGTGCGCGCTGTTCATCAGTCAGTTCGGGAGTAGGCATAGAGACCTTTCCTTCCTAATCAGTCCTTGCTCGGATCACGAGCGGGACTGCAAGGCGTATTGAGCGGCCCCAGCTGCCGCCTGAATTGCTCCCCTCAATTTCTCAACGAACGGGCCCGCTGTGAGTACACCACGAGATTGACTCACGAGCACGCGAGAACGCGCGGCGCCGAATACCTGCTCCACTTCAGCAGCTCCAGCTCCTTGTGCTCCCACCCCTGGGGCCAGGATGGGCCCATTGAGTGCGGCAAGATCGAGACCTAGGTCATAGGCCGCGCTTCCCACCGTTGCCCCAACTACCAGGCCAATGTTTCCCATCGGCTTGGCTCCGTGATTGAGCTCTGCAGCGGCTTGGGCCATGGCCGTCGCTACTGCAATGCCGCCTTCGGCGCGTGCATGTTGCACCTCAAAGCCCTCCGGGTTGGAGGTCAATGCGAGGACGAACACTCCCTTGCCATTGAGTTCAGCAAGGTCAAATGCTGGCTGCAATGCGCCAAAGCCTAGATACGGCGACACCGTGATGGCATCGGCTTCCAACGGCGCGCCTACCGAAAGGTATGCATCCGCGTAGCCCTCCATCGTGGAGCCGATATCTCCGCGTTTTACATCGAGAATGGTCAAGATCTCCAAGTCTTTGGCCCTGCGAAGCACGTGCTCTAAGGCGGCGATGCCGCGAGCACCGTGACGCTCAAAGAACGCCGAGTTGGGCTTGACGGCGGCACAGGTGCGTTGCGAGGCCTGGAGTACTGTTTCGCCAAACGCGGCGAGCGACTCTGCAGTGTCTGGGAGTCCCCACTGGGTCAGCAACTCGGGGTGCGGGTCGATGCCCACACACAAGGGGCCCCATTCATCCATGGCCGAGGCAAGCCGAGCGCCGAACGCCATGTGGTTCCTCTCAAGCCTTTAGTTGACCAGTTTGTCCGATTTCCCAATGCTACCTGCGCTCTACCTTAAGCGTGGGATGCACCCACTTCTTGCAGACTCATCACGTCAAAGCGAGAACCCTGCAAAGCATCGATGGCTTGAACCGCGGCTGCGAGTTGCTGAGTCGTGGTGATGATGGCCGTGTCGGCTGCAGTGGTCGCTGCGCGGATTTCGTAGCCGTCGGCTCTCGAGCCTTGACCAGAGGGCGTGTTGACCACCAGCGCGACCTCGCCTGCGTTGATGAGATCCACAATGGTCGGCTCACCATTGGGACCGCGTCCCTCGGAGTTCTTGCGCACCACCGTGGAGGGAATGCCGTGGCGCTGTAATACCCGGGCAGTTCCCGCGGTGGCCAGAATTTCAAAGCCCAGTTGGTGCAAACGCGCGACGGGGAAGGTGATGGAGCGCTTGTCCCTGTCCGCCATCGACACGAACGCTTTGCCCGACATCGGCAAGCCACCGAACGCGGCGGCTTGAGACTTGGCAAAAGCCATGGGGAAGGTGGAGTCAAAGCCCATCACCTCGCCCGTGGAGCGCATCTCGGGCCCAAGAACCGAGTCCACCGCGAGTCCTTCGTGTGTGCGGAAGCGCTTGAAGGGCAGTACTGCCTCCTTGACCGCAATGCGTTGCTCGGGCTTGTTGACCGCGGCATCGTCCTGCGGCAAGGTTCCGTCCGCACGCAACTGGGCGATGGTCTCACCCAGCATGATCCGCGCTGCTGCCTTGGCCATGGGAATGCCGGTCGCCTTGGCCACAAAGGGCACGGTGCGCGAGGCACGCGGGTTGGCTTCTAGGACATACAACACGTCCGATGCCAAGGCGAACTGGACATTGATGAGGCCACGCACACCAATGCCTTCTGCCAGCGCGAGAGTGGACTTGCGGATGCGCTCAATGTCAGCATCGGAAAGAGTCACGGGAGGCAGCACACACGCGGAGTCGCCCGAATGGATGCCGGCTTCCTCAATGTGCTCCATCACGCCGCCCAGGAACAAGTCAGTGCCGTCGTAGAGCGCGTCGACGTCGATTTCCACGGCGAGGTCTAAGAAGCGGTCCACGAGCAAAGGCGCGTCGGTGGCGTGATCCCCCACTCCTGCCATCCTCGTGCCGTAGTCCTCCATTTGGTGGCGGTCGTAGACGATCTCCATGCCGCGGCCACCCAAGACGTATGAGGGCCTCACCAGCACTGGGTAACCAATGCGTTCGGCAATCTCCAAAGCTTGTTCGATGCCGTGCGCAGTGCCGTACGCGGGCGCGGGCAGTTCTGCGGCATCAAGCACGCGGCCAAACGCCGCGCGATCCTCGGCCCTGTCGATAGCCTCCGGCGAGGTGCCGAGGATGGGCACTCCAGCATCGGCCAAGCGCTGGGCCAGGCTGAGAGGCGTCTGACCGCCCAGCTGCACGAGCATGCCCCTCACCGGTCCGGCAGCGAGTTCGGCGTGATACACGGCCATCACATCTTCAAAGGTGAGGGGCTCAAAGTAGAGGCGGTCTGCGGTGTCGTAGTCCGTGGAGACCGTCTCCGGGTTGCAGTTGACCATGACCGTCTCGTACTTGTCCTTGAGCGTCAGCGCCGCGTGCACGCACGAATAGTCGAACTCGATTCCTTGACCAATGCGGTTGGGGCCGGAGCCCAAGATGAGTACTGCCTCGCGGTCGCGAGGACGCACCTCGTTCTCCGCGTCGTAGCTGGAGTAGTGGTACGGGGTGTGGGCCTCAAACTCGGCAGCGCACGTGTCAACGGTCTTGAACACGGGCAGCACCCCACCGGCCACGCGCGCCGAAGCGACGTCCGCTTCGGTGAGTCCACGCAGAGCCGCAATCTGTGGGTCTGACAAGCCGTGTTCCTTGGCACGGCGCAACGTTGCAGGGTCAAGTTCGGATGCGTTGGCCACGTCGTGAGCGACTTCGTTCATGAGCAGAATCTGGTCCAGGAACCACGGATCAATGCCCGTGGCCGAGTACACCTGTTGCAAATCCGCGTGACCCGCGTCCACGGCACGGAGGACTTGCTGTACCTGCACCAGACGGCGCTCGGTGGGGACGGAGATATCCGTGAGTAGGCTCGCCAGCGCGTCACCTGTGGGAACGTCGCCGTCCCAGTGGAAGTTGGCGTCCTTCTTGTCGATGGAGCGCAGAGCCTTGCCTAGAGCCTCCGTGAAACTGCGTCCGAGCGCCATTGCCTCGCCCACCGACTTCATGGTGGTGGTGAGCACTGGATCCGCGGCCGGGAACTTCTCAAACGCAAAGCGAGGGACCTTAACCACGATGTAGTCGAGAGTCGGCTCGAAACTCGCGGGGGTGGAACCGGTGATGTCGTTGGGGATCTCGTCGAGCGTGTAACCGATAGCCAAGCGCGCGGCGATCTTTGCAATGGGGAATCCAGTGGCTTTGGAGGCGAGAGCGGAGGAGCGCGACACTCGCGGGTTCATCTCAATGACGATGATGCGACCCGTGTCGGGCTCCACGGCGAACTGGATGTTGCAGCCACCGGTGTCCACGCCTACTTCGCGGATCACGGCAATGCCGATGTCACGCATGCGCTGGTATTCGCGGTCAGTAAGCGTGAGTGCGGGAGCCACGGTGACGGAGTCACCCGTGTGCACACCCACGGGGTCCACGTTCTCAATGGAGCAGACCACCACGACGTTGTCGTGCTTGTCTCGCATGAGCTCAAGCTCATACTCCTTCCAGCCCAGGATGGACTCCTCGAGGAGCACCTCCGTGCTGGGTGAGTAGTGCAGACCCGCTCCTGCAATGCGGCGCAAGTCGTCCTCGTTGTAGGCGAAACCCGAGCCCAAGCCACCCATCGTGAAAGACGGACGTACCACCACGGGGTACTTGAGGTCCTTGGCAGCCTCAATGCACTCCTCCATCGTGTGACAGATGAACGAGCGGGCACTTTCGGCACCACAGCGTTCCACGACCCCCTTGAACAAGTCGCGGTTCTCGCCCAGGTTGATGGCATCGATATTTGCGCCAATGAGCTCCACGTTGTACTTGTCCAAGATGCCAGCCTCGGCGGCCGCAATGGCAGCGTTAAGCGCCGTCTGGCCACCCAGAGTGGGAAGCAAGGCATCGGGCCGTTCCTTGGCGATGATCGACTCGATGACCTCGGTGGTGATGGGCTCTACGTAGGTGGCGTCCGCAAACTCGGGGTCGGTCATGATGGTGGCCGGGTTGGAGTTGAGCAACACCACGCGCAAGCCCTCGGCCTTGAGCACTCGGCACGCTTGGGTGCCGGAGTAGTCAAACTCGCAAGCCTGGCCAATCACGATGGGTCCTGAGCCAATCACCATGACCGTCTTGATATCTTCACGGCGTGGCACTAGTGGACCCTCTCCCCTGCTGAGGCGGCGCGCACGCGCCGGCCTTGCATCAACTCGATGAATCGGTCAAACAGGTACGCGGCATCGTGCGGGCCGGCGGCAGCTTCTGGGTGGTACTGGACCGAGAACGCCGGAATGTCCAGGCATTCGAGGCCCTCGACCACGTTGTCGTTGAGGCAGACGTGGCTCACCTTGACGCGACCATAACCGGCCGGGCTCTCGGGCTCTCCGTCCAGGGGAGCATCCACTGCAAAGCCGTGGTTATGCGCCGTCACCTCCACCTTGCCTGTGGTGCGGTCCATCACTGGCTGGTTGATGCCACGGTGGCCAAACTGCAACTTGTAGGTGCCAAAGCCCAGTGCGCGGCCCAAGAGTTGGTTACCAAAGCAGATTCCAAAGAACGGCACCTTGGCGTCTAGAACCTCGCGGAGCACACCTACGCTCCGCTCGGCGGCAGCAGGGTCGCCCGGACCGTTGCTGAAGAACACTCCGTGAGGCTTGCGCGCCAATATTTCGGCGGCGGTCATAGTGGACGGCACCACGGTCACTCGAATACCGCGAGCAGCCATCATCTCCGGAGTCATGGCCTTGATGCCCAAGTCCACCGCCACGACGTCGGCCACATGCTCGACGCCCTCGGGAGGCTCCACCACGTATTCGCCCTCTACCGAGACGGCGTCCGCCAAGTGAGCGCCAGCCATGGGCTCCGCTGCACGCACACGCTCCAGTAGCTCAGCGTCGTCCGCCATGGCGTCACCGGAGAAGATGCCGGCGCGCATAGTGCCGGCGCTACGCAGGATCCGGGTCAGCTGCCGAGTATCGATGCCGGTGAGACCCACAATCCCCTGCGCGACAAGCTCGTCATCCAGCGAACGCTTGGCACGCCAGTTCGATGGGATGCGAGCAGGCTCGCGGACTACAAAGCCTGAAACCCACATTCTGCGAGATTCGGCGTCCTCGTCGTTGACACCCGTGTTGCCAATGTGAGGAGCGGTCATCACCACGATTTGGCGGTAGTACGAAGGGTCGGTAAGCGTCTCTTGGTACCCGGTCATGCCGGTGTTGAAGACGATCTCGCCTAGGGTCTGACCACGCGCTCCCCATGCGTTGCCGCGGAAGACTTCGCCGTTCTCGAGGACCAATACCGCCGGTTGTGACGTCACTGCCTATCCCTCCTGCACGTCGCGGCCAAGCGTGGGGTGAGCGTAAGTCACGCGTCCACGCAGCATCGTCATTACTGCGCGCCCCGGCAGCTCTACTCCCCCAAACGGCGAGTTGTTGGACAGACTCGCGGTGGCTTGGGGATCCACTGTCCACGGCGCCGAGGGGTCCACCAAGGTGATGTTGGCGGGTTCGCCAGCGGCGAGGGGCCTGCCGTGCCAATCATCTACCCGGCCGATGCGTGCCGGGAGTTCTGACATGCGCAGAGCCACGTCCTTCCACGACATGAGTCCAGTATCAACCATGGTCAGTTGCACAATTCCCAGTGCGGTTTCAAGTCCGGTCATGCCAAAAGCGGCGGCTGCCCATTCGCAGTCCTTGTCTTCGTCCGGGTGCGGCGCGTGGTCAGTAGCGACGATGTCGATGGTGCCGTCAGCGAGCCCGGCGCGGACTGCGTCCACGTCGGCTTGGGTGCGCAAGGGCGGGTTCACCTTGAAGCGAGCGTCGTAGCCACGGACCGACTCGTCAGTGAGCAGCAAGTGATGCGGCATGACCTCTGCGGTGACGTTGATCCCCTTGGACTTGGCCCACCGAATGATGTCCACGGAGCCTGCGGTGGACAAGTGGCAGATGTGCACGCGCGAGCCCACGTGGCCCGCAAGGAGAACATCGCGCGCAATGATCGACTCTTCCGCCACTGCGGGCCATCCCGTGAGACCGAGCTCACCGCTGATAATGCCTTCGTGCATCTGGGAACCCTCGGTGAGGCGGGGGTCCTGAGCATGTTGGGCAATGACACCGTCGAAGGTCTTGGCGTATTCCAAGGCCCGGCGCATCATCACCGGATCGTGCACACACTTGCCGTCGTCGCTAAAGACCCGCACGCGGGCGCGGGACATGGCCATGGCGCCCATTTCGCTCAGTTGAGTGCCGCTTAGGCCCACTGTCACCGCGCCCACTGGGTAGACATCGACGAGGCCCACTTCCTGGCCTCGGGACCACACTTGCTCCACTACACCGGCCGTATCCGCTACCGGAGTGGTGTTGGCCATCGCGTGCACCGCGGTAAAGCCGCCATGCGCCGCGGAACGAGATCCAGTCTCGATGGTCTCCGCGTCCTCGCGTCCTGGTTCACGTAAATGGGTGTGCAGGTCAACGAGTCCCGGCAAAGCAACCAGCCCCGTGCAGTCCACTCGGCGGGCGTTCGTGTCGCTAGCCTTGCCGTCAAGCGAGGCGATCTCGCCGTCGGTAATGGTGAGCGTCGCCACCTTGTCGCCATAGAGCGACACGTTCTCCAAGATCACGGTGCCGCTCACGCTGCGCCTTCCTCTCCTGCGAGCAGCAAATACAGGACGGCCATGCGTACGGCCACTCCGTTTGCTACTTGCTCCACGATCACTGATTGGGCACTGTCAGCCGCTTGCGCACTGATCTCCAAGCCTCGATTCATGGGCCCCGGGTGCATCACCAGCGCGTGCTCCGGCATGCGCTTGAGCCGTGCGCCGTCGAGCCCAAACAAGCGCGAGTACTCCTCAGGGCTGGGGAAGAACGCCGCTCCCCCGCCTGTCATGCGCTCGCGTTGCACGCGCAACATCATCACGGCATCGACAGTGAAAGCGTCCAACGCCTCGTCGAGCGTGTGCACCACGTCAACGGGCCATGTGTTCACGCCTACCGGCACCAGGGTGGGCGGACCTACCAAGACCACCTTGGCGCCCAAGGTCGTGAGCAGGCTGACGTTGGAGCGAGCCACTCGCGAGTGGAGCACATCACCCACAATCGCCACAGTGAGCCCAGCCAAGCCCTTTCCTGTGGCATCCGGAACGAGGTGCCTGCGCACCGTAAATGCATCGAGCAACGCTTGAGTGGGGTGCTGATGAGTGCCATCGCCCGCATTCACCACGCTGCCGTGGATCCAGCCCGAGGTCGCCAAGCGCTCCGCGGCGCCCGACGCCCAGTGCCTGACCACCACAGCATCGGCACCCATGGCCTGAAGCGTCAGGGCAGTGTCCTTGAGCGATTCGCCTTTGGACACGCTGGAACCTTTGGCAGAGAAGTTGATGACGTCCGCGCTGAGGCGTTTGGCCGCGGCTTCAAATGAGATGCGGGTCCTCGTGGAGTCCTCAAAGAAGAGGTTGACCACGGTCTTGCCTCGCAACGTGGGGAGCTTACGGACCTCACGTTCTTGAGTGGCGGCCATGGATTCTGCGCTGTCCAAGATGAGCACCGCTTGTTCGCGGCTCAAGTCCGCGGCGCTGAGCAGGTGCTTCATTCTTCACCCCCCGCCGCCGGGCGGTGGGTCAGGATCACTGCGTCTTCTCCATCGACTTCGTCCAGGTGCACATCCACACGCTCGGTGCGTGACGTGGGGATGTTCTTGCCCACAAAATCCGCGCGGATGGGTAACTCCCGGTGGCCGCGGTCCACGAGAACCGCCAGTTGGACGGCACGCGGGCGTCCGAGATCGTTGAGTGCGTCGAGAGCCGCTCGGATGGTCCTGCCCGTGTGGAAAACGTCGTCCACCAAGACCACCACGGCATCGTCAATCCCTGCGGGGGGCAATGTGGTGGTGCCGATGCTGCGGGTCGGGTGGCGATGAAGGTCGTCGCGGTACATCGTGATGTCGAGCGCGCCGCAGCGTGTCTGTGGATCGAACGTGGGCTCAACGATGGCAATGCGTTCGGCTAACCGAGTGGCGAGCGGCAGACCGCGCGTGGGAATTCCCAAGAGGAGTAGGTCCGCGGAACCGTCGTTGCGCTCCAGAATCTCATGTGCAATTCGGGTGAGCGCCCGTGAGATGTCGGGCGCACCAAGAATGGTGCTAGTCATGAGCACTTCCTTCCCCGCCTCACTGGACGGTACTTAAAGGATGACTGCCGTTAGCGGAGGCAGTGGGGCCACTCTACCCGAGTGCCTAGACCTCGCGAGCGATATTGCCCAACACGCCGTTGATGAACTTGGGTGAATCGTCCGTAGAAAGCTCATGGGCGAGCTCCAAGGCCTCATCAATGGCCACTGCTGCAGTGATCTCGGGGTTATGGACAATCTCCCACGTGGCGATTCGCAAGATCGCCCTATCCACAGCCGGCATGCGGTCCAGTGTCCACTCCTGGGAGGCCTGTGCCAAACGGGCGTTGATGTCGATCCAATGCTCAACGACACCGCCCACCAGGCTCCGTGCGTACTCGGGAAGCGCCGTCTGACGCCCAGGCTCTTGCAAGCGCTCGTTCAATACTGTGGCGAGGTTGGCGCCCTTTTGGTCCGCTTCAAAGAGAACGTCGAGGGCGCGTTTTCGGGCTTTGGTGCGCGCAGACATGAGGAAAAGCATACGTCGGCACGGTGGCCGCCTCTCTCTTCGCTACGGAGCGCCCGCGCCCTCAAGTTCATCCGCCTCAATCGGATGTGCGACCAGGCCACGAGCGTCGAGTTCGTCGCGAGCCTCGCCGGGCATGACCCACACCATGACGTTGCCAAAGATGGAGCCGTTGAGCGGCCAAGCTCCCGCCTCCGCGAGATAGGAGGCATCCGTGGACGACAGAACCAAAGGAGAACCATTGGCCCATACGGGATCGTTCACTCCCCATGCAGCCATGTGGACGGGATAGCTGTAGTACGAGAGGAGGTTGTAGTTGAGGAATATCTCTTCTACCCCAGCATCGGCTGCCACCGGGTAGTGCCCCGGGACATTGCGCAAGAGGATGGACGGGGCCGGAACGTACCGATGTTCCGCCTCCATATCCTTGAGCTTGAACTGATCGACCGCCACGGTTGTCATCAAGAACACCACCGCAATTGCGAGCACACCCCACCGTGGTCTGAGCGCAAGGGTCGCGATGAACAATGCCAAGGTCAGCGCGCCCACCGCCGACATGGTTCCGTAAGGGTCCAGGTTGTCGGTGGCGATGTTTGCGGGACTCATCCACGCTGCGATGCCGTACAAGTGCACTGAAGTCCAGTACCCGCCTGCGGGGATGCCGGGGAACGTGAACGCCTGGAAGGCCGCGATTGCAACGGCTGCATAGCCCACCATGGTGATGGCGAGCTTCTTGGTGATGCCTCGCAGCAACACCGTGAGGCCAATCACCGCCACTACAGGTGTGAACGCATCCAAGTACCGGCCGTAGACGTGGATGTCCAAACGCAAGTGCGCAGGTTCGGCACCCGCAATGAGCACCACCACGTGGGCAAAGCCCACTGCCAGGGCCGCAACGATCCAGCGCGCGGCACCTCGTTCAGGCGTCGCCTCAGCACCTCGAGCCCGGGCCACAAGAGCCATGACGCCCACCGGAACGAGGAGCGACCAAGCGAGCAATACGTACCAGAATTGCGACGCTAAGGCATCGACGATTTCAATGGGGGTGTTATCAATCACTTGCGTGATGAGGTCGTCTTCGCGCGCGTCACCCGGGTAGAACTGGGTGGAAATGGCGCTGTAAGCGAGATACCCCAACACTCCTGTGGGTCCTAACGTGGCGATGATCCCCAGGCCGGCCCGCCTGTGCCGCCACAACAAGTACAAGGCTCCGATTCCCACCACGATGAGGATGGGCAAGGACCGCCCGTGACTCCACCACACCCCACCCGCGATGAGTCCCACCGTCATGCCGTTTCGGAAGCTGGGACGTTGAGCGAGAACTGTGGTGTACACCGCAAGCCACGCAAGGAGGAACACAAAGAGGTTCTCCGCCAACACATTGTTGGAGTGCAAAGTACGTGCGGGCGCTAGGGAGATCACCGCGCCCATCACGATGGCAGCGTTGGGCGTGGCCCCCCACTGCTTAGCAAGGCGTGAGAACGGCCAGATGCACGCAAACCCTGTCACAGTCACTACAGCGATCGCCACGCGATAAGCCACGGCCGGATCCGACGTGAAGAGCCATACGGGCGAGATCATGAGTCCCAGCCCGGGCATGTACCCAGAGCCCGCGAGGAAGAAGACGTGATTGGGATCCGCAAAGAACACAGAGTTGGCGAGATTTCCTACCTCGTCGGCGCCAAAGATGACGGCGTTTGAGTCCTTCGCTACCACCGCATGGACGATCGCTGACACGGCCAGCGAAAACCATGCCACCCAGCGCTTGGGAGACCAGCCCTCGCCCACAGGCAGCACCGGACCGGACCATAAGCTGCGCAAGCCCCTAGCAGGAGAGTTCTCGGTCACTTCCCCGTCAGCGATGGCCATGCGCGCAAGCATACGTGCGTGGCGGTGTGGTGCTACTGAGCGCGCCGCACGGAGCGACTATTCCGCCCCATATGTTGCCGACCAAGGACCCCAGAGATCAGTCGTTGACGCGGCCTAGGTACTCGCCGGTAGACGTGTTGACCTTGACCTTGGTGCCGGTTTCAAGGAACAGCGGTACCTGAATCTCCTTGCCAGTCTCCAACGTGGCCGGCTTGGTGCCGCCGGTGGAGCGGTCGCCTTGGAGGCCCGGCTCCGTGTAGGTCACTTCGAGCACCACGGAGCCAGGAAGTTCAACAAAGAGCGGCACCCCGTTGTTGGAGCCAATCTGTGCCTTCTCGTTCTCCAGGAGGTAGTCCTTGGCATCGCCCATGATGGCTGCGCTCACGGGCACCTGATCGAAGGTGTCAGGGTCCATGAAGATGTAGTCGGTGCCGTCGTTGTACAAGTACTGCATGTCACGGCGGTCTACCGTCTCAAACTCCACCTTGGCGCCTGCGTTGAACGTCTTGTCCACGACCTTGCCAGTGAGCACGTTCTTGAGCTTGGTGCGCACAAAAGCGCCACCTTTACCGGGCTTGACGTGCTGGAACTCAATCACGGTCCATAGGTTGCCGTCGAGGTTGAGCACGGAGCCGTTCTTGATGTCATTGCTTGATGCCACGCTAAGTCCTTGCCGTCGGTGAAGAAAAAGGCCTGGGGAATTCTAGCCGACGCTGGTAGCGAGGGCTTCGAGAGCCAAGCGGTAGGAGTCGATTCCGAACCCGGCGATGGTCCCGGTGGCCACTCCAGAGATTACAGAGGTGTGCCTAAACTCTTCGCGAGTGTGCGGGTTGGTGAGGTGGACCTCGATCAGACGTAGCCCGCCCGTGGTGACCAGCGCGCAAGCATCGCGCAAGGCATACGAGTAATGGGTGAATGCGGCGGGGTTGATGATGACGTCCCATGTGGCGTCTACAGCCTCATGAATCCAGCCGACCATGGTCGCCTCATCGTCAGACTGGCGCACGATTGCCTCAATGCCCACGTCAGCGCCCCACTGCATCACCAGGGCGACGAGGTCGTCATGCGTGGTGGACCCATACTTCTCCGGTTCGCGCGTTCCCAAGCGGCTGAGGTTGGGGCCATTGAGGACCAAAACGGTGGAGGTCATGCGCCCAGCGTACTCGGGCGGTGCGCGCGAACCCTGGAGACAACGCCGCCCATTGAACGCGCGCTCATAAGATGGAGGTCACCACTCCGCCGGCAGGGAGCACGATGACAGCCAGAGAACCGCTCGCCGCGGAAGGCCCTCTTGGCAAGGTCCGGGGGGCAACTACCCGCCACCCTGACGTGCTCGTCACCGTATGCGGAGGCGTGTTGGGAGTAATCGCCTTTGCTCTGCAACTCGCGGGGCTCGAGCCCATAGTTCTTCACGCGCTCACCATGCTGGTGTGGCTATGGTTGGGCACGCGTCGGGTTGGCGCCATGCTCGCCACAGCAGCTACCGCCGTGGGCTGGCTCTCCACCGTATTCGTCGGTTTCGCCTTGGCCCCGGTCGTGGGAATTGATCCGCGCCTCACCACAAGTCTCCTGATGATGCTCATCCTTGGCGCAGCGCCTCTAGCCGCACGCGCGTTTCCTGCGCAGGCAGCTCCCCCGATGGACTGGCGACTTCTCCTTGCCGCAAGCTCCGGCGGCTTGTTATGGCTCGGAGGCCTCGCCTGGGGGCTTCTCAGTGCCACCGGCGGAGGTTGGTCGTGGGCCATGTACCGCGACTCGACGATGGACTTGTGGGAAATGCGTGGCATGGTGCAGTCCGGCGGGTTGGGCCCGGAACTGGGCTCAGCCAATATCCAGCCGTTGACCCACGCGGTGAGTGCATCCCTGGTGTCACCTCGCGCTTCGGTGGCTGCGTCGCCCGAGGTGGCATCGGCGTTTCTCACTGGTCATGGCTACCACTGGACTGCCGTCATCGTGCTGTCCACCTTGCTCGCCGGTTTGGTGGCTCACCGTCTCGCCGCGCGCGCTGACTGCTCCACCGTTCTTCCTTTGGTGGTCGCCGCTACCGTGTCGCTCGCCGGAGTCCTCTTCCCCCTCACCGGCGTGGCGTTCCAACTCGGCCAGATCAACGTGCACTCCATTCTGGTGATGGTGTGTGCAAGTGTCGGTGCGGCGCTCAGTGCCCGCGATCACCCGCCTCTTGCGGTGGCAATTGTGATCCTCGCCTTTGGACTCCTGTGTGCCACGTGGATTGCCTTCGCGGCGGTGCCGGCGTTCCTGATGCCGGTGCTGCTGGCGCGGTGGAGGGGCGCTGGCCTGAATCACGCGAAGGCCCTGTGGTGGACAGTTCCTCCGCTGCTGGTAGGGACGTGGGCCTTCGTGGCGTACGGCTGGCCCTTGCTGCTCGAGGCCGCCACGGAAGCTCCCACTCGCGAGCATCTCGCCACCCAGTCAACCTACGCTCACGGCACGTTGTGGTCGGCGTATACCAATCCACATTCGATTGAGCTTTCGGCAACCGTTGCGCTAGGCGCGGTAGCCCTGGGTGTGTGGCTGCTCTCCTCCCGCGCCCGATACCAAGGCGCGGTCCTTCTTGCCGCCACATCTGCGCTCGCGCTAGGCGTGGTTCCTACCGCGCTCACGCTGGGTACGTTCTCCGAGCCACTGGCGTACTTCCCCGCCAAACACTTGTTCATTGGTACATACGCGCTAATACCGCTCCTTGTTGGCGCCTTGGCCTACCTTGCCTCGCGTTCACGTGCGGCCCTCGTCACCGCCGCGTCGATCCTGACGGTCCTGGTCACTGGTCTGGCACTCACCGCTCAACCGTCGCATAGTCAGCGTTGGAGCGTGGTGCCGTGGGAGGTTGCGACGGGAGCCTACTTTGGCGCCCACGATGAGGTGGCCGGTAGGTTCATTGACTATGCCTCAAGCGATGAGTTACGTCTGCCGTGGCGGTTGGACCCAACCCATGACGGAACTGTGAACCTCATGATGTCGTCCGTGGGCCCTGACGTTGACTTGCTCGAGTTCCAGTCCACACGCGTGACGTTGAGGACCTACCGCAATGACTTCGCGCCCGCCGTGGCGTGCGAGTTGGCTCTCGCTGAGACCCGTCCACTGGTGTTGATCACACGTGACCCGAACTTGGCTGCCCAACTGGCGGACGAATGCCCTCACGCAGGCATCACCGTTGAGTTGACGCCTGCTAGGAACTGATCGCGTCGTAAGCCGCAGCCAAGAGCGCAGGGTCGGGACCTTCGAGACGCACCGGATTGCCAATGCCTTGCAGGATCACGAACCTCAAGGTGTTGCCACGGGTCTTCTTGTCCCTGCGTAGTGCAGTAAGCAGTGCATCCCAGCGTCCAGGCGCGTACGTCACAGGCAGGCCGAGTCCGGTCAGGATGCTGCGATGACGCTCCACATCGTCGTCTGACAACTTGCCGACAAGACGCCCCAACTCGGCCGCAAACACCATGCCGACCGAGACCGCTGCACCATGCCTCCACGCGAAGCGTTCCACGTACTCGATGGCATGCCCCAACGTATGGCCGTAGTTGAGAATCTCCCGGAGGTGCGACTCTTTCAGGTCGCTCGCCACCACGGTGGCCTTGACCTGTACCTTGCGGCGGATGAGTTCCTCCACCACCGGCATGGTGCCCGTGGCCAGTGGCTCCCGGTGTGACACCGCCGTGAGCTCAGCCATGTTGGCCTCAACAAGATCAAGAATCGTGGTGTCGGCAATGAATCCGCCCTTGACCACTTCAGCCAATCCAGCCACGAGGTCGTTACGGGGCTGCGTCAGCAAGTAGTCAGTGTCGCACCACACGGAAAGCGGCTCGTAGAAGGCACCCACGAGGTTCTTGCCTTCAGCAGTGTTGATACCGGTTTTGCCGCCCACCGCCGCGTCGACCATGGCTTGGAGCGTCGTTGGCACGTTTACCAAGCCGACGCCTCGCATCCAACTCGCGGCAACAAAGCCCGCAAGGTCGGTCACCGCTCCCCCGCCAAAGCCCAGCACCACATCCGTGCGGCCAAAGTCAGAACGGCCCATGACTTGCCAACAGAACGCGAGCACCTCGGCGGTCTTCCCAGCCTCCGCGTCGGGCACCTCTGCAAGCACCACCGTGCGGCCCGTGGCCGCGAGAGCCTCCCGCAGCACCTCCACGCGTTGCGCCATGACAGCGGTGTGCACAATGAGCACGCGTGTGGCTGCTTCTGGAAGGGAGTGTGCCAATTGCTCCGTGAGACCGGCTCCAATGGTCACGTCGTAAGGCGCACCCGTGGGGACATGAACGATGTGGCTCATGCGGTGGCCTCAACAATCTCGTTGGCGATGCGATCGGCGCGAATGTGGTCAGTATTGACCGTAATAGTCGCCAGCCGCTCATAGATGGGCCTGCGCGCCTCCATCAAGTCTGACCACTGCTTGCGCGGATTGCCCAGCAGGAGCGGCCGTGCTGCGTTGAGCCCTACGCGCTGAGCGGCAGCCTGCAAAGACACGTCGAGGAACACCACGTGCCCCCCGTGAGCCGCGTACGCCTCCAGGCGGCCCTGGGTACGTGGATCCAAGATGGCTCCCCCACCCAAAGACAACACGCCTTCATGTTCAGTCATCGCCTCAGCCACGGCAACCACCTCAAGCTCACGGAAATGGGGCTCGCCCTCGTCCACAAAGATGTCGGAAATCCTCTTGCCCGTTGTCCGTTCAATGTCAGTGTCGGTATCACGGCGCGGCACGCCCAGAAGTGACGCCAACGCCCGCCCTACCGTGGTCTTGCCTGACCCAGGTGGACCGATGAGTACGTAGAGCGGACTCATCACCGCAACGTCTGTGGGATGGCGTCCAGGTAGGTTGCGATGTTCCTACGGGTCTCTGCTACCGAATCTCCACCGAACTTCTCCACCAATGCCTCCGCGAGCACGAGCGCCACCATGGCTTGAGCCACGACTGCCGCAGGCGCCACCGCGCACACGTCGGAGCGCTGATGAATCGCCTTGGCGGGCTCGCCGGTGGTGGTGTCAATCGTGTCAAGAGCTCGGGGAACGGTGCTGATGGGCTTCATTGCGGCACGTACGCGCAAGGGCTCGCCGTTGGACATACCGCCCTCCACGCCGCCTGCACGGTTGGTGCGGCGTGTGACGACTCCATCCACGCGCTCGATCTCATCGTGAGCTTGAGAGCCGCGACGCGCGGCCGTGCGGAAGCCGTCGCCTACCTCCACGCCCTTGATGGCCTGAATCCCCATGAGTGCTGCCGCCAGCTTGGCGTCAAGCCTGCGATCCCAGTGCACGTAACTGCCAAGACCCACAGGCACGCCATAAGCGATGACCTCCACCACACCGCCCAGCGTGTCTCCGTCCTTTTGGCACGCATCGATTTCGGCCACCATGGCGGCGGAAGTTTCGGCGTGGAAGCAACGGATGGGGTCATCATCAAGTGCCTGCGTGCTTCCCGCGGGAGGCAACGGAGCGTCGTCGGGAACCGAAATGACACCCACGGCAACTGTGTGGCTCACCAGTTCAATGCCAGCCGCTTGCCGAAGGAAGGCCTCTGCCACGGTTCCTAAGGCAACGCGGGTGGCGGTCTCACGAGCCGATGCCCGTTCCAGCACCGGACGAGCGTCGTCAAAGCCGTACTTTGTCATACCCACGAGATCGGCGTGGCCGGGGCGCGGCCGCGTGAGGGCAGCAGCTCGGGCGCCCGTGAGCTCATCGGGGTCCACCGGATCGGCAGACATCACGACGTCCCACTTTGGCCACTCAGTGTTGCCCACCTGAATGGCGACCGGCCCACCCTGAGAAACGCCGTGACGAACTCCTCCAAGGAAGGTCACCTCGTCCTGCTCAAACGCCATGCGTGCACCGCGTCCATAGCCAAGGCGTCGACGAGCCAGGGCCGCTTGCACGTCTGCGGACCGGACCTCCACGCCTGCGGGAAGTCCTTCGAGGACACCTACCAGCGCTTGGCCGTGGGATTCACCTGCGGTGAGCCATCTGAGCATGGGTGTCATTCTTCCACGGTCGCGTCGCGGCGCGCGCCTCTCGCACGCGCCGCGATTCGCAACCTCGGGCGGCTACTCGGCCGCAGGTACCTCAACGAAGATCGGGCCTAGCTTCACGTCCGTGGGTACTCGGACGTCGTCGCTGGTGGCGCCCGGGTCAACATCGGATGTGTGATCGACAAGGATGAAGTAGGTGACACGAATGGCGTATCCCCGCACCCCAGACTCGTCAGGGTCTGTCAGCGACTGGAAGCCCTCTACTAGGTAATAGCGCTCTTGGTCCATTTGCAGGTTCGAGATGGCGCGAATAATCCCGCCGGGGGTAGCTTCCAACCGCAGATCAATTGTCGCGGAGTACAGATCCTGGAAGTTCAGGCCGTCGTAGTAGCTAGGGCGCCCCGATGCTGCGGCAACCCCAGCGTGAGAGAGCGAGCCGGGCACTACGAGACTTGGCTTCACGAGCGAATCACTCGTGATCGCTACGCCGTACTCCGCGAACGTAGCGTTGAGATCACGGCGCACCTCCGCCAGCAAGTCTTGCCGCGGCAACTCTTCTTGAATACCAGCCAAGGTCGCTTCGAACTCTGGCAACTTCTGCGCCTCGGCACGCTTCTGAAGTAACTGAGTCTCCAGGAGCATGTTGAACTCACGCGCCTCCTCGGCGGCAGCTTCCGCCTCCGACTTCGCCGTAAAGGTGGGGCTGATGAGGCCGAACCACGCGCCTAGAGAGATCACAATGGCGAGAGCGATCATGCCAAGGGTGAATCCTGCATCCTTCATGATGTCTACGCCCCCTCTCCGGCGGTCGCCGCTTCTTCAGTCTCTTGAGCCGGCGGCGCCGGTGGCAGACCGGATTGTCCTGGTACAAACTTGGGGATCGTTGCCTCGGGCATCGGCGGGTAGTCGGTGGGACCCGGCTTGCCGTCAGCGATCCGTTGCGCGTAATCGCGGTAGTACTCCTCGAGCGACTTCACGCTCTCGTCATCAGTGCCGAACCACCGTGGTGAGAATCGCTGCATCAGAATGTCGTAACTCAGGGTGACCTCGAGCTGAAGTACATAGCGTGTCACGATCTCAGCGTCGGGATCGGTCGATTCCGCGCCGCCACCCTCGTTATCTTGACGGGCATCGAGAACATAGGTGCGAGTGAACATCGGAACGCCGTCAAAACGCTCTTGGATCGTCGCGGCGTCAATGTACGCAGGCACCACCAAGGTGACGCGCATGCTACCCACACCAGCGATGTCCATGGGCGATGCCGCGCCTGTGGGTGTTTGGCCCATTGGCGTCAAGGAGTGAGTGACCTCACGGACCGTCACGCCCTCGGGTACAGCACCATCCACCGTCGCGAGCAATAGCGGCCAATACACCTCATTCGCAGCCACAAACATGCGTGCACTCTCGGCATTGGTGATTCGAGACTTGATTTGGTCGACCTCGGTAAGAGCCGCGATCTCGCCTTGCAGTTGCGTGGTGCGCAACTGCTCTTGCTCGGCTTGCTCCTCAGCGGCCCCTACCTGCAAGGTGGCCCACACGTAGGCGCCAGCAAGTCCTATGACGAGGACAGTCAAGCCGAAGATCCACAGTCCGCGCGTGCGCTTGCGCTCGCGGCGCTGTCCCACCTCCGGTGGGAGCAGGTTCACCCGCGCGACCGGCGGGATCTTGAAACTCGCGGGTACGGGATTCATGCTTGTACCTCCACCATGGCGAGTCCCGTGGCTGTGGGCACCAATACCTCTTGACCTGCGATGGCGCCTGCAGTCTTCTTGCTCACCTTGAGCAAGGACACGCCGTTGCCAAAGCTCACCGGCAGGCGGCTCGCACTCGCGAGGTACTGACCAAGTCCCGGCAGGAACGCTCCGCCGCCGGTCAGGACAACTTGTTGCACAGACTGACCAGGGTTGCTACCCGCGTAGTACACGAAAGTGTTGCGGACACCCTCTACCAACTGGCGAGTGGTCTGGGTAATCGCATCGTGCGCCACTTGGTTTTGGGACTGAGCATCCGTCCCGAGCCCAATCGCCCGCTTGACCTGTTCGGCCTCAGTATTGGGAATCTGCATAGCGCTTGCGATGGCGTCGGTAGCGTCCTGACCGCCCGTAGGCAGTACGCGCACCAGTCGGGGTTGACCCATCTGGGCGACCACTACTGAGGTAGTGCGTGCACCCATATCCACAAACGCTACGGTCTGCGAGGCAAGCGCAGGCGTCATTTGCGCCCGCATCAGCGCAAAGGCACTCAGATCAACACCGATGGGGCGTAGGCCCGCTGTTTCTACTGCCATGATCGTGTTGCTCACCATGGCCTTGGCCGTTGCCACCAAGATTCCGCGCATGAGTCCGCGGCCTTCTTCTTCGCGATAGCCGGTGGGATAGTAGTCAAGCAGGGCTTCATCCGTTGGCATGGGCAAGATCTCGGAGACCTGGAACGGCAGTGACGTGCGCAATTGGTCCATGGGAAGAGCTGGCACTTCCATCTCCCGCACCACCGTGCGAGGACTTCCGATGCCGAGGACGACGTTCTTGTGAGAGAAGCCCGCTCGCGACCACAGTTGCTTGAGCAACGACGCCACGGTCTGCAGTTCAAGGACCTCACCGTCGGAGACGGCTCCATTGGGCATCGGAATGGCGCCGTAGGCCTGAAGGGTGCCCACCATGCCACTGCCATGCTTTCCAGACAGCTCTACTTCGGCGGCACGGATGTGCGTGGTTCCTATGTCAATACCGATGACTCGCGCAGCCACGGCACTCCCTTCCAACGCTCATCTTCAAGCACGCCAATACTCGGCACTGCGTTCTTACACACTATCGGCAGGTTTAGGTGTTTTCTCAAGGCTCGAGTGCCTTCGTGACAAGGTCGACACGCTCAGAGGCTTTTCGCGATTCGTCACGAAACCCCAGACAGACCCAAGTAGGCGCGCCAAAGCGGGTCCCCCCACACATAGCCCACCCAGGCGCCGGCGATGAGCGCTGGACCGAACGGGACTGGTGTTCCTTTCTTCACGCCTACTGAGACCGCCAGCACTAACACCATGAGTCCGCCAAGGAGCGGACCCATAAGCGCTCCGACTGCCAAGGTGGGCAAGCCAAGAAAGCCAGCCACCATCCCCAACAAGCCCGCAGTGGTGACGTCTCCGAAGCCCATGCCCTTCGGATACACAAACCACATCACTCCGTAGAAACCTCCCAAAGCGCCAAGGCCCACCAGAGCAGACCACCAACTTTGCCTCTCGCCTGCGATCCATGCCACCACCATGATCCCCGCAGCAATCCCATATGAAGGCAGGACGAGGCGATGCGGAAGGCGGTGGTGCTCAACGTCGATGGCAGTCAGAGCCACGCTCACCACCGCTAAGAACATGAACAACACCGTCGTGGCCGAGAATCCCCACATTCCGTACGCCACAAGGCACAACGCCGCTACTGCGACCTCCACGACCGGGTATACCCACGCAATTGGCTCATGGCAGTGCCTGCAACGCCCGCGCAAGAGCAGCCACGACAACACAGGAATGTTGTCGCTCCAAGAGATCTGGTGACCACAACGGGGACAGGCGCTCCTGCCATTCATCACTCCGCGCGCACGCGGAATCCGCGAGACAAGAACATTGGTGAACGAACCCAGCGCGATGCCGATCAAGCCCACGAGGATCCATGGAATGGCGCTAATTCTTCAACTCTCGCTTGTTCACGATCTCCACGCGGTATCCCTCGGCAGAACCTGAGGGAATGGTGAGGTTCACGCCTGGGACTCCCACGCCGGCGTAGTAGAACTTGCCGTTCCCACTTCCGATGATCACCTTGCCGCCGTACAACTGGCCGTAGGTGGTGGAAGTGTTGGGGAACTGCAACGTCTTAGGTGTGTAGAAGAACACCTTGATCAAGGGATCCACGTTGTAGCCCGCGTCGTTCGCGTTAATGTCACCTGGCTTGAAATTGACCGTAGATCCCTTGACCACGATGTTCTTGTTGCCATCACCATTAGTCCCCGAGCCCCACGGCACGATGAGCCAGAAGCGGTGGGGCTTGCCGTCACCGGACTTAACCACAAAGCCGTTGGATGAATTGAACGCGCCCACAAACATCGCTACGTCTGAATACAACTCCAGGGTGTACTTGCCGCCGTTGGGATTGAAGGTGGCGCAGTCCCTCATGTCGTAGATGGTGGGTGTGTTGGACTTGTCGAGTGGCAACTTCACTGACGTTGAGTACCGGTGGGCAGGAGGCGTACACGGGTTGTCGGTGACTTCCTTCTTCTGCCAGTGGCTATCCGCCAACCCTTCAATCCCCCACGAGCGCAATTCCGCAGCCACCAGGTCTGCCTTGTGCTTGAGCGTGAAGTGGGTGCCGTCCTCGGCGGGCGTCCAGTCACTGATATCTAGATCGATGTGGGGCAAGCCAACCTTCTGGTACTCCGTCAGAGTTCCACACTTGGTGGGAAGGTTATTGGCGCAGGCTGTTCCGCCTACAGTGGAGTTCTTCCACTGGGGCTGGTACTGGTCCGCAGGGTTGGGGTCAATGTTGCCACCCACGCTCAAGTCGCCCTTGAATCGGCTGGCATTGGACAGCTTGAACGTACCGTTGTAGACGGTGGTGTTGCCGGTGACACGCCAATTGGGGGCGGACATGCCTGTGTTGTCAAAATAACCAGTCCGCACCCATAGATCGCCTTGCACCACACATCCGCTGTTCATGGTGGCGCTTCCCGCAACAACATAGAGATTGCCGCCAATGGTGACGTTGGTATCGCACAAATAGTTTCCGCTGTCCACCCACACCGACGCAGCATCGGAGTCATCTGTCACGAGGACCGAAAAGCCACCACCGGTGGACATCTGACCGCCAGAAAACAGAGCGGATCCCGGGATCATGCTAGAAAGCGGGATCAGGTTCACCTCGGACTCAAAGATGCGCTCGGGCTGAATGCCTCCGGACATCGGGTTTGCGGGGCGCGATGTGGTCGTGACAATTGCGCTCGTCGGCTCGCTCGCGAGGGTTCCACCCGAGCAGGACACTTCGCCGTCTGCGTCGAAGTACTGAATGACGACCTCGACAACAGTCTCCGTAGACCCCTCGCCCACAGTGAGAGGACTCCAGTCAGGCGACGGACAGGGCGCACCCACTGCCAAGTCGCTCATGGTGGCGTCCAAAGCGGACTCGGCAGAGTGAACGGCGATGGTGCGCACGCGGTCTCGCGCACTGTCTTGGGTGGCGACGACAGCCTGCGCGATCACCACGATCGTGATGGAAATGCCGATGATTGCCACCGCGATGGCAGCGACAAGCGCGACACCACTGTCACCGGCATGCCGCCGGCGCCCGAGCAAACGCTGCATCATCTCGACTCCTCTGTCCTCACCATTGTCACGGTGGCGGCGCTTCCGAGCAACCCACGGTTGCGCCGCTGTACACAGTGTTGCGCCCGGTAACGGTAGTAGTCACCGTGGTGGGCAAGGCTTCAGAACGCTCACTCGGGTCCTTGACACGCAGTGTGATTCTCACGGATTGCGCTGCGGTGTTTCCCGAGGCGCCAGCGTTGACCCAGAACGGCGGCCACGTGGTCACGTCGTTGAGCTTGATGTCAGCCGCCGACTCAGGGGGCTCACTCGGCATTGCCACGAGGTTGTGCGCCACTGCAGACCAAGGCTGAACATCCTCCACCACTGGATAGCGCGGGTCCCACGTACGGAACTCCAGATCGCCATACTTGTCCCCGTCATGGTCAATGACGCGCCACTGTGCGCACTGAGGATTGTCGTTCTCTTGCGTGTAGATGCGCATGGAGAAGAACCTCGGTACCCCCGACGTAACTTCGTCTTCATCTTCCGGGTTCAAGATCACATTGCCGGAACGGACTTGGCGGTCGATTTGCGACAGACCCAGCCGCGCCTCAGCAATTGCTTGTGACCTAGCGAGTGAGTCCTTAGACATATAGGTGAGGTTGATCATCACCGACATCACGATCGCCATGAGCACACCAAAAATCGCCATGGTGACGAGCAGTTCCGCGAGCGTCATGCCGGAGTCGCCTGCCCTGAATCGGGACTTACGAAGAGACCGCACTGGGCGCCTCCTGGTAGACAACGTTTACGGTGGGACCTTCCACAATGGTGGTGGAGACCACCCGGTAGGCGAAGCCCGGGCCAGTGATGTCGTACGTCACCGTGATCTCAATGGTGCCAGTTTGCGCGCGTACGCCACACGCTTCCTTGGCGCAGTTGGCGTCCGCACCGAATGGGACCACGACCTCACCGGTGGTGTCCACCAAGGCGGACGCCGTAATCGTGTAGTCAGCGTTGTTCCATGTCACGGCAGCGGTGGAGATGGGGTTAGTCAGAGCATCGTTGGCAATTGCGGTGCTTGTGTAGTTGACACCGTTCCACCAACGGACCTGTCCACAACGGCTCGTCACGGGATTGGTGGTGCGTTGACTGGAACCGCGTTGCGCCATGACCAACTCAGTGAAGCCGGTGGTGCACCCGGTGCGGCCTTCGAGCACCACAAGCCCGTCGGGCGCCTTGCTGTCCTTCCAACTGCCCACGGCCATCTGGGCGATCGCGAGCTTAGCCATGTGCCGCGTAGCTCCGGCAGACATGCACCCAGCTCCCGAGAGGACGCGACATCCCGTGGAGTCATCTGTCGAAGGCAAGTCCGAGAACCGCGCGATCCACGCGGTGTCCCTGTTCCCTGGATTGCCTGTGGGTACCTGATCCGACAGACGGCGCGACATGCGAAGAATGGTGCCGTCGATGGTCATGAGCATGTAGCCCGAGCCCTCTTCGTAGCTCGACACGTTCGTCATCTCGATGTTCGCGCATGGCTCGTCCACCGGGATGTACGACCTGCACGGAGTGGTGGATGAGGCGGTTGCGGACACGGGCCGCCGGAAGTCGGACCGCGAGAGGAAGTCAATCGTGGTGCCAGCGTTGGACAGCGTCCATGCAGCCTCCGCGCCCGAAGTCTGCGTGAGCCACGTGGTGTTCACATGGGTGGGGATCAGCGTCTGCGAGATGTCATCTGTGGCACGCACGTCCCGCGTGGCGTAACCCCTCACCCAGTTCTTGACGGTGGGTTGAGTAGCTGGATCAAAGTCGTCCTTCTCGGTGCCGCCGAACTGGGCGGCTGCGGTCACGTTGGTGACCTGACGACCTTGTGCGCTCACACCCACGCTCGCCGACCTCATCGACAGACTCGCGAACTCATCAGTTGTCGGGTACAACAAGGTGACGGGTGTGGAGTTGCCGTCCGCGTCCGGAATGGTGGTGGCATAAAGCGAAGTGATCACAGTACCGCTGGTGGCGATGCCATCGAATGATGCCTGGCACGTGGACAAGTACGGGGCTTCATCTGGATTGCCACAACCCGTGCCGCGATAGGCAGTGGACTCCACTACCGTCTCTTGAAGCTCTCCCCGCGCCGTTACCCACGAGACGACCACCGCGAGACCCAAGGTGTTGACGCTTCCCACCTCGGGCTCGGTGACGTACGCGCGAATCGTAAACTGGGTGTTGGTCAGCGCCGCATCGGTAATGCGCGTCACGTTCGATCCCGTAGCGTCGAAGAGCGGAGGGCGCGGCTTGGTCAGGAGCTGGTTGCCCACGCGCAATGTCCTGCTCGCAGTCTCACCAGGCAAGAGCAATGCAGCCCCGGTGACGTATGGATCTTGGCCTGTGTTGTTGAACGTGGTGTGGACACCAGTGCTGATGTAGGTCCATGGGATGGCGCGCAGTTGCTCCATGGCTTCATTGGCGTATGCAGTCGCCTGGGTGCGTTTGCGGGCTTCAACAATCGTTGCGGCTGCAGAGAGCTGCGTGGCGATGAGCGCCATGAGGACGCCAGCGATGATCACCATGGCAACAACCAACTCAATCAACGTGATGCCGCTGTCACGTTGACTCAGTTGCAAGCGCTTGGCTATCGCTTGACGCATGTGTGCGCCTTTCTCAAACTCGTCCACTTGCTAGTCGCCACGAATGGGGCGGCACCGCGAGGTGCCGCCCCACCGTGAACAATGACCCTACGACTACGGGCAGGTGCCTTCTTGGAGGCCGCTCGCAGCTGAGTAGTGGTATCCAGCCTGAGCCTTGTCACCAGCCGGGTTGGTGACGTCGATGCACCACGTGGTGGTGGGGGTCGATCCGCTACCAATGGTCAGGTTGCCAAGGACGACGTTGTTGGACACGTTTCCAACCTTGTCAGCCGAGGTCAGGGTGCCGGTGTACAGGTAGTAAGCACCACCGGTCACGGACACGGTCGGAACGGCCGTGCTGTCGACGAACCAGGTTGCGATTTCCTTGCCGAGGATGCCGACGTCGTTCTTGGCGGCGGTGTCTTCAGCCTTCTTGCGCTGCGATAGGAAGATCGGGATGGCCACAGCAGCCAGGATGCCAATGATGATCATGACAACAAGGAGCTCGATGAGGGTGAAGCCCTTGTCTTCCTTGTTCTCAAGTGACTTGCGGATGCGCGCAATCATGCGTGATCCTCCATTCTTTCTCTCTTACATAATCCCAGTGACGACGCCACCGGGTTAAGGCGGATCGCGGTCGTGGCGAGAAGCCCCGTCCGTTCCCCGACATCTTTAGTTATCGGCACGATGTACCACTTAGTTGATGAGATCGAAGATTCCGAAAATCGGCATATACATCGCAATAATCATGACTCCGACAATCCCACCCAACACGCCGATCATGAGTGGTTCAATGAGGCTAGTCAATGCCTCTGTGGTGGATTCCACTTCCTGATCGTAGAATTCTGCGATTTTCTCCAACATTTGGTCCAAAGCACCGGTGTCTTCACCAACAGCGATCATCTGGACCACCATCGGCGGGAAGATCGGGTGCACAGCGAGCGGCCCGGCCAGCGAGTTACCAGTGCGGACTGATTCCTTGACGTCTTTGGCTGCTCGCTCGATGACGATGTTGCCGCTGGCCTCGCCCACAATGTCCAACGCCTGGAGAATTGGAACACCCGCGCGAATCATGGCGCCCAAGTTTCGAGTAAAGCGCGCGATGGCAATTTTCTTGGTCAGTTGCCCAAACACCGGGAGCTTGAGGTAGATCGGCTCTACCTTCTCGCGAAATCCTGGCTTGTGCTTGTTGCGCATCCACAGGAACGCTCCCACGACGAGCACCACCAGGATGGGGAAGCCGCCCACCTTGACGAAGTCCGAGACTCCCACGAGCGCGGCGGTCAGAGGCGGCAGGCTTCCACCCATGTCGGAGAACATGGTGGCAAAGACCGGCACGATGAACAACAGCATGCCGATCACCGCGAAAATTGCGATGAAGAACACCACGGCGGGGTACGTCATCGCGGACTTCACCTTGCCGCGAAGCTTTACCGATGCCTCAAAGTTCTCCGCGATCGAGAGCAGCACACTATCCAAGAATCCGCCGACCTCGCCGGCGCGGATCATGTTGATCATGAGCGGCGGGAAGGTTTCGGGGTGTTTGCCGAGAGCCGCTGACAGCGAGACACCGGTCTCTACGTCGCCGCGGACATCTTGGATCTTGCGAGCTAGCGCCTTGTTCTCGGTCTGGTCCGACAAGATGTTGAGCGCACGGAGCAGGGACAGGCCTGATTGGATCATGGTGGCGAGTTGGCGCGCCATGATCGAGACATCTTTGAGTGCGATCCGGTCCGAGAGACCCGGGATGCTGATCTCCCTTTGGAGTCCGCTGGTGCTGACCTCCTGGATGGAGACGGGCGCAAGGCCCATGCCGCGCAAGCGCTGCGAGACAGCGGCCTCGTTGGGAGCCTCAATGCGAGCCTTCTGGACCTTTCCCTTGCTGTCGCGAATCGCGTACTCGAAAACCTTGGTGCCCGCCACGTCGCTCTCCTCCCCTACATCGCGTTACTGGTGGTGGTAGCGCCTTGAGGGGCACTTCCTCCACGTCCGGTGAGGCGGTTGAACTCCTCCACGTGGTGACACTTCTCTAGCCCGGTCTCATACGAGATTCGTCCGATGCGCACAAGGTCCGCCAAGTGCTGGTCCATGGTGTGCATGCCTTGCTTGGCGCCAGCTTGCATGGCCGAGTAGATCTGGTGCGTCTTGCCCTCGCGGATGAGGTTGCGGACGGCGGACGTGGCGATCATCACCTCGGTGGCTACGGCACGGCCGGGGCCGTCGGACCGGCGAGCAAGCGTCTGACACACCACGCCTTGCAAAGCGTTGGCCAATTGCGCCCTCACCTGACCCTGCTGGTGAGCGGGGAACACATCGATGACACGGTCGATGGTCTGCGCAGCGTCCTGAGTGTGGAGGGTGGCAAACACCAAGTGACCCGTTTCAGCCGCGGTCAGCGCCACCGAGATCGTCTCAAGGTCACGCAACTCACCCACCAAGATGATGTCAGGGTCCTGGCGGAGCACGTGCTTGAGTGCCGCTCCGAACGAGTGGGTGTCGGCACCCACCTCACGCTGGTTGACGAGCGACCGCTTGTGACGGTGCAAGAACTCGATAGGGTCCTCCACGGTCATGATGTGGTCGTTCCGGGAGCGGTTCGCCAAGTCAATGATCGAGGCGAGAGTCGTGGACTTGCCCGAGCCGGTGGGTCCGGTCACCAACACGAGTCCACGCGGCAAGCCAGCAAAATTGGCCACCACCGGCGGAACACCCAGTGATTCGAGCGGCAGGATCTCGTACGGGATCACGCGGAATGCGGCACCCAACGAGTCACGCTGCTTGTACATGTTGACGCGGAATCGCGCCTCGCCCACCAGCGCGTACGCGAAGTCAAGTTCAAGCTCCTCTTCAAACTGCTCGCGTTGCTTCTGCGACAAGATGCCGTAGAGCACGCGCTGGATGTTGTCGGGCTTTTGCACTTCAAAGCCGTCAAGCGGAGCCAGGCCGCCGTCTACGCGCACCATGGGAGGGGCACCCACGGTGATGTGGAGGTCGGAGCCGCCCATCTGGAGCATCGTGCGCAATGCCGAATTAAGGTCCAGATCACCGTCGCGGGCCTCGTTGTTCATACCGACGCGCGCGCCCGTGGGCCCGCCGGGTGTTGCGGGCGCAGCTGCCCTAGGCGCAACCCCCGGAGCAGCAGCGGCGGCGGGTGTCGCTTGAGGGGTGGCTTGGGCTTGAGGTGCCATTCCGGGTCGCGCTTGGGCTACCGGCTGCGCCGGTGCCGCGCTTGGTGCAGGCGCTTGGCCTTGAGCGGCGAGAGCTTGGGCCTGTGCGGCCCGCGCTTGTGCGCGCGCGGCAGCGTCGGCAGCCTCGAAAGGCGACTGGAGCTGATTCTCCGACACGGCTACCCACTTCCCTCAGTGCGCCCCCGTACTCCATAGCGTACGCGGTTCACGGATACATCAAGCATCGGCATTCGCATTGGTTGTCTTGAGCACTTTGCCTGCTTAATCCCTATTTGGCCACCCTGAGGAGTTCCTCCACGGTGGTAAGTCCGTCTTGAACCTTGCGCCAGCCGTCCTGAATGAGGGAGACCATGCCCGCAGCCGTGGCTGCCCGGGTGATCTCGACTGCCGACGCACGCGCCACGGCCAAGCGCTCGATCTCTTCATTGACAGGCATGATTTCGTGGAGTGCGAGGCGGCCGCGGTAACCCGTGTTGGAGCACGCGGCGCAACCTGCTGCGCGGTACAACTTGGGCATTGGGCCGGTGTAGGTGGGGTCAAAGCGCAAGACCTCGTTGGGAGTAGCCTCGTACTCTTCGCGGCACTTGAGGCACAAGCGTCGGGCAAGTCGCTGGGCCACCACGCAGTCAATAGCGGAACCCACGAGGAATGGCTCAATGTCCATCTCGATGAGACGAGTGATAGCACTAGGCGCATCGTTCGTGTGAAGCGTAGAAAGCACCAAGTGTCCGGTGAGCGCGGCCTCAATGGCGATCTGAGCGGTCTCACCGTCACGGACCTCACCAACGAGCACCACGTCCGGGTCGGCACGCAAGATGGAACGCAGCGCCGCCGCGAATGTCAAGCCGGCCTTAGGGTTCACCTGCACCTGGTTGATGCCGGGAATGCGGTACTCCACCGGGTCCTCAACCGTGATGACGTTGACCTCTGGACGTGAGATCTGGTTGAGCGTGGCATACAAGGTGGTGGATTTTCCCGAACCGGTCGGACCGGTCACCAGGATCATGCCGTAAGGCTTGTTGAAGCTGGATTGGTAGATCGCGTAGTTCTCGGGACGGATGCCCAGGTCCTCGAGGTCCAACGTGGCCGTGGTGTTGTCGAGCACACGCATGACGATCTTCTCGCCCCACACTGTGGGCAGCGAAGCCACACGGAGGTCGATCTTGCGGCCCTGGTGGTTCACTGAGAGGCGACCATCCTGAGGCTTGCGGCGCTCCGCAATGTCGATGTCCGACATGATCTTGATACGCGAGATCACACCGTTCTGGATGGACTTGCTCGCCCGTTGCATCTCGTGGAGCACGCCGTCAATGCGGTACCTGATGCGCAGATCCTTTTCCGCCGGCTCAATGTGGATGTCAGAGGCACGGTCCTGGATGGCCTGGGTGATGATGAGGTTCACAAAGCGAACGATGGGAGCATCATCTGCGATGACGTCACCCACATCGGCAAGGTCAACTTCACCCTCGGCCTCTTCCAGGCTGTCCTGAAGGTTCTCGAGTTCGGAGTCAGCGCGGCAGTAGCGGTCGATGGCGGAGAGTACGTCGTCGTGGGCCGCCACCACAGGAACGATCTGCATGCCGGTCATGGTGCGGAAGTCATCGACCGCGACCACGTTGCCGGGGTTGGACATCGCCACCTTCATGACGCCGTCCGCCAGCGCAATAGGCAAAGCGGTGTGACGTCGGCACACCGTGGCTGGCACTGAAGCCACGGCGGTGCGGTCCACGGGGTACTCGGCGAGTTCCACGAACTCCATGCCCACTTGGCTCGCGAGAGCGCGGACCAACTGCGCCTCACTGATCAGCCCGAGCTCGACCAACGTGCGGCCAAGCGACTGACCGCGCTGCTGTTGAGCGTCGATGGCATCCATCAACTGGTCTTCAGTGAGCATGCCCTCTTCAAGGAGGATTGAACCCAGCTGCTTCACGTCTTCTCCCTCTTTGGAGGCCTACTTTCCCGAACGTAACATCGGCAAGGGCTGAAGTGAAAGTCGCTATGAGGAAGCCAACACCGCCGCTAGAGCCCTATCCATGGCCTCCACGGGCGCCGGGGTCCCGGTCATGAGCCGCACTTGCTCGCTCGCCTGATGAAGCAACATGCGTTCGCCGCCCACGGTGCGGCCGCCCCCACGCCTCCAGGCATGCGCAAGAGGCGTCACCAGTGGCGAGTAGACCACGTCCAGCAACGTCGCTTGGGGCTTGACATCCACTTCGCCGATGCCCGCCCCAAGAGCCTCTCCGGCCTCGGCGGGGATGGTGGACACCACCACGTCGCTAGCGCCCAAAGCGATAGCAACTGACTCAGGCGTAGCCACATCAACGAACGCAGGAGCAAGGCCCATCGCGGTGCACGCCCTGATCACGCCGCCAGCCCGCGCCCGTGATCTGACTGCTACCACAGGGCGAGTGCACCCCAATTGACCCAGGGCCGCCACGGCAGAAATGGCCGTGGCTCCCCCACCCACCACAGTGGCGGACTGGACCCGGTCCACGCCCGCCTCTCGGAGCGCTTCCACGATGCCGTGCACGTCGGTGTTGGCGCCTACCTTTTGCAAAGTGGCATCACGGCCACCAATGAGCACTGTGTTGATGACGCCCAGCGTTTTGGCCAGCGGCTCCACAAAGTCCATGAGCGGGATCGCTTCGACCTTGAGAGGCATCGTCAGGGACAGCCCCACCCAATCGCGATCAATCGTGCCCAGGAACTGGGCAAGGCCGCCGGACGGGACGTCATACGCGTCGTACTCCCAGTCCAGGTCTAGCGCCGCGTAGGCGGCCCTGTGCAGCACTGGTGAGAGCGAATGGCTGATCGGGTGACCTAGTACGCCAGCCCGGCGGGTCATCGGCTGATTACCCGCCGTTCGCTGCGTACCAGGCGTTGAGGATCTCGACGTTCGCCAAGTGCTCGTTGTAGGTGGTGGCATAGCGGGTTTCACCCGTGACGAGGTCCACCGTGACGTAGAAGACGTAGTCGTGCACCGCAGGCGCAATCGCCGCTTCGATGGACTTCACGCCAGCGCCGGAGATGGGGCCAGGCGGCAATCCTTCGTAGTAGTACGTGTTGTACGGGTTGTCGATGAGCTTGTCGTCGGCGGAGACGAACGGACCATCGGAGGGCTTGAAATACTTGATGGTGGCGTCAAGCTGCAGCTTCATGCCGATTTCAAGACGGTTGTAGATCACACCGGCGATCATCGGACGGTCCTCGTCGAGGCGCGCCTCACGCTCAATGAGCGAGGCAATGGTGAGCACGCGCAAGCGGTCCTGGGGAGCCACTCCCCTGTCGTCCAGGACGTCCACGGTCTGCGCCACCATGGCGCTGAGCACGTCGGTGGGGGTCACGCCGGGGTTGAACTGGTACGTCTGCGGGAACAGCCAGCCCTCAAGGTTGCCGTTCGCCTCAGCAGGAAGGCCAATGACGTCGTGCTGCGCGGCCGCAGCTTCCACGTCTTCCAACGAGTAACCAGTGAGGTCGGCAATCTTCTGGAAGTAGAAGGGCAGCGTGTGGCCTTCAGGGACCGTGATTTTGCGGACGTCGCGACGCTCCGGGTCAAGCAAGTACAAGAGCGCGTATTCGGCTTTCATCTCGCGGGCCATGAAGTAGTGGCCGGGCTTGATGCTCGCGGAGGCGCTGTTCTCGCGGGCGGCATTGATGAAGGCCTGCTCGGACGCCACAACTCCTGCTTCAAACAAGGTCTTGGCAATGTCGGAGCCGGTGTCGCCGGGGGCGATGATGACGGTCACTGTGCCCGTGCCGACGCCCTCATAGTCGGCCACGACGTTCTCGTCGGACGCGAGCGAGGCTTGCACAAAGTTCCAGGCGGTGGAGGCTCCGATGGCAAGGAGAACGAGTGACACGGCCGAGATCACGGCGGTCCACTTACGACGCGTAGCACGCCTCTCTTGGCGCTGCAGGCGGCGAAGGTCCAACGACGTGGTCGTCATTGTCTCGGCCTCGAACAAGTCAGTCATGATTCTCCTCGCGAGGTACCTCGCTGGTTACTCTACCGAGATTCCCAAGTCTGTCGATGTCAAGGGCGGCCTCAAGGATGACAGTTGCGGCGGCCGAGTCAATGCTGGCTCGCTGTTGCCGAGCCGATTTCCCGGCACTTGTCATGGCTCGCGCCGCCGATGTGGTGGTCAAACGCTCGTCCACCAAACGCACGGGAGCGTCCACAAGTTCCGCGAGTTCGCGCGCAAAACTGCGCGCATCATGCGCCGATGCCCCTTCAGTGCCGTCCATATTCTTGGGCAATCCCACGAACACCATGACCGCACCGCGCTCGTGTGCAATTGCGGCGACTTTCGCCGCCGCGTTTTCACCTCTGTTCACGGTGGCCACGGGAAATGCCATCAGACCTGCAGGGTCGCTTGCCGCCACCCCGACACGTACGGTGCCGACGTCTACGCCTAGGCGAACGCCGTTAGCCACGCGCCCGCACGGCGTCGGTGACGGCTGCAATGGCATCGGCAATCTTGGAGGAGTCCTGGCCACCGCCCTGGGCGAGGTCAGGCTTGCCACCGCCTCCACCGCCAAGTACCGCAGTAGCCGTCTTGACCAGTTCCCCCGCGGACAATCCAGCCTCGCGCGCGCCCGCATTGGTAGCGACGACGACGCTCGGCCGCTCGCCTCCTGCAAAGAGCGCCACCACGGTGGGTGCAGCATCGCCAAGACGAGTGCGCACGTCGAGCGCCAAGGTGCGCAAGGTGTCACCAGAGGCACCCTCGGCCACACCAATGACGGCCTTTACACCGCCGACGTCTTGGGCACCTTGAGCGAGGGTCTCACCCGCCCGCAAGGCTGCCTCGGATTCGAGGGCTGCGAGGCGCTTCTCGGTCTCGGCGAGTCGGGATACGAGCTTCTCGACACGTCCCACGAGTTCGCCGGGCTGGGTCTTCAGGTGAGAACTCAACTCGCTCACGATGGCGCGTTCGGCGGCGAGGTGCTTGAACGCATCGGCGCCCACGAGCGCCTCGATGCGACGGGCTCCAGAGCCAACCGAACCTTCGCCCGTGACGGACAAGAGGCCAATCTCCGCGGACGAGCCCACGTGGGTACCTGCGCACAACTCGCGGGAGAACGGGCCACCGATCTCCACCACGCGCACTCGGTCGCCGTACTTCTCGCCAAAGAGGGCCATGGCACCGAGTGCCTTGGCCTCCTCAAGGCCCATGATCGAGGTCTCCACCGGGAGGTCTTCACGGATGGCCCGGTTGGCGATCTCTTCAATTTCACCCCGAGCACCCGCACTCACACCTTGAGTCCACGAGAAGTCAAGTCGCATATAGCCAGGCTTGTTGTAAGAGCCGGCCTGGTTGGCGCTGCTGCCCAGCACCTCGTGGAGCGCCGCGTGCACCAAGTGCGTCGCCGAGTGGGCGCGCGAGGCGTCGCGACGGTTGACGGCATCCACTTGAGCGGACACTTTGTCGCCCACAGCAACTTCGCCCTCTTCCACCGTGACGGTGTGAACGATCAGGTCCTTCACCGGCTTTTGCACGTCAATCACGTTGAGCGTGCCGTGCGCACCACGGATCACGCCGGTGTCCGCGTCCTGGCCACCTGACTCGGCGTAGAACGGAGTCTCGCGCAAAACGACTTCCACCGTGTCGCCGGTGGTGGCAACGGGAACCGCCACGCCATCCTTGAGAACCGCGACCACTTCCGAACCGGCCTGCAGTTCCTCATAGCCCCGGAAATGAGTAGTGCCTTGAGCCACGAGTTCTTGGTACACCTTGGTGTCGGCGTGCCCACCCTTCTTGGCCTTGGCATCGGCGCGGGCCCGGTCCTTCTGTTCCTGCATGAGGGCACGGAACGCAGCCTCATCGACCTTGAGGCCTTGCTCGGCGGCCATCTCAAGGGTGAGGTCGTACGGGAAGCCGTACGTGTCATGGAGTTGGAACACGTCCGCCCCGCTTAACACTGAACCACCAGCGGCCTTGGTGTTGGACACGGCGGTGTCGAGGATCGTGGTGCCGTTGGCCAAGGTGCGGCGGAAGGCGTCCTCCTCCGTGTACGCAGTGGCGGAGATGCGCGCGAACTCGCTCGCGAGTTCAGGGTAGGACGGGCTCATGGCGTCGCGAGACACCGGCAGAAGTTCCTGCATGACGGAGTCCTCTACGCCCAACAGGCGCATGGCACGGAGCGAACGACGCAACAGGCGGCGCAGTACGTAGCCGCGGCCTTCGTTGCCTGGCACGATGCCGTCGCCAATGAGCATGAGCGAGGCACGGACGTGGTCGGCCACCACTCGCATCCATACGTCGTCGTCGCGGTTGGCACCATACGAGCGGCCCGAAAGCTCCTCGGCCTTGCGGATGACGGGCATGACCTCGTCAATCTCGTACATGTTGGCTACGCCCTGCTTGAGATACGCCACACGCTCAAGACCAAGTCCGGTGTCGATGTTCTTCTGGCGCAGTTCGCCGCGCACCGTGAAGTCGTCTTTGGCCTTCACTTCCGCGATCTCGTACTGCATGAAGACGAGGTTCCAGATTTCCAGGAAGCGGTCTTCATCGACGACCGGGCCGCCGTCTTTGCCAAACTCAGAGCCCCGGTCGATGTAGATCTCGGAACACGGTCCGGCAGGGCCCGGCTGGCCGGTGTGCCAGTAGTTGTCCTTCTTGTCGCGGCGCTGGATGCGCTCGTCTGGAAGACCGGCGATCTCCTTCCACAGCGAGGCGGCCTCGTCGTCGTCCAAGTACACGGTGACCCACACATCGTCAGGGTTGAAGCCGTATTTGCCCTCCGACTCAGCACCCGTCACCAAGTCCCAGGCGTACTTGATGGCGCCTTCCTTGAAGTAGTCGCCAAAGGAGAAGTTGCCGTTCATCTGGAAAAACGTGCCGTGGCGGGTGGTCTTGCCCACTTCTTCGATGTCGGGCGTGCGGATGCACTTTTGCACGCTGGTGGCGCGAGGCCACGGCGGCTGCTGCTCGCCGAGCATGTACGGAATGAACGGCACCATGCCGGCCACCGTGAAGAGCAGGGAGGGGTCGGGCGACACGAGCGACGCGGAAGGCACGACAACATGGCCCTGGGACTCGAAATAGTCGAGCCAACGTTGGCGGATATCCGCGGTACGCATCGTGTCCTCTCCTGCCTAAACAACAACGCCGCCGGAGCCCAGTACGTGCCTGGGTTCCGGCGGTCGTTGTCAACGACCTCGTTGAGCCTACTAGCGGGACTGTGCCTTGAGACGCGCGCCCCGCGCGGTAAGGGCTCTAGCGGGCGTAGTACTCAACAACGAGCTGCACGTCGCAAGTCACGGGAACCTCGGCACGCTTGGGGCGACGCACCAACTTGGCGGTGAGCTTCTCGAGCGTCACGTCAAGGTAGTCGGGCACCTCGGGGAGCACGTCGCGGTGTGCGCCGGCTGCGGCGGCCATGTAAGGCTCCATGGTCACGGCCTTGGGCTTAACCTGAATGGTCTGGCCGGGCGAGACACGGAAAGAGGGACGGTCCACGATCTTGCCGTCCACCAAGATGTGGCGGTGCAACACCTGCTGGCGAGCCTGCAGGATGGTGCGGGCAAAGCCGGCGCGCAACACGAGAGCGTCAAGACGCATCTCGAGCAACTCAACAAATGCCTCACCGGTCAGACCCGGCTCCTTGCGGGCTTCCGCAAAGGTGCGAGTCATCTGCTTCTCGCGCAGACCGTACTGAGCGCGCAGACGCTGCTTCTCGCGCAAACGCACCGCGTAGTCGCTTTCCTTGCGGCGAGCGGTACGGCCGTGCTCACCGGGCGGGTAAGGGCGCTTCTCAAAGTGCTTGACGGCCTTGGGGGTCAACGGAATGCCGAGGGCGCGCGACAAGCGAACCTGACGGCGGGCCTTCTGTACTGAAGTCATGATGTCCTTGGATTGTGGGCGCGCACGAGCGCGTCACGTTGAGCATTGTTCTGATGTCGCGGAGCCAGCAGCCAACCGTCCGCGAGGGCCGCCGAGAATCATACCAAATGCCGCCCTTTACGGCGACGAGCGGCCCAAGAGTCGCCTAATGATGTCCCGACGCTCGCTCAAGGTCTTCTCGAACCCCCGGTCTGAAGGCTCGTAGTAGACCGCGTCCGCCACGGCATCGGGCAAGTACTCCTGGCGGGCCACCGCGTGCTCCGCGTCGTGCGCGTAGGCGTAACCCTTTCCATGACCCAGTTTCTCTGCACCGGCGTAGTGCGCATCCCTCAAGTGTGTGGGGACAGTGCCTGCCCGCCCTGCTTTGACGTCAGCAATCGCTTTGTTGATGGCCATGTAAGAACGGTTGGACTTGGGCGCCATGGCCAAGTATGCGGTGGCCTCGCCCAGCACGATGCGTCCCTCCGGCATGCCGATGAAGCTCACGGCATCGGCGGCGGCCTGGGCAATGACGAGTGCTTGAGGATCCGCCAGCCCGATGTCTTCCGCGGCCAAAATCACGAGACGTCGGGCAATGAAGCGCGGGTCCTCCCCTGCCACCACCATGCGCGCCAAGTAGTGAAGGGCAGCATCAACGTCAGAGCCCCTCACCGACTTGATAAATGCGCTAATGACGTCGTAGTGCTGGTCGCCTGACTTGTCGTAAGCCACTAGCGCGGCGTCCATCGATGCCTCGGCAATCTCGGTGGTGATCACTCCCCCTGCGTCTGCCGCCGCATCGGCAATCGACTCCAGAACCGTCAAGGCCTTGCGCGCGTCAGCCCCGGCCACACGGATCACGTGATCGCGAGCTTGAGGTTCGATGCTCACTTCGCCGCCAAGGCCTCGAGAATCTGCCAGCGCCCGGTCAATGAGTGCGCCGATGTCCTCGTCGGTGAGCGGTTGCAGCGTCAGCAAGAGCGACCGGGACAGGAGGGGCCCGACCACGGAGAACGACGGGTTCTCGGTAGTGGCGCCGATGAGCGTGATCCAGCGGTTCTCCACGGCCGGAAGCAGGATGTCTTGTTGGCTGCGCGAGAATCGGTGGATCTCATCGAGGAACAAGACCGTCTCGCGCTCACCCGTGGCGAGTCGGCGCTTCGAGTCATCAATGACCGCACGCACATCCTTCACACCCGCCGTGACCGCGCTGAGTTCGATGAACCGGCGATTGCCCGCCACCAGGTACGCGAGTGTGGTCTTGCCTGTGCCGGGCGGTCCCCACAAGATCACGCTCGTGGCGGGAGTGTTCTCGCCAATGAGCCTGCGCAACGGAGAACCTTCGCCCAAGAGGTGCGTCTGGCCCACTACTTCGTCGAGGCTCCGCGGACGCATACGTACCGCGAGGGGTGCCGACGCCGATGGCGCAGGCACTCCCGATCCGTCCAGTCGCGTCGCATCAAACAGGTCCACGCCCTTCAGCCTAGGGTGATGCCATGACTGTGTTTGGACGTTGGGGTGCGTTCATCGCCAAGCGTGCGCGGTGGGTAGCCATTGTTGGTGCCGTTGCGACCGTGGCGCTGTACGTGCTCGCCACCGTGGGCGTTGACGGTGAGGGCCTTTTTGATCGCGTGGAGACAGGTCCGCCTTCTGTTGCCGGTTCCGATTCGGACATTGTCAGGACGGCCGTTGAGGACACATCGGATCCGGCCGATGCCACCCGCGTCGCTTCATATGTGCGCGGAGTGGACTTAAACGACCCAGAGCTCAAGAGCCTCGTGGAGATCGCCGCGATTGAGATTGCGCGCCAGCCCCACGTGGACTCCGTCACCACCGCGTTTGGTGTGGTGGTGGGCCCGGACGGAGCGCCGCTTATCACTACCGACATGCGGTGGCTACCGCCCGTGGACATCCACGGCACGGGCTTCATCATTGAGGTGCGTTACCAAGGCGGCTTTGACGACTCACGGGAACTGCTCGCGGCTCATGAGGAGGCTGTGGACGTAGTGGAGCAAGCCGTAGAGCGCTTGAGAGCTACGCATCCCGCCATTGAGGTGGATTCCTTCTCAAGCAGGCTCATCGTCGCCGACTTCACCCATCAGATTGAGCGGGACCTCGTCACCGGCGAACTCATTGCGCTTCCGGCCGCGCTCATCGTCATGGTCCTTGTCTTCGGTGGCTTCCTCGCCGCCGCTACTCCGCTCACCGGTGCACTCGCTTCTATCTCCGGCGGGCTCGCCGTGCTCTACGGCATGAGTCACGTCTTCGACGTAGACCAAAGTGCAGTCAATGTGGTGACCGTGCTAGGCATTGGACTGTCTATTGACTATGGCTTGCTGTTCGTCTCTCGTTTTCGAGAAGAGATGAAAAAGCGTGGCAGTAAGCCCCGGTGGGTTCGCGAGCCAGCCCTCATCTCCGCCCTGGGGACCGCAGGCCGCACCGTGGCCATCTCGGGCATCATTGTGGCCGTCTCCGTGGGAGGCATGCTGTTCTTCACGCCCGAGATCATGCGCAGCTTTGGTGCAGCTGGGCTCGGCGTAGTGGCCACCGCGATGATCGTCGCGCTCAGCGTGGTGCCCGCCGTGTCCTTCTTACTCGCGGACAAGATCGGCCGCCCATCGGTGCTGGCGCGAGTGCCGTACGTAAGACGACTGCTCGCCGCAACGTCGGACGTGCAACGCGAACAAGGCGCGTTCTCGAACCTGGCTGCATGGACTCAACGGCGACCATGGCTCGTCATCGCCGGGTGCACCGCCATGTTGGTGTTCCTCGCCTCGCCCGTTATGGGCATCCAGTTGCGCAACTCAGAGATTGAAACCCTGCCCTTGGACAACGAGCGACGCGAATACATCGAGGCGGTCTACGAGGGCTTCCCCTCGCTCAAAGAGCCCGGCATCACTGTGCTGTCCCCCTCAAGCCCCGCCAAATTGGACGCCTGGATGTCGCAGTTCGGTGAGCTCGAAGGAGTGCGCGCCTTGGTGCCTGCCAAAGACAGGGACGGCCGCTCCTTTGCCGGCGTGATCCTCGAGACGGACGACGCCGGTTCGGCCGAGGCTGTACGCGTCGTCCACGAGATGCGCGCGGTGGAGACGGCGTTCCCGGTGTACGTGGGCGGTCAAGCAGCTATTCAAGTGGACTTTGTGGACGCCATCAAAGAGGGCGCTGTGGTGGCAGGAATCCTCGTCGTGCTAGTGACTTTCGTGCTGCTCTTCCTCATGACCGGATCCCTGCTGGTCCCGCTGAAGACCTTGCTCATCAACGGGCTTTCTTTGGCTGCGGCCATGGGCTTTGTGGTGTGGGTCTTCCAACACGGAAACCTTGAGGGCCTCTTGGCCTTCTCTTCACCGGGCGGCATCGAGACCTACGTGGCAGTGCTCATCGTTGCGTTTGGCTTTGGACTAGCCATGGACTACGAGGTCTTCTTGCTCGCTCGCGTCAAGGAGTACGTGGACGCAGGTTTCAGCAACGATGCCGCGGTGCGTGCGGGCCTGCAAAGGTCCGGACGCATCATCACATCAGCCGCCGCGATCATCGTGCTCGTGTTCCTCGGCTTTGCCTTTGGCAAGTTGCTGATGATCAAGGAAGTGGGCGTAGGACTCGCGTTTGCTGTGCTCCTCGACGCGACCATCGTGCGCATGCTCTTGGTGCCCGCGACCATGACGGTCTTGGGTCCGTGGAACTGGTGGGCTCCTGCTCCGTTACGCCGCTGGCACACACGCCTGAACGTCACGCACTAGGCGCGTCAGCCGCCTCCGGCACAAAGTCCACGCCAGCTTCCTTGCGTTGCTGCGCCGTGATGGGCGCAGGAGCATCGGTAAGTGCGTCGTATCCGCCACCCGACTTGGGGAATGCGATGACGTCGCGGATGGAGTCCGAACCTGAAAGCAGCATCACCACTCGGTCCCATCCGAGCGCGATGCCACCGTGCGGCGGGGCACCAAACTTGAAAGCGTCAAGCAAGAAGCCGAACTTCTCTTGCGCCTCTTGCGGACCGATCCCCATGACCTCGAACACTCGCTGTTGGACATCGCGGCGGTGAATACGGATGGAACCTCCGCCGATCTCCATCCCGTTGCAGACAATGTCGTAGGCGTACGCGTTGGCAGAGCCGGGGTCTTTGTCAAAGGTGTCGAGGAACTCGGGCTTGGGGCTCGTGAAGGCGTGATGCACTGCAGTCCAGGCGCTCGTACCCAGGGCCACGTCGTCATCGGCGGCGTCCACTGCCTTGAACAGCGGAGCGTCCACTACCCATACGAACTCAAAGCGGGATTCGTCAATGAGACCCACTCGGCGCGCGATCTCTTGGCGCGCGGCGCCCAAGAGCGCGCGCGAGGGCTCGGTGGTGCCGGCCGCAAAGAAGATGCAGTCGCCAGGCTTGGCGCCCGCCGCAGCCGCGAGTCCAGAAAGCTCGGTCTCCGAGAGGTTCTTGGCCACAGGTCCACCAAGCTCACCGTCTTCGCCCACGAGCACATATGCCAAACCCTTGGCACCGCGCTGCTTGGCCCACTCTTGCCATCCGTCCAGGGTCTTTCGGGGCTGGCTCGCCCCGCCGGGCATGACCACAGCGCCCACATAGTCCGCCTGGAACACACGGAACGGGGTGTCCTTGAAGTACTCGGTGAGGTCGGTCAACTCCAGGTCAAAGCGCAAGTCGGGCTTGTCTGAGCCGTAGCGAGCCATGGCATCGGCGTACGTGATCCGAGGGATAGGCGTGGTGACCTCGTACCCGATGGTGGCCCAGAGCTCCTTGACCAGCTCCTCGCCCAAGGCAATCACGTCGTCTTGGTCCACAAAGCTCATCTCAACGTCGAGCTGGGTGAACTCAGGCTGGCGGTCAGCGCGGAAGTCCTCATCCCGGTAACAGCGAGCGATCTGGTAGTAACGCTCCATGCCAGCCACCATGAGCAATTGCTTGAACAACTGAGGAGACTGCGGCAAGGCGTACCACGAGCCCGGAGACAAGCGCGCCGGCACCAAGAAGTCACGAGCACCCTCGGGGGTGGAGCGCGTCAGCGTGGGCGTTTCAATCTCAACGAAGTCATGGCGTTCCAGCACCCGGCGTGCTGCCTTGTTCACTTCCGAGCGCAAGACGATGTTGGAGCGCTGCTGCGGACGGCGCAGGTCCAGGTAGCGGTACTTGAGACGCACCTCTTCGCCTACCGTGACGTGCTCATCAATGGGGAACGGCACTGGCGCGGACTCATTGAGAATCACCACGTCCGTCACCTCCACCTCAATCTCGCCGGACGGCAAGTTGGGGTTGGCGGAGCCCTCAGGGCGCAATCGCACATTTCCAGTGACCTGGATGACGTATTCACTGCGCAGGGCGTGCGCCACCTCCTCGCGGATCACCACTTGGGCGTAGCCGGAGGAATCACGCAGGTCAATGAACGCCACTCCCCCGTGATCTCGCCTGCGTCCCACCCAGCCTGAGAGCGTGACGGTGCTGCCGGCGTCGGCGGCACGGAGGTTTCCAGCGAGGTGGGTGCGTAGCACAATGAGCCTTTCGTGATGCGCGTGGGCGCAGGGTGAGCGGAACTAAGTCTAGCCGCGCACTACGCCCGCTTTGAGGTCGCTCGCAGGCGGCTCCCAGGACTGCGGATCAGCCGTGACTTGCTCGCCGCTACGGATGTCCTTGACCTCGTGACCGTCCGCGCTGGGGAACCACACGAACGGGATTCCGCGCTTGTCGGCGCTCTGGATTTGCTTGCCAAACTTGGCCGCCGTGGCGGCCACTTCGCACGCGATGCCGCGGGCACGTAGCGCCTCGGCCACGGCATTGGATGCGGCTCGGGACTCCTCGTCAATGACGGCCACATACACGGCTGACGGGACCGCCCGGCTTCCCGATGCCAGGCCCGCGCTCAGCAGTCGGCTCACTACACGCGTCACACCAATGGACATACCCACGCCGGGGAAGCCACCGCCGCCTACGAGTGAGTCGTAGCGGCCACCCGAGCACACGGAACCGAGGTCTTCGTGGCCTTCCAGTACCGTCTCGTAGACGGCGCCCGTGTAATAGTCGAGTCCCCTGGCGATGCTGAGATCCGCGTAAGCGATGCCTGGCACGGCTGCGTTGACCGTCTCTACGAGCGCCGTCAGTGCCGCCACTCCCGCATGGAAGGTCTCATGAGGCAGTTCGCCTTGAGCGCCTGCTTGCTGCCATAGGGCCTGCGCTTGAGTCGCAAAGCTAGCGTCCGGGGTGCGAATGGCGGCCAAGCCGAGCACGGCCTCGGCGGCCGTCGCGGCGACGCCAGCGGCCTCAAGTTCCTTGCGCACTCCATCGGGCCCGATCTTGGACAGTTTGTCCACAGAGCGCAACGCGCCCGGGATATCGGTGATGCCAACGCCCGCGTAGAAGCCTTCAACCAAGCGGCGGTCATTCATGCTCATGACCGCCCGTGGCACTCCCAACGCCGCAGTCAACTCAGCGAGGGCGCGAGCCATGACGAGCGGCACCTCTGCCTCAAAGTGGGCTGGCAGTACGTCTCGTGCCACCACATCGATGTCGGCTTGGTAAAACTCGCGGAAACGACCCTCTTGCGGGCGCTCGCCTCGCCATACCTTCTGAATCTGGTAACGGCGGAACGGGAAGGCGAGCTGCGCTTGACGCTCCTCGACGTAACGAGCGAATGGCACCGTGAGGTCAAAGTGCAGGCCTAGAGAGGCATCGGCCCCGGGTTCCGCCCGCAAGCGGCTCAAGGCGTAAATCTCCTTGGCGGCATCTGAGTCCCCAGCCAGGCGGTCAATGGGCTCCACCGCCCGGGTCTCGATCTCCCCGTACCCATGGAGGGTGAACACGCGGCGCAGGGTGGAGAGCACTTCCGCCTCAACGAGACGCTCGGATGGGCTCCATTCTGGGAAGCCGGACAGGGGCGCGATGCGAGCCATGCGGGCCATTGTTCCACCTCGCGCGCCCTAGACTTGCGAGGCACACGTCATCTACAGGCAGGGTTGATGGTTACCAAGAAACAAGCACGTGCCAACGAGAAGCGTCGTCGCGCTCAGTTTGAGCTCAAGCTTGCGCAACGCCAGGCCGCTCGCCAGCGCCGCCAACGCCAGGCTTTGGCAGCGCTCGCAGCCATTGTTGCCGTCCTCGCTGTGGGCGCACTGGTGTGGTACGGCAACACTCACTGGTGGGGCGACGATGCGACTGAGTCGCAGGCTTCATCCTCGGCGCAGCCCGACGGCACGATGCCGGATATTGACGAACTTGAGCCAGTCGAGGGATGGGCAGGATCCCCTGTTCCCCCGTCAGTGGACTTGGCAGAGGGTCGTGAGTGGACCGTGACAGTGCAGACCAATCAGGGCACCATCGAACTTCAGGTGGACGGGATCAACGCCCCTCAAGCCACCGCGTCGTTCTTGGCACTTGCTGGCGATGGCTTCTTTGCCAACACCGAATGCCATCGCCTCACCACGGCCGGAATCTTTGTCATCCAGTGCGGGGACCCCTTGGGAACCGGCACGGGCGGACCCTCCTACCGCTTTGGTCCAGTGGAGAATGCTCCCGCGGACAACATGTACCCCACTGGCACACTCGCCATGGCTCGCATCCCTAACGACGGCTTCTCCAATGGAAGCCAGTTCTTCATCGTCTATGACGACTCATTCATCCCCTCCGACGGTGCCGGCGGCTACACCGTGTTTGGCACTGTCACCCAAGGCATGGATATCGTGGAGGCCGTAGCACAAGCTGGAACCATCACCGGGGATGCCGACGGCCGCCCCGCTCTATCACTGATCATTACTGAGGTCACCGCGTCATGACGCCTGCAAAGCCCCGCCCCATCCCGCGCGCACCTAGCCCTGCGCAACTTGCTTCACACGGGCCGCACACAGTGCGCATCCCTGTGGTCGAAGAGATCACCGAGGCCCAGATTGCGGCCGCTGCCGCGTTCGGCAAGATCGACGGCGACAACGTGGTGCTCGTGGACGGTGATAACACCGTGGTGGTGGGTCCCGCGCAGGGTGACAACCCCGTGTCTCCTTATGCCAAGGCCTTCATTGAGTTTGCAGCGTCTATTGAGCGATTCCACGCTCGTCTTGAGGCTGCCGAGTTGAGCCCCAAGGACATCGAGACTGCACTCAGCGGCTTGAAGGAATCCGCGGCCAGTCCCACGTTCGTAGGCAACATTGCGGCGTTGCGCGCCCGGCTGAGCATTGTGGAGGCCGAGGCCACCGAGGTGGTGGAGAAGGTTCGCGCCGAGCGTGCCGCAACCCGTGCCGAGGCCCTCGCCGCGCGCGAGGAGATCGTCAAGACGGCTGAGGCGCTCGCTGCCAAGCCAGTGGAGAAGGTGCACTGGAAGAACGACACCGCCCAAATGCGGGAACTTCTTGACACCTGGAAGACCGCCCAGAAGTCCGGCGCCCGCATCGGCAAGGAAGCCGAAAAGGAACTGTGGCAACGCTTCACTCACGCGCGCTCCGCTTTTGAGAAGGCGCGAAAGCACCACTTTGCGCAGTTGGACAAGGACAACTCCGCTGTGGCCAGCGCCAAAGAGACGCTCGTAGCCCGCGCCGAGGAACTCAAGACCTCAACCGACTGGGACGCTACCGCGCGCGAGTTCAAGCAGCTCATGGATAAGTGGAAGAGCGCCGGCCGTGGCCGTCGCGGTGCGGACGATGCTTTGTGGACGCGATTCCACGACGCTCAGGAGGCCTTCTTCACGGCCCGCCGTGCTGCCGCCGATGCCGAAGAGGCAGTGCTCGCGGAGAATGTGGCGCCCAAGGAGGCCTTGGTCAAAGAGGCTGAAGGTCTCCTGCCCATCAAGGACGTCAAGGCCGCCAAGCAAACGTTGCGCTCTATCCAGGACCGCTTCGAGGCCGCTGGCGAGGTTCCGCGAGCAGATTCCCTGCGGCTTACCAAGCGCCTTGGCGCCGTGGAACGCGCAGTGCGCGAGGCGGATCAGCAAGCGTGGACCGCGCGCAACCCCGAGATTGAGGCCCGCGCCACTGGCGCTGCCGCTCAGTTGCACGCGGCCATTGCGGACCTCGAGTCCCAGCTCGCCGCAGCGAAGGCAAGCAAGAACGAGAAGAAGGCCAAGGAGCTCCAAGAGTCTCTTGACGCCCGAAAGGCCTGGCTCAAGCAGATCGAGGCTGTCGCTCGTTAAGCCGCTTGTCCCCAGGTTCGCCTCGTGGACTGCATACCCCACTGCGGGCTTGGCATAGTAGGCCGATGCTCGTTGTCACTCCCGGTTACGTAGGCTCCGTGGCCTACGCCCGGCTTATGCGCGACCAGATGGTGGAACCCTTGACTGCCGGAACGGCACTGCCTCGAGACGTGAAGCCATACCACTCCTTGCGTGCGCAAGCCTTGGAGTGGGCGGTGCCCCGCCGGGGTGTCTTGAACGGATTGGCTGCGTTGTGGGTCCACGGTTGCGTGCCCGGTCCCGCGCCTGTGCACGTGGAGGTGGCCGTACCGAGGGGAGTTAACCCTGATCCCCCAGCACACACGGGGAGTCATCAGTGGTCCATAGTGACTGAACCCGTAGCGGTGCTCTCAGCCCTCGGGGTCGGCGGCGTTCTGGTGGCATCGCCCGCTACCGCATGCGTGGCAGCGCTACGTCGCGACGATCACACGCTGACTATCCCGGCCATCTTCAGCGCCATCCAGCACGGGCTGTGCAACGCTTCCGACGTGACGGCAGTGGTAGGTACTCACTCGCGGCGCGGACGCGGTTACGACCGGATGATGAGCGCATGGCGAGAAATACGGATTGCGCTCACTGCCCCGTAGGCAGAGCGCCCACTAGTAAGGCTGCGCCCTGCGCGCTCCCGTGATGCGGCGAGCGTCGTAGACGCCGTCAATTCTGCGCACCGCGCTGAGCACCGCGCCTAGGTGCGAAGGGTCAGCCATCTCAAACGTGAAGTTGTTGAGCGCAACACGATCCTGGCTTGTGGACACGTGTGCTCCCAAGATGTTGACGTGGTGATCCGAGAGCACCTGCACCACGTCCGACAGCAAGCGGTTGCGGTCTAGCGCCTCGACCTCGATCTGGACCATGTATGCCGAACCAGTGCCACCGGTCCACTCCACATCCACAATGCGTTCCTTCTGCTCACGCAAGAGAGCGAAGTTTTCGCAGTCACTGCGGTGCACGGAAACACCCGAGCCGCGCGTCACGAAGCCTGAGATCGGGTCACCCGGAACTGGGGTGCAGCATCGAGCAAGCTTGACTACCACGTCCGACATACCCGCCACCGAGATTCCAGGGTCTCCCCTGCGGATCCGATGCGAGGTACCGGGGCGTGTGATTTCTGTCAGGTCCTCGTCCGCGCCCTCATCGCCGCCTACGGCTTGGATCATGCGCGCCACCACGTCTGCGGCTTGTTCCTTGTGTTCGCCGATGGCCGCGTAGAGCGAGTCGATGTCCTCGTAGTCCATCTCGCGGGCGAGAGCCAGGAGCGTGGACTTGCTCATGAGGCGTTGCATAGGCAAGTGCTGTCGGCGGATGGCGCGGGCAAGCATGTCACGGCCCGTCTCAATGGATTCTTCGCGGCGTTCACGCGTGAACCACTGCCGAATCTTGTTCTTGGCACGCGTGGATTGCACAAACTCGAGCCAATCGCGCTTGGGGTGCGCGTTCTCGTCGGAGGTGGTGATCACCTCAACGGCGTCGCCATTTTCAAGCGTGGAGTCCAGCGGCACCAAGCGGCCGTTGACCTTGGCTCCCACTGTCTTGTGTCCCACCTCGGTGTGCACTGCGTACGCGAAGTCCACGGGAGTGGAACCTTGAGGCAAAGCGAGCAGCTTTCCCCGAGGAGTGAAGACGTACACCTCGGCACGCGAGATCTCACCTCGCAAGGAGTCGAGGAAGTCGCTCGGATCGGACGTCTCTTGCTGCCAGTCGGCGATCTGACGCAACCAACCCATGTCCGCAGCGCCCTGAGTAGGCGCCGCCTTGGCGTTCTCCTTGTAGCGCCAATGCGCTGCGAGGCCGTACTCGGCACGGCGGTGCATGTCCCACGTGCGGATCTGGAACTCCACCGGCTTGCCTTGAGGGCCAATCACCGTGGTGTGTAGCGATTGGTAGAGGTTGAACTTGGGCATCGCGATGTAATCCTTGAAACGCCCGGGCACCGGTTGGTACCGCGCGTGCATGGCTCCCAAGACCGCGTAACAATCGCGCACTGACTCCACCAAAATGCGCAGACCCACAAGGTCGTAGATGTCATTGAGGTCACGGCCGCGCACGATCATCTTCTGATAGACCGAGTAGTAGTGCTTGGGGCGCCCGGTGATCTCGGCCTTGATCTTCATGGCCTTGAGTTCTTTGGCTACTTCGCTGCGCACTTGCTCCAACATGTCTGAACGCTCAGGCGCGCGCTCCGCCACCACGTCCACGATCTCTTGATAGATCTTGGGGTACAGAGTCTTGAAAGACAGGTCCTCAAGCTCCCATTTGATGGCGTTGAGACCCATCCTGTGCGCCAGGGGCGCATAAATCTCAAGCGTCTCCTGGGCCTTACGCCGGGCGCTGTCAGGGTGCACGTGTTCCCAAGTACGGGCGTTGTGGAGGCGGTCGGCAAGTTTGAGGATCAGGACTCGGATGTCCTTGGCCATCGCCACGACCATCTTGCGGACAGTCTCGGCCTGCGCTGCGTCGCCGTACGCGATCTTGTCGAGTTTGGTGACGCCGTCTACGAACCTCGCGACCTCGTCGCCAAACTCACCACGAATGTCCTCGAGGCCAACGCCGGTGTCCTCCACGACATCGTGCAGGAACGCGGCGGCAATGACCGTGTCGGGCAAGCCCAAGCCGGCCACAATCTCGGCCACCGCAATGGGGTGAGTGATATAGGGCTCGCCGCTCTTGCGCGTCTGGCCCTCGTGCGCTTGTTCTGCTACGGCGTAGGCGCGCTCAATCAGGCCGGTCTTGGCACGCGGGTACATCGCCTTGTACAGATCGAGGACGCCGTCGATCGCCTTGGGCTCTGACGCACGCTGGCGCAAGAACGGAAGTGATCGCCCTGGAGCAGCGGCGGGACGGGTTTCCGTCATGGGCGCCTCCTGACTCTTGGGGTAAGAGCCAGTCTACTTGCGGCGCTTGCGGCGCGGTTGCGCCGCCGTGCCCTGATGGTGTCCGGGTTGAAGGGCGCCCACACGCACGATGCCTTTGTCATCCACGGTCACAGGGATGTCACCACTATCGCGCAAAGCCTGCACCTTGGCGTTGTGATCCACGATGCGCTGCTCGCGTCGGCGGAGCAACACCTCCAGTGGAGTGGCCACAAAGACGGAGGAGAAGGTGCCTACCGCCATGCCCACAAACAGAGCGAGCGAGAGGTCTTGCAACGTACCAGCGCCAAGGACTGACGCCCCGATGAACAGAATCGCAGCTACCGGCAACAACGCCACCACCGAGGTGTTGATGGAGCGCACCAGAGTCTGGTTCACGGCCAGGTTGGCGAGTTCCTCATACGTGTATCGGTTCTGGGAGGTGAGGTGCTCAGTGTTCTCACGCACCTTGTCAAACACCACCACGGTGTCGTACAGCGAATATCCAAGGATCGTGAGGAAGCCGATGACCGTAGCGGGGGTCACTTCGAAGCCCACCAAGGCGTAGATGCCTACGGTGAAGATGAGGTCGTGCATCAAAGCCACCATGGCCGCCACAGCCATGCGCCACGCACGGAAGTACACGCCGATCACGAGCGACACGAGCAAGGTGAACACGATGAGGCCCTGAATCGCCTTGGCCGACACGTCAGCGCCCCACGTGGGACCAATGAATGTGGACGTCACCTGATCGTTCGGGACGCCATAGGCGTCAGCCAGCTGCTGGGCCAGGACCAGGACCTCCGCCTGGTCAATTTGGCCCAGTTGTACGCGGATGGAGTCGCCAGCTACCACCGTGACGCGAGGTTCTTCGTCAGGGTAGGCGGCATTCACAGTGTCACGCGCAATGTCGGTGGAGACTTCGCCCACCGCGGAGATCGTGTATTCAGTGCCGCCTCGGAAGTCGATTCCGGGGTTGAGTCCCTTCACACCGAGTACGGCGAAACACGCCACGAGTAGAGAGAAACTAATGAGCAACCACATCTTGCGGCGCTGAACGATGGGGTACGTCTTCTCACCCGTGTAGAGGGCGTTTCCCCAAGTAGATAAGCGGCTAGCCATCAGTGCCCTCCGAGTTCTGCGCGGCCGCCGCACGGGCGCGAGCCTTTCGCTCAGCCAGGGTCAAGCCTTGTTCGCCCTCCGCGACATCCTTGGGGCGCGAAGCGGTGACTGCCTTGGGCGGGCGCACTTGGCCTGCACCCTTGTATATCGCCTCGCGGCCCAATGACGCCGGGTCGAGCCCTGACCACGGGTGACCTTGGCTAAAGAACTTGGTGCGGCCCAGCAACACGAGGATCGGATGCGTGAAGAGCAACACCACCAAGAGGTCCATGAGCGTAGTGAGACCGAGCACAAAAGCGAAGCCCCGCACGTTGCCCACGGCCAACATGTACAACACCACGGCCGCGAGGAAGTTCACGGCATCGGAGATGATGATGGTGCGGCGAGCGCGGCTCCAACCGTGGTCGATGGCGCTCTGCAAGGAGCGGCCATCTCGCAACTCGTCCTTGATGCGTTCGAAGTAGACAATGAACGAGTCCGCGGTGATACCGATCGCCACGATCATGCCTGTCACACCAGCGAGCGAGAGCCGCAGTCCCATTCCCCATGACAGCAGTGAGAACGTGACCAAGGTCAATGCACCCGCGATGACGAGCGAACCGACCGTGACCATGGCGAGAGCGCGGTACTGGAACAGCGAGTAGATCACCACGAGTAGCAGACCGATGGCACCTGCGATCAGGCCCGCCTCGAGCTCGTCGGCACCCTTGGTCGCCGAGATCTGCTCTTCAGACTGCACCTCAAGCGTGAGCGGCAAGGCGCCGAACTTCAGTTGGTTTGCGAGGAGCTGAGCCTCAGCTTGAGTGAATGAACCCGTGATGGATGCGCTGCCACCGGGGATGCGTTGCGTCACGGACGGGTCAGAGATCACCACGCCGTCCAGGAGGATTGCAAATTGATTGCGCGGCTGCTGCAATTGCGACAAGCGCTGGGTGGTCGAATCGAACTTGGCACCACCAGCAGAGGTGAGCGACAGGCGAATCTCGTAGCGGCCCGTGGGCGTACCGGTGCCCGCTGCCAACTCGGGACCCGCGGTGGCGGTGTCCACGTCAGTGCCGGAGAGTTCCACGGGGCCCAAGGCGTACTTCGCCAGTCCATTGGCGGCACACGCCACGTGAGCCGCATTGGGGTCACCTGTAGGCGCTCCTGCCCGGTTAAGCGGGTCAAAGCAGTCGAGAGCGGCGAACTGCTCAAGCAGTTCGTCGGTAAGCCAGGCGGGGTCTGAAGGATCCGTGGGCGTGGCCACAGGTGCGTCCACCTCAGGCTCGGGCGTCACGGCCGGCGAAGGCGAGGCCTGCGCGCTCGGCGTAGGAACGATGGTCGCTTCTGGCAATGCGGAAGGCGACACCGAGGCGTCCACGACCGGCTCAGGCTGCGGACTGGGGTCCGTGGTAGGCGTGGGCTCCGTGGTGGGCGTGACGGTGGCGCCAGGGTCACCGATGTACAGGACGGGCCGGAACTGGAGTTGGGCGGACTGTCGCACCAAGTCAAGAGTGGCCTCATCTGGGTTTCCAGGAAGCGCGACAATGATGTTGCTGCTACCCGCCGTGAGAATTTCAGCTTCGGCCACTCCAGAGGCGTCAACGCGACGACGAATGACCTCAACTGCTTGCTTGAGATCGGACTGTTCAATGGTGCTGTTATCAGTGGCAACCGCTTGCAAGATGATCTGACGGCCACCTGCGAGGTCAAGTGCCAGGGCGGGAGTCCAGTCAGTCTTTCCCGTGCCAACGCCGAGCCCTAGGAGTCCATAGAGCAGGCCAAGGATCACACCTAGCCAGATGAGCGCCTTCTTGGCGCCTTTGGTCACAGCAGACACACAAATCCTTCACATTGTTGAGCGGCCGCGTATTAACTCTGCTTCAGGGCCCAGCCGATTCTAGGGGACCAAGTACCGCGAGTCGAATACGCGCTACGGCTCGTCCGTGAAGAGGCGTCCTTGAGACATCCCCAAGGCTGCGTCACGCGGCGGTGTGACACCCACGTGATCCCAGGCTTGAGCGGTAGCCACCCGCCCCCGCGCAGAGCGCGCCATGAAGCCTTCGCGCACCAAGAATGGCTCAGCAACCGTCTCCACGGTTTCCGGTTCCTCGCCTACGGCCACGGCCAAAGTGGCTAGGCCCACTGGCCCGCCGCCAAAGCGCTTGCACAGCGCCATGAGCACCGCGCGGTCCAGCCGGTCGAGACCGCGCTCGTCTACCTCGTACACCTCGAGCGCGGCACGGGCAGCTGCCAAGGTGCCGGAACCTTCGCCATGCACTTGCGCCCAGTCGCGCACTCGGCGCAACAAGCGGTTGGCGATACGGGGAGTGCCGCGAGATCGCGTGGAAATCTCCGTGGCAGCATCGGCATCGAGCGAAAGCCCCAGCATGCTGGCAGACCTCACCAGAATTTGATGCAGGTCCCTCGCCTCGTAGAAGTCCAAGTGAGCCGTGAATCCAAAGCGGTCGCGCAAAGGCGCTGGCAGCAAACCCGCGCGCGTGGTGGCTCCCACCACCGTGAAATGCGGCAAGCTCAGCGGGATGGACGTGGCACCAGGGCCCTTGCCCACCACCACGTCCACCCGGAAGTCCTCCATAGCGAGGTAGAGCATCTCCTCTACAGGGCGCGCCAAACGGTGGATCTCATCGATGAACAACACGTCCCGCTCTTCCAAGGAACTGAGGATCGCTGCCAAGTCACCTGCGTGCTGAATGGCGGGACCGGAGGTGACGCGCAAAGGAGAGCCCAACTCCCCTGCCACGATCATGGCAAGAGTCGTCTTGCCAAGCCCTGGAGGACCTGAGAGCAACACGTGATCTGCGGCAGCCCCACGACCCACGGCGGCTCGCAACATCAAGCCCAGTTGCTCCCGCACCACCGGTTGGCCCACAAACTCGTCCAGACTCCGCGGGCGCAAAGCCGCTTCTGCCGAACGTTCCAAGGCATCGGCATCGGCGTCAATGATCCGACTGAAGGCGTCCTCTACTGCGGCGGAATCATCCACGGGCGCCTCCCAGCACCAACAATGCTGCGCGCAAGGTGTCGGAGACCTCTCCCGAGTGAATGGGTTGGTCTGCCACCTCGGTCACGGCGCTCTGCGCGGCTTTTGCGTTCCACCCCAGGCCTACCAAGGCTTCCACCACTTGCTCGCGGGCATCGCCTGACACGTTGAGGGACTCTGGTGCCACGAGTTTGCCGCCCAGTTCCAGCAACAAGCGGGCAGCAAGTTTGGCGCCCACGCCTGGTACACGCTCCAATGCCGCACGGTCACCGTGAGCCACGGCCGATGCGAGGGATTCGGGGCTATGAACAGACAGGAGCGCCAAGGCGAGTCGAGGGCCCACACCCTGCACCGCTTGGAGAGAGGCAAAGGTGTCGCGCTCACCGTGGCTTGCAAAGCCGTACATAGTCAGTGAGTCCTCCCTCACCACTAGGTGGGTGGCGAGAGTGCTCGACTGGCCCGTGCGCAGTCCCGCGAGCGTGGAGGGCGTGGAGAGCACGTGATAGCCCACGCCGGCGACGTCAATAACGCAGGCCGATGCCCCGACGTGCACCAAGGTCCCCGTGAGTTGCGCGATCATCGCCGTCCTTTGGCCTAGCGCCCATTAGCGGGGCGTTCGAACGTATGTACGAATCGTAGGCGCACGCGGCGCACAACCGCGCCTCCTCGCACTCGGCGTGTCGCATGGGGCGGTCTAGCCGCGCTTGCGAGCAGCTCGCTCGGCTTGGGCCCAGCGTTCCTGTGCTGGGGTTGCCGATGCCCCGCCGGGCACTCTCGTGCCACTGCGCCAGGCGTGGGCGATGGCAATCGCCAAGGCATCCGCGGCATCGGCTGGCTTAGGAGGCTCGGAAAGTCCCAGCACCTTAGCCACCATGAATCCCACTTGATCTTTGGTGGCTCGCCCCTGACCGGTCACTGCCGCCTTGACCTCGGACGGGGTGTAGAGCGAGACGGGCACTCCCCTGGTCCGCGCTTGGACCATGACCACGCCTGAAATCTGCGCGGTTCCCATCACGGTGCGCACATTGTGTTGCGCGAACACGCGTTCCAACGCCACGGCATCGGGCCGGAAGGCGTCAAAGACAGCGTCAACCGCATCGAAAATCTGCCCTAGGCGATGCTCAATAGGCAGGTCCACGTCGCTCCTCGCAACGCTCACGTCCACGAGTGAGACAGATCGCCCACCGGCGGCATCCACGACTCCCAGCCCGCAACGAGTAAGGCCTGGGTCAATGCCGAGCACGCGCATGGCGGGATCCTTAGGAACTTGCCGCCTCCAACACCTCATCAGAGGCGTCAAAGTTGGCGTAGACGTTCTGGACGTCGTCGGAGTCTTCAAGCGCGTCAATGAGGCGCAGCATCTTGCGGGCGCCGTCTTCATCGAGCTCGATCTTCATGGACGGAACCCACGTGGCTTCAGCGCTCTCATAATCCACGCCCGCCTCTTGCAGGGCGGTACGCACTGCTACAAAGTCAGTGGCCTCAGAGATCACCTCCCAGACCTCGCCGAGGTCCTCGATCTCCTCCACGCCAGCTTCCAACGCGGCTTCCATGATCGCGTCATCGTCGGCGGCATCCTTGGCCACGATTACTTGGCCCTTGCGGCTGAACAGATACGCCACGGAACCCGGGTCCGCGAGAGTGCCGTTGTTGCGGGTGAGCGCGGTGCGCACTTCCATCGCAGCGCGATTGCGATTGTCAGTGAGGCACTCGATGAGCATGGCCACGCCATTGGGTCCGTAGGCCTCGTACATGATGGTTTCGTACTCGGCACCACCGGCTTCCAGCCCAGAGCCACGCTTGACGGCACGATCGATATTGTCGTTGGGCACCGACGACTTCTTGGCCTTTTGGATCGCGTCAAAGAGCGTGGGGTTACCCGCGGGGTCGCCGCCACCTACGCGCGCCGCTACCTCAATGTTCTTGATGAGCTTGGCAAACAGCTTGCCGCGCTTGGCATCAATCACTGCCTTCTTGTGCTTGGTGGTTGCCCACTTAGAGTGCCCGGACACGTGTGTTCCTCGCCTTCAGGATGTTTGCGCCCATTCTAGAGGGGCGTTAGGCGGTGCTTTTTGGCGATTTGCTCTTGGAAGTCTTGGTCACTGCCGACTTCTTAGACGAGGGGGTGGCCACCACCATCTCTTTGCCAGCGTTGTTGACCGCCAACGGAACCTTCACTCCTGACTGCTCCAATGACAGCGCTGCCAGGGCGCGAATCGTGGCAGGATCCCTCACCCGCCATGCTTCCGCCACGTGCGGACTGATCCGCTGCAAGTCCTGGATGGGCGCCGATGCCAGGGCCCGAAGTGCAAGCAAGTCCAGTCCGGCAGGGGTTGAGGCCACTTTGTGCACGCGCGCGGCACGCACTGCAAAACGCAACCTCGGCACCAACCACACGAGGAGCACCACGATGATGGGGCTGATGGCCACCATCAGACCCACGGTGAGCGCGAATGAACTGATTTGGGACTGCATTTCCGCTCCCACTTGCTGCAACTCTCCCGCGGCGTTGGACGCGCTGCCAAAGGGACTGGCAATGAGGGTGCCGATGAGCGGGATGCTACTCAACGTGTCGCCAATGCTCGTCAGCGAATTGCTGAGCGTCTCGCCAGCGCCTTCAATGCGAGCTCCCCAAATGGCGAAGGCCGCGATGCGGTCGTGAACCCACATCCCGATGCGGATGAACAGGGCTATTGCCAGGATTGCCAGGGCATCGGCCATGATCTGCAGAACTCGGCGTGAGGGTACGTCGGCGTAAGGTCTCATGGCACCATCGTGGACCCCAAGGCCCGTGAGTGCTAGCCAGCAAGCTCCAACAACAGGGCGTGGACCCTGTCGTCGCCCGAGATTTCAGGGTGGAAAGCGGTGGCGATTGCGGTGCCATGCTGGACGGCGACCACGTGCTCGCCCCCGTCGGGGCCGGGCGTGGTGGCAAGGACTTGGACGTCCGCCTCCCAGGCTTCCACCCACGGCGCGCGGATGAAGGTGGCGTGCATGATGCTGCCATCCGGAAGCCACGTCACTTCGGTCTCGGAAGAATCCACTTGCCTTCCGAAAGCGTTGCGACGCACGGTGATGGGCAGGATGCCCAGGCTTTGCTGGCCGTCAATGCCATCTACCAGGTCTTGTGCCAAGGTGATCATGCCGGCGCAACTGCCAAGCACGGGCAGTCCAGCGCGCAGTCGCTCCTGCAAGGGCAGAAAGAGTCCAAACGCGCGCAGCAGTTTGTCGATAGTGCTGGACTCACCGCCGGGAATCACCATGGCAAACACGTCGTCCAATTCTCCGGGCCTGCGCACTGGCACGGGCTCTGCACCCAAGCGCGTGAGAGCGGCCGCATGTTCGCGGACGTCACCCTGTAGCGCGAGAACTCCCACCCTCATTCGTTCACCACACCTAGGTCTCGAGTCACTCCATCCCAACGTGCAAAGGCGTCCCACGACTCCAAGAGCACGTCAGGAAACACCTCTTTGCCGTCGGCGGCCAATTGATCGCGAGTCAGCCATTCCACCGCGTCGAGAGCCTCCAACTCCGTCTCGGTGAACTCTTCGCGGGTGCGTTCCCTGCGTTCTGCATCAGCGAGCCTGCCCACGTAGAACTCCTCGTACTGCGTGTACGGCTGGCTGGCGAAGTCGAACACCGCAGTGCGCCTCCACACGGGGCCCACGAGTTCGTGAGGCTCCAAGACATAGCCAGTCTCTTCTGCGAGCTCCCTCACGGCCGCCTCGGGGCCCGTTTCGCCTGGTTCCATTCCCCCACCCGGCGTGAACCAAAACGAGCGCTCGGGAGCGTGGGGATCATGGCCTAACACCATGAGCAGACGTTCGGGCCCTGCAATCGAACCTTCCAGCAGCAAGACCCGCGCTCCGCGTCGATGGATGCGGTCGCTGCTGGCTGGGTCTACCACCCTCGTTCGGCCAAGCGGTGGGGTTCGGGGACGTCGTCCACATTAATGCCCACCATGGCCTCGCCCAAGCCACGCGAGACCTCGGCGATGACCGAAGGGTCGTCGTAGAAGGTGGTGGCCTTGACAATGGCGGCGGCACGCTTGGCAGGGTCGCCGGACTTGAAGATTCCAGAACCGACGAATACACCTTCAGCGCCCAACTGCATCATCATGGCGGCGTCTGCGGGTGTGGCAATTCCACCCGCGGTGAAGAGCACCACGGGGAGCTTGCCCGCCTCGGCGACTTCCTGGACGAGCGGGAGTGGCGCCTGGAGTTCCTTGGCGGCTACGTACAGCTCGTCCTTTGGCAGTGAGGCGAGAGCCGCAATCTGCTGGCGGATTTGGCGCATGTGGGTCGTGGCATTCGAAACGTCGCCAGTGCCAGCTTCACCCTTGGAGCGAATCATGGCCGCGCCTTCGGAGATGCGGCGCAAAGCCTCACCCAAGTTGGTGGCGCCGCACACGAAGGGAACGGTGAACTGCCACTTGTCGATGTGGTGGGTGTAGTCGGCCGGTGTCAGGACCTCGGACTCGTCCACGTAGTCCACACCGAGACTCTGGAGCACCTGCGCCTCAACAAAGTGGCCAATCCGGGCCTTGGCCATCACGGGGATGGACACGGCGTCGATGATTCCCTGGATCAAGTCGGGATCGCTCATGCGCGCGACGCCGCCCTGAGCGCGGATGTCCGCAGGAACGCGCTCGAGAGCCATCACGGCCACGGCGCCAGCGTCTTCAGCGATCTTTGCCTGATCCGCGTCGACCACGTCCATGATGACGCCGCCCTTGAGCATTTCGGCCATGCCGCGCTTGACGAGATCGGTACCGACCTTGGGCGTGCTCATCTCTGTGGTTCCTTTACTGGTTGAGGGGAGAAACTGGCATCTAGTCTAATCGCGTCCATATACGTCTCTTCGATTCTTGGCGCAACCTGGTGCCAGTCGAAGGTGCCTGCTCGCTCTCTACCCCGCTGGGCAAGGGCCTTACGCTCGTCCGGATCCTCCAAGACGGACACGATGGCTCGGCCCAAGTCGTGAGCGTCTTCCACTGCGTGGAGGGCCACACAGACCTCTCCCGCCTCGTTCGTAGCGACGTCACGGAAAGCCTGCAAGTCACTCGCCACCACGGCCGCTCCGGCAGCCATGGCCTCCACAAGGACGATGCCAAAGCTCTCGCCTCCGGTGTTGGGTGCGCAATACACGTCCACAGAAGCCATGAACGATGCCTTCTCGGCCTCGTTGAGTTCGCCCACCACCTCTGCGCCCGCGCGGGCGGCGCGTGCCGCTACGCGGTCTGAGAACCGTCCGGCGATGAGGAATCGCGCTCGCGGGTAGCGAACGCGCACGTGAGGGATGGCGTCGAGGAAGTCGTCAAGGCCCTTACGCGGCTCGTCGAGCCTGCCCAAAATGCCCACCGTCGGAGCGTTCTTGGTGCCTTGCCATTCCACCCGCGGCCTGGCTCCCTTGTATGCGGACGTGGCCACGCCATTGGGAATGATGTGCGTCGCGTCCAAGCGCAAGTGGTCCTTCACCGTGCGCGCCGCCGAGGGCGAAACGGCGATACGGGCATCGAGAACCTCGTAGCCCGGCTTGATCCATGGCTTGCCAAGGCGCATGAGCGTCGAATCGTCGTTGGAGGTGTGGAAAGTCGCCACCGTGGGACCCAGCCGCGCCCACATCGCAATGAGGCTCAAGGACATGGCTCCCGGCTCATGCAAGTGGACGATGTCAAAGTTTCCGTCGGCCATCCACGCGCGTACGCGCGCGGCGGCCATGAGACCAAAAGTGATGCGCGCGGTGGAGCCGTTGTACTTGAACGGGAACGAGCGTCCAGCCGTCTTGACGAATGCCGGCACCGGCGTGCGTGGCGCTGCCGGTGCGAGCACCGATACCTCGTGACCACGGTCCAATAGCGCCTGGGCCAAGTCAATGACGTGGAGCTGGACGCCTCCGGGGCGGTCCAGGGAGTAAGGGCAGACGATGCCTATGCGCATGCTCACCTAGTCCACCCAACCAAACCGTTGCAACATGTGCCAATCTTGGGGGTGCTTGCGGATCTCCTCGCCAAGCCACGCTCCCCATGCGCTGGTCATGGCCTCCACCTTCTCAGCACTGGTGCCTTCAGATGGAGCTTCGATGAAGGGGCCAAACTCCATGACGACTCCCCACTTGCTCCGCGCTGCTCGACGACGCTCGCCCGTGAGTCGCTCATAACGGACGAACAAAGGCTGCACTTGGCACCCGAGAGCAAGGGCTAGAGCAGCGGGCCCAGGCGCGACTCGCGCTGCGTGCGCGCCAAAAGGCACCTCGATGCCTGCGCCGCTGAGGTCGCGGTCAGCCACCAATGCGAGCACGCCGCCTTCACGCTTTCCGATGCCCACGAGAGTGCGGAACGTGGAGGAGCCTTCGTAGCCCACAATCTGCATGCCCCACTGCTCCCGCACCGCCACAAACTGTGCGAACACCTCGGCTGGCTTGAGCTTCTCCGCCACCGCCGTCACTCGCGCCACGTTGCGGCACGTGAATGCACCCACCAAGTCCCAATTGCCGCTGTGTGCCAGCGCGATCACCACCCGACCGTCTCGCTTGAGCACCTCAGCGGTGGGCTCGTAGCCGGCCATGCGCACGCGCACATCCACACTCTGTGGGCGGATCCGAGTGAACTCCAGCGTCTCTGCGTAATAGCGCGCGGTGGAGGCCATGGACTTGCGGCTCAGTTGACGCAACTCGCGGCCTTCGATTCCCGTGAGTCGGTGAAGGTTGTCTTCAAGCCTGCGCACGGGCTTGGAACGAGTGACCCACCCCCACCACGAGATCGTCGCCACCGCTGCTCTAATGACGCTGATGGGCAGCACTCTCGAGGCGCGCCACGCGATCAGAAAAGCGTTCATTGGCGCGGGGAGTCCTCGCGAGTCGCCTTGACGACCGCCCAAGTCCTCTGGAACACGGTGATCACGCCGAGAGCCGAAAGCACCCACAGGGTCCACGTCAGGATTGCCAAGGGCGCGCCGAGACCCACCGCGGCCGCGGCCACTGCACCAAAGAACAGCCTGTCGCTGCGCTCCGCGATGCCCACCCTTGCCTCGATGCCCACACCTTCGGCGCGCGCGCGGGCGTAAGGTACGAAGGTGCCTATGGCCATGCACACAAGCGCGGCGAGTGCCGTGGGCGGGTGCTCCTCGTAGAAGGCGACCACCACGGAGCCGAAGATCGCCGCATCGGCCACGCGGTCGAGGAGTGAATCCAGGAACGCACCGAGGCGAGTGGTCTTGCCGCTCAACCGGGCCATAGTGCCGTCGAGCATGTCCGTCAGCGAGAACACTGTGCACGCCACCACGCCCCAGAACAGCATCCGCCCGCCCTGCGGGAAGAAGTACAACGCGCTTGCGATGACGCCCATGGCGCCAAAGATGGTCACCGCGTTGGGGCTGACGCCCAGTTTGAGCAACAGCGCAGCCGGCGCCTTAAGCACCTTGGCAAGCAAAGGACGAAGCCGTCCGAGCATCTATTCAGCCCTCTCGTACGCAGACCATGCCTCGCTCAGTCGACGCCAAGAGTCGTCGAGGAGCTCTGGCATGGCCTTGGTCTGGCCCACAATCGGCAGGAAGTTCGAGTCCCCCACCCACCGCGGAACGACGTGCTGGTGCAAGTGCTCGGATATTCCGGCACCGCCCGTCACGCCTTGGTTCATGCCGATGTTGAAGCCTTTGGTGCCCGTGACTGACTGCAGTATGCGCATGGCGTCCTGCGTGAGCAGGCTCATTTCATCCCGCTCGGCGTCGCTCGCCTCGGTGTACCAGCCCACGTGGCGGTACGGGCAGATCATGAGGTGTCCCGGGTTGTACGGGTACAAGTTGAGGACGACGTAGCAGGTGGTCCCGCGGTAGATCACCAAATGGGTGCGGTCGTCATCGTCGTCGCGCTTGCACAGCGGGCACTCGCGTTCGTCGGCGATGGGCGCACGCTCCGAGGCGTTGCGCACGTACGCCATCCGATGCGGGGTCCACAGGCGTTGGAAGCCGTCAGGCTCGCCGCCCATCGTCTGTGCGTCCACCCACTCCACGTCCATGAGCGGCTATACCTGGGCCCTGGTGCGGATCGCATCGAGAATGCGTTCCACGGCTTGGTCCACCGGCACTTGGTTGTCCTGGCTACCGTCACGAAAGCGGAAGGAGACAGCACCGGCATCGGCGTCCTCTCCGCCCGCAATGAGCACAAACGGCACCTTCTCCTTGGACGCAGTGCGAATCTTCTTGGGGAAGCGTTCGTCAGAAGAGTCGAGTTCTACGCGCACGCCGGCGGCACGCAGCCGCTGTGCCACCTCGCCCAAGTAGTCGTTGAACGCTTCGGCGACCGGAATCGCCTTGACCTGTACTGGCGCAAGCCACACGGGGAACGCGCCCGCATAGTGCTCGGTGAGGATGGCAAAGAAACGCTCAATGGAGCCGAACAGCGCGCGGTGGATCATCACCGGACGCTGGCGCGAGTTGTCGGCCGAGGTGTACTCGAGTTCAAAGCGCTCGGGCAGGTTGAAGTCCAGCTGGATGGTGGACATTTGCCACGTACGGCCCAGTGCATCGCGCGCCTGCACCGAGATTTTGGGGCCGTAGAACGCGGCGCCGCCCGGATCAGGAACCAATTCCAGTCCCGACGCCACGGCGACTTCCCGTAACGTCTCGGTGGCCTCTTCCCAGGCTTCGTCGGTGCCGACAGACTTCTCCGGGTTGCGAGTGGACAGTTCCAGGAAGAAGTCCTCAAGGCCGTAGTCCTTGAGCAGGTCCAGCACAAAGGTCAGAAGCGAAGTGAGCTCATCGCGCATCTGCTCGCGAGTGCAGTAGATGTGGGCGTCGTCTTGAGTGAAGCCGCGGGCGCGAGTGAGTCCGTGAACTACTCCGGACTTTTCGTAGCGGTACACCGTGCCGAACTCGAACAGGCGTAGCGGCAACTCGCGGTAGGAGCGGCCACGCGCGTCGAAGATGAGGTTGTGCATGGGGCAGTTCATGGGCTTGAGGTAGTAGTCCACGCCCTGCTTAGTGATGTTGCCCTCGGCGTCACGCTCTTCGTCCAGGTGCATCGGGGGATACATTCCGTCCGCGTACCAGTCCAGGTGACCCGAGATTTCGAAGAGCCTTCCCTTGGTGGCGTGCGGCGAGTATACGAACTCGTAGCCGGCCTCCACATGGCGCTCTCGCGAGTACTTCTCCATCTCCATGCGGACAATTCCGCCTTTGGGGTGGAATACCGCCAGCCCGGAGCCGATCTCATCCGGGAATGAGAACAGATCGAGTTCGGCGCCCAGCTTGCGGTGGTCACGGCGCTCAGCCTCGGCCAACCGTTCCTTGTAGGCGACGAGCTCGTCTTTGGTGGGCCACGCGGTGCCGTAGATGCGCTGTAACTGCGGGTTCTTCTCCGAGCCGCGCCAGTATGCGGCGGCTGAACGCATGAGCGACCACCCATTGGTGAGCAACTTGGTGGTGGGAATGTGCGGACCGCGGCACAAGTCCTTCCATGCCACGCTGCCGTCCTTGCGCATGTTGTCGTAGATGGTGAGCTCGCCAGCACCCACCTCTACCGAGGCACCCTCCCCCGCCTCGGCCGCTCCAGACTTGAGGCCGACGAGTTCGCACTTGTAGGGCTCATGAGCCAGTTCTTCCAGCGCGTCCGCGTCCGTCACGACACGGCGGCGGAAGGTCTGACCTTCATTGACGATGCGCTGCATCACCTTCTCGAGTTCCTTGAGAGACTCGGGGGTGAAGGGCTCCGTGACGTCAAAGTCGTAGTAGAAGCCATTCTCAATGGGCGGGCCGATGCCCAGCTTGGCGGTGGGGTTGACCTGCTGGACAGCCTGGGCGAGGACGTGTGCGCACGAGTGACGCAACACTGCCAGGCCGTCCGGCTCCGAGATGGTGACCGCTTCTACTGCCTGGCCCGCCTCAAGTTCACGGTGCAGATCAAGCAACTCGCCGCCTGAGCGCATCACCACTACGTCGCGACGATCCGCGAACAGATCGGCACCCGTCGTGCCTGGTTCTACCTGACGCTCGACTCCGTCGACGGTCACGCTGAACTGAGGCACTTCAACTCCTTGATGGTGGGGTGCAGAGCGCGTGTTCGCGCACCCCTAGATGCTACCGACACACGGCAACGCCGCCTCCACCCAGGAGGCGGCGTCATCGCGGTCTACTTCTTGTTGACTTTCTTGGCCTGTTCGGCGACCTTGTCGACCACGCCGTCAAACTTGTCGTCGAGCTTGTCCTTGAGCATGTCCTTAGCGCTGTCGATCTGCTCATCCGAAAGATTCTCGGCTGCATCTTTCGCTTTGCCGAGCATGTCGTTGATGTCCATGAGAACTCCGTTCGTGGTGGTTCTTTCACGGTACCCGCGCAATGGCGCGCGCGGGAGGTAAGCAAGCCCTAGTGGCCGCCAGCCGCGATGTACGCGATGCCGCCCAACACTGTCACAGCACCAATGCCAAAGCAGATATACGCCACCACCTTGCGCCAGGCCTCGTGTCGCCGTACGTCGGCATCCTCCCCATGTGGGTGCAGGACCCTTACTGCGATGGCGAACAAGGTGGGCAAGCCCGCGCCCACAAGGATTCCCATGACCAAGACGTTGGCCAGCGCGCCCCACTCCACAAAGGTGTTCATGATCCGCCCTTGCTCTGCTTCTTGGACTTTGACGAGGACTTGCCAGAGGACTTGCTACCAGCCTTGGCCTTGGACTTGCCCTTGCCGGACTTGTCTCGCTTGTCCTTCTTCTCCTTGAGCTTCTTGGCCCGGTACTTGGCCTCGGACGCGCGCTTGCGTTCCTTCTTGCTTTCCTTCTTGCGCTTGCTGCGCTTCTTGCGACGCACCTTGCGCACCCGCATGAGGCTGGGGTTGTGCATGGTCACGGAGTCGGCAAGGATCGACTCTTCGTTGACGTTGGGTTCCCAGTCATCGTTGACGTTGCCCGCGTTAACCGGCTGGCGACGCGAGAACAGGTAGATCACCAGTGAGGTGATGATCAACATCGCGAACACAACGAACGGGCCCGCTGTCAGGCCCACCAGGCGGTCGAGTCCGTAGTACAAGGCACCCACGGCTGCGGCAGCCGGCACCGTGATGAGCCACGCGCTGAACATCTTGCCTGCTACGCCCCAGTGCACGGTGGCGCCCTTGCGGCCAATGCCCGTGCCCAGGATGGATCCGGTGGCCACGTGCGTGGTGGACAGCGAGTATCCAAAGTGGCTAGAGAGCAAGATCACCGAGGCGGACGATGCGTCGGCAGCCATTCCCTGGCGCGTGTCCAAGCGGACCAAACCCTTACCGAGTGTGCGAATGACTCGCCAACCACCCGAGTAGGTACCCAAGGCCATAGCCAGCGCACAAGAAAAGATCACCCAGAACGGCACTGTGGCATCGGGCGATACTGAGCCTGCGGCGATGAGTGCCAGCAGGATGATGCCCATGGTCTTCTGAGCGTCGTTGGTGCCGTGAGCGAGGGCCATGAGCGAAGCCGTGCCGATCTGGCCCCAACGGAAGGTCTTGTCGTTGCTCTTCTGCGGCACTGTGCGAGTAATCCGCGTCACCACCGCCGTTCCAATCGCGGCCACCGCAATGGCGATGATGGGTGCGACCAATGCAGGGATGAGCACCTTGGCCACAAGGCCGCTCCACAGCACACCACTCACGCCGGCAGCCGCCAACACGGCACCTACCACACCACCGACGAGTGCGTGCGAGGAACTGGAGGGCAGTCCAAGGAGCCACGTCAGCAGGTTCCAGCCGATGCCGCCTGCAAGTCCCGCAAGTACCACATGGAGCGTCACTAGCCCGGCATCGACTATTCCCGTGGCGATGGTCGCGGCCACAGACAGCGACAGGAAGGCGCCCACCATGTTGAGGATTGCGCATAGCAAGACGGCTTGACGGGGCTTGAGCGCACGGGTCGCAATGGTCGGCGCCATCGCGTTTCCGGTGTCGTGGAAACCGTTGGTGAAGTCGAAGGCGAGGGCAGTCACCACGACGATGACGAGCACCACCGATTCAGTCACAGGGAGATTCTGCCCTACGTTGAGAGCCCGCGAGCACACAAAAGGCCCCGGAAAAGAACTTTCTTCCGGGGCCCTCAGTCCACGCTATGTCGTGGGCGATACTGGGATCGAACCAGTGACCTCTTCCGTGTGAAGGAAGCGCGCTACCCCTGCGCCAATCGCCCTGAAGCGGGTTTCATCCTAGCGGGTTTGGGAGACGTCAAACATCACGATGCCGTCCCCCGCGGCGGCGGCGGGTCAATATCCGCGCTCGCGTACTGCTCAAACAGCGCGGAGAGCTTGGTGAGCATGGGTCCCGGGGAGACCTCTGCGCCGTCCAAGCGGCTCACCGCTTGCAATCCGCGCGTGGTGTTGGACACCGAGGCGTGCGCCACTCCCTGCACTACATCGTCGAGCACCGACATGGCGAGTTCACCGGGAGCAGCCACTCGTACCGGAAGTCCAGCGCGTGCTCCCCATTCCAACACCAACCCTCGAGTAATGCCTGGCAGACACCCTGAAGCGAGAGGGGGCGTCAGCACCTCACCCTGACGCTCGATAAAGATGTTGGTGCCGGTTCCCTCGCACAGGTGACCGTGCGTGTTCGCGATGAAGGCCTCGTCCGCGCCTTTGTCCCGTGCGAACTGCGCGATGAGAACGTTCTCCGCGTACGACGTGGACTTCACTCCAGCCAATGGAGAACGCTCGTTGCGCTTCCACGGCGCGCGCACCGCGATGCACGTGCGGGGCTTGATTCCCGGTCCGCCCATGATGATCACGGTGGGCTTTCCGTCACCACGGGAGGTTCCCATGGGCCCCACGCCAGAGCTCACCGTGATGCGCACGCGCACCACCTCTTGCGGCTTGGCCGCAATGACTTCAGAAACACCGCGCCTGATGAAGTGAGGGTCGACGGGCCCCAATCCCATGCGCTCTGCCGAGTATTGCAAGCGCATGAGGTGGCGTGTCAATGCAAAAGGCTGACCGTCACGCAAGCCGATGGTCTCAAACACTCCATCGCCCACGGTGAAGCCATGATCACTGGCAAGCACGAGCGGCTCGCCGGGGCCCCTGAGGGCGCCGTCGGCCCAGACCACGGCATTCATGGCGACATTGTGTCAGAGGCGAGGCCAATTAGTCTGCGAGCTTTGAGTTGCGTTTCTTCCCATTCGCCCGCAGCGTCGGATCCCCAGGTGATGCCCGCGCCGGTGCCAAAGCGCAGGGTGCCCCCCTCGTCGTCGTTCCACCAGAACGTGCGAATCCCCACCGCAAGCTCGGCGCGGCGGGCATCAGCGTCAATCCAGCCGATGGCACCGCAGTATGGTCCGCGGGCCACAGGCTCTTCGCGGGTGATGATGCGTAGCGCAGAGGACTTGGGGGCCCCGGACACCGAGCCCGGCGGGTAGGTCGCGTCAAAGAGTGCGGGCCACATCTTCTCGGTCCACGCATAGCCCGTGTCCAAGGTGGCCTGAACCGTCGATTGCAAGTGGGCCAAGCCTGGGTGTTCGTGGCGGCCCAACAGCTCAGGAACCTCCACGCTGCCCGGGACGGCGGTGGGTGAAAGGTCATTGCGGATGAGGTCCGTGATCATGACGTTCTCCGCCTCGTCCTTGTCAAGCATGGGCTCGCCGGGAGCGGACGTTCCCTTGATGGGTGACGAACGCACTACCGCGCCGTCGACGGACAAGTACAGCTCCGGACTCGCGGAAACGACCCAGGTGCCAGGCATGTCGTCCCGTAGGGGAATCACTATGCGCGCCGCGTAGCGAGCCGGATTACCTGTGGCTAGCAATTGAGACAACGCCACCGCATCGGGACCGGGCGGCGCGGCCGGCAATGGCGCGCGCAAGACCCTGCACAGGTTTGCCTGGTAGACCTCGCCCTCACGGATGTCGGCTCGAATTGCCTCTACCCCGGCGATATAGGCGTCCCGGTCAAGCGAGGTCTCCCACGAGTCGTGGGCTGGGCCCTGCCAGTCCCGTCCTTGGAGCCGAGGCTCTTTGACGGCCTCCGTGTATTCCACGGTGGCAAACCTCCAGGCGTCAATCTGACCCTCGAACGTTCCCACCACTACCCAGAAGCCACCTTCTGCCAGCCGATGCCCCTCAAGGCTCGCATCCACGTGCTCTACCGGTCCACTGGCTCGCACGCCACGGAACGCGGCCGAGCCCGCACGGCGGGCATCCTGGGACCAGTCCATGGCTCAAAGGTAGTGGCGACACACACATGCACCATGGATTGGAAAAAGACGCCACTGTCGGATACAGTCAATCCCTGGTCAGGGCCTCAGGGCGCTGATACGCGGACGTGGCTCAGTTGGTAGAGCATCACCTTGCCAAGGTGAGGGTCGCGGGTTCGAATCCCGTCGTCCGCTCGGAGAGCCGTTGTTGTCACTCAGCGGCGCTGCGGTGGAGTGGCCGAGTGGCTAGGCAGCGGCCTGCAAAGCCGTCTACGTGGGTTCGAATCCCATCTCCACCTCGGGCGATTGGCGCAGCGGTAGCGCGCTTCCCTGACACGGAAGAGGTCACTGGTTCGAACCCAGTATCGCCCACCACTAATGTCGCGTTGAGGAATTCCTCCGCACCCCCTGGTCCATGGACTCTCTCGCCGCGCGCCCAGGAACCGTTTGCCCTGCTCTGAGCGTTAGTCCGCCGACCCCTCAAGAACCCTCGTCGCGCACGTGTGTGATGATGGGTTAACCCACCGGGAGGCGGGCACGCTCATGACTGACATCACTCACGAACGTCTCAAACGACTTGGCCACCGTCCCGACGCGCCCGTTCCCACCTCCACGTATCGCCTGCAATTGACGGCTGATTTCACCTTCGCCGACGCCACCGCGCAATTGCCGTACTTCAAGGCCTTGGGCGTTTCTCACCTGTACCTCTCCCCCATCCTTGAGGCCTCTCCTGGTTCCACTCACTTCTACGACGTCGTGGATCACTCCCGCATTGCGCCCGTCTTGGGTGGAGAGGCGGGTCTGCGCGACCTGTCGTGGAAGGCCGGGGAGCTTGGCATCGGGCTGATTGCGGATATTGTCCCCAACCACATGGCGGTGCCCACGCCTGCGTATCACAACCGCGCACTGTGGTCGGTACTTGCCGAGGGCGCCGAATCGCCCTATGCGCATTGGTTTGACGTGGACTGGAGCGCTGGAGAGCCGGTGCTCATGGCTGTGCTGGGTGAACGCATGGGAACGGTGTTGGCCACGAACCAACTCTCGCTGGACACCATGGTGATCCCGGGCCACGAAGACGCCGGCCAAGTTCCGGTGCTGCGGTACTTCGAGCACGCATTTCCCGTGCGTCCTGGGACCGAGAACTTGCCCATGGAAACTTTGGTGGACCAGCAGCACTACCGGCTCGCGTATTGGCGAGTAGGCAACGAGGAACTCAACTACCGGCGCTTCTTTGACGTGGGCTCCCTCGTGGGACTGCGCGTGGAAGACCCTGACGTGTTCCAGGCAACGCACCAAGTGATCATCGACCTCGTGCGCGATGGCACCCTGGCGGGCTTGCGGGTGGACCACCCGGACGGGCTCGCGGATCCCGAGAAGTACCTCGCGGACCTGTCCCAAGCGACCGACAACGCGTGGATTGTGGTGGAGAAGATCCTTGAGGACGAGGAACGCCTTCCCACCTCGTGGAAGACGGCAGGCACCACGGGGTACGACGCCGCGTGGCGCATTGGCGGCATGCTACGCGACCCCGCAGGCGCCGCGCCCTTGGCTGGCACCCTCCACCGCATTGCGGGCGATGCCATGGGCGAATTGCCAGGGATGATCGACGCGGCCAAGCGCGAGATCATCAAGGACTCGCTTGCCTCCGAGACTGAGCGCTTGGCCACCCTTGCCCACACCGTGTGCACTACCGACGTGCGTTTACGAGATCACACGTGGCGAGCTCTGCACGACTGCGTGCGCGCCCTGGTCATAGCCTTCCACCGCTACCGCGCCTACGTCTCACCCGGCGCTACCACCAAGCCCACAGACATCGAGGCTATTGACGCCGCAGCCGCCCGTGCGCGTCTAGTCCTTGACCCTGAACGGCACGAGACCTTGGACATCCTGGTGGAGCTGCTCAAGGGCAACGAGGTGGGCAGCGCCGGCCGCACCGAAGAGGCCACCCGTACGCAGCTCATCACTCGCTTCCAGCAAGTCTGCGGTGCCGTGATGGCCAAGGGAGTGGAAGACACCGCCTATTACCGTTGGACCCACCTATTGCCCCTGTGCGAGGTGGGCTCGCCCGCGGGCAGATTTGCGGTGCAGCCGGCGGCGTTCCACACCTACGCCAGCGACCGTCAACAGATGTACCCGCACGCCATGACCACGTTGACCACTCATGACATCAAGCGGTCAGGAGACATCAGGGCCCGCTTGGGAGTGCTGAGTGAGGTGGCCGATGCTTGGGATGGTTGGGTGACCAAAGCGCGGGACGCATCGGCGGGTGTAAGACCTGCCGAGTTGGATGGCCGCACCGAGAACCTCTGGTGGCAAACGCTCGTGGGCACCGTGGACCACGACGGTTCGCTCATGGCGTGGGACCGGCTTGAGGGGTACCTCATCAAAGCCATGCGTGAGGCCAAGAGCAATACGTCGTGGACCTCGGTCAACAACGCTTATGAGTCCGCAGTGCTGTGGTTCTGCCAAACAACCCACGCAGATCCGCGTGTACGCGAGTTGGTTGCCGAGTGGACAGCGCTGACCACCACGGGAGTGCGTGCGGCTGTGTTGAGTCAAGCGTTGATTCACTTGACGATGCCGGGCGTGCCTGACGTTTACCAAGGCACCGAGTCCTACCGCGCCTTGTTGGTGGACCCTGACAACCGCCGTGCGGTGGATTTTGATGCCCTAGCGGCTGGACTCAGGCGCATCAAGCGCTCTTCCAAGTCCCGCTCCTTGGCAGATGAGAAGTTGCTCGTCACCGCGCGTGCGCTGGAGGTGCGCAATCGTCACCGCGCCGCCTTTGTGGGCGAGGACTCGGGCTATCTGGCCTTGCCTTCCTCGTCCGGAAACGCGGTGGTCTACGCGCGCACTGTCCGCGACGAACCCCACGCGGTGACGCTGGTCACGCGCGCAGCCTTGGAGCTTGAAAGGCTTGGAGGCTGGCGCGGACACACCGTGCAGTTGCCTGCCGGCGCCTGGACCGACGTGATCACGGGCAACTCTGTGGAGGGCGGCACCGTGGACGCGGATGCCCTACTCCCCACCATGCCGGTGGCGCTTCTGGTGCGCGCATGAGGGGTGAACATCTGGGCGCTACCGTGCCTGGGCCCGCGCAAGTCTGGGCGCCGAATGCCACCTCCGTGGAGTTGCATGTGGAACGCGATGGCAAGGTGGCACGTGAGCCCCTGACCTCGGTGGAGGGCGGATGGCATAGCGGTGGCGAACTTCGCGTAGGCGACCTCTACGGCTTTGTTCTCGACGGCAAGGGACCGTTCCCAGATCCGCGCTCCGCGCTTCAGCCAGGGTCAGTGCACACCTTGTCGCAAGTGGTGGATACGGGCGCGTTTGCGTGGCACGACCACCAATGGACGGGCATCGATGCGCTCGGAGCGGTGATCTACGAGCTTCATGTAGGTGTGTTCACCGCGGAAGGCACGCTCGACGCCGCGGCTCGCGAGCTCCCGCGCCTCGCCGCTGCCGGCATCCAGCTTGTGGAACTCATGCCCGTAGCGCCTTTTCCCGGTGAACGTGGCTGGGGTTATGACGGCGTGAGCCTGTCCGCCGTCCATCACGCCTACGGCGGACCTCACGCGCTGCAAAGGTTCGTGGACGAAGCGCACCGCTTGGGGCTGGGTGTGTGCCTTGACGTGGTCCACAACCACTTTGGCCCGGACGGCAACTACCTGGGTGTGTACGGTCCGTACTTCACCGATGCTCACCACACGCCGTGGGGCTCTGCAGTGAATCTTGACCAGCCTGGCAGTGCCGAGGTGCGCGCTCACCTCATTGGCAGTGCGCTGCGCTGGTTCACAGATTTTCACGTGGACGCGCTGCGCCTGGACGCCGTCCACGAACTTCACGACGATTCGCCGCGGCACTTCCTGGCTGAACTGTCGGACGAGGCCGCCTCACTTGCCGCGCGACTGGGGCGGCCGCTTTCGCTCATTGCGGAGAGCGATCTCAACAACGAGGTCATGGTCACGCCCACGGCACAAGGCGGGCTGGGCATGGACCTGCAATGGGCGGACGACGTCCACCACGCCTTGCACACCTACCTCACCGGGGAGCGGCACGGGTATTACGGGGAGTTCGGTTCCATTGAGGTACTGGACCACGTGTACCGCCACGTGTTCTGGCACGACGGCCGACCCTCCGAGTTCCGCAACCGCCCCTGGGGTGCTCCAGTCGAGGACTCCACAGATCGGCGGCGCTTTGTCGTGTGCGCGTCCAACCACGACCAAGTGGGCAATCGCGCGCTCGGAGACCGGCCCGCAGCCTCACTCTCAGAAGGCTCCCAAGCGACCGCCATGGCCATGGTGTTGCTCTCCCCTTTCACGCCGATGCTGTTCATGGGCGAGGAGTACGGCGAGACGAGCCCGTTCCAGTTCTTCACCGATCACGAACCCGGCTTGGGCGCCGCCGTGACGGCGGGACGGCTCGCGGAATTCGCCGACCATGGTTGGGAAGTCCTCTACGGCCGCGAAATTGAGGTGCCGGATCCTCAGGCTCCCGACACCTTCATCGCGTCAAGACTTGCTCACGTGGACTCGCTCGAGCCACGCTACGCGGCCGCCCGGGAGTGGACAGCGACGTGCATGGCGGCGCGGGCGATCACCACCGCGCCGGGAGCGTGGGAGCGGCATCCCGTGAGCGTCACAGAGAGACAGCCACGGGTGCTCACCATGAACGGCCCCGTCCGCATCCACGCCAATCTTTCCGAGGCGTCAGTAGAGTTCCCCGTAGACGTGGCCAGCACGGTGGTGGGCTCGTTTGGACCCGTGACGCCACGAGGCGACTCGGTCCTTGTCCCGCCCGACTGCGTGGCCCTCATTGCGGTGGGGACGGCCCTGCACGCGTAAGGACTGACGTGTAAGGACTGA
>JBIQJT010000003.1:24586-86430 GCA_044507265.1 Actinomycetales bacterium | reverse complement strand
CCTCATTGCGGTGGGGACGGCCCTGCACGCGTAAGGACTGACGTGTAAGGACTGAGGAGGTTCTGTGGGCAAAGGGAAGAACGGCAAGGCAGCGTGGGAAGTGGATCCAACGCAGGCGCTCCGCGTGCGGCCAGGGTTCAGTGTCGCCGACTTTGATTGCGCCTCTACGCCCGGGTTCCGGGGAGCGGACAAGCAAGGCATCGCGCTCATGGAATCGCAGGCGGAAGAGTTGTCCGAACTTCAAGAGAAACTGTTCGCGCACGGTCGCAGTGGGGGCACACGCTCGGTGCTGTTAGTGATCCAGGGCATGGATACCGCAGGCAAGGGCGGAATCGTTCGCCACGTCCTGGGGATGGTGGACCCGCAAGGTGTGAAGCATCGGTCCTTTGGAAAGCCCACTACTGAGGAGCTCTCTCACCACTACTTGTGGCGCATCCGCAACGCGTTGCCGCCCGCGGGCTACGTGGGTGTCTTTGACCGTTCCCACTACGAAGACGTACTGGTCGTACGCGTCCACGATCTGGTTCCTGGCGACCCCTGGGAGGAGCGCTACGCGGAAATCAATGCCTTCGAGAAACAAGTGGTGGACTCCGGCACGGTACTGGTGAAATGCGCCATGTTGGTCTCACCGCAAGAGCAGCTCAAGCGCTTGTCCGAGCGCTTGGAACGCCCTGACAAGCACTGGAAGTACAACCCCGGCGATCTTGACGAACGCGCGCACTGGGACGACTACATGGAGGCCTACCAAGCCATGTTGGATGCCACCTCCACCGACTATGCGCCCTGGTACTCGATCCCTGCCGACAACAAATGGTTTGCGCGTCTCGCCGTTGCCCAGTTGCTCGAGCACGCCTTGGAGTCACTCGACCTTGGCTGGCCCGCAGCCACCTTTGACGTGGATGCCGAAAAGGCACGACTCGCAACTTTAATGAAACAGGGTTAGCGCTCAGCCATGGCTGCCAGTCGTGACAAGGCCCTGTAATACTTCTTGCGGAAGCCCCCACGCAACATGTCCGCCGGGAATATCTCACCCAGAGACTCACCCGATGCCACCACGGTCACGTCGCGGTCGTACAAGCGGTCCACCAAAGTCACCACCCTCAATGCCGACGCCTGATCCGTGAGCGGCTGGACGTTCTCTAGGCCCAGCGTCGCAATGCCGTCCACGTAGGCGCCCATGCGGCTCGGGTGCACATGCGACAGGTCCGCCACGAGGGACGCCCAGTCAGCCACGCTTGCGCCCTGTTGTGTGGCTAGCGCAGCCACGTCTTCAGGGGTAGCGCTCACGAACTCGAGATCGCCACGGTGGCGGTAGTCGGGCCCATCAATGGTCACCACCGCGAATACGCTGGCCACGGCTTGAATCTCGCGCTTGAAGTCGTCCGCGGCGAATCGGCCTTGGCCTAGCGATTCCGGCAACGTGTTGGACGTGGCCGCCAAGGCGACCCCCGCATCGGCCAATTCACGCATGAGGCGCGCCATCATCACTGTGTCGCCCGGATCGTCTAGCTCAAACTCGTCAATGCACACGAGGCGGAACTGTTGAAGCGCCGTGCGGGCCGCCTGGAAGCCCAGCGCGCCCACGACATGCGTGTACTCCACGAAGGTGCCGAACGCCGCGTTCTTGCCCGCTGCGTGTGCCATGGATGCCAGCAAGTGGGTCTTGCCCACTCCAAAGCCGCCATCCAAGTAGATGCCTTTGCCGCTCGAGTGGTTGCCGGCTCGCTTGAGCCCCGAGCGTCCACCGAGGCCTTTCACGAACTCTTGAGTGACGTTGAGCGCTTGCCTCTGGCTGGGAAAGCCAGGGTCTGGCTCGTATGTGTCAAAGCGCACTTCAGCGAAGTGCGGCGGGGGTACGAGTGCGCCAATGAGGTCCTGGGGAGCCACAATGGGACGTCGGCCCACCAGTTGAGTCATGCGCACAGCCTAGTTTTGTGGCGCGGCAACTCTTGCCACAGTGGGGCACGCGGACGAGTGACGACCGTGGAAGGGAGGCAGTGCCGTGACGTCAGGCACGCAGGACGTAGCACTGCACCAGACCGTGCCCATCTCCGCAACCATCGCTGCGGACCCCGCAGAGACAGCGTTGCGCGAGCTCTACTTCCACGCTGCCGGCACGGTGCGGCTTGGCATGATCGCGTCTGCTGATGGCAAGGCGACAGGCCCTGACGGCTCGTCCCGGTCCCTCAACGGCCCCGAGGACTTGCGCATTCTGCGCACCTTGCGCTCGGTGGCGGATGTGGTGCTCGTGGGCGGTAACACCGCCCGCAGTGAGCGCTATACGGACATTCGCTTGCCTCGCGCCCTTTCCGATGCGAGGGCCGCCTTGGGCATGCCCGAGACGCCCGACCTGGCGGTGGTCACATACAGCGGGAGCATTCCCCAAGGACTGTCACCGGAGCGAACGTGGATTGTGACCACACAGGACTCCCCCGCCGCACGCTCGCCTGAAGAACCTTGGCGCTCCCGCGTGATCACAGCGGGCGAATTGAGCCTGGACCCCCAACTCCTGGTGGATGCACTCACGCACAAAGGGCTTGGCGCGGTGCTGTGCGAGGGCGGACCAGCGCTTGCCCAACTCATGCTGGCCCGCGCAGTGGTGAGCGACTTCTGCCTCACTCGCTCCCCCGAACTGGGCGGCGAGGACAGTCCGCGCGTGCCAGGGATTCTTCCGGAGATGACGTTGAAGCACCGTCTTGAGGGCGGGGACTTTGTGATGGAGCGCTGGGCGGTCTAGTCCCTGGAGACTGCGCCACGCAGACTGAGCCGCTAGCCCTTCACCGTGGCACCGGCGGCCACCACCGTGCGTCGGGCCAGCGAATCCAGCGCGTCAAGCACTTGGGGGTGCACCAAGCCAGCGCCCGCCACAGAGAGCTCGGTGCAACCCAAGACCACTCCATCAGCACCTTGGGCCAGCACAGCATCGACCACTGACTCCAGTAGCCCTTCCGGCGCTGGAACCCCTGCCTTGATGTGGTCGTAGATGAGCGTATTGAGCGTCGCCTGCTCCTCCGGCTCCGGGTACGCGACCTCGAGGCCGTGAGCTTGGGCCGCGCGGTCGTAGGTGCGGGCTGCTCGCGTTCCATCCGTGGCGAGCACGGCAATACGTTTCCAGCCACGGTCGGCGGCGTCTTCCACGGCCACATCCACGATGTCCACGATGGGCACCTGCACGGCCGCACGCATGGCCTCCACAAAAGCAGTGGCGGTGTTGCATGGCATCACGATGGCGGTGACACCCAAAGCCTCAAGCCGTTGCGCATCGGCCACAAGATCCGCCGTGGGGTCCTGGGCAGAGGCACCGGTGATGAAAGCGGTGCGGTCAGGGACGGATGAATGTTGCAACACCACCAAGTTGGCGTGCTCTTGGTCCGTGCGCGCTTGCGTGGAGGCAAGCACTCGAGCCATGAAGTCCACTGTCGCCGCCGGACCCAAGCCACCGATCACGCCCACTTCAGGCATGCGCGCCTCGCGATTCGCGCCACGCAACTCCCGACTGCCCGCACGTCAGTTGATTCACGATCACCAGGCTAGTCGGTGTCGCACGATCTGCGGCCAGGCGCCGCCATAGGATGGCGACTGCGCCACCGCGCACCACCGCACCACCAAAGGAACGCTTCGCATGACGTATGGCAACGACGAGTTTGTGCCCATCCTGCTGGGCACGAGCCTCAACACCTACAGCATCGCGCGAACCTTCCATGAGACGTATGGAGTGCGCTCGCTAGCGCTTGGCCGCTTCCCGCTGCGCGAAACTGCGGGCTCCGCGATAGTGGGCGTGCGCGCTTACCGCGACTTTGACCAGCCTGAGGCGGTGGTGCGCAGGCTCAAGGAGGTGGCGCAGGAGTTTCCTGGTCGCACCCTGATCCTGCTGGCCAACATTGAGTACTACACGAGTGTGGTGTTGGCTCACCGCGCGGAACTCGATCCCCTCTTCGCCATCCCCATGATCCCTGCCGAGACGGCCGCGCAGCTCATGAACAAGACCGATTTCTACCGCACGTGCGCACGCTTGGGGGTGCCGCACCCTCGCACGGTGGAACTGAGCGAGAGCGACCTCACCGCGGATGGGGCGTGGGGCGATGAGCTGCCCTTCACCTACCCCGTGGTGCTTAAGCCGTCCAACACCGACATCTACGCCCAGATGAGCTTTGAGGGCAAGAAGAAGGTGTTCATCGTGGACTCCTCGCTGGAGTTACGCGAGACCGCGCAGCGCATTTACCAGGCGGGATACGACGATCTCTTGGTGGTCCAGGAATACCTTCAGGGCGACGAGTCAGTCATGCGCGTGGTGAATACCTATTCCGACCGCACCGGCCGCATGCGCTTGTTGAGCGCCGGTCAGATTGTCCTGAGCGAGTACAACCCCAAGATGGTGGGCAATTACAACGCCGTGGTCTCCATCAGTGATGATGCTCTCACCGAGTCCATTCGCACCTTCCTGGATTCGCTGGGTTACGTAGGTCCAGCCAACTTTGACGTGATGTATGACATCAAGACCGGTGAAAGCAAGCTACTGGAGATCAATCTCCGCCAAGGCGCGGCGAGCCACTATGTGCGTGCCGCAGGCGCCAACTACGCCCGATGCTACGTAGAGGACTTGGTCCACCACCGGCCGGTTGAGGAACAGCTTCCTACCGCCAAGCGAGTGTGGGTCAATGTGCCCTTTCCGGTGGTGCGCTGGTTTGCTCCCCGTAGCGTGCGCGGTCAGGTGCGTGCGGCACGGCGCCACGGCGTCACCCACACGCTCAAGTACAAGGGCGATGCGTCCATCAAGCGGCGCATCAATGTGTGGCGTATCGACTTGCGTCACACCCTTGACTACATCAAATTCGCTAAGACGCGTCCCCGCCAAGGGTCGTGAGCACGGTGTCCACCACCCTCTGAGCGGTCACGGGGCCCACGTCGGTAGGTAGGTTCACCACTCGCTCAATGAGGTCCTCGGTGGTCGCCAGGGAGCCGTCTCCTGGCGCGTAGTGATACACCGCAGGGTTCGCAACGCCGGGGAACAGGGCTGGTCTATACCAGCGTCCTGGGCGCAATCCAGCAGCCCGCAATGCTTCAAATATCCGCTGAGCTGTCGCGGCATCGGGAGCAAAGAAGGGAAACCTCACAAGCGGCTGAGCGGAGGTCAGCGAGGCCGGGATCTCGACGCTGCTCGCCAATGCATCCAGATACCACTGCACCGCGGCACTGCGCCGCTCCTCCACCTCTCGCAATTGCGTGAGCGACGTGGCCATGGCCTCCACCATCCAGCGGGATGGGCGTGCTGGATGATGCGGCAACCCGCCTTCCAGTTCGCTCGGTGCGATGGCGGGCTCAAAGCGGCCGGCCTTAGTGAGCGCCGTGCGCACTCCGGTACCGAGACTTCCGGGCAAACGCCGCAACACGCGCATATATGGCACGTAGCGCCGGGCAGCTTTGTCCACCTTGACATCCACGTCGGGCAAGGCACCGAGGGCATCAATGAGCCTGCCCCGGAGCGCCTGATCCTTCATGGCCGGGTTCACCCACACAGCACCGCCAAAACGAGTGGGCAAGACCTTTTCCACGCCAAAGGAGTGAACGGAGACATCGGCGAGCGGAGCATCGTCCGTATCCTTAGCCATCCGCCCCACACAGTGAGCGCTGTCCTCAATGAGCAGCGCCCCTACGCGGTGGGCTAGGTCCCGCAAAGCCGCAGTCTTGTCAGAATCGACGATGCCAAACGTGTGCTGGGCAACCACGGCCACGTCGTGCTTGGCAACAGACACACGCTCAGGGTCAAGGGCCACGGTGGCCGGACTGACCTCGGCGTATCGAGGTGTCAGCCCGCTCACCAGAATGGGATCCACGGCCGTGGCACACGTGAACACTTGAGTCGCCACGGTGCCACTGCCAGCGGTATCAGCCAGTGCGGTGAACACCACTTGCATGCCGTACCTGGCTTTGAACACTAGGAACCAGTCGTCCGCAGAGGTGCCCGTGAGTTCCGCCAACGTGGCCCGCACGTGGGCGTCGCTCGCGGAACGCGGGTGCACGGTTACGCCTCTACCTCCGAGCGGTCACCAGACCACAAAGTGTGGAAGGTGCCCTCGGTGTCCACACGCTTGTAAGTGTGGGCGCCAAAGAAATCGCGCTGACCCTGGATGAGTGCCGCAGGCAGTCGTTCTGCGCGCAGCGAGTCGTAGTACGCGAGCGAGGACGCGAAAGCCGGCACCGGGATGCCAGCGAGCGCCGCTTGCGACACCACTCGACGCCAGGCGGCCACGCCCTTGGCCAGTTCGCCAGCAAAGTACGGGTCTACAAGCAGACTGGGAAGGTGGGGGTCGCGTTCGTAGGCCTCGGTGATGCGGTTGAGGAAGCGGGCGCGGATGATGCAGCCTCCACGCCAAATGCGCGCCATAGCGCCCTTGTCGATTCCCCAGTTGTACTCGTCAGAGGCGGCCTGAATCTGGTCAAAGCCCTGGGCGTATGCGACCACCTTGGAGGCGTAGAGCGCCAAACGCACGTCCTCGATGAACGCCTCTGCCACTTCCACGGAGAGCGCCTGAGCGCCGGAAGCGAGCACCTTGCGCGCAGCGTCGCGCTGGCTGCGATGCGAGGAGATGGCGCGAGCGAACGTAGCCTCGGCGATGCCCGTCACGGGCACACCCAATTCCAGAGCGTTCTGGACCGTCCAGCGGCCGGTGCCCTTCTGGCCGGCCTCGTCCACGATCACGTCCACGAGGGCCTTGCCGGTCTTCGCGTCGGTCTGGGCAAGCACCTCTGCGGTGATCTCGATGAGGAAGCTCTCCAGGTCGCCTTCGTTCCAACGAGCGAACACGCCTGCGAGGTCGGCGGGCGTGAGACCTAGCCCCGTGCGCAAGAGGTCGTAGGCCTCGCCAATGAGTTGCATATCCGCGTACTCAATGCCGTTGTGCACCATCTTCACAAAGTGGCCTGCGCCATCAGGGCCCACGTGAGTGCAACAAGGAACGCCGTCCACCTTGGCAGAGATCTTCTCCAAGATGGGGCCGAGCGTCACGTAGGACTCGGCTGGTCCGCCAGGCATGATCGAGGGGCCGAGAAGTGCACCCTCTTCACCGCCAGAGACACCGGAGCCCACAAAGTGCAGACCCTGGGCGGCCAGGGCGGCCTCGCGCCTGCGAGTGTCGGTGAACAGCGCATTACCAGCGTCAACGATGATGTCGCCCTTGTCCAGGAGCGGCGTGAGCGCGTCGATCACGGCATCGGTGGGGCCACCCGCCTGCACCATTATCACCACTTTGCGAGGCTTCTCCAGCGAGGCTACGAAGTCCTCAAGAGATTCGGAGCCGATGAACGTGCCCTCATCGCCGTGGTCGGCGATGAGCGAGTGCATCTTCTCAGGGCTGCGGTTGTGGACCGCCACCGTGTAGCCGTTACGGGCAAAGTTGCGTGCGAGGTTGCGGCCCATTACCGCCAGTCCCGTCACGCCGATCTGCGCGAGCGCCATGTCACATCCTCAAGTTCCTGAAGGGGGTACTGGACAAGACTAGGGCAGAGCGGGCCTTGAGCCTGCGCGTGGGCTCGCGCGACGCCCGCGTGGCACTCCCATCAGCAAGCGCGACGCGCTTAGGCTCCCACTATGAGTGTGGTCGAGGCACCCGCGGTGTTCCGTGACGCCCTCGCGTCACTGGGTCGCGCCGCTACTCGTGCCGATGTGCGCCTGGTGGAAACGCCTGCTCCCGCGCGCATCGCCCCTTTTGCGGCTGCAGTGAACGGCACCGTCCTCCCTGAAGAGTTGGAGACCACGGGGCGCTTTGTCTTGTTGCACGAACCGGGGGGCAACGACGCCTGGGAAGGCGACTTGCGCATCATCGCCTTAGTCAAGGCCGCGGTGGAACCTGAGATCGGCTCGGATGACTTGTGGGCGGATGCCGCGTGGTCCTGGATTGCCGACGCTTTGCAGGACCTCCCTCACCACGGCCTGGGCGGAACCGTCACCAAGGTGGTCAATCGCAGCTTTGGCCAACTCTCGAGCCGTGACGACAACGTGAGCGTGGAGATGCGGGTCTCGTGGACTCCTGAGTCCTCTGACGTGGGTCCGCACATTGTGGCGTGGACGGAACTCTTGGCGCTGTGCGCCGGAATCCCGCCAGTGCCCGAGGGAGTGGCTGTGCTTCCCGGGGGAAGGGCATGACTGAGAGCGTGACTGAGGAGTTTGAACCTGAAGCCGAGTCCGTCCCGGAAAACAGTGCGATCCCGTTGCTCATGCCTGAAGGCGGAGTCCCGGACGTCATCGCTACTCGGGAGGCGCTGAACCGAGTGGTGGCTGCCTTCGCTGCGGGCAAAGGTCCCGTAGCCGCCGACGCCGAGAGGGCATCGGGCTTCAGGTATGGCCAAGCGACCTACTTGGCCCAGTTCAAGCGTGAGGGTGCAGGCATTGCACTCATCGACACCGCCGCCTTGCCGGATCTTTCAAGCCTTAATGAGGCGATTGGCGATGCCGAGTATGTGTTCCACGCTGCGAGTCAAGATCTGCCCGGCATGCACGACTTGGGCATCTTCCCGCAACGCATCTTTGATACCGAACTAGCGGCACGGCTCCTGGGCTGGCCCAAGGTGGGCCTCGCAGCCGTGGTGGAGCGCGAACTCGGCCTGGCACTAGCCAAGGAGCACTCGGCTCAAGACTGGTCGGTGCGGCCTTTGCCTCACGAATGGCTGGTGTACGCGGCGCTGGACGTGGAGAAGCTCATCGAGATTCGCGACGGAATGGAAGCCAAGCTGCGCGAGGCGGGCAAGCTTGAGTGGGCACTGCAAGAGTTTGAAGCAGTCCGCCTTACTCCCCCGGCTGAGGCCAAGGTGGACCCGTGGAGGCGTGTCTCAGGCTCGCACGTGTTGCGCGACACGCGCTCGTTGGCGATCGTGCGCGCTCTGTGGGAGGCGCGGGACAAGGAGGCTCGGCGCAGGGACATGTCGCCCGGCCGCGTGCTGCGTGACGCCGCTATTTCCGCTGCTGCCCTCGCCAAGCCCACGTCGCTCACGGCGCTCACTGAGATTCGGGAGTGGTCTTCCAAAGGGACCAAGCGCGCCGCTCCGCGGTGGTACCCGGCCATCCAGGAGGCAATGGCACTGCCCGAGTCTCAATTGCCCGCACGCCGTGCCACTCCCGGCGACGGGCCGCCTCAGCCGCGCATGTGGAAGGAAAAGCGTCCAGAAGCGGCCGCCCGGCTTGAGGCCGCCCGCGCGGTCATCGCGCAGCTCTCAGCGTCGCTCGAGGTCCCTGCGGAAAATATCCTCCAGCCCGATGCATTGCGCCGGGCGTGCTGGGAGTACACCGAGGGTGGCGAGGAGTGGATTCGCACGTTCCTTGCAGGGCGAGGTGCGCGTCAGTGGCAACTTGAGTTGGTCTCGGCACCGCTCGCAGATGCCCTTGACAAGGCTGAGGTGGAAGCGCAGGAGGCCACCGAGCCAAGCGGCTAGCGAGGCTCCAGGCGCATCGCACTAAGGGTCTCGTCCGCGATCACTCCCGGATCCAAGCCAATCTGCTCGATGATCTGAGCGCGGCTCGCGTGATCGAGGAACTCGCGCGGAATGCCGTGGTGAACCCAGCGCGCGGAGTTTCCTGCAAGGCGCGCAAACTCCGCCCACTCCTCGCCGATTCCCGCATCAGTAAGCCCGTCTTCCACCGTAACCACCAACTCGGCGTCACCAACGGCCTCCAGTAATCCGTCCGGAACCGGGTGAACCCACGTGGCCGAGGCTGCCGCCACATCCACGCCTTCTGCCGCAAGCTTGCCTGCTACATCTACCGCGGTACTCGCCATGGAGCCAATGCCAAACACAATCACATGGGCACGAGTGCCGTGCTCGGCCAGGACATCGATATCGCCCACTGAACGCAGAGCCGGAAGCGGCTCCGCGACGGGGCCCTTGGGATAGCGCACCACGGTGGGAGCGTCGTCCACATCCAGGGCCTGCCTGAACGCTTTGCGCAAACTGGCCTCGTCCCTGGGAGCGGCCAAGCGCAGTCCCGGCACGTGGCGCAACAACGCCATGTCCCACATGCCGTTGTGGCTGGCACCGTCTTCACCTGTGATGCCTGCGCGGTCGAGCATGAACGTCACACCTGCGCGATGAAGTGCCACGTCCATCAGCAGTTGGTCAAAGGCGCGGTTCAAGAAGGTCGCATACACCGCGAACACCGGGTGCAGGCCCGCAAAGGCCATCCCAGCGGCACTCGTGACCGCGTGTTGCTCGGCGATGCCCACGTCGATCACCCGCCGTGGATAGGCATCGGCGAAAGGCTGAAGGCCCACGGGAGCGAGCATCGCGGCCGTGATCGCCACCACGTCTTCACGCTCGCCGCCCACGGCCAGCATCTCGTCGGCAAACACAGAAGTCCAGCCAAAACGCGAGGGTTGAATCGGCAGGCCCGTCTCCGGGTGGATCTTGCCGACCGCGTGGAATCTATCTGCGACATCTTGTTCGGCAGGCGTGTAGCCGCGGCCCTTTTCAGTCACCACGTGCACAATCACCGGTGCACCAAAAGCTTTAGCGTGCTTGAGTGCCGCTTCCACCTGCCGCAAGTCGTGGCCGTCCACGGGGCCCACGTACTTGATGCCGAGGTCCTCGAACATTCCTTGCGGCCCAATGAGGCCTTTGATGGCGCGCTTGCCGTGCATCACCGAGTTGTACGTGAAGTCGCGCACCGGGCCTTTTCCTTGGAAGGTGCGGCGGCCCCACGTGAGGAAGTCTTCATATGCGCGGGAGGTGCGGATCCCGTCAAGCCTACGCGCAAGTCCGCCAGTGGTGGGAGCGTACGAACGGCCGTTATCGTTGACGATCACCACCACGCGGTCGTCGCAATCCGCGATGGAGTTGAGTGCTTCCCACGCCATGCCGCCCGTGAGCGCACCATCTCCGATGACCGCCACCGTGGTGCGGTCAGTTTCGCCGCGCAAGGCGCGAGCCCTGGCAATACCTGCGGCCCATGACAGTGCGGTCGAGGCGTGCGAGTTCTCCACGACGTCGTGCTCGCTCTCGGCTCGCGAGGGGTAGCCGGACACTCCCCCGCGCGAACGCAACGTGCTGAAGTCCTTGCGGCCAGTCAGCAGCTTGTGCACGTAAGACTGGTGCCCGGTGTCGAACACGATGGAGTCATGTGGAGAGTCAAAGACGCGATGGATCGCCAGCGTGAGTTCCACGACACCCAAGTTGGGGCCAAGGTGGCCCCCCGTCTTGGACACTGACTGCACCAGTGTGTGCCGAATCTCCGCTGCAAGGGCCGCAAGCTGTGCGGCATCGAGCCCACGCAAGTCTTGCGGGCCATGCACGTCTTCAAGCACCCTTGCTCCTTCCGTGAACCTTCACCACTGTACGGTCCGCTCGCGAGGGCCGCGAGGGACGCTACGAGACCAGTGAACGGAGAACGTACTGGAGGATGCCACCGTTGCGGTAGTAATCGGCTTCACCTGGCGTGTCGATGCGGACCGGGGCCTCAAAACTCACCACGGAACCATCAGCCTTCGTGGCGCGCACTGTGAGCGTCTTGGGATGCTGACCCTCGCTAAACGCCGCCAAACCTGGGATATCGAAGGTTTCAGTACCGTCGAGGCCAAGCGAGGTGGGGTCTTGACCCGCTGGGAACTGCAACGGCACCACTCCCATGCCAATGAGGTTGGAGCGGTGAATGCGCTCAAAGCTCTCGGCAATGACTGCGCGCACGCCCAGCAGGCTCGTGCCCTTGGCGGCCCAGTCGCGCGAGGAACCCGATCCGTATTCCTTGCCTGCCAAGATCACGAGCGGAATTCCTGCCTCTTGGTACGCCACGGAGGCCTCGTAGATGGTGGTCTGCTCTCCCGTAAGGAAGTTCTTGGTGAAACCACCTTCCACCACGGAGCCGTCAGGGCCCGCAAGGAGCAGGTTCTTGAGGCGAATATTGGCAAAGGTGCCGCGAATCATGACCTCGTGGTTTCCACGGCGAGAGCCGTAGGAGTTGAAGTCCTTGCGCTCGACGCCGTGCTCGGCGAGGTACTTGCCTGCGGGGCTGTCGGGCTTAATGGAGCCTGCAGGTGAGATGTGGTCAGTGGTGACCGAGTCACCTAGGAGCGCCAGCACGCGGGCGCCGGTGATGTCCTGCACGGGCTCGGGCGTTCGCGACATTCCTTCGAAGTAAGGAGGTTTGCGCACGTACGTGGACTGGGCGTCCCACGCGAAGGTTGCACCTTCGGGCGTGGGCAGCGTCTGCCAACGCTCGTCGCCAGCAAAGACGTCCGCGTAGCTCGATTCAAACATCTCCTGGGAGATGGACGATGCCACTATGCCTTCCACGTCGTCAGGGCTGGGCCAAATGTCGCGCAAGTACACGTCGGCGCCCGCTGAGTCCTGGCCGAGCGGCTCCTTGTCGAAGTCGAAGTCCATGGTTCCGGCGAGAGCGTACGCAATGACCAAAGGCGGCGAGGCCAAGTAGTTCATCTTGACGTCTGGATTGATGCGGCCCTCAAAGTTGCGGTTACCTGACAGCACGGAGACCACGGCGAGGTCGTGCTCATTGACTGCCTCAGAGACTTCAGCGGGCAGCGGGCCGGAGTTGCCGATGCACGTGGTGCAGCCATAACCCACGAGGTGGAAGCCAAGCGCCTCGAGATCGGGCCACAAGCCTGCCTTCTCGTAGTAGTCGGTCACCACTTGCGAACCCGGAGCCATGGAGGTCTTGACCCACGGCTTGGACTTGAGGCCCTTACGGTTGGCGTTGCGCGCCAGCAGTGCGGCGGCAAGCATCACGGACGGGTTGGACGTGTTGGTGCACGAGGTAATGGAGGCGATCACCACACGCCCGTGGTCAAGAGTCGTCTCGGTGCCATCAGCGAGAGTGACAGGCACGTGCCGGTGCGGACGACGCAAGAGCGGTCCTTCGCCTGCCTCTTCCGGGGGCGGCGAGACTTCTTCGGTGGACTTGCTCGCCACGGGGTCGGAGGCGGGGAAGGTCGCGTCGACCGATTCATCCATTCCCACGAGCTCTTCCTCGTCGTGACCGTTGACGTAGTCACGGATCGAGTGCGAGAAGGCTGTCTTGGCATCGGTGAGCTCAATGCGGTCCTGGGGACGCTTGGGTCCTGCAATGGACGGCACCACAGTGGACAGGTCAAGCTCGAGATACTCGGAGAAGACGGGCTCCACGTACTCAGGGGCAGACGGGTCATGCCACAGTCCTTGTTCCTTGCAATACGCCTCCACGAGCGCTACTTGCTGCTCGTCGCGCCCCGTGAGGCGCAAGTAGTCGAGCGTTACGCCGTCTACGGGGAAGATTGCGGCGGTGGAACCGAACTCGGGGCTCATGTTGCCGATGGTGGCGCGGTTGGCCAGCGGCACCGCGCCCACACCCGCGCCGTAGAACTCCACGAACTTGCCTACCACTCCGTGCCTGCGCAACATCTCGGTGATGGTGAGCACCACGTCGGTGGCAGTGGCACCTGCCGGAATGGCGCCCGTGAGCTTGAAGCCCACCACGCGCGGGATAAGCATGGAGACGGGCTGGCCAAGCATGGCCGCCTCAGCCTCGATGCCGCCCACACCCCAGCCCAGCACGCCAAGACCATTGATCATGGTGGTGTGCGAGTCGGTACCCACGCACGAGTCGGGGTACGCCTGGGTGACGTCACCCACGGTCTTGGTCATGACGGCGCGGGCCAAGTACTCGAGGTTCACCTGGTGCACGATTCCAGTGCCCGGCGGAACCACCTTGAAGTTGTCAAAAGCGGTCTGTCCCCAGCGCAAGAACTGGTAGCGCTCGCGGTTGCGCTCGTATTCGAGGTCGGTGTTGAGCGCGAGCGCGTCGCGGCGGCCAAAGACATCGATCACCACTGAGTGGTCAATCACCAGTTCAGCGGGAGCAAGAGGGTTGATGACAGAGGGGTCACCGCCCAAGTCGGCCACTGCCTCGCGCATGGTGGCAAGGTCCACCACACACGGCACACCCGTGAAGTCCTGCATCACCACACGCGCGGGCGTGAACTGGATCTCGGTTTCAGGTTCAGCGTTGGGATCCCACGTGGCGAGAGCACGCACGTGCTCGCCCGTGATGTTTGCACCGTCTTCGGTGCGGAGCAGGGCCTCGGCAAGGATCTTGAGCGAATACGGCAACTTCTCTAGCCCTGGCACTGCCTTCAGGCGGAAGATCTCGTAGTTGGAATCGCCAACCGTGAGTGTTGCTCGTGCCCCCAACGTGTTCTTGCTCAATGTGTCTCCTTGTGGCTAGGGCTCCATTCTATCGGCCCCCGCTAGCGCCAATCTCGAGAGTGTTCGCGCACCGCTACTGCTTGATGAAGCGCGCCACCGTCTCCACGTGGTGCGTCATCGGGAACAAGTCCAAGCCCTGCGCGGATTCCAAGGCGTAACCGCGTTCCTGGAGCAAAGACACATCTCGTGCAAGCGCCACCGGGTCGCACGCCACGTACACCACTACGTCGGGCCCCAAGGCCACCAACTGGTCGAGGGTCTTAGCTCCCGCACCCGAACGCGGCGGGTCCAGGACCACTGCATCGAAGCCCTTCAAGGAGCCCGACGCCAGCGCGCGCCGGACGTCTCCAGGCACCACGGTGGCGTGGGGCCAGGCGCCGACATTGTGCTCGGCGTCCTTGACGGCGCGGCGGTCGAATTCCACGAGCGTGACGTCAATTCCCTGGGCGGCAATGGCTGCACCGAACAGACCTGAACCTGCATAGAGGTCCAGCACCCGCGTTGCGCCTTCCAGGTGATCCAGCACTGCGTCCACTAGCAACTGTGGCGCTTGGGTGTGCACTTGCCAGAAGCCGTCTGCACGCACGCGGTACTCCACTGGCCCGGAAGGGGTAGAAACGCGTTCGGTGACAAATGGACTGCTCTGCCCTTCTACCGCCACTGCCACGTCTCCGCCGGAGGACGCAGCCACGGTGAACCGAGTGCCCGGCTCTACCTGTGTACCCAACAGGACGCGTTCCGCGGCCGGGACGGCCAAGGGCATGGACTCCAACTCCACCGCATCCCACGAACGATGTTTGCGCATGGCCGCACGGCCCGTTGGTCCGGCCACAGCGGTCACGCGAGTCCGGTAGCCAAGCCCTCCCGACTGCTCGTCTCCGGGCGCCGCCTTGACAGCGCCGGGGAACTCCAAGCCCGCAAACCGGTCGAAGGCCTCGCGCAGCACGTCAAACTTCCACTGCCTTTGGGCAGGCAAGGCCACGTGCGCGAGTTCTCCCCCGCCCACGCCGTCGGGCCCAGCCTGTGGCCACGCGGACGCAACCCGGTGCGGCGAGGCCTCGACCACCGCAACGGCATCGGCGCGCCAGAAGCGGGCCTCGTCACCGCCTTCAGTGATAACGGCATCCACGACCTCTCCGGGCAGCGCATGGCGCACAAACACGGCGCGGCCTTGATGCCGGGCCACGCAATGGCCGCCGTGCGCAGGTGCGCCCACGGTGAGTCTCAGTGCGGTGCCCTCTTTCACGCGCGACCTAGCGGCCCGTCACGCGGACGGAAGGCGCGGTGGCCTCGCCGTTCGCGTGCAGCATGAGTTCTCGTGCAGATTCGAGCTTCCACGGCACCGCGGCAACTACCACGTTAGGAACCTGCAAGAGCTGGGCCCGTAGCCGTGCAGTGTTGCGGTTGTGGAGCAACTGCTCCCACCACTTGCCCACGATGTATTCGGGCACGTAGACCACCACAGCGTCCCTAGGCGAGGCGCGATGCATGGACTTGACGTACTCGAGCATGGGGCCCACCAGGTCGCGGTAGGGCGAATCCACGATCACGAGCGGCACTCCCAGGTTGAGGTGGGTCCACCGCTTCTCCAGCGCCTGCGTGGCCCCCCTGTCCACTTGCACGGAGACCGCTTTGAGTGTGGAGTGACGCGCGGCTCTAGCGTAGGCAAGCGCCCGCAAGGCAGGGCGATGCAGCGACGCCACGAGCACCACGCCGTGGGTGGCGGAGGGCAGCGCAGTGGCTTTGCCGTCGTCGGGCACTGCCAAGTCCGCCCGCACTTGCGCGTAGTGGCGCGAAATGGCGTGCATGAGGCCCACCAAGATGACGATGAGTGCAATCGCTATCCACGCACCGTTGGCAAAGTTGAAGATGGCCGTGATGAGCAGCACGCCCGCGGCCGCTACGCCTGCGGCGATGTGAAGAGTGCGCCGCGCATGGAGTTGCCACACGTTCTTGCGCTCCGTGGCGAGGGCTAGCCTGTTGGAGACCCACCGCACCATGCCTAGCTGGCTCAACACAATGGACGTGAAGACTCCCACGATGTACATGTGAATCAAGCGTTCAATGTCCGCCGCGGACGCAATGAGTAGCACGCCTGAAAGCACCGCCACAATGAGGATGCCGCCGCGCAGGACCAATCGGTCGTTGCGCATGGCCAGTTGGCGCGGCAAGTAGCTGTCACTTGCGAGCAGCGACGTGATGCGGGAGAAGCGACGGAACACGGCCGATGCCGCGGCATACAGAATTGCCACCGCAGCGACGGCGACTACCCACACCCAACGCTTGTCGCGGACCACTGCATCCGCTACTTGAAGGACCATGGGTCCGTGGGCCCAACCGCTGAAGCCGTAACTCCACGCCAGTATGGATACCGCAAAGAACGCCGCGGCGCTGGCGCCCACGGCAATGAGCAACGTCCGGGACGCGCGTGTGCCACGGGGCTCCGCATGGTGTGGTCCCGACGAGGCTAGATGCTCAATGCCCGTCACCATGACGGCACCAGATGCCACGGCTCCCGCGTAGGCAGCGATGAGTGACCAGGTCTCGGGAGCCGCGGGACCGGGCCGCGTCGCGGCCATTTCGCTGTAGCGCAGCGCTCCCAGGATCGCCACGCCGGCTATCACGACAAGGAAGCCGTTCCACACAGTGACGAGCACTCGCACGCGGTCCCGGATGCCACGCAGGCTCGCGAGAGTCATCACCGCCAGGACGCCCAGGGCCACCACGCGCGCCCAGCGCGTGGTCTCCGGGAACATGAAGATCACTACTTCCGTGAGCGCCGCTAGAGACACCGCCACGGTGAAGAGGTAGTCCACGAGGAGCGACGCACCGATCACCACGCCCGCATTGCGCCCTACGCGGTCTCGGACGATGCCGTAGTCACCGCGCTCATTGGGGAAGGCCCGCACTTGGGACGCATAGGCGGCTCCAAGCAAGACCATGATGAGTACCACTCCAGCCGCCATTGCTGGCACCGCGCGCTGTTGGGAGCCCAAACGCAAGGCGTCGATCATGGCATCGGGCCCATAGACCACGGCACTGAGGATGCTTGCCCCAAAAACGGCGAGAGCTAGACGGGTGCGCAAGGTCTCAGGCTTAGCCGAGTCGGCCGCCACCGGCGATCCGAACACCACTCGCTTAAGACGCTCCGCAAACCGCCGCACGTCTCACCATCCTAGGCACCCGGGGTATAGCGTGGGGCATTGTGCATGTGGTGATTATGGGATGCGGCCGTACAGGCGCCACCCTCGCTGGGGAATTTGAGTCCCGTGGCCATAGCGTTTCAGTCATTGACGTCAAAGCCGACGCGTTTCGCCGCCTCCCCTCCGACTTCAAGGGTCAGAAGATCACGGGCGTGGGTTTTGACCGCGACACGCTCGTGGCCGCCGGCGTGGAAGAGGCCTACGGCTTTGCCGCTGTGTCCGACGGGGACAATTCCAACATCCTCGCCGCGCGCGTAGTGCGCGAGACCTATGGCGTGGAGAACGTGGTGGCGCGTATCGCCGATTCCGGCCGCGCCGAGGTCTATCGTCGCTTGGGAATCCCCACCGTGGCTCCCGTGCCGTGGACCGCCTCGCAAATCGTCACGCGACTGCTGCCTGGAGGCTCGGACGAGATTTACCTCGACACCGATGCCAAGGTGAGCATTCGCCGCTTGCCCTTCCACGAGGCATGGGTGGGCAAGCTCTATGTCGCTATGGAGGTGGCCACTAGGGCCCGCATTGCGTATGTGCTGCGCTTTGGTGAGGCCATACTTCCTGACGCCGATGCCGTGGTGCAGGCGGACGATGATGTATACGTGGTGCTCACCGAAGGCGTCCAGCGCGCCGCCGAAAAGACCTTGAGCCGAGCCCCCAAGGACGCCTCATGAAGGTCTTGATTGCTGGTGCCGGATCTGTGGGCCGCTCGATTGCCCGCGACTTGCTTGAACACGGACACGAAGTGCTGTTGATCGACAACAACCCGGGCGCCATGCGCATCGCTCAGGTCGCTGAGGCCGAATGGATGCTCGCCGATGCGTGCGAACTCAGCGCGCTGGGTGAGGCTGGCGTGAGCGAAATGGACGTCGTGGTGGCCGCCACCGGCGACGACAAGGCAAATCTCGTCATTTCGTTCCTGGCCAAGACTGAGTTTGGAGTGCCGCGTACGGTAGCCCGCGTCAACAACCCCCGCAATGAGTGGATGTACGACGCTCAGTGGGGTGTAGACGTGGCCGTGTCCACACCGCGCATCATGACCGCCATGGTGGAAGAAGCCGTGGCGGTGGGTGACGTGGTGAAGGTGTTCACGTTCCGCCAATCGGGTGCATCAATCGTGGAAGTCACGCTGCCCGCCGAGTCCATGTCCGTGGGTGCCTTGGTGCGTGAAATGCAGTGGCCACCTGACACGGTGCTGTCTTGCATTGTGCGCGGCGACAGGACCATTGCGCCCAGCCCCGAGGACACTCTCGAGGCTCACGACGAGTTGCTCTTCATTCTTTCGGCTGAGGCTGATCCTGAGGCGTTGGAGCGAGTTCTACACGACGGACCATCAGCCACATCACCCACAGCGTGAGTGCGAAGTAAGGCGCACCTAGCGCCAGACGCGCGGTTCCCAGCGCCGCAGTGGCGCCCGCGAAGTACAGGGGCAACTGGATGGCAAGGCGGATCGCCTGCGAAATCACGTAGACGGCCGTGGCCCACTGCATGCGGCGCACAATCGCGGGGTCCTTGCGCCAACGTCTGCTCCAGCCGCGTACCAAGGCCACCACCACGCCCACGAGCGGCCATCTGATGAGGATGGAGACCAACATCGCAAGTGCGTACGCGCCCGTGGTCCAAAAACCTGGAACGAAGTAGCCATTGGCATCACCCACTCGCCACGCCCAGAACGCGCCGAGCGCCACGCCAAGCAGACCGCTCAGTGCTTGAGTGATGGGGGTCTTTTGCACTAATCGCAATGCCACGAGGATGACGACCACGCTGACGGCGGCGATCACCGGGAGTTTGAAGCCGCCCCAGATCAGGAAGGCTGAAACGAAGGCCACCCCCGGTAGCACTGACTCAAGCAGCCCTCGCCACCCGCCAATGGCCTCGTTGAAGTTGAAGTCGCCATCGTTTGCGAGCGCCTTCGCGGCGCCTTTGGGCTTGTCTACTTCAGGCACGAAAGCTCGTATCGCGGGTTGTAGATGCGGGGTGCTTCGTCGCCTTGCACCATGCGCCCTTCCACGGCGATGCGCTGTCCGGGCTCAATGCCGGGGATGGAGCGGCGACCCATGAACACCACGTCCACTACACCCGTGCCGTCATCAATGCGCGCGACGAGTTCAGAGGGGCCTTGCGCAGGCGAGACGACGATGTGTGCGATGCGTCCACACAACCGCACCACGGTGCGGGGTGCGGCATCAGCAATCGTCACCGTGTCCGCCAGAGCGGTCATTCCGTGGGCTCCGTGAGGTGCGAGGTGTCTACCGCAGTGTCAGGGAAGGAGTCATAGTCGAGTTCGCCGGGCGGGGCCTTTAGCGCGAGCACCTCGCCCTCGGCACGGGCGTCAGTGCCACGCTCCACCGCGATGTTGCTTAAGAGAGCGTTCACGCGCGCCACCGTGGCGTCACTCAGGACGCTGGGGCCGGTCACTACCGCGCGGAGCATCCACTTGTCACCGTCGATACCCACAAAGCGCATGGGCACATCGGCGATTACGCCTTCTTTGTTGCGAGTGGTGAAGGCCGCGATGACCTCGGCGCCAAAGTGCCCTTCGATCACTTGCTGGTGGCCCGGCTGACGCTTGAGTTTGACCAGTAGCACACGGCGCAGTTGTGGCCACAAGGGTTTACCGCTGCGGGCGGCGACCACTTGGAGCTGAACTGCACAGTCGTTGACCAAGACGGAGACGGCACCCACCTCACGGAACTTGGGGTCAATCTCCACGCGCGCTTTGAGTCCTGCGATAGCGGGCAACTGTAGGGGGCCAAAATCCAAGAACTCGGCATTGGCCGGAGCCTTGGTGACACTCCACGGACCGTCGGCGAGCGCCAAGTCGCCCAAGCCATCCTCGAACGTCGGCGTGGCCTTCTTAGCCATGGTTGGTCCTCTCAGCGGTGCCCGTGGAACCAAAGCCTCCTTGGCCTCGGTGCGAGCCGGGAAGCGACTCTACCGGCACAAAGACCGCCCTCTCGACCTTCTGGATCACCAGTTGGGCAATTCTGTCGCCTACCTCAAATGACACGGGTTCAGTGGCATCGGTGTTGATGAGCGTGACCGCAATCTCTCCGCGGTAGCCGGCGTCTACTGTGCCGGGTGCGTTGACGATGGTCACACCATGTTTGGCGGCCAGCCCAGAGCGGGGGTGCACGAGCGCTACGTAACCATAGGGAAGGGCCACTCGCACTCCGGTGGGCACAGTGGCGCGTTCGCCGGGTTGGAGCGTCAGGGCTATGCGCGTGGTGAGGTCTGCGCCCGCGTCTCCTGGATGCGCATAGTCAGGTAGCGGTACATCCGGGTCGGTGGTGCTGACCAGCACCTCAACGTCGCTCATAGCGAGCCTTAAGCGGCGCACTCCGAGCAGATCGGCTGGTCCTTCTTGAACTCCGCCAACTGGCTGCGGTGGTGCACCAAGAAACACGACATGCACGTGAACTCATCCTGCTGCGGAGGGAGCACGCGCACCGAAAGCTCTTCACCGGAGAGGTCCGCACCGGGCAGCTCAAAGCCTTCTGCGGCGTCGGCCTCATCCTCGTCCACCACTCCCGATGACTTGTCGGCGCGACGCGCCTTCAACTCCTCAATGGAGTCGGCGGCGATCTCGTCGTCAGTCTTGCGAGGGGCGTCGTAGTCGGTTGCCATCCAGCGCTCTCCTTTTCACCCTAGTAGGTGGTTACTCAATGCCCAGGGTGGCCGATTTGTTCCCTACGTGGCGCAGGCATTGTGCCCCAAGAACTGCTCGCGCGCGAATTCAAACGCTCGGCGTGTCCCAGGGATGGTCGCCCCCTGCGTCCAGAATGGCGTCATGGAGGCTGTCCCACACCCCCGGAACCGCCGCAATTAGCAGGTGAGGATCGGCGGATCCACCGTGTGCGCCGCCTACCCGAACCCCGGCTTCTTCGCAGATGAGCGCACCCGCCGCGTAGTCCCACGGATTGAGCCCGTGCTCAAAGTACGCGTCGACATCTCCTGCAGCTACGAGGCACAAATCCACACTGCACGCACCCAGGCGGCGGATGTCACGGACCTGGGGAAGAATCTTCGCCGCGATCTCACCTTGAGTGCGGCGGCGCTCAGTGATGTATTGGAAGCCAGTGGCCAGCAAGGTGCCGGCAAGGTCCGGTCCCACTTCCCGATGCAAGGGTTGGCCGTTGCGCCATGCCCCTAGATCTTTGGCGCCGGTCCATAGCGAGCCCGCGCCGTCCGCGACCGCTCCGGCTAAGGCGGTCCACTCCCCTGGCTTGGGCGGTCCCCACACGGCTGCGATAGACACCGCGAAATGCGGCAGTCCGTAGAGGTAGTTCACGGTGCCGTCGATGGGGTCCACAATCCACGTCACGCCTGACTCGCTGTGTACGTCGGCACCTTCTTCGCCCAACAAGCCGTCCAGGGGCCGCAGTTCCTTGAGGCGCGAGGTGATGTGTTGCTCCGCTGCCACGTCCATTTGCGTCACGATGTCCACGAGAGCGGACTTGGTATCGGTGACGTGCGCTTGGGCGCGGCCCTTGGTGATGATCTCGAGAGTCTCTTGGGCCAGTGTGGAAGCGATCTCAAGGAGTTCTTGCGGCGAGGCAGGCGTGGAGTTCACGGCTACACCTTGTCACACCGAACGCGCCACGCCGCGCGCCAACCGGCACCTGAGCGCGGAGCGTGGCACCCTGGGGACATGACAGGGCTCACGTTGATCGGCCTTGGAGACAGCGGCGATCATTTGGTGGTGGAAACGGCCGGCGGCACGCGCCTTTCGCTTCCCATCACTGAGGAGTTGCGCCGCACCGTGCGCCGTGGCATACCGGTAGACAGCCCCGCCGCCGCCGGTGCTTCCGCCACCGCAGCCAGTTCGCTGACGCCACGCGAGATCCAGCAGCGCTTGCGCGCAGGTCTCACGCCCGCCGAGTTGGCGGAACTGTCAGGCGAGCCGCTCGAGGCGATTGACAAGTTCGCCATGCCCGTCTTGGCCGAACGCGAATACGTGGTGGATCAAGCCCGCTCTACTCGCATCGGCCGCGACTCAAGCGCGCCCATTCTTGATGACTTGGTGCTTGACCGCATTGCAGCTCGCGGAGCCGACCCCGACAGCGTCTCGTGGGACGCCTGGCGCGCCCCCGACGAGCCCTGGCGCGTAGCCGTGGACTTCCGCGTCAGCGGGCGGACGTCCCGCGCGGTGTGGACCTACGATCACAACGCCCGCTCACTCACTGCGGACGACGAGGAAGCGCGCTGGCTCACCGAAACTGAGCTCTTGGACGCACCCATCCCGCGCAGGCACCTCACGGCCGTGAAGCCGGAGGGTACTGTTTCCGGCGCCGGTGCCACTGCAGCATCGGGCAACTCCGGGGCCATTCCGCTGCACCCCGCCGCCGTGTCGCAAGTGGACAGGGTACTTTCTGATGGCGCTCCCCCCTCCGCAGCCATTCCCATGGCCCCGGCAGACCAAGTGTCGCCCACCGAGGCGCTCCTGGACGAGCTCAACGGCATGCGTGGCACTCGTGAGTCAGTGGCGATGGACGATGACGTTGACAATGACGATGCGTTTGAGGGCTTTGGCCCCGCGGGCCACTCCCGCACTGCCCACGTAGGATTCAGCGGCCCGCCCGCGACCGAGTCCCCTGCAGAACAGACCCCAAAGCCTTCGGTGGAGGCTTCTCGCGCCGGGCATCCCGCTGGTACTGCGGCCAACGCCGCACCGCCCACCCCTGCGAGCGGCGAGCGCAGGCCCCGCAAGGGGCGCGCATCTGTGCCCAGTTGGGACGAGATCGTCTTTGGCGCCAAGACTCAAGGCACCGAATAGTCCACGTGCTACGCGTTGGACTTGAGCAGTTTCTCGCGAATGGTTTCAGGGATGGCGCACGCCTCGAGATCCGAGGGAGTCATGCCAAGGGGTAGCACGTCAGCGCTGAGCGCCGTGGCTCGCGCGGAGGCGGCCGTCATGCGCCGCATGTGGTGTCGCCTGCACAAGACCTCGTAAGCCACCACTCCGCCCTCGGCGGTGTCCCCCACTACCACTTGCTCACCGTGCGTCACCATCACGCCGTCTATGGTGCGGGCGTTGTGAGTAGCGCGGGCGCCACACCAGCAGATGCTCTGCACTTGGAGCACTTCCACCTTGTCCGCGAGTTCAATGAAACGCGCGGAGCCCGGGAATAGTCGGGTGCGGAAGTCCGCGGTAATGCCGAAAGCAAACACGTCGATGTTCAGCTCATCCACCAAACGGGCCAACTGCTCCACTTGCGCAGCCGAGTAGAACTGCGCCTCATCGCACACCAAGTAGTCGATCTCCGTGCCGCCCATGCGTAGCGAGGTGACGTCGTCCCACAAGTCCGTGTCATCGAGTACCTCGCGGGCAGGCACCTCAAGGCCCAGGCGCGAGGACACGCGTGCGGAACCCGCGCGGTCGAAGCGCGTGTAGATCGCGCCCTTGCGCCCGCGCGCCGCGTGGTTGTGATTGGTCTGTAGAGCCAATGTGGACTTTCCACAGTCCATGGTTCCCGTGAAGAACACCATGTGAGCCATCAGGATCCCTCCGCCACCAACAACGGAACTATAAGTTCCTCGGGCGTCAACGAGCCGTGCATTCCCACGAGTGCCATGGATTGCGGGCTTTGAGTGCGCGAATCCATCACACAAGCGCGGCCCGTCATGGCCACAATCACATCGCCGATGCGTTCGCGAGCCAAGTCAGACACCTCGCCAAACACTCCGCCAGCGATGGCCTCCTCCTTGGTCATCACCACGGCGTGGTCCTCAAGTACCTCGGCCCACGTGGTCGCGACGGCCTCGGCCACTCCGGGGCGAGTATGCAAATGGAGCGCTCGCGGCTCGCCTGCCACGGTCGCGATCCCTTGCGCCAATCGTGAATCCGCACCCACGTCCCAACGCGGAGCACCCGTCACGTCGACCATGCCGTGGTCAGCGGTCACCACCATCACCGCGCCTTTGGGAAGTTCTCGAGCGAGGCGGCTGAGTTCTCGGTCAGCGTCCTCCAACGCGGCCACCCACTCATCCGAGTTCCAGCCGTACTTGTGGCCGGCGGCGTCGAGTTCGCCCCAATAGCAATAAGAAACCCCTGGCTCGCGAGCGGCGCCAAGGGCCACGTCAATGCGGTCCACCAAGAGTTCAGCTCCCACGAACTGGCCGCCCCTGAGAGCCGCATGCGTCAAGCCTGAGCCTGCGAAAGTGCGCTTACCAAGAGTGGTGACCAGAAAGCCTTCTTCCGCGGCGTTGGCGAGGAGGGAAGGCATCGGCTGCCAGTCCTCAGCGCGGTAGGCACCGTCCCACGACACCAAGTTGGCGAGCCCTTGAGTGCGCTCGTTGAGGGTGGTGTAGCCCATCATCCCTGTGCGCCCGGCGGGGTGACCCGTGCCAAACAGAGTGAGCGAAGTGGCGGTAGTGGTGGGAAAGCCCGCAGTGACGGTCGCGGAAACGATTGACCTCAAGAAGGGCGCGTGGCCGCGCCTGGCATCCAGTTGCAAGTGGCCAAGGCCATCCACCATCACCACCACCACGTGGCGCGCTTGAGGCACGCCCAACCGCAACCGGTCGGCCTCGGCGTCGCGGTCAGTAACCGCCGCTTCAGCGCCAATAGCAGCAAGTGCCGCAGGCAATACCGCACCCAACTCCATGCCCCCGTAATCCGGCATCGAAAGGCCCACTGCCGCGAGCCGTTGGGCTAAGGTCACGCGGCGTCCCCGATGGAGCGCTGCAGAGTGCGCGCAAAGTCCTCAAGGGCGCGGACAGTTTCCACGCCGTCCGCGATCACGCTCACGCGGACCAGGGAATCGTCTCCGGTGATGCCGCCCGTGTAGCCGTGGTCGGCCTCGCAGTTCTCGTCACCGCAGGACGCGGGCTCAAGTTCAATGCGCGAGTGAATGCCCCACCCCACCGCGAGCACCAGCTCACTGGGAGTGTCTCCCTCATGGAAGTTCTCGGGCTCGTGAACCACGTGAGTCAGTGCCATGTTGCTAATGCGCTTGAGAAAGGCGCTTTCCACCGTGGCCGAAGCCTCGTGGACGCCTTCCGCAGAGTGGCCAGCGCCATCGTCCATATGTACGCGAATCAGGCGACGGTCCGTGAGGACCAGCACCGTCATGTGCCTGCGGACCTCGGAGGAATCGAAGGTGGTCTCTGTGTGCACAAAGTGCGCGCGCACCTCCTCGTCACCAATGGCAGAACGGAGGACGTGGTTGGCCAAAGCTGGGTAGTAGCCTGCGCCTTGCACTGCTTGCGCGAGAGTCACTGACATGCGGCCAATTGTCGCACCGTGCGCGCGGCGTGGCGACCCCTTGTCTTAGGTTCGGGCGACAATACGTGCAGTCCTTTTGCTGTGAGAGTTGGAGAGTGCATGACCGAGTCCGACGCGCAGATCGTCGATATCGACGTCAGCGCCGAGATGGAGGCGTCCTTCCTCGAGTACGCCTACTCGGTGATCTACTCGCGAGCCTTGCCCGATGCGCGTGATGGCCTCAAGCCCGTGCAGCGCCGCATCATCTACACGATGGGCGACATGGGCCTACGGCCCGATCGTGCGCACGTGAAGTCTTCGCGCGTGGTGGGTGAGGTCATGGGAAAGCTCCACCCCCACGGCGACCAAGCAATCTACGACGCTTTGGTGCGCATGGCTCAGGCGTTCTCTTTGCGCTTGCCTCTCGTGGACGGCCATGGCAACTTCGGTTCGCTCGATGACGGCCCTGCCGCCTCGCGCTATACGGAAGCCCGCTTGGCCTCGGCCGCCATGGCGATGATTGCCGACCTTGGCGAAGACGTCGTGGACTTTGTCCCTAACTACGACAACAAGTTGCAGCAGCCGTCGGTGCTACCCGCCGCGATCCCCAACCTCCTGGTCAACGGCGCATCCGGTATTGCCGTAGGCATGGCCACCAATATGGCCCCTCACAACGTGGTGGAAGTCATCTCTGCCGCGCGTCACTTGCTCGCGAACCCCAATGCGACCCTCGACGACTTGATGAAGTTCGTGCCCGGACCAGATCTGCCCACCGGCGGGCGCATCGTAGGTCTGGACGGAATCCGCGAAGCCTATGAGACCGGCCGTGGCGCATTCAAGACCCAAGCCACAGCACGCATCGAGAATGTGACGCCCAAGCGCAAGGGCATTGTGGTCACTGAGCTGCCGTACTTGGTGGGCCCGGAAAAGGTCATTGAGAAGATCAAAGACGGGGTCAATTCCAAGAAGATCCAGGGAATTCAATCCGTGGTGGACCTCACTGACCGTCACCACGGCATGCGCCTCGTCATCGAAGTACGCACCGGATTCTCGCCCGAGGCGGTGCTGGAGCAGCTCTACAAACTCACGCCGTTGCAAGAGAACTTCTCCATCAACAATGTGGCCTTGGTTGACGGTCAACCTCGCACGCTGGGCCTCAAGGAAATGCTTCAAGTGTGGGTGGACCACCGCCTTGAGGTGGTGCGCAGGCGCAGTGCGTTCAGGCTTGCCGCCCGACGCGATCGCTTGCACCTAGTAGATGGCTTGCTCATTGCCATCTTGGACATTGACGACGTCATCCAGATCATTCGTACCTCCGACGACGCTGCCTCGGCGCGCGATCGCCTCATGACAGCCTTCGACCTCAGCGAAGTGCAAGCGGAATACATCCTCGAGCTTCGACTGCGCCGACTCACCAAGTTCTCCAAGATTGAATTGGAGAACGAGAAGACGCAGTTGCTTGCGGAGATCGCCGAACTCGAGGACATTTTGTCCTCTGAGGAGGTGCTCAAGGGCGTAGCGGGCCGCGAGATGGACGCAGTGGCCATGGAGCACGGGACGCCTCGCCGCACCATCCTGCGAGTGGATGCCGGAGCCGCGCCCACCATTTCACTTGAAGGGCTGTCAGCGCGCGGTGCCGCCGCTGCCCAAGCGGTGCCGGGTGTGACGCGCACCGCCGCCGCGTCCTTGGAGATTGCCGACACACCCTGCTGGGCCTTGCTCTCCGTGACTGGCATGGTCGCCCGCACCGCCGACGAGTCCCCTGTGCCACGCGAAGGGCGCCGCTCGCCGCACGATGCCTTGCGCTCCTCCGTTGCCTCGTCGGCTCGAGCCGATGTGGGCGTAGTCACGAGCCGTGGCCGCGTGGTGCGTTTGTCACTCCTGGAAGTGCCGAGCCTGCCAGTGACCGACGACCCGCCCTCTCTTGCTGGCGGGGTGCCTCTGCGGGACATCGTGAGCCTGGAGCGCGGCGAAGAGGCGATGGCCCTCGTCCCGCTCGATTCGGAGATCCCCGTGGGTCTCGCCACTGCTCAAGGCACCGTGAAGCGCGTCGCGGCCGAGACTGCTCCCAGCCGCGACTCGTGGGACATCATCAGCCTCAAGGACGGCGACTCCGTGGTGGGCGCCTGCCTAGCCCCAGACGACTCCGAGCTCGTCTTTGTCACCTCGGACGCTCAGTTGCTGCGCTTCCCTGCCACGGCAGTGCGCCCGCAAGGCCGCCCGGCGGGTGGCATGGCAGGCATCAAGGTGAGTGACGGCGCCACGGTGGCCTTCTTTGGTGCGGTGGCAACCGGCGCCGATGCCGTCGTCGCTACCGTGGCCGGCGCGTCTGGAGCGTTGCCCGGCACTCAAGCCGGAGCGGCCAAAGTCACTAGTTTCTCCGAGTACCCCAGTAAGGGACGCGCTACGGGCGGTGTGCGTGCCCACCGCTTCCTCAAGGGTGAAGACACCCTTATTGCAGTATGGGTGGGAGAAGCTCCTGCGAGGGCCAGTGCTGGCTCCGGCCAGCCCGTGGAACTGCCCGCCGTGGACACCAAGCGCGACGGCTCCGGAGCCGCGCTCGCAGCCCCCGTGGTGGGCATCGGCTAGTCGCGTGGGGTCGCTCACTACACGTCAGTGCGCCCGAACGCCCATTCCTTGTCGGTGAGCAGTTTGGCGCCCACAAGGCCCACCATGATGGACAGGACCACGAGCACTACTCGCAGGATGCCCGCAGTGGCTTGGGTGTAGTCGCCAGCGTTGAGGCTCATGAGGGACTCGTGCGCGGCCACGCCCGGGATCATCACCAGTACGGCAGGCACGCTGAGCGTGATGTGCGGGTAGCGACCACCACGCGCCACAAACGCCGCCATGCAGCCCACTGCCAAGCACGCTACGGCCGTGGCAGCTTGAACTTTGAAGCCTTGATCCACCATGTACATGCGCGCGGTGTTGGCGATGGCGCCGATGACCGCTGCCCATAGCGCCATCCGCCACGGGCTGTTGAACATGAGAGCAAAGCCCGCTACGCCCACAAGGCTTGCTACAGCCCACAGCAGCGCCTGGAGTGCCAAAGACAGTCCAGTGTCGTCGCGTGGCACGGTGTCCAGGCCGCCTACGAGGGAGACCCCCCACACGCTCACACCGGCGGCCATGGTGATCATGGTTCCGTACGCGATGCGCTCAATTCCCGCACGCAAGTCCATGTTTGCCATGTCCAGAGCGCCCGTGATGAGCGCGAATCCTGGCAACAGGAACAGCACCGATGAGATGTACCCCGCGGCGTGGGTGGTGAGCCCTTCACCAGTGACGTTGATGAGCGCAATACCTGCGAGGTAGGCCAGTGAGGCGACAGCCGCGGCCACCATGGCTCCGCCGAACAAGTTGAAGTGCCGGTCACCTAGCAGTCGCCGCACCCACAGCCCCAGAAACGCAGCCATGAACACCACTGCCACTTCCCATGGCAGCGCGTTATTGAGCACCGCAAACGCGGCGCACGCAAGACCCGCAAAACTCGCGTACGCCCATCGTGGGTACAAGTTGCCGTGCTTGGCAATGTCGTCTAGGTGACGGTGGATATAGTCCGCGGAGGCGCGTTCAGGCAAGTCCCTGCGGAAGCGGTCCAGCCTGTGGATCCTGTCAGCGTTGACGTGGAAACCCTTACTCTCCGCTACCTCGGTGCGGAAGATGCGTCCGCGGTGGCTTGTGGCAGCCAGTTCCGTGAACGAGACGTGATGCTTGGGACGGTCAATGCCTAGAGAGCGAGCAACGGCCGTCATCGCCTGCTTGACGCGGTAACTCGCGGTTCCCGATTCCAACATCAGCTGACCCGTGCGGATCACCGCTCCTGATTGCGCGATGAGCGAGACAGGCTCGAGGCTCTCCTCGATTTCCTCAGTCGAGGGTTGCGGATCGTCGGTCACGCCACCATTGTGGCGTGCCCAGCCCGGGACTCGCGTCAAGCGTCGATGCGGTTGTGGTCAATGCCTGCCGCGCCAGCAACAATGAAGTCCCTGCGTGGCGCCACCTCGTTGCCCATCAGCAGTTCAAACACTCGCTCGGCACTCGCAGCATCCGACGCAGTGATGCGGCGCAGGGTGCGGTGCTCCGCATCCATGGTGGTCTCGGCGAGCTGGTCTGCGTCCATTTCTCCAAGGCCCTTGTACCGCTGGATGTCTTCCTTGTACTTGCGGCCATTGCGTCGCAAGGTGGAGAGAGTCTCTTGGAGTTCCTTCTCGCTGTACGTGTAGATGTACTCGCGGTCCTTGCGGGCGCTACCCATCACCTCGATGCGGTGAAGTGGCGGCACTGCGGCGTACACCCTGCCCGCGTCCACCAAGGGGCGCATGTAACGGAAGAAGAGCGTCAGCAGTAGCGTGCGGATGTGGGCGCCATCGACATCGGCGTCGGTCATCAGAATGACCTTGCCGTACCGCGCCGATTCAAGATCAAACGTGCGGCCGGATCCTGCACCAATGACCTGGATGATCGAGGCGCACTCCGCGTTGTGGAGCATATCCGTCACGGACGCCTTCTGGACGTTGAGAATCTTTCCGCGAATGGGCAGCAGCGCCTGGAAGTCGGAGCGACGTGCCAGTTTGGCGGTACCCAGCGCGCTGTCACCTTCCACGATGAACAGCTCGGACTTCTCCACGTCGCTCGTGCGGCAATCCGCGAGCTTCGACGGCAAGGAAGACGTCTCGAGCGCGTTCTTGCGGCGCGAGATCTCCTTTTGCTTGCGAGCGGCCACCCGTGCCCGCATTTCCGCCACAATCTTCTCCAGCACGATCGCCGCTTGAGCCTTGGTGTCGCGCTTGCTCGAGTTGAGAAGCGCGGTGAGCTCGGTCTCCACCACGCGAGAGACAATGGCCCGCACCGGCGCGGTGCCCAGGACTTCCTTTGTCTGACCCTCGAACTGAGGCTCCGGAATGCGCACGGTGACAATGGCCGTCAACCCGGCCATGATGTCGTCTTTCTCGATGCGCTCCGCCCCGTCCTTTCCCGTGATCTTGAGTTTGCGCGCGTTGGATTCAATGGTCTTGCGTAGCACCTTGACGATGCCCTGGTCGAAGCCAGAGATGTGCGTGCCGCCCTTGGGCGTGGCGATGATGTTCACAAAGCTGCGCACGTCGGTGTCGTAACCATTGCCCCAACGCAGCGCGATGTCCACGCGGCAAGTGCGCTCCACTTCCTCGGAGACCAGCTGACCGTTGGGTTTGAGCACCGGAACCGTCTCGGTGTATGTGCCCTCCCCGGTCAACTCCCAGGTGTCAGTGATCGCGGCATCGGTGGCAATGAAGTCCACAAAGTCCTTGGTACCGCCGCTGAACCTGAACGTCTCTTCCACGGGCTCCAGGGGGTTGCGTTCGTCCCGCACCGCCAAGGCAAGGCCCGGCACCAAGAAGGCGGTCTGGCGCGCGCGCTGGACCAACTCGTCGGTGGCGAAGCGTGCTGTCTTGGCGAAGATCTGGCGGTCTGCCCAGTAGCGGATGCGGGTACCGGTGACGGCCTTACCCACCGTGCCCACCACGTCCAACTCGGAGCGAGTCGTGAATGGGGTGAAGGGGGCATCGGGGGTAGGGCCCGATGCCGGGTCGTCAAAGCGTCCTGGCTCGCCGCGGCGGAATGACATGTGGTGCGTCTTGCCGCCTCGGTCTACCCACACGTCCAAGCGCTCGCTCAGCGCGTTGACTACCGAGGCGCCCACTCCGTGAAGACCGCCCGATGCGGCGTAAGAGCCGGACCCAAACTTTCCACCGGCGTGGAGCTTGGTCATCACCACTTCGACACCACTGAGCCCCGTCTTGGGCTCGATGTCCACAGGGATACCTCGGCCGGTGTCGCGCACCTCTACCGAGTCGTCGGGGTGCAAGACCACTTCAATGCGGTCGCCATGGCCACCCAAAGCCTCATCAACGGAGTTGTCGATGATCTCCCACAAGCAGTGCATGAGACCACGGGAGTCCGTAGTGCCGATGTACATACCCGGACGCTTGCGAACAGCGTCGAGCCCCTCAAGAACTGAAAGGTGGCGTGCTGAGTAATCGGAGGCGGTCACGCGGAGAGTCTAGGCATTCCCACTGTCACCGCGTGGCTTGGCTCGCCGTTGCATGGGGACTCCGCGAACGTCGGGTGGGTATTCGACCGGAGGCCACTCCACAAAGCCCAGCGGTGGGTACAAGCTGCGGGCGAACGGAGAGGAGACAAGTTCCAGGGTTTCGATGCCCCGAGCGTCGGAGTCGGCGATGAGGCGATCCATGAGGGCGCGGGCATAGCCGCGCCTACGGTAGCCCTCGTCTGTGCACACCCACTGGATGTGTCCACGCGCGTCCGCCGTCTGTCCAGGGATCGGCAACCGAGGATTGCGGTTCATGAGTCCACATGCGGCGAGGCGACCGCCTGGACCCGCTCCCCCGTCCGCGGCGTCGGCATCAATGACCCAACCCCACAAGTCATCGCCGCCCAGACGATCGGTGAGTTGCCGGTGGGTAGCGACGCGCCACACGTCATCGGCAACGAGGTCCACCGCCGCGTACATGAGTTCGCCTAGGCGCACTAGCTCTGTGGCGTCGGCTGGAGTGGCGGCGCGCACTGTCGGTGCCGCACTCACGTGGCCTTCCGCTCCTTGGCCGCGTCGCCACGCAGTGCCATGAGCGCCACGTTGTCGCGCTTTTCAAAGAAGCCCATCTTCAAGTACATGGGCAGACCCACCGGCGTGGAGTGAAGCTCAATGACTTCAATGCCACGCCGGTCGGTCTCTGCAAGCAAGGCCTTCATGATGGCCTTGGCGTGCCCCTTGCGGTAATGCTGCGGTGCCGTCGACACCCATTGCACGTAACCCACTAGCCGCGACTTGCGGCCTGGGCGTGGGAGCCGTGGCGCGATGTTCACGAGCCCGCAAGCGGCAAGGCCCCCTTCGGGAGCGTCGATGACGTACCCGATGAGGTCTTGTCCGAGCCGTTCCTTCACCAGGCGCGTAGATTCCAGCGCCCACGTGGGAGTGGGTTTGGCGCCCGCGGCCTTATACATCAAGGCGCCCAGGTGAACTATTTCAGCAGCGTCGTCAGGCGTTGCCTCCCTGGGCTTGGGCATGGTTAGTGCCACACCACCGCGATGGCGATGTTCACTACCGTGAGTATCCCGACCACCCAGTACTGCCAGGTGACCGAAACCTTCTTGCGGCTCATCTCTGCGATGGCCGCAATGGCGAGCGCAACGAGCAGCTTGATGGTGATCTTGGTGTTGTTGGGCTCACCGTCGTTGGCGTAGATCAAACCCACCAAGGCAATGCCGGTGAGGATCTGGGCACGAGCTCCCCAGACCATGGCCATCGTGATCTTCTTCGCGTCTTTGCGAAGCTGGTCAAGAGCCGGTCCGAGGATGGCAGCGAGACCAATGATGTGAAGAACGATGAACACATAACGCAGGGCCTGCATGACCCCCTCCTTTCGTTCAAGCCGATGCTAGCGCGGCCTATCCTGAGGCGTGTGACCCACGCGCATAAGCGGCCAGCATTGGGTGCGTTGTACGCCCTGCTTGGTGCCCTCCTCTTTGGCATCAACGGCTCAGTGGCCAAAGTAGTGATGGCCGCGGGTGTCACTGCGCCGCAATTGACTTTCATGCGCGGCCTCTCCACCGCGCTCATTGCGGGCACCGTGCTGCTGCTGACGGCCCGGGAACACTTCCGCGTGAGCCGACGCGAACTGGTGGGGCTCGCGCTGCTGGGTGTCGCGGGACTGGCAATGATCCAGTGGCTGTACTCCGTGGCGATCTCCATTCTGCCGGTGGGCATTGCGCTGCTCATCCAGTACACGGCCGTGGTCATCGTCGCCCTGGCCGCGTGGCTGTTGTTCAAGGAGAAGGTGAGCGCACGCTTGTGGTGGGCCATTGCGGCGGTGCTCGCGGGCCTCGCCGTGGTGTCGCGCGTTTGGGACAGCCAGCTCAACACCCTCGGCGTCCTCGCCGCCGCGGCCTCTGCGTTCGCGTACGCGTTCTACTTCCTTGCAGGTGAGCGAGGCGTCGCCAAGCGTCCGGCGATGGCGGTGGCGTTCTGGGCATCGCTGTTCTCGTCCGCGTTCTGGGCGCTTTTCAGCGGCTGGTGGCGAATCGACCTGGACGCTCTCGCTCAGCCGTCTTCGCTCACGGGTGCGCTTGAGGGCGTCGTGCTACCAGCGTGGGTGCCACTCCTGTGGGTAGTGACCCTCGGAGCTTTCGCGCCGTTTGTGCTCTCATTCGCCGCCTTGCGGCACCTCAGCGCGACCGCGGTGGGCATCCTCGCCTCGTCCGAAGTATTGTTCGCGTTCATCGTCGCGTGGATGTGGCTCGGCGAGGCCATGGCGGCGATCGAGATGGCCGGCGCAGCTGTCGTACTGGCCGGCATCGTCATTGCCCAAACTTCGCGAGAGCGAGCGGCGACCGCCCGCCCCGACCCCTCCGTAGTCCCCGAAGTGCCTACAGAGGTGCCGTGACTCCCGGGACGCGTTAGGGACCGTCGGTGTCGGCGCCTGCTGCCGCCAGCACCTGCGCCGCCTCATCGTTGCCGCGGTATACCGCCCACTCGTACGCGGTCATACCCGCGTTGTCGCGTTGCTCAAGATCCGAGCCCGCGTCGATGAGGAACGACACCGCTTCCACTTCGTTATTGAACGCCGCGTACATGAGGGCGTGAGCTTGAGTGCCCTCGAGCAGGTTCACGTCAACTCCCGCCTCGATGAGCACCTGGAGCGCCTCAACATTCCCTTCTCTTCCGGCGCGGTGGATCGCCGTCGTGGCGTAGCCCTGGGCGTCCGCGATGTATGGGTCAGCGCCTGCATCCAGAATCGCTTGGACAGTGTCCGCATCAGCTGAATCCGATGCAAGCATGAGTGCGGTTGTTCCTCCGGTTGCGGTGGCATCGATATCGGCGCCCGCCGCTACGAGCAGCGGGATGAGCGCGGCGTTGCTCGTGAGCGCCGCGACGTGAATGGCTTGGTTCCCGGCACCGAGGTCTTCGGTCACCGATGCTCCCGCTACGATGAGTGCCTCGACCGTTGCGACGTCGTCTTGCCGGATGGCAGCCAAGAGTTGTGGACCAAAGGGTGCCTCAGCGTCGATCCACACTGTGGGCGGAGCGCTGGGCGGCGTCTGAGTGGCTGGACTGGCGCAGCCTCCCAGCACAAGAAGTCCAGCGAGGATGAGTGAGACGGCTATGGCGGTATTGCGTGGTGAATTCATGGTTTTCTCTCCCCTTCGGGACGCGGATGCGGCCCTAGGGCGAGTATTTCCACGTACTGAGGCGCAGTCGGTCGCGCCTCAGATCGTTACCTTTTCGCAATCACCTCGGAAACGGGGCATGTGCCCGCTGGTACTAGTCCAGGTAGTCGCGTAGCACTTGCGAACGTGAGGGGTGACGCAACTTGGACATCGTCTTGGACTCGATCTGGCGGATCCGCTCGCGCGTCACGCCAAAGACTCGGCCAATTTCGTCCAAGGTCTTGGGCTGGCCGTCAGTGAGGCCAAAGCGCATGCCCACCACTCCCGCCTCGCGGTCGCTGAGGGTGTCCATGACCTTGCTGAGTTCTTCCTGAAGCAAGGTGAAGCCCACGGCGTCGGCGGGCACCACAGCCTCCGAATCCTCGATGAGGTCACCGAACTCACTGTCGCCATCTTCACCCAGTGGGGTGTGCAGGGAGATGGGCTCACGTCCGTACTTCTGGACCTCCACCACCTTCTCAGGCGTCATGTCGAGCTCGCGGGCCAACTCTTCAGGGGTGGGCTCGCGGCCCAAGTCTTGAAGCATTTGGCGCTGCACGCGGGCGAGCTTGTTGATGACTTCCACCATGTGCACCGGAATGCGGATGGTGCGGGCCTGGTCTGCCATGGCACGAGTAATGGCCTGCCGGATCCACCACGTGGCGTACGTAGAGAACTTGTAGCCCTTGGTGTAGTCGAACTTTTCCACGGCGCGGATCAGACCGAGATTGCCCTCTTGGATGAGGTCGAGGAAGAGCATGCCGCGGCCCGTGTAGCGCTTGGCCAGCGACACCACGAGGCGAAGGTTGGCCTCCAACAAGTGGTTCTTGGCGTGGCGACCGTCGTTGGCAATCCATTCGAGTTCACGACGCAGCTTGGGCGCGATCTTCTCGCCCGATGCAAGCTTCTCTTCAGCGAAGAGGCCCGCTTCGATGCGCTTGGCAAGGTCGACCTCTTGCTCGGCGTTGAGGAGCGCCACCTTGCCGATCTGCTTGAGGTAATCCTTGACCGGGTCGGCGGTGGCGCCAGCGGTCATCACTTGCTGAGTGGGTGCGTCGTCCTCGGCATTGCCGATGACGAAGCCAGCCTTTTCCTCGTCGTCCCCTTCGTCTTCGATCTCGTCCTCGTCGGCGTCGGCAACGGCGACCTCGGGGTCTCCGTCTGCTTCAACGTCGACTTCTACGTCTTCGACGACCACGTCTTCATCGTCAAGGTCAACGTCCTCGACATCGGCCTCGGTTTCCAGATCCTCGGCGCCGTCCTTGACATCCTTGGCGGGCGCGTTTGCGGCAGCCTTGTCTCCTGCCTTGGCGCGGGACGAGCGCGACGGCTTCTTGGCCGTGGTGGTCTCGTCCGTGTCGACTGCGTCGATGGTGTCGGCTGCGGAAATGGTGGTTGACTCCTTGGTAGCGGTTGCCTTGCGGCGTGGGGCCTTGGTGGTGACGTCTGCGTCGTTCCCCTTGGAGGCCGATGCGCGCGCCGAGCGAGCGGGGCTCTTACTCTCGGCCTTGGGCGACACTGGCTTCCTCTCGACGAGTGTGGGGGGCTGCCGCGGTCCTGCGCCGCCTGCAAATCCATTAAATTGTAACGCCACACACCGGATTTACGTTCCCCGCGGCACCTCATTTGAGCATGTGCCAGCCTCTTTGGCCCCGATTTGCCCACAAATGTCCGAAAAGTCCTGGGCCGCGCGCTCTTGGGGTCCCCTTCCAGGTCTCACCGAGGCGCTGCCCCCACGCTGAACAAGGAAGCCACGAGGTGTGCAAGCGAGTAGTGAGGGTCCGCATCAAGAGCCCGTTGTATCAACGCTCGAGCAAGCAGATCCTCTCCTCTCCACTTGCGGGCCAAAGCGGCGATGCTCAACGGCGAAGCCGCGTCAAGGGCGCCGGTTCTTCCCCAGGCGTATCCCGCGAGAAAAGCCGCCAGTTCCGCCGCGGCCTCCGCCTTGGCCGAGTCCTCTCCCGCTGGAGGTGCAGTGAGCAGTCCACGAAGCGCCATGGCAATCTCCTCAGTGTCCTTGCCGCTCGCGAGGTCCTCTGCGGCGTGCGCGTAACGGGTGTTGAGGTCGATGATCGCCGCATCCCGCACGTGCACATCTCGCAAACCCGCGAGCAACCGGCCGCACTCGGCATCACTGGGCATGTGCCCGTCCATGGCGCCAGCGACGTGCGCGCGCCACAACTCAAACGTGTCATGGGCCCATGCGTGAGGGTTTCGGTCGCGCGCCTTCCACGCGCGGTCTCGAGCCCTTGCCGCACGCCTGCGACGCTCTGGGTCCACAGTTGGCACTAGCCCAAGCGGAGCTTGCGGGTCTCCTGAAGCGCTTCGCAGCGCAGCACGTAACGAGTCCCTCAACCGGACAATATCCGCCTCGGCGTCGAAGTGCGGGAGCGGAAGTCCACGCACTGGACAGCACGAGATGTCCGTGCACGCGGCTGAGCGATACCGACCCTCACCCACGCGCCATTCGTCCCGCACCGGCACGTAGTCGTCGATCCATGGGGCCACCTGCGCCAACGCTTCACATGGCTGATCGAGTGGTTCGCTTGAGTACCCGACGATCAAAGCAAACGAAGCACCGTCTTGTTCAAGGTGGGCGCCTATGGCCTGACCTAAGTCGCGCGCAATCTCCGGGATCAAGCAATCGGCGCGATCGATCCGCATGATCATTCCTAGATGTCGCGCCCGCATCACCCCCACCACGACGATGGACTCGGTGGGTGTGAAGCCGAGCAAGTGCGGAATGGCAGCGAGCAGCTCCCCTGGACTGTGGACGTGAGCAGTGGTCATGCCCACACCATTCATGGCGTGCGGCGGCCCGCGCCCCCCGCCCCTCGCATGAGTGTGAGCCGGGGCGTCGCGCCACAACCTGGGCACGACATCGGGCCTAGGCTGGACCCATGGTCATGAGCGACGTGGAAGCCGCAATCACCCGGACGCTCTCGCAGACAACTGTGGCCGTGCAACCCGTGGGCGCTGGAGCACAAGACCTCCTCGCGCCTCTGACGCGGTTCTCCGGCAAAGGCAAGCGCCTGCGCGCCCGACTCCTACTGGCCGCGCACGGCGCGCACCACGGCACACAACCCGAGTCGGCGGCCTACGTAGCCGCGGCCGTCGAGCTCTTTCAAACCGCCGCTCTTGTCCATGACGACGTACTGGACAGCGCCGAAACTAGACGCGGCGAGGCGACGATCCACAAAGCCCTTGAGACACAGCACCGGGACTCAGGCTGGGCCGGTGAAGCCTCGCACTTTGGCGTCTCCGGCGCAGTCCTGGCCGGGGACCTCGCACTGATGGCAGCCCAGCGCGCCCTCGCATCGGGAATGGCCCTCCTGCCCCTTACCGCCGCCACTCGCACCGCCACCCTCTTTGCCTCGATGGCTGAACTGTGCACGGCCGGCCAGTACCTCGACATGCGCGTGGCCGCCCAGCCTGTGGCCGCATTGGGGGTTCAGGCGGACGATGTCATCGCAGTCATGCGCTGTAAGACAGCCTCGTACACTGCGGAGTTTCCGCTCGCGCTGGGAGCGTCCGTAGCGGGGGCCAGTGACGAGGCAGTGGACGCGATGCGCGCCGTGGGCGTGCCCTTGGGAATCGCGTTCCAGTTGCGCGACGACATCCTGGGCCTGGTGGGTGCACCCGAGGTCACGGGCAAACCCGCTGGCGACGACGTGCGCGAAGGCAAGCGCACCTTGCTCATGGTCCATGCCTGGAACCGGGCCGATGCCGCGGCGCGCCAAGTCCTTGAGGCTGCGTTAGGCAACGCCAGGGCACTCCCGGCGGAGATCGCACGAGCAGTGGATGTCGCCGTTGGCCTGGGGGCGGTGGAACAGGCAGAGCGTGAGATTGACCGGCTTGTAGAAGAGGCTCGCGCCGCCTTGCACCAAGCGGTGGACGCTACCGGCCTGGAATCCAGTGCCTTGGCGGAACTCGAGTCGCTCGTCACCGCCACCACGCAACGCGCAGCGTAGACGCAGGAGCCTAGAAGAGCGCGAGCGCCGCCCGGCGCACGGGAGCCTTGATGCCGGCCCTCAGCGCTTGGAGCGGCGTAGAGCCCAACTCCTCGTTGTCAGCCATGAGCCAGTCGAGGGCCTGCTCGTCGGTGAGCCCGGCATCAGCGAGCACGGTGATGGTGCCCTTGAGGGTGGGCAAGATGTGAGGCTTCTCGGTCCCCTCGACGATGAAGTCGGACGGCAAGGCAAGCGCATTGTTCTCGCCCTTGCGCACGGCAATCAGGTGGTGCTCGCGCAGGAGTTCACGTACGTGCGCGTCGCGCACGCCAAGTTGCGCCGCGAACTCGGGAATGGAAAGCCACTCGGTCATGTCCTCAGCGTACAAAGGTGAGCGGTCCCCTACTCGCCACTGTCGACGTGCCCGGCCTGCGCGTGGCTCGCGTATCGAACACCCCACCGACGCGGCTCCCCCAGTGTCAGTGCGGCCCTGCCTACAATGAGCCCGTGGCCGAGACCATCGCTGACCCCATGCTTGGCCGTCTGATCGACGGCCGCTACGAGGTGCGCGAATTAGTCGCCGAAGGCGGCATGGCCACCGTCTACGTGGCCTTCGATCGCCGACTGGAGCGGTCCGTAGCCATCAAGATCATGCGGACAGTCCTTCCTGGCTCTGCTGACGTCCACGAGTTCTCCAGCCGCTTCCGCCGCGAAGCCAAGGCTGCAGCGCGATTGACTCATCCGGGGCTGGTGCGCGTCTACGACCAAGGCACCGATGGTGAGATCGCCTACCTCACCATGGAGTACATCGCGGGTGAGAACTTGCGCGCTCGATTGCGGCACGAAGCCACCTTGCGTGTGGGCGAGGCGCTTGGCGTGACCGAGTCAGTGCTCGATGCCCTCGCGGCGGCGCATCGGCTTGGTCTGGTGCACCGGGACGTCAAGCCTGAGAACGTCTTGCTTGATGAGGAGGGGCGGCCCAAACTTGCCGACTTTGGCCTCGCACGAGCGATCACTGAGGTCACTGCCACATCCACCGGCATGATCATGGGCACGGTGGCGTACTTGGGCCCTGAGTTAATCTCCCGGGGCTACGCCGACGCTCGCACGGACGTCTACGCCAGCGGCGTGATGCTCTTTGAAATGGTCACCGGCCGCCAGCCGTTCTCTGGTGGTTCTGCCATCGAGGTGGCCTCCCGCCACGTCCACGAGGACATCCCCTCTCCGTCCATCCATGTGCCGTGGTTGCCTCCGGAAGTTGACGACTTGGTTCAAGCCTTGGCCGCGCGTGACCCTTTGGCCAGGCCCAGCGATGCGTCGGCAGCGTTGACTCTTGTGCGCCAGATCCGCGCGATGATCGACGATCCCACTCTTGACCGCAAGGCCGATCCTCCCTCCGGCACACTCCCTGTGGTGGCCGACCACAGCGCGACCGCTGTGCTCGAGCCCACCCCGGCTGGCACCACCGTGGCCTTGCCCATTGGCCTGGGTGAACCTCTCGTGTCTTTGGGTGCGGTGGACGGCGAGATTCTTGAAGACGACCCGGAAGCGACCTCACCTCACAAGGATCGCCCCAAGCCGGTGGTGTGGATCGGCGGAATCCTCGCGGGATTGCTCCTGGTATTCGGCCTAGGCGGCTGGTGGTACGCCACCCAAGGTCCGGGTGCGTACACCACGGTTCCCGAGGTCAAGGGCATGCCGGAGGCAGAGGCAGTGCTCATCTTGGAGAGCCTTGGCCTAGAAGTCGTCCACTTGGAGGATTTCTCCGACGACATCGCGGAGGGCTTTGTCATCCGCACCGAGCCCGAGGGTCAAGCTGAGGTTCCCAACGGCGCAGAAGTGAAACTCGTCGTCTCCATGGGTCCGCGCATGGAGGAAGTGCCAGACGTTGTGGGCGTACTTGAGATAGACGCCATCCGCATGATCAATGAAGCTGGCTTTGAGGACGTGGGCGAGATCGTCCGAGTTCACGACGACCTTTCCCCCGTAGGTGAAGTCATGTCCACCGACCCTGCGGCTAGCGAAGAAGTTCCGCACTACACGCGCATCACTCTCACGGTCTCTATGGGGCCCGAACCCATCACCATCCCCGATGTTGCGGGTATGACTGAGATGGACGCCCAAAAGCGGCTCGTGGATGACTACGCGCTCAAGGTGACCGCGGTCTATGAACGCACCCTGGATCAGCCCAAGGGCGCAGTGATCAGGACCAATCCTGCAGCGGGCTCACAGGGCACGCGCACTCAATCAATCATCATGTACGTGTCCGAGGGGCCGCCTCTCGTGACGATCCCCGACTTCGTCTTCCAAGACGTGGAAGTGGCCAAGCGTGCGGCCGAAGACCTAGGGCTCGTGGTGGAGTTGCGTCCCATGAACCCCTTCAGCAGCCCACGCAAGATCATTGATCAGAACCCACGGGCAGATTCAATAGTCGAGATGGGTACCACCATCGTGTTGGTCTACAACTAGACCTTGCTCAAGCGAAGTCTGAACGCAAGCCCTGCGGGGGCGCGTGACGCGTCAGCAACTCAGACACCAAGAAGGCCATCTCCAACGACTGTTCGTGGTTCAGTCGCGGGTCCACCTTGGTCTCATAACGGCGAGCCAAGCCTTCGTCGTCAATCTCAGCCGAGCCGCCCATGACCTCGGTGACGTCGTCTCCGGTGAGTTCCACATGGATTCCGCCGGGAACGGTGCCCAACCCCTTGTGCACCTCAAAGAAGCCCGCGATTTCATCAAGGATGGTGTCAAAGCGACGCGTCTTGAAGCCAGACTCCGACGTGAAGGTGTTCCCATGCATCGGGTCAGACATCCACGTCACCGAAATGCCGGCGTCGCGCACAGCCTCCACGAGCCCGGGAAGCACGTCGCGGACGTTCTGTGCGCCCATGCGTGCCACAAACGTGAGACGACCAGGGGTGTTCTCAGGGTTGAGCTTCTCCGCGAGCGCAAGGGCATCCGCCGCCTTGGTGGCGGGACCGAGCTTGACCCCAATGGGGTTGTGAATCTTGGACATGAACGCCACGTGGGCGCCATCCAGGTGACGAGTGCGCTCCCCGATCCACAAGAAGTGGGCCGAGCAGTCGTACGGCAGACCCGTACGCGAGTCGATGCGCGTGAGGGCCCGCTCGTAGTCGAGCAGCAGTGCCTCGTGCGAGGAAAAGAACTCCACCGTACGCAAGCCGTCAAAGTCGCCGCCAGCGGCCGCCATGAAGCGCACCGCTCTGTCAATCTCGGCAGCAGTCTGCTCGTAGCGCGCGTACGCAGGGTTGCCTGCAAAGCCACGGTTCCATTGGTGCACGCGGCGCAAGTCTGCAAAACCACCGGTGGTGAAAGCGCGGATCAAGTTGAGCGTGGAGGCGGACACGTTGTACGCGTCCAGCAAGCGTTCAGGGTTGGGCACACGCGCCTCGGGCGTGAACGCCGAGGAATTGACGATGTCGCCACGGTACGCAGGCAACGTGACGCCGTCACGAGTCTCAGTGTCGGCGGAACGCGGCTTGGCGTACTGACCGGCCATGCGGCCGATCTTGACCACGGGCATGGACGCGCCGTACGTGAGCACGACTGCCATCTGCAAGATGGTCTTAATCTTGTTGCGGATCCGGTCAGCCGTCGCCTCGGCAAAGATCTCGGCGCAATCGCCGCCCTGCAGGACAAAAGCCTCTCCCCTGCCCGCAGCAGCCAAGTGACCGCGCAACACGTCGGCCTCGCCTGCAAAGACGAGCGGTGGCACCCGCTCCAGGCGAGCCTTGGCGCGGGCGAGCGCCTCGGCATCGGGCCATTGGGGTTGTTGGAGCACCTCGCAATTGAGGTATTCGTCAACGCCTGCGGCCGCCAAGGCCTCGGGAGTGGTGGCACTCATGTGGTGCCAGCCGCGGTGGTCTGACCAATTTCCTTGATCATCTCGGTGTACCAAGGCGTCGTGGTGTCAAAGGGCTTGTGTCCCGCGATGCGCGGGAACTCGATGGCACGCAGACGGCCGCCAGCCTCTTCGTCGTGACCGATGACTCCAGCCTCGCCACGCAGCGCGCACTCCACCGCGTAGTCGGTCATGGACTTGATGAGACGCAAGTCCTGAGTGTTTGCCTTGGCCGAACGCGAGAAGTAGCCGGACTTCTGCACCATGACCTTTTCCGCGCCCAATCGCTCCGCGAACTGCTTGGCGAACCATGCACCGGGGTTGATCTCGTCAAGGCGCACGTGACCGAACGGGTCGCGAGCAACCTCGCCGCCCGACTCCTCGATCTCCTTGATGATCTCGGGCACGCCAGCGCCCTCGGACAAGAAGATGTTGACGTTGCCCACGGTGTCCATGACTGCCTTGAGGCGCTCGGCCTCGGCGTCCAAGTCAATGGACACTTCAGGAACGTAGAGGGCGTGGATTTCCCAACGCTCACGGGACAAGCCGATGCCCGGGACCCATTCCTGCTGGTCAAGCCACTTGCGGTACTTCATACCGGCGGCAGCGGTGAGCCAGCCACACGCGCGGCCCATGACCTCGTGGACGATGAGCATGCGCGGACCGGAGCGGTGCTCGCCAATGACGTTCTGTGCGAACACCGAAGCCTGCTCGGCGGCGCTCCAGGCACCCAGCGACTGCTTAATAGGCACCACATCGTTGTCAATGGTCTTGGGAAGGCCCACCACGGTGAGGTCGTAGTTGTTCTCAGCCAAATAGGCGGCAAGGTCGGCGGCCGTGGTGTTGGTGTCATCGCCGCCAATGGTGTGGAGCACGTCCACGCCGTCCCTGACCAATTGCTCTGCTGCAACGTGCAGCGGGTCCTGGCCCTCCTTCACCAAGCCGCGCTTGACGCAGTCGGCCACATTGGTGAGCTTCACGCGCGAGTTACCAATGGGCGAGCCACCGAACTCGTGCAGGATTCCAGCCTTCTCCCTCACCTCGTCAGTGACCTCCACGTACTCGCCGCGCAGCAAGCCGTAGTACCCGTGCTGGTACGCAATGATCTCCACCTCAGGGGCGATCTCGGTGTAGCGGCCAATCAGACCGCCCACGGCGGAAGACAGGCACGGGGCAAAGCCACCGGCGGTAAGCAGGGCGACGCGACGAACGGTCATGACAGAAAGTGCCTTTCAAGTGAGGTGTCGCGCCCATTCTAGGGGCGTGACGTGGGACTGCCAGGCCCCGAATGGCCCGCTGTGGTCCTAAGGCCGAGCGCGCTCAGGAAGCGTTGTTCTTGGCTTCCTTAGCGAGCTCGCGCTTATATTGCGCGGAGTCGCGGTCCACATACTCCTGACCGCTCAACTTCTGGATGGCCATCATCACCGCGTCGGTGAGGTCACGCAGTGCGTCGCGGTCGTCTTGCTTGCCCGTGAAGTCGGCGGCGTGAATGGGCTCGCCAATACGCACACCAATGTCCACGCGGGACGGCAACTTCTGGCCCACAGGCTGGGCCACATCGGTGCCAATCATGGCCACGGGAAGGATGGGCACATCGGCCTCTATCGCCAAGCGAGCCACGCCCGTCTTGCCCCGGTAGAGGCGGCCGTCAGCGCTACGGGTGCCCTCGGGATAGATTCCCAGGAGCTCGCCGTTGCCGAGTACTTGCAAGCCCGTCCGCAGCGCCGCCTCGGAAGCCCGTCCGCCGCCACGGTGCACGGGAATGGTTCCTACGCCTTCCATGAACGCGCGAGTGGCGGCTCCTTTGATGCCTTTGCCGGTGAAGTACTCCGACTTGCCCAAGAACACCACCTTCCGCTTCAGCACGAGCGGCAGGAAGATCGAATCGGAAAACGACAAATGGTTCGATGCCAGGATCGCGGGGCCGGTCTCGGGTACGTGTTCGAGACCCTCGGCCCACGGGTGGTAGTACACCTTGAGGCCAGGGCCCAGCAGAACGTGCTTGAACAGTCCGTAGTACATCGAACCTCCAGGCCTACAGGCTAACTGCCGTTGGGGGATCCCACGCGCGCCAGAGCGGCTGCGCCCACAATCCCCGCGTCGTTACCCATTTGAGCAGCCACGATGGGGGCCACAGGACGGTGCTCTAACGCAGGCAAACTCTCTTCGAACTGCGCGCGAGCCGGTTCCAACAGGAAGTCGCCGGCCGCCACCACTCCGCCGCCTACGACAAAGAGGGCCGGGTCCAGCGTCGACGAAAGAATGGCACAACCGCGACCAATCCACTCCCCCAGTTCCTTGAGCAATTCGATGGACAGCTCATCGCCTTCCGCTGCGAGATTGCTCACGTGGGTGCCCTTGATCTTGTCGGGAGTGCCACCTGCGAGCTCAAGCAACTTGGCGGCACGAGTGGAACGTTCCACTCCTGCCAGTCGTGCCTCGCGCACCAAAGCTGAGCCGGAGGCGTATTGCTCCCAGCAACCGCGATGACCACAACCGCACGCATGTCCACCGGGCACCATGGCAATGTGGCCCACCTCGGCGCCGAAGCCGTAAGCACCGCGCACGAGCGCGCCGTCAACCACGAGCGCGCCGCCAAGTCCCGTGCCGATGGTGAGGAGCGCAAAGTTCTGCACATCGCGTCCCGCGCCGAACACAAACTCGGCCCACCCCGCGGCGTTGGCATCGTTCTCCACGACGACCGGCACGTCGGCCGTGAGCAACGCGCTGACCTTCTGCGCCAAGGGGTAGTTGCGCCACGCGATGTTGGGAGCAAAGGTCACATGCTGACGGTCTGAGGAGACAAAACCGGCTGCTGCCAAGCCCACTGCGTCGTACTCGTAGTCGGCAGCCAACTCAGCCACGGCGTCGGCAATGGCCGCGTCTATGCTCTCGGGGTGCTCGGGCTCGGTGGCGCGCTTGGTCTTGGCGACGATTGTTCCCTGCTCGTCAACCACACCCACAGCGATCTTGGTGCCGCCGATGTCGACGCCTATGGCGTGCATTAGGTCTCCACTCTTGCAAAGTTTCGTGCGTTCGAGGGTATCGTTTCGAGCACCCACCGATTGCCAATGGAGTCATGACATGGATATTCCTCACGTTTCACCCTACGCGCGTAGCATCACCGCGCTCATTGACAGTTCATTCGAACGCAACGCCGACACGGTGGTGATGCGCTACACCGATGAACAGGACAACTGGATTGACGTCACGGGTGCGGAAGCCGCCGCCCACGTCAACGCAGTAGCAAAAGGCCTGATTGCCAAGGGGGTGAAGCCTGGGCAGACGGTGGGGATCATGTCCAGGACTCGCTACGAGTGGACCGTACTCGACTTGGCAATTTGGGCCGCGGGCGCTATTCCGGTGCCCATCTACGACACCTCATCCTCGTCGCAAATCGATTGGATCACCTCTGACTCCAACATCTCGTTGCTGTTCGTGGAGACGGCGGCGCATGCAGCGCTCGCGCAGAAGGTGGCCTCCGACAAGGAGTCGCCGCTGCAAGAGATCTTGGTCATCGACGAAGGCGCGGTGGACGCCGTGGCAGGCAAGGGCGCCACGGTCGACGATGCCGCTTTGGCCGAGCGCAAGGACTCGCTTACCCACGACACTCTCGCCACCATCATCTACACGTCTGGCACCACCGGCCGTCCCAAGGGCGTGCGCCTCAACCACTTCCACTTTGTGCGCCACTATGCGGGCATCGCTGTGGAACTCGAGGATGTGCTCTTTCAACCCGGTGCTAGCACAGTACTGTTCCTCACGCTCGCCCACTCGCTTGCGCGCCTGGTAGAGGTGGCATTGCTCGGCGCCGGCACCGTCATCGGCTTTTGCCCTGATTCCACCAAGTTGGTGGGTTACCTCGGCTCGTTCAAGCCCACCTTGGTGCTTGCGGTGCCGCGTGTGTTCGAGAAGGTCTACAACAGCGCCGAGCAGAAGGCCGCAGCGGGCGGAAGGGTCAAGATCTTCCGGTGGGCCGCCAAGCAGGCCATCGAATACTCGGAGGCCTTGGACACCCCGGGCGGCCCCAGTGGCGCACTGAAGCTGCGTCACAAGCTGGCGTACAAGCTGGTGCTCAGCAAGATTGTGGCCGTCCTTGGTGGCAACGCCACGTGGGCCATCTCGGGTTCGGCGCCACTTGGCGCCCGTCTTGGCCACTTCTACCGTGGACTTGGACTGCACGTGCTGGAGGGCTACGGCCTCACCGAGACGACCGCTGCGGCCACAGTAAACCGGCCACACAAGGCCAAGATCGGCACCGTCGGTCCCACCCTTCCGGGCCTTGAGGTCAAGATTGCCGACGACGGCGAGATCCTGCTACGCGGAGAACTGGTGTTTGCGGGTTACCACCGTAACGAGGAGGCGACCAAGGCCACGTTCAACGCCGAGGGCTGGTTCACCACGGGTGACATCGGCACCATCGACGAAGGCGGCAACCTCACAATCACGGGCCGCAAGAAGGAAATCATTGTCACCGCAGGTGGTAAGAACGTGGCGCCGGCCGTGCTTGAGGACCGCTTGCGTGCCTACCCGCTCATTTCACAATGCGTCGTGGTGGGTGATGGACGTCCGTACATCGGCGCCCTGTTGACCCTGGACGCCGAGGCGCTTCCCAACTGGCTCAAGGGCAAGGGACTGCCTGCCATGACAGTGGCAGAGGCCGCGCAGAATGAAGTGGTACGCGAACACCTCGAGCGTGCGGTGACGCGCGCCAACAAGGTGGTCTCCCGCGCGGAGTCCATCCGACGCTGGGAAATCCTGGAGGACGACTTCACCGTGGCCAACGGCTACCTGACGCCTTCGCTCAAGCTCAAGCGCTCTGAGGTGATGGCTGATTTCGCCGATGCCGTCGAGGCTTTGTACTCTAAGGCACCCGCGGGCGACTAGCCGTTCGACACCAAACGAAGAGGCGGGACCAAGCCTCCAGCTGATAGCGCTGCTACGGCGGAGGCTTGGTCCTCGTCGATTTCAACGCGTGCGGGGCGCTGGGAGCGCACCGGGATGGCAAGGAACGTCACCACGCAATCAGTGCACGCCTTGCCGCGCACCTCGCAGGTATCGCAATCGATGATCATGAATCCCAGGGTAAAGACGGGGTCTGACACGAAGTCCTGCGCAATGCCACGTGAACCTCATTGTCAGAGGCACCACGTACCGTGCTCTCATGGCCACCGTGCTGCAGCCCACCTTCGCTGACATCGGCGAACCGCTGCACCAGACGACTTTTGTGGTGGTGGACCTTGAGACCACAGGCGCCGCACCAGGCCGCGCGGGTATCACCGAGATTGGCGCCGTCAAGACGCGCGGCGGAGAGGTCATCGGCGAGTTCCAGACTCTCGTGGACCCGGGCGCCCCCATTCCGCCCATGATCGTGTCGCTCACGGGCATTACCGATGCCATGGTGATAGCCGCGCCTCGCATTGAGGCGGTCTTGCCCTCGTTCCTGGAGTTCTTGGGTGACGCCGTGCTGGTAGCGCACAACGCGCCCTTTGATGTGGGCTTCCTCAAGGCCGCGTGCAGGGAGCACGGCTATACCTGGCCCAAGAATGAGGTCATCGACACTGTGGTGCTCGCCCGCCGCGCCACCACCAAAGAAGAAGCTCCCAACAAGAAACTCGCCACCTTGGCACGGCTGTTTGGCACCACCGTGACTCCCAACCACCGAGCACTAGAGGATGCTCGCGCCACGAGTGAGGTGCTCCACGGCATGTTGGAACGCCTCGCACGCTTTGGCATCACTCACCGCGATGATCTAGCCGCCTTGCGCAACACCATGCCGGAGGCTTTGCGCAAGAAGGCCCCCATGGCGGACTCAGTCCCCGCTGCCCCCGGCGTCTACGTGTTCCGCGGCCCGCGCGGCGAGCACCTGTATGTAGGCACGTCCAAGAACCTCAGATCTCGAGTGAAGTCCTACTTCACCAATGCCGAGCAGCGCCGCTCCATCCGCGACATGCTCACGTTGGCCACCTCCGTGGACACGTACGTGGTGCCCACTGCGCTTGAAGCCAATGTTCTGGAGGTGCGGCTCATCCATCAGCACCGGCCGCGTTACAACCGCCGCTCTGCACGCCCAGAACGCACTCCATGGGTGCGGATCACTCAAGAGCGCTATCCACGCCTCAGCGTGACGCGTGCAGCCTCCGTGGTAGCGGGGCCCAGCATCGGGCCTATGCGTGGTTCCCACGAGGCCACCCTGGCCATTGAGACCGTGCAACGCGCCCTCAACGTCCGCACCTGCACCACCAAGTTGCCCATCACACCACGCGCGGGCGCGCGCGCCTGCCTACTCAAGGAACTTGGAAGCTGCGCTGCGCCTTGCGTACGCGGTGAAGAAGGCGGCTACGACGCCACCGCTCAGGCTGTTCGCCACGCACTCGATACCGACCTCTCGCCCGTCGTGGCCGCCGTCTCTGAAGCGATTGCGCTTCATTCAGAGCGGCTGGAGTATGAGCGTGCAGCAACACTGAGAGACGGCCTTTCAGCGGCCTTAGCGGGCCAATTGAGGGCCCAGCGCCTCGAAGGCCTGGCCCGATGCCGCATCGTAGCTACGCGGCGCGTGGCCGGAGCGTGGGAAGTCGCGGCGGTTGCCCACGGTGCGCTTACCGGCACTGCCGCGGTGGAGCGTGGAGTGTGGGAAGTGGCGCGTCAGCTCGCTGCCGAATGGGAAGAACTTGACCGCGCGACCGTAGCCCCGCCCATCGTGGAAGAGACAGAACTTGTGCTCTCATGGCTGGACAAGCCCGGCACTCGCTTGTTGGTGGTGGACGGCGAATGGTCGAGTCCTATGGGAGGTGCCGGAAGGCATGCGCACTGGATCACAGCGAAGCGAGACGATCACGCCGAGGTCTCAGATGTGCTGAGAAGTAGCGGGTGGTGAGCGCAAACGCCACTCTCGCGGGCTAGGACTGGCTAGCCGCAACCCACTTCTCGAGCATCTCAGCGGGCTTGCCAGCGTCCAGTGCCGCCTCCGCGAGTTCAAGGCCAGCGGCAAAGCGCTCCACGATGCTCCCGGACGAGGTCCCGTGCAAGGTGCCATCCGCCACGAGGCCAGCGGCGGCATTGAGCAACACCGTGTCGCGCACGGGACCGCGGCCACCCGCGAGCACCTCGCGCACGACGGCCGCATTCTCTTCGGCTTCGCCACCCACCAGGTCCTGAACCGTGATGCGGGTGAAGCCGAGATCCGCAATGGGATCCAAGCGGAGTTCGGTGACTCCCCCTGCGCGGACCTCCCACATGGTGGCCGCGCCCGTGGGCGAAAGCTCGTCCATCCCATCGTCGCCGTGGAACACAAGCCCCTCACGGCCACGCTCGGCAAGCACTCCCGCCATCACGGGCGCAACGCGCAGCGACGAACAACCAATGGCCGAAGCCTCCGGTTGAGCCGGGTTCGCGAGCGGACCAAGGATGTTGAACGTGGTGGGGACGCCAATTTCCTTGCGAATGGGCATGGCGAAACGCATGGAGGGGTGGAAGGTTTGAGCGAAAGCAAAAGTGATTCCCACTTCGTCGGCAATCTCCCCTACCCGCTCCGGCGGAAGGTCAAGGCGAATGCCCAAAGCGCCCAACACGTCGGCCCCGCCCGTCTTGGACGTGGCACCACGGTTGCCGTGCTTGACCACCTTGAGACCAGTGCCGGCAACCACCAGGGCCGCCATAGTGGAGATGTTGACCGTGTTGTAGCCGTCGCCACCAGTGCCCACTACATCCACGCTGCGGCCAGTGACCTTCAACGGGTGCGCGTGCTGGAGCATGGCGTCTACGAGGCCTGCTACCTCGTGGGCGGTCTCCCGCTTGACGCGCAGCGCCGCAAGAAAAGCGGCAACGGCTACAGGCGAGGCAGAGTCGGTGAGGATCGAGTCCATCACTGCCGCGGTGTCTTCAGCGGTCAAGTCCTCATGCTCAACCAAGCGGCTCAGCAGTTCTTGCAAGGTGGCCAAGACCCCTCCCTCAGGATGCGTGTATGTGCCTGGAGAATCTAGGCCGATGCCGGATCAAAGAATGCGTCAACCGCCGCCTTCACCTGGAATGGGTCCAAGGGGTGGGCCACGGCCGCGTCAGCCTCCGACCACGTGGCGAGCCACGCGTCTCCCATACGGCCCACGAGCAACAAGACCGGCGGGCAACGGTACAACTCATGCTTGAGCTGCCTGCAGATGCCCATGCCACCGGACTTGGCAGCCTCTGCGTCCAAAATGATCAAGTCGAAGTCGCCCGCGTAGGCGTGAGCGATCACGGCATCGTGCGTAGCCGTCTCCACCCACTCCAGGGTGCGGCCGTGGGAAGTGGAGCCCACCGCAAACCGAACCTTCTCCCTTGTATTGGCGTCATCGCTGTACACAAGGACGCGCGCAGTGCGCGTTGCGGGGGCCGATTCAGCCTTGGTAACGAGATCGCTCATGACGCCCATTCTGGCATGCGCATGCCGGTGCCGCGCCGGAGCGCTCAAACTGACACTCGCGCGCGCGGGTATGCGCCATAATGAACCCATGTCCCACGCTTCCGCCGCGCAGCCGTCACCAATACACGCGACGCGACCCAACGCTGTAGCCGTTGGCACCATGGTCTGGCTTAGCTCCGAACTCATGTTCTTCGCTGGCCTTTTTGCCATGTACTTCACGTTGCGTAACGAAGCGCCCGAGGTATGGGCCCGCGATATCCAGCATCTCAACATTCAGTTCGCCCTGGCCAATACTTTGGTCCTAGTTGCGTCGTCATTTACCGCACAGGCCGGCGTATGGGCCGCGGAGCGCTACCAGCGCCGCCGCACGGGCTCGCTGTTCAATATTCGCCGCTGGGGTATGCACGAGTGGTTCGTGCTCACCTACATCATGGGCTCCATCTTTGTGGCCGGTCAGATCTTTGAATACGCAGAGCTCATCAGCCACGGCCTCACGATTTCGTCCTCGCCCTATGGCTCGGTCTTCTTCTTGACCACTGGCTTCCACGGTCTGCACGTGGTGGGCGGTTTGATCGGCATGCTGTTCGTGCTTGCTCGCTCGTTCGCCGCCAAGCGCTTTGGAACCCACGAGGCCACTACCACCATCGTCGTGTCGTACTACTGGCACTTTGTCGACGTGGTGTGGATTGCCCTCTTCATCGTCATCTACGTATTGCAGTAAGGAAGGAACGATGCGCAGTCTCGCACTGAAGCGATACCACAAGGCCGCACCGCTCATCTTGCTGTTCGTCCTGCTCGCGGGCCTTACCGGCGCTGCGGCCATCGCACAATCCCAGTCCGCTCAGGCCACCGTCACCGCGTCTCAGGACGACGTTGAGGTGGGCCAGAAGCTGTTTGCCGCCAACTGCGCCACTTGCCACGGCATGGATGGCCAGGGGCAAGTGGGCGTCGCTCCTTCGCTTGCGGGCGTGGGCGCCGCTGCCGTGGACTTCCAGGTGGGCACAGGACGCATGCCGATGCAGGCATCGGGCCCGCAGGCACCTGCCAAGCCAGTGCAGTTCACTCAAGAGCAGATCTCTCAGTTGGCAGCGTGGGTTGCCACGCTCGGCCCTGGCCCAGCGATCCCCGCCGACGAACTCGTCGACCCCGCGAGCGGCGACGCGGCCGTGGGTATGGCTCTGTTCCGCACCAACTGTGCCATGTGCCACGGTTCCGTGGGTGGCGGTGGTGCACTGACCGACGGCAAGTACGCCCCCGGCCTGCACTCCACCAGCCCTCGCCACATCTATGAGGCGATGCTGACCGGACCGCAGTCCATGCCCGTATTCAACGACGCCAACATCAGCCCTCAAGGCAAGCGCGACATCATCGCGTACCTCTATGCACAGCGCAACGGATCGCCCGGCGGTGCCGACCTCGGCTCCATTGGACCCGTTTCTGAAGGCTTCTGGGCCTGGCTGATCGGCATGGGCCTGATTGTGGGCATCACTGTGTGGATTGGAGCCCGCTCCTCATGACCATCGACAACCACAAGGACATCGCGGCCGACGAGGACGTCTTCAAGGACCCTGGTCTGCCCACGGATCACCGTCCGCGTCGTGCTGACGTTGACCCCAAGGCCGCCAAGCGTGCCGAACGCCAGGTCGCTGCATTCTTTGCAGTGTCCCTGGTAGGTACCGCGTTGGCCATCTTTGGCTACGTCGCAGTACGCCCCGGCGAGACCATCGAGTCCATTCGCTTGTCCAACACCGTGATCGGTCTGGGCATCTTCTTGGCCATGATGGGCATCGGACTCGGTGCCATCCACTGGGCTAAGACCATCATGCGTGACCATGAGATGTCCGAAGAGCGCCACGAGTTGCGTTCCTCCGACGAGAACCGCGCCGCTGCGGTGGAGATGCTCAAGGAAGGCGCCAAGGATTCCGGCGTGGGCGTGGGCCGTCGCGGCCTTATCAAGGGCTCGCTTGCTGCAGCAGTGCTCGCCGCTCCCTTGTCTCTCCTCGTCCCCTACGTGGGCAACCTCGGCGGCGACTGGGACATTAGCAAGTTCCGCCACTCCGTGTGGCGCAAGGGAACCCGTCTGGCGCGTGACCCTGAAGGCACGCCCATCAAGGCCTCCGATGTCACCGTGGGCTCTGTCTTCCACGTGATCCCTGAGGGCCTCAACGATCTGCCCCACCACGACCTCATGGTGGAGAAGTCCAAGGCCGTAGTCTTGCTGGTCCGCCTCAACCCCGGCGATCTCAAGATCCAGCCTGGACGCGAGGATTGGTCCTTTGACGGCATCGTCGCGTACTCCAAGATCTGCACCCATGTGGGTTGCCCAGTGGCGTTGTACGAGCAGCAGACCCACCACTTGCTGTGCCCGTGCCACCAGTCCACCTTTGACGTTGCCGACGGCGCCAAGGTGGTCTTTGGCCCCGCCAAGCGCCCGTTGCCCCAATTGCCGATCACCGTTGACGAAGAGGGCTACATCGTGGCCAAGGACGACTTCAGTGAACCCGTTGGCCCGAGCTACTGGGAGCGCCTCAAGTGACCGCTACTGTCAAGGAAAACCCCACTCCCGCGCCGAGCAACTCCAAGCTTGTTAAGGCTGCAGGAGGTACCGCTAACTGGGTAGACGAACGCACCTCGATCGGTGGCTTCGTCAAGTTCATCTCGCGCAAACTCTTCCCCGACCACTGGTCCTTCATGCTCGGTGAAGTCGCGCTGTACTCGTTCATCGTGTTGTTGCTGTCCGGCATCATCTTGACCGCGTTCTTTGTGCCCTCCATGGAGGAAGTCCACTACCACGGTCCGTTGGAGACCATGCAGGGCGTGGCGATGACCAAGGCCTTCGAATCGACACTGTTCTTGTCGTTCGAGGTGCCCGGCGGCCTGCTCATGCGTCAGATCCACCACTGGTCGGCGCTGATCTTCACGGCATCGATCGTCACCCACATGGCTCGAGTGTTCTTCACCGGCGCGTTCCGCAAGCCGCGCGAGCTCAACTGGATCGTGGGCTTCACGCTCATGCTTCTCTCGCTCGCGGCCGGCTTCACGGGCTACTCGTTGCCCGACGACGTGCTCTCCGGCAACGGTCTGCGCATCATCGACGGCGTGATCAAGTCCATCCCGCTACTCGGGTCGTACGTCTCATACGGCCTGTTCGGTGGCGAGTTCCCTGGCGTGCACATCATCCCCCGCATGTTCACGGTGCACATCCTGATTGTGCCCGCGGCCATCCTGGCGCTCGTGGCTCTGCACTTGTTCTTGGTGTTCCTGCACAAGCACACCCAGTACCCGGGCGGCGGCCGCACCAACAAGAACGTGGTGGGTCTGCCCCTGTTCCCCGTGTACACGGCCAAGGCTGGCGGCTTCTTCTTTGTGGTGTTCGGCGCTATCGCCCTCGTCGCTTCGGTGTTCCAGATCAACCCAGTGTGGAACTACGGCCCTTACGACCCCTCGCCTGTCTCCGCTGGTACGCAGCCTGACTGGTACATGCTGTTCATTGACGGTGCGCTGCGCATCATGCCTGGACAGTTGTTCGGGTTGCCCCTTGAGTGGGAGATCGGCGGTTACACGCTGTCGTGGAACATCCTCATCCCCGCAGTCATCTTGCCGGGCCTGTTCTTTGGATTCCTGGCGCTATACCCGTGGATCGAGAAGTGGGCCACCGGCGATCGGGGCGAGCGCCACGTGTTGGACCGTCCACGCAACGTTCCTACCCGTACCGGCATCGGCGTTGCCCTCATCACGTTCTATGTGGTGCTGGTGCTGGAAGGCTCCAACGACATCGTCGCCACCCTGTTCCACTTGTCCATCAACGACCTCACCATCATGTTCAGGTTCCTGGTCATCCTGTTGCCCATCGTGGCGTTCTGGGTCACCAAGCGCATTTGCTTTGGACTGCAGCGCAAGGACCGCGAGCTGGTACTCCACGGCCACGAGTCGGGGCGCATCGTCCGTCACGAGAACGGCGAGTACGTCGAAGTTCACACTCCCCTCACCGAGCAGGAGAGGTGGCTACTGGTAGGACACGAAGTCATCAAGCCACTGGAGATTGAACCCGAGTTCAACGACCGTGGCGTGCGCCGCAAGGGCTACCGTTGGGACCGCTTCAAGCAGCGCCTGTCCCACTGGTACTACGAGGAGCGCATTGACCCCGTCACGCCCTCGGAGCTCAAGGCCGCCCAGGAGCATGGGCACCACTAAGTCCCACTCGCTAGCGTCGGCTCTCAGGGAATCTCTTCTGCACCCTGGGAGTTGACCTAGTAGGTTCGTTTACGACCGTGAGTGAAGCCTTAACCACCAACCGAGGAGGACGCATGGCCGAATACACGTTGCCCGATCTGGCATACGACTACGGAGCGCTCGACCCCCACGTCGCGGGCGCCATCATGGAACTGCACCACTCGAAGCACCACGCCGCCTATGTGGCCGGTGCCAACCAGGCCCTCGAGAAGATGGCCGAGTCCCGCGAATCCGGCGACTTCGCCACTATCGCCGGCCTTGAGCGCACTTTGGCGTTCAACCTGGGCGGGCACATCAACCACTCAGTGTTCTGGACCAACATGTCCCCCGACGGCGGCGACAAGCCCACTGGCGAGCTCGCCGCAGCGCTTGACGATCACTTTGGCGGCTTTGAGAAGTTCCAAGCCCACTTCACCAACACCGCGATGACCATCATGGGCTCCGGTTGGTCCATCCTCGCGTGGGACACGGTGGGCAAGAAGCTCATCATCGTCCAGCTCTACGACCAGCAAGGCAACCTGCCCATTGGCGTGGTGCCGTTGCTCATGCTCGACATGTGGGAGCACGCGTTCTACTTGCAGTACAAGAACGTCAAGGCCGACTACGTCAAGGCCTGGTGGAACGTAGTGGACTGGGCCAACGTCGAGCAGCGCTTCATCACAGCGACGGCCACACAGGGTCTCATCGTTCCTTAAGTAGCCACTGAACCACGCGACTTCATAGGTCGCACACGAGAGGGCCCCTTGCGGCGGCGGTCAGGCTTGATCCCCCGCAAGGGGCCCTCTCGCATGCGCCGCGATGTCTAATCGGCAGGTGGACCCTTCATCGCTTCAAAGTAGCCCGTCGATTCCATGCGCTCTATCGCCGTGCACTCAGCCACGTCGGCAAACACAAATGCCTTAACCTATGCGCAGCAAAGCCAACTACGTGCTGGCGCCGTATAACACGAGGTCTAGGCACGTACTGTCTGTGGTTTCGTCGGACAACTCTTTAGTGATATCAATAAACTCCTGCATCGGAGCGTCGTCGCGGACGAACAGTCCAGCGTCTTCGAGGCAATCCGCGGCAGCTTCGCGTCTGCCATCGTTCTGCCAAGCGTCTTCCCTTTCGGGCGAACTTGGCTGGTTGTAATAGAACAACTCGAGCGCTCCGATTGTGCGGTCGCTACACGCGAGAATCAGGTCGTCCTCTGCGGGCGTCGTGAGACTGCCGGGCGGAGTGTATATCCCCCATCCAATGTCTGGAAGTCCGAAGAACCCTTCGTTCGAAGGGTCATGAACGACTTCAAATCCAACGTCCTCGACGCAGGCAACAAACTCGGGCATCACTTTGAGTACGTCAGACGCGAGCACGTACCCCCGGTCACGCACCTCAAGGTAAATATCGTAAGTGTCTTCAGACATCCCAAGGGCATCACGCGCGTCTGGTAGAGCCACGCCAGTCACTTCCTCAAACGCCCAGTCGAGATTCATCTGCTCCTGAGTTGGAGGTCCACTGCGATTGTCCGGGCCGCGCTCTGCGTCAGAGCACCCCACGAGCACTAAAGCCGTGCCCAGAGTCACGGCACTCGCCCAGGAGCTGCGGGAGTACATGCGCGGTGACGCTACCCAGTGACCGAGGTCGGTCACGGTTGCTTGTACACGATCGAATAGGCGAGCGGGAACGTGCTGCAGCTTTCCGTAGTCGAACTGATGCGTGCGTAGAAGTCCCAGTACCCAATGGGTGACTGCGCGGTGGTCCAGCCAACCCAGGTACCAGAGGCCAGCGTTGAAAAGTTCGTGATTGAACCCATCGTTCGCTTGGCCTGGATGGTCGTGCCCGAGCCATCGTTCCAAAAAGACATTGGACCGGAACTCATGTGGAACACCTGACGCAGGTGAGAGTAAGAAGTAGACGTGCAACTGATGTTCTTCGAGCCCGAGTACACGACTGCGTTCGCCGGAGCGCTGACAGCCCCCACCAAAGCAACCGCGACGAGAAACACTACAAACTGGCGCTGGTTTCGATTCACTATGCCCCCCGTTGTTCCGGCGTCAACGCCCAATCAAGAGGAGGCGCTTACTGTGTAGTTGTTGAGTTTCAAATTACAAGACCCGTCTGTCGGGCACAACTCGAAACTGCTTGTATTCACCATGGCCATCCGCTTCGCGCCGTTGGTCCGTTGCTCATGCTCGACATGTGGGAGCACGCGTTCTACCTGCAGTACAAAAATGCGAAGGCCGACTACGTCAAGGCCTGGTGGAACGTAGTGGACTGGGCCAACGTCGAGCAGCGCTTCATCACAGCAACTGCCACCCAGGGACTCATCGTTCCGTAGAGGCAGTGCAACTAGAACACCACCTGAATCACGCGACTTCATAGGTCGCACACGAGAGGGCCCCTTGCGGCGGCGGTCAGGCTTGATCCCCCGCAAGGGGCCCTCTCGCATGCGCCGTGATGTCTAGTTGGCGGGTGCGCCTGTCATGGCTTCCAAGTAACCCGTGGATTCCATGCAACCTGTTTGTGTGCCCTCAGCCTCGTTGGCGTCTAGGTCAGCGGCCGAGGCCTCGCGAAAGTCGGCGTCACTGGCGACCGCAATCCCACGCTCCGTCAGGCACTCAAGCATCGCGGGTAGGAACTCCCGCATGATCGCCTCCTGAGCGCCACGAATGAGTTCCTCGCTCGCGCGCGCCTGTCGGATGTAGTCAACATGAACGCGCTCACAAGTCGCAACGGTCACTGCGGCTGAGTTCTCCTGGTCTAGATTCGCTGAGTACGTCACGCCCAACTGCAATAGCCCCGCGTTCCAGTACTCATCGGCACTGACGTGTGCGATTCCAGAGTCGCGCATGCATTGAAGCGCCACCTCGTGAGCAGTGCGGTACTCGGTGTCGCTGGGGTAACGCCCTGCGGATAGGGCGGTCTCCAGCACCTCGACCTGTGCCGGATCTGCCTGGTCATCATTGTTTGCGGCAATCAAGGCCGCCGCGACTGACTCTGGCTCAGTGCTCGCTGACACCTCAAGCGTGCCCTGCGCGCAACCGCCTAAGAGAATGCCCGCTCCCAGAATTACAGCAAGACGTCGACTCCGCACTAGTCGAAGCGCTTCCACGCGGTGTTGTTGAACCAGGATGACCAGCGCCACGAATACTGCAGACTTGTGCAGTTGGTCGTGGGATACGAGCCCAAGTATGTGCACGCTCGCCATGTGGGGGACGATCCACTAATGTTCGAGGTTGCGTACGAGGTGTTGACCGCCGGGTAGTCAATATGGCGGTACGAGTAGTTGTAGGAGGACCCGCCCGCATACGTGCGGATCTGGATCCCAAAGGAGTCACAACCCGTCCATACGTCGCGAATCGCCCCATGCCACGTGGTCGTGATCGGTACCGCCTTCGCGTCCCCACTGCAATCGTTGTCAGCTTGCGCCGGAAGTGCTACGGCAACCAATACCGCCGCGACGATCGCCGCGATGCTGACGCCAGATAGTGCTCGAGTTCTCATTGATGTCCCCCCAAAATAGTGGGCTTGGAAGAAATTTAGCAGGCCCTTTGAGTTGGCTCGCGCTGAGGTATGACAAGTTCAAAGACGGATCCGGAGAGGATGCCTCAGTGACGTCAAGCGAGGGTCCACAAGTGCGCTTCTGCGACGCGACACGTCAACTTGCGTCTCAGCATCGTTGCGTTACCCATGCTCGACATGTGGCGGCGTCAAGGCCTCATGGAACCGCGAGGGGCCCTCTCGCATGCGCCTAGACGTGGTCCCTAGAGCCAGGGAGACAAGAGGCGCTCGGTCTGAATCCAGAAGCGTTCCGAGACCTCCTGGTTTGCCCGTTCTCTGGATATCCGGTACGGCTTGTTGCGCCGGTGGAAAGCACCTGGCTCCCACCCCTCGGATTGCGGCTCCAGTGCGAGAAAGAGGAGTCTTTGAGCGCCCAAGTCAGAACTCGACACCAACCTGTGAGCGATGCCGCTGTGATAGAAGAACCGGATGATTCTTGAACTCTCACTGCCAAAGTTTGAGCCAATGATCCCCGGGTGGAATGACGTGGCCACCAAGCCGTTGCGGGCGTAGCGACGTTGGAGTTCTTGGGCTGTGAGCACGTTGGCGAGTTTGGAGTGGGCGTACGCGCGCATAGGTCCGTACTCCTGCTCAAACTGCAGATCATCAAAGTGGATACGTGACCGCACGGCGGCGATTGATGACGTGTGGACCACTCGAGCCTCGCTCGCCATGAGCTTGGGCATCAATTTCTGCGTCAGCAAGAATCCGGCCAAGTGGTTCACCTGGAAGGTCTTCTCAAAGCCGTCAACGCTTACCTGTCGAGGCGTGAACATGGTGCCAGCGTTGTTGGCCAGTACGTCGATATGGTCCAAGGTCTTGTTGAGTTCCTCGGCGAGCTGCGCCACGGCGCCGAGGTCGGCGAACTCAACCGCGTAGTGCACGGCCTTGATCTCTGCGGCCACTGCCGCGGTCTTCTTTGGACTGCGGCCCACCACGATGACCCTGTGCCCTCGTGCGGCCGCCATGCGCGCCGCAGCGGCGCCAATACCATCACTCGCCCCAGTGATGACAATCGTCTTGCTCACGTATCACCCTCACCTGTCCAAGACTCGACGACCATGATGCCAGAGTCACCGCCGCGGCCGACGGGCACTAAGGCGAGACGCACCGCCGGCTCTCTCGTGCCAGGGCGCCCTATGGGGCGCTCACCTCCGTCCTCCGAGATTCGTGTGCCCAGTGGGGCGCTGACCTCCGCTTGGACGCCTTGGTCAGCGACCGTCGCGGCCCCGGCCACGGCCCCCGCCCTGAACAAGCAAACCGCCGCCCTGCCCCATGTGGAGGCTGAGCGGCGGTTCACAAAAGGGCCAAGCGGGCCCGGGGTACGAGTGAGCGCAGAGGCTCAGTGCGCGAAACGTCCGCGGGAGTACTCCATGACCCAGCCGACTAGTCCAATGACGGTCACGATGCCAGCGGGAGCCATAATCCACCAGCCCACGGCCAGCGCCGTAAAGCCCAGGGCGGCGCCAGCGGCGAGCACGAGCGGCCACCACGACCATGGGGCAAAGAGTCCCTGGTCTCCGGCGTCTTCCGAGATGTTCGCATCGCGGTCCTCGGCACGCACGCCGTGGCGCTTCTGGAGCATCTTGAAGTAGATGCCCACCATGAACGCCAGCCCGGCGGTGAGAAGCAACGCAGGGAAGCCCACGAGCTCGTCAAAGCCGGTCAGTGCGCCGTAAACGAATGCTACGAGCAGGAAGAAGAAACCTGGGATCAGGAAGATGTTTGCTTCAAGTCTCATGGGTTTTGCTCCTGAGTGGTGTCGCCTTCACGGGAGTCCGCAGGGGCGCCCGGTGCGTCGTCTGCAACGTCGGCGTTGTCCATCAGGTCATCGCCTTCGTTCATTGCGTGATCCTGGGCGGCAGCTGCCGGGTGGTGCAGATCGAACGCGGGGCGCTCGGAACGGATGCGCGGAATAGAGATGAAGTTGTGGCGCGGGGGCGGACTGGAGGTGGCCCACTCGAGCGAGTTGCCGAAGCCCCACGGGTCGTCCAAGCCCACCTTCTTGCCGTTGCGAGCGGTGATGTAGACGTTCCACAGGAACGGCAACGTGGAGATGGCCAGGATGAATGCACCCACAGTGGAGACCTGGTTCATCCACGTGAAGCCATCCTCAGGCAGGTAGTCTGCGTAACGGCGAGGCATGCCGCCCGCACCCAGCCAGTGCTGGATGAGGAAGGTGGTGTGGAAGCCGATGAACAGCAACCAGAAGTGCAGCTTGCCCCAGCCTTCGTGGAGCATCTTGCCGGTGAACTTGGGCCACCAGAAGTAGAAACCAGCGAACATGGCGAACACCACGGTGCCGAACACCACGTAGTGGAAGTGCGCCACCACGAAGTAGCTGTCGGAGACGGGGAAGTCCAGCACCGGCGAGCTCAGGATGATGCCGGTGAGACCACCAAAGAGGAAGGTGATGAGGAAGCCCACTGACCACAACATGGGCGTGGCCATGACTATCTTTCCTCGCCACATCGTGCCGATCCAGTTGAAGAATTTCACACCGGTAGGAACCGCGATCAGCATGGTCATGAACGCGAAGAACGGCAACAGCACCGCGCCCGTGACGTACATGTGGTGAGCCCACACAGAGATGGACAGGGCCGCAATGGCGATGGTCGCGTACACCAGTCCGTGGTAACCAAACAGCGGCTTCCGAGAGAAGACGGGGAAGATCTCGCTCACGATGCCGAAGAACGGCAAAGCGATGATGTACACCTCGGGGTGACCAAAGAACCAGAACAAGTGCTGCCACAGGATGGCCCCACCAAAGTCGGGGTTGAACACTTGCGCGCCAAGCACGCGGTCTGCACCCAGACCGAACAGAGCGGCGGCCAGCGGCGGGAACGCGATGATGATCAGCATGGACGTCACCAGGACGTTCCAGGTGAAGATGGGCATGCGGAACATCGTCATGCCGGGAGCACGCATGGTGACGATGGTGGTGATGAAGTTCACTGCACCGAGGATGGTTCCAAAACCACCAAGTGCCAGGCCGAATACCCACAAGTCCCCGCCTACGCCGGGCGAGTACGCGGCGTTTGACAGCGGCGCATACGCGAAC
>JBIQJT010000003.1:11823-24486 GCA_044507265.1 Actinomycetales bacterium | reverse complement strand
GTCCCCGCCTACGCCGGGCGAGTACGCGGCGTTTGACAGCGGCGCATACGCGAACCAACCGAACGATGCCGCGCCTTGCGGAGTGAAGAAGCCGGCGGTGGCGATGAGGCCACCAAACAGATAGAACCAGTAGGCCAGCATGTTGAGGCGCGGGAACGCCACGTCAGGCGCACCAATCTGCAACGGCATGATGACGTTGGCGAAGCCCGCGAACAACGGTGTGGCAAAGAGCAACAGCATGATGGTGCCGTGCATGGTGAACAACTGGTTGTACTGCTCGTTTGACTGCACAAACTGGATGCCCGGCTCAAAGAGCTCCAGGCGGATCACGAGGGCCATCACGCCGCCGATGATGAAGAAAATGAACGAGGTGATGAGGTACAAGTGGCCGATGGTCTTGTGGTCGGTTGAGGTCAACCACTTGACCGAGATGCCGCCCGCACGCTTGCGCGCCACCACCGTGGTGGTGGATGCCGCGTGGTCACCCGCTTCGTAAAGGGCCGTTGCCATTAGTGGTCCTCTCCTTCAGCAGCAGGCTTCACGAGTGATGCGTCTTGCAGGCGGCTGTACTCCAAACCGACAATGCCCGTCATGCCTGCATCGCGCAGGGACTGAATGTAGGCGTCGTACTCCTCTTGGGAGACAACCTTGACGTTGAAGAGCATGGCCGAGTGGTACTCGCCGCACAGTTCCGCGCATTTGCCCTGGTAGGTGCCCTCTTGGGTGGGGATCACCTGGAAGTGGTTGGTGCGGCCGGGAACCATGTCGAGCTTGTACAAGAACGCGGGGATCCAGAACGAGTGGATCACGTCGCGTGAGTCAATCGTGAACTCCACGCGCTGGTTCACGGGCAGGTACAGTGTGGGCAGAGTCTCCTCCACACCGGGCTCACCTGTGAGCTTGGCCTGCACTCCCGACGTGTGGACGTCCTCATCCAGGTAGTTGAAGTCCCATGCCCACTGCTTGCCGATGGCCTGAATGTGCACGTCGGCGGGCTGGGACATGTCCTGAATCTCTGCAATGTCGGTAGCGGTCCAGCGGAACAGCACGGCGATCATGACGAGCGGGACTGCGGTGTACATCAGTTCAAGCGGGATGTTCGCGCGGGTCTGCATCGGGAGCTTCTCGTCGCCCTTGCGCTTGCGGTACACGGCTACTGCCCACAGGATCAGTCCCCACGTGATGGCGCCCACTGCCAGGGCAGCAATCCACGAGTAGTTCCAGAGGTCAATGATGCGACCGGTCTGGTTGGTGATCTCGGGGGTGCTGGGGAGCGCACCGTTCTGCGCGCCCGTTGAGCAACCCGAAAGCAATGCCGATGCCGCGATCAGGGCCGTTGTACCTACGCCTGCGCGGAAAAGTCGTGTAGTAGAAGGGTGTGCCACGCGGTCAGTCTAGCGCGCGATAGCGTTGAGTCATGGCAGGACGGGCATACCTAGACGCGGGTGGCGCTGCGCCCATGACGGACCGTGTCAAGCAGGCATTATTGGCCGGTTTTGAGGACGGTTGGGCGGACCCTCGCAGGCTTGCAGCGGAATCCCGTCAAGCACGCGCTCTGGTGGATGGTGCGCGGGACGCCATTGCCGATGTTCTGGGCACTCAAGCCGAGCTCGTGTACTTTACGCCGTCTGCGCAGTTTGTTTTTGAGCGCGCCCTCGTCGGCATGGTGGCAGCGCGCCGGGGACGCACGCGCGTGCTGGTCTCCACGATTGAGCGCGACGCGTTGGTCTACGCGGCTCAGTTCGCCGCTCCCCACGCCGTGGAAGAAGTGGGCGTCTCGCTGGAGGGTCACATTGACGCCGATGCCTTTGCCGCGGCGGTCTCTCACCCGGACATTGCGGTCGCCGCGGTGCAACACGCCAACCAGGAACTGGGCACTGTCCAGCGCCTGGATGCTGTAGCCCAGGCCGCAGATCAGGCTCAGGTGCCGCTCCTTGTGGATGCCACGGCAAGCATCGGGCATATTGAACCGCCCGCCCAGTGGGATGCACTCGTGGCGCATCCGGCTGACTGGGGCGGACCTCAAGGGCTCGGTGTATTGGCGTTGCGTCCGCAGACGCGCTGGCTGGCGCGCTGGCCGGAGTCTCCTGGCGGCTCCGCGGAGGACTTTGCACCGGGCGGCGTCAGCGTGCCATTGGCACTCGCCGCCGCCGTGGCACTCCAAGAGCGGGAAGAAGAGCGCGCCGCCACTGCCGAACGGCTGTCGTCGTTCATTGACCGCGTGCGCGGCACAGTGGCTCTGCTTGAGGGCATCGACGTCCAGGGCGACCCAGTGCACCGACTCCCCCACGTGCTGACGTTCTCTTGCCTGTACGCGGACGGCGAGACGCTCGTGTCACGCCTTGACAAGGAAGGCTTTGCGGTGGGCTCAGGTTCCGCGTGTGCCACTGGCACCTTGGAACCGTCGCGCGTGCTCTCGGCCGTGGGTGCCTTGACGCATGGCAACGTGCGCCTCACCCTCCACCCCGGCGTGAGCGACGACGACATCGAGCGATTCCTCACGGTGCTGCCTGGCATCGTGGAAGAAGTCAGGGCCAGCGCGGGAGCACGCGGCTTGTGATCGACGCCGATGTCACCGTGGATGCACGCGGTCTGGCTTGCCCCAAGCCGGTCATCGAGTTGGCTAAAGCCGTACGCGACTCTCCAGACGGCACCGTGGCTACGGTGATCTGCACCGACGCCGCAGCCAGAATTGATGTACCGGCCTGGGCGCGCCTCACGGGCAACGAGTTCCTTGGTGAAACAACAACGGACGGCGAGGCTTTCGCCCTCACCGTCCGTGTGCTGAGTGAGTAGACTTAGCTGAACGAGTCTCCGCACGCGCAAGAGTGCGACGCGTTGGGGTTGTCGATGGTGAAGCCCTGCTTCTCGATGGTGTCCGCGAAGTCGATCTTGGCGCCATCGAGGTAGGGCACGGACATCTTGTCTACGACAACACCCACACCGTTGAAGTCGGCGATGGCGTCGCCGTCGAGGGTGCGCTCGTCAAAGTAAAGCTGGTAGATGAGGCCGGAGCAGCCACCGGGCTGCACCGCAAGGCGCAGACGAAGGTCGTCACGGCCTTCCTGCTCGAGCAGGCTCTTGACCTTGGCGGCCGCTGCGTCAGTGATGGTGACGCCGTGGGGCTTGGTCTCAGTTGCAGTGTCAGTCATGGCAACTCCTTCTCTTGGAATTCTCTAGATATAGCGTACGCGTGCTTGCGAATATTCCGCGCAAGGTCCCGGCTTGCGCACAGGTTTAGCGCACTGGAGTCCAGGTCTGAGCAATTCTGCGCACGCCCTCTGACAGTCCGCGCTCCCCCAGCGCAGCCTCGTGGGCCGATGCGACTCCCGCTGCCATGAGGTCTCGCTTTCCCACTTGGACACTGGGCGCGAGAACCACTGCAGGCACCGCTCGCAATCCTGCTTGGGCTGCCACGGCTTGTGCGATGCCGTGATCGAGCGTGCGAGGCGTGATCTCACCCGTCACTGCCGCCATGAGGTCCGCGTTCTCGCTCGCCGCGCGGATCCCCCACGCCTCCACTACATAAGCCGATGCCGGGGCCAGTCGGGCACCCAAAACGGCCAGGCAATAGGCAAGCCCGCCAGCGGCGCCGGTGCCGGGTGCGTCCGAAAGCCGTGAGGGCCCCAGCAGAGCGCCCGTTGCCGCAAGCGCGTCGCCTTCGAGCGCGATCGCAGTCCATCGCCTCTCTTGCTCTTGGGCCGCCATTGCGATGGCGGAGTCGTGCTCGCGTCCATCACGGACCGCGGAGCTCATGCCGTGGAAGCCCAAGAGCGGCCGGTTGAGGCCGGGCAGAGCGAACACAGCCAGGGTCGCGAGCGCCTTGCGCACTGCGAGTGCATTGCCGCCCCACAGTTCCACTGCATCTCCCGCAGGGGGCTCGTCTCCCAAAGGCACATGGACGACGCGTTTCTCCCCCGCCGCCGCGAGGCCAAGCAGGGCCGTGGAGAGGTCTTGAGGGTTCCACCTGGAAGCACCGTTGGCTGGTGCAAGCCACAGTCCGCCTGGGCCTTCCACCACCTCCGTACCGCCCGCGCGGGAGCGGTGACCATCCACGGCATCGGTCATGCGTGGGCCCGCTGGGGCTACCGGAAAGGCCTCAATCTGGGCGTGCGGCGCAACTGCTTGCCACTCTCGAGTCACTACCGCCGCCGCCTCACGCGGGGAAAGCGCAGGAGCGCCGCCCTCTGCCGGCCAAGACTCCACTGCAACCACAATGCGCACGTCACCAGTGTGCCGCCTCCCGTCTGGACTCTTCGCCCGCGTGGAGCGTGGCAAACTGGCTATATGACCACCTCGTTCACGGAACCCGCCGCGTCACCGGCTCTCTTGCTCCTGGGCAAGCGCCGCGACCCGTTGTCCGAGCGCGGCGTGGACTGTCCGGGCGAGTTGCCGCTGGCATCGGACCCCACCTTGGTGGAGCGCGCACGCAAGGCCAAGGAGGATTTGGGCGACCGTGTCTTTGTGTTGGGCCACCACTACCAACGTGACGAGGTCATTCAGTTTGCGGACGTGACGGGCGACTCTTTCAAGCTCGCGCGGGATGCTGCCGGCCGCCCTGAGGCAGAGTTCATTGTCTTTTGCGGTGTGCACTTCATGGCAGAGAGCGCAGACATCCTCACGAGCGATGAGCAGCAGGTGATCCTGCCCGACATGGCTGCCGGTTGCTCCATGGCCGACATGGCCAACATCAACCAAGTGGAAGACGCTTGGGCTCAGTTGGTGGAGATCGGCGTGGCCGAGCGCACCGTGCCCATCACGTACATGAACTCCACCGCTGCGATCAAGGCATTCTGCGGCCGCAATGGCGGCGCGGTGTGCACCTCCTCCAATGCGGAGGTGGCCCTCAACTGGGCTTACGACGAAAAGGGTGGCGTCAACTCCGACGCCAAGGTGTTCTTCTTGCCCGATCAGCACCTTGGACGCAACACGGCGGTACTCAAGCTGGGGCTCTCGCTCGATGACTGTGTGGTGTGGGACCCGCGCAAGCCGCTCGGTGGCAACACCGTGGAGCAACTTCAAGCCGCACGCATCATCTTGTGGAAGGGCCACTGCTCCGTGCACGGACGCTTCCGCAAGGAGAACGTGGACGCGCTGCGCGCCGATGTGCCTGGCATCAACATCCTGGTTCACCCGGAGTGCACCCACGACGTGGTGAACGCCGCTGACTACGTGGGCTCCACGGAGTACATCATCAACACCTTGGCGGCGGCTGAGCCCGGAAGCGCGTGGGGCATCGGCACCGAACTGAACCTCGTGCGCAGGCTTGCCAATGCTCACCCTGACAAGGCCGTGCACTTCTTGGAAGACACCGTGTGCTTCTGCTCCACCATGAACCGCATTGACTTGCCCCACTTGGTGTGGGCGCTGGAATCGCTCGTCGCGGGCGAAGTGCCCAACCGCATCGTCGTCGATGAACTCACCCAGCAGCAGGCGCGTGTGGCGCTTGACCGCATGCTCGCGTTGCCTGCGGTGAACCCCGCCAAGGACTGACCTCTACGCTAGGACACCATGAACGACAAGAAGTCGCCTGCCCAACCGGAACCCACTGCCGCGCCTGCGAAGCCCCTGGGCAAGGGTCACCCCACGCCCAAGCGCAAAGAGCGCGAAGCCGCTAACAAGCGTGCGCTCGTGGTGGATATGAAGGCCGACGCCAAGGCTCGCCGGGCAGCTCAACGCGCCGAGCGTGAGCGGGAGGACGAGGCACTGCGCAAGGGCGACGAGCGCAACATGCCTTTGGTCCATCGAGGCCCAGAGCGCCGGTTCATCCGCGACTTCATTGACGCCCGCACGTCCATTGGCGAGTTCCTCTTGCCGCTGTCGATCGTGTTCGTGGTCCTTTCCCTGGTGGTCAGTGCTCAGTCGGCCATCGGCAGCTGGCTGGTGCTGGCGTTTTACGTCATGGTGGCCGTGGCCATTGGTGAGGTGGTGATCGCTACCCGCTCGCTGAAGCGACACTTCATCAAGAAGTTTGGCGAAGAGAAACTGCCTCGAGGCTGGCGCTTCTACGCTATTGCGCGCTCGTTCAACTTGCGCCGTTACCGCGTGCCCAAGCCGGTCAACAAGCGCGGCGAGTACCCGGTCTAGCGCGCTCTGGGCGTTCCGCGCAACCCTCGTCTTCGCCCGCTCGTGGCGTGGAACCGCGCCCGTGTCGAAACGTTTCGACGAGCCCCGGCATCGGGACTACAGTGAACGCATGATCGCTTACAGACACCTTGGCCGCTCCGGCCTCAAGATCACTGAACTCGTCTACGGCAATTGGATCACCCACGGCTCGCAGGTAGAAGACAAGCAAGCCGACGCTTGTGTGCGTGCAGCGCTCGACGTGGGAATCACCTCGTTCGACACCGCAGACGTGTACGCCAACACTCGTGCAGAGACGGTGCTTGGCAATGCGCTCAAGGGCGAGCGCCGCGAATCCCTGGAGATCTTCACCAAGGTCTACTGGTCCACCGGCCCTGGCGGTCCCAACGACAAGGGCCTGTCCCGCAAGCACATGATGGAATCCATCGAGGGTTCGCTTCGCCGCCTGCAAACTGATTATGTGGACCTCTACCAGGCCCATCGCTACGACCACGACACTCCCCTTGAAGAGACGATGATCGCGTTTGCTGACATGGTCCGTCAGGGCAAGGTGCTGTACATCGGCGTGAGCGAGTGGACCGCGGACCAGATCCGCGACGGGGCCAAGTTGGCCAAGGAACTCAACATCCAGCTCGTCTCCAGCCAGCCGCAGTACTCCATGTTGTGGCGCGTCATTGAAGACGAGGTTGTCCCGGCGTCACGCGAGAACGGCATCGGCCAGATTGTGTGGTCCCCCATTGCTCAGGGCGTGTTGACCGGCAAGTACCTGCCTGGCCAGCCGCCGCCCGCGGGTTCGCGCGCCACCGACGAGAAGTCGGGCGCCAACTTCATCAGTCGCTGGACGGAGAATCAGGCCGTCCTGGAGCGCGTGCAGTTGCTCAAGCCCATTGCGGATGACTTGGGCCTGAGCATGGCGCAACTGGCCATCGCGTGGGTGCTCCAGAACGACGACGTGTCTGCGGCCATCATCGGCGCTTCGCGTCCCGAGCAAGTCCGCGACAACGCCAAGGCCTCTGGTGTGGTGATTCCGGTTGATGCCATGACGCGCATTGACGAGGCACTGGGTGACGTGGTGGTGCGAGATCCCGGCCGTACCGCCGCCGACGCCCCCAAGGGCCGCGACTAAGGCCCACACGCCGCACCCCCTCCCCTCTCACACCCCACTCTCACCCCTTTGAGGAAAACGTGCTCGCGGGTCGCTGCTGATGCAACGTCCCTGAGGACGTACGCCATCGCTCAGGGCCTCGAGGGCGGTGTGCCTGACCGGTCAGAGGCAGTCTTCCTCAGGCGCGCGTCGCGGGCGGACTTTCGGAAGGCAGATTTCCTCAGGGGCGGTTGGGGGGGGGAGGGATGCGGGGCAGAAAACACGAATCCCCACCGGCTCCTGGTCCGGTGGGGATTCGTGTTTCAAAGGAGAAAACAATGCACGCCTGGCAGGTGCGTACACCTGTCATAACGCGCATGGGCGCGGGAGTGTTCCCAACCTTCGTTGGACTAGCTGGCGAGCTCGCGATTGATGCGCGCGGGCCACATTGGACCGCCATAGACGAAGCCCGTGTAGGCCTGGACAAGGCTCGCTCCGGCGTCGAGAAGAGCACGCGCATCCTCCGCCGTAGAGATGCCTCCCATGCCGATGATGCATGCCTCAGGACCGAGCCCCGAGCGCAGCCGGCCCACCACTTCGAGCGCCCTGGGCAACAAGACAGGTCCTGACACTCCGCCAGGTCCACGGTCGTGCGCAATGGTCGTGTTCACGGCAGCGACACCGTCCAACTTCAGCTCCACGGCGAGCGCGGCGACTGCGTCTACGTCGGCGTCGGCGAGGTCGGGCGCGATCTTGACCAGGAGCGGCACCCGGCGCTTAGGGCTCGCCTCGTCGGCGGCGCGGCGCACGTGCTCCAAGATGGGGCGCAGTGACTCCACCGACTGGAGATCACGCAAGCCCGGGGTGTTGGGCGAGGACACATTGACCACTAAGTAGTCCGCGTAGGGGGCAAGCGCCCGCGCGGAGTACGCATAGTCCAGATGGGCATCCTCAGCGGGGGTCGCCTTGGTCTTGCCGATGTTGACGCCCACCACGAGGCCCTTGCCGCTGCGGCGCGACCGCAAGCGAGCGAGTCTGCGTGCCACTGCATCGGCACCCTCGTTGTTGAAGCCCATGCGGTTGCGCAGTCCCTTGATGTCTAACTCACGCCACGACCTGGGCGGCTCGTTTCCAGGCTGCGCTTGAGCGGTGACAGTGCCAATCTCCACGTGGGAGAAACCAGTCGCGGCGAGCCCGCGCACGGCGATGGCGTTCTTGTCCATGCCGGCTGCCAATCCCAGCGGCCCCTGGAAGTGCAAGCCGAGCGCGTCCACACCTGCGCCGGCAGGCACGCGCGGAATGATGCCAAGTACACGAGCCACCTTGAGCAGTGGCCACGCGGCGCCAAACGCCTTCACGGAGAAGGTGTGAGCCTGCTCGGGGCCCATGCGCAGAATGAAGTGCTTGAAGACGAGGCCGTACACAGGTCCCAAACTACTCGGGGCTAGGCTCATGATATGACCTCTGTAACCGGGACTTCTGAATCCCTCACCACGCTTTCTGCCGACGCTTTGGTGCTTGCCGTTGACTCCTCTGGCGCACCGTTGGAGCACGCCCAACTACCTGCGCCTTTGCTCGCGGCGCTTGCCGAACCTGCCGCCGCGCTCGATGCCTCCGGCAAGCTCGGCAAGACGACCGTGCTACCTGGGACCGTCCTAGGCGCTGACAGCGGCTACAAGCGTGTGGTGCTCGTGGGAATCGGCAAGGGCACGGAGGCTGACCTTCGTTTTGCGGCCGGTGCCGCCGCCCGTGCGTGTGGAAAAAAGCCCGAGTCCGTGGTGGTGGCGTTGCCCGCCTCCAACGACCGCGAACACAGCGCCATCGCAGAGGGGGCGCTTCTTGGGGCTTACACCTTCACCGATTACAAGTCCGATGCTGACGATGCCGAAGCGGGCGAAGACGCAGAGCCCAACTCCGGTTCCGACTGGCTCATTGCGGGAGCCTCGGACTCGGCCGTTGAGCGTGCCAAGATCCTCACCGCGGCCGTGGCTGGAGTGCGCGACCTCGTCAACACGCCGCCGCTTGACCTCTACCCTGCCTCGTTCGCAGAGGCGGCTCAGACCTTCGCAGGTCAAGTGGGTTGCTCCGTGCAGGTGTGGGAGCCGGAGCAATTGGCCCAGCAAGGCTTTGGCGGAATTCTCGCCGTAGGCATGGGCTCCTCTCGCTTGCCGCGACTCGTGCGCGTGGCGTGGGAAAGCCCAGAGGCGAAGCAGACCATTGCTCTCGTGGGCAAGGGAATCACCTTTGATACGGGCGGCATCTCGCTCAAGCCGCCAAAGTCCATGGAGACCATGAAGTCCGACATGGCCGGTGCCGCCGCCGTGCTTCACACCGTCCTCGCGGCCGCGCGCGCCAACCTGCCCATCTCCGTCACCGCATGGTTGTGCCTCGCCGAGAACATGCCGTCCGGCACCGCCCAGCGCCCCTCTGACGTGATTCGCACGTACAACGGCACCACAGTGGAGGTTCTCAACACCGACGCTGAAGGACGCCTAGTGCTCGCGGACGGACTGGCTCGGGCGTTGGAGGAGGAGCCCGCCGCGATCATCGACGTGGCCACGCTCACTGGCGCCCAGGGAGTTGCGCTCGGCACGCAGACCTCTGCGGTCATGGGCACGGACGATGTCAGGTCCGAGGTGGTGGAGGCCGCAAACACAGCCGGCGAACTCATGTGGCCCATGCCGCTGCCTGAGCACTTGCGTGAGCCGATGAACTCCAAGGTGGCCGACCTGCAGAACATGGGCGACCCCCACGGCGGAGGCATGCTCACGGCCGGATTGTTCCTCAAGCAGTTTGTGGGCGAGTCGCCGTGGGCTCATCTGGACATTGCGCGGCCCGCGTTCAACGAGGGCGGTCCCTACGGGTACATCGTGTCCGGAGGCACCGGCGTGGCAGTGCGTACGCTCTTTGAACTCTTGGAGCGAAGGGCCAACTCCTAGCTGCGGCAGCGCGGCCTAGAGTTCGCCGGACTTCTTGCGTTCCTTCTGTTGCTTCTGGTTCCACTCCCGCATGCGTGAGGGGTAGCCGGACAGGTTCACGTCGTAGACCGCCAAGCCCAAGTCCTTAGCGACCTTTTGGGCGGCCCCGGCATCGGGAACCTTGCGCCGAGTCCACTCCCCCGTGCCCGCCACCACCACGAGAGTCGTTTGCGTGACGCGGGTGGCCGGCTCAATGAAAGCTTCGCATCCCTCGTTGCGCGCCACAAAGGCGCGGAAGTGCTTCATCGTCTCTGCCTGCGCCTCACGCGGAGACGATGCAGGGGCTGAACTGTTGCCCTTGGATGAGCCAAACAAGCGTCCGAGGAAAGCCATAGACCCAGCGTAGTCTCGCGTTGCGGTTCGCACGGGACCTTCGTAATGGCAAGATGGGTTATACCGACTTCCTTACAAGGAGAATCCACCTCGTGACCGAGACCACCACGCGCTCGTTTGATGTCCTGATTCTTGGCGGCGGCTCCGGCGGATATGCCGCAGCACTTCGCGCCTCCCAGCTGGGTTTGACCGTTGGACTCATTGAAGAGTCAAAGGTAGGAGGCACATGCCTCCACAACGGCTGCATCCCCACCAAGGCCCTCCTCCACGCTGCCGAAGTGGCAGACGAGGCCAAGCACGGCCCTGACATCGGCGTGAAGTCCACGTTCGATGGCGTGGACATGGCGGGGGTGAACGCCTACAAGCAAGGCGTCATTGACCGCTTGTATAAGGGCCTCCAAGGACTTGTGAAGTCGCGCAAGGTCACGATCATCGAGGGTCACGGCAAGCTCGTGGGCCCCGATGCCATTGAGGTGCGTGGCGAGCGCTATACGGGCAAGAACATCATTCTTGGCACCGGTTCCTACGCCCGCTCCCTTCCCGGACTCGACATCGGTGGTCGCGTCATGACGTCCGACCAGGCTCTCAACCTTGACTACGTGCCCCAGAGTGCGATTGTCCTCGGCGGCGGCGTGATCGGCGTGGAGTTTGCCTCCGTGTGGACCTCGTTCGGCTCCAAAGTCACCATCATTGAGGCCTTGCCTCACTTGGCTCCCAACGAGGACGAGGCGCTGTCCAAGGGCCTGGAGCGCGCGTTCCGCAAGCGTGGCATCGACTTCAGCCTGGGCGTCAAGTTCCAGGGCGTCACCCAGCACGACAACGGCGTGGTCGTCACCTTGGAAGACGGCAAAACCTACGAGGCGGACCTGTTGCTTGTGGCGGTGGGGCGTGGCCCGCGTACCGCTGGACTGGGCTACGAGGAGCAAGGCATCCGCGTTGACCGTGGCTTTGTCCTCACCGACGAGCGCCTCCACACCGGTGTGTCCAACATCTATGCCGTGGGCGACATCGTCCCCGGCCTGCAGTTGGCTCACCGTGGATTCCAGCAGGGAATCTTTGTGGCCGAGCAGATCGCCGGCCTCAACCCGCAGCCCATGGTGGAGTCCAACATCCCTCGCGTCACCTACTGCGACCCGGAGATTGGCTCTGTCGGTCTCACCGAGGCCAAAGCCAAGGAGCAGTACGGCGCCGATTCAGTGGTCGCTCTCGAATACAACCTCGGCGGCAACGGCAAGAGCCAGATCCTGGGCACCCAGGGCTTCATCAAGCTTGTCCGCGTCAAGGACGGCCCTGTAGTGGGTGTCCACATGCTTGGCGCCCGCATTGGCGAGCAGATTGGCGAGGCTCAACTTATCGTCAACTGGGAGGCGCACCCCGAAGATGTGGCGCCCCTCATCCATGCACACCCCACCCAGAACGAAGCGCTTGGCGAAGCGCACCTTGCTCTCGCCGGTAAGCCACTTCACGCGCACGACTGAGCCGGAGGCACCTTCCTATGAGCACCGACGTCACCCTTCCCGCGCTCGGCGAATCCGTCACCGAGGGCACCGTCACCCGCTGGCTCAAGAAAGTCGGCGACACTGTCGCCGTTGACGAGCCGCTAGTGGAGATCTCCACCGACAAGGTGGACACCGAGATCCCCTCTCCCGTCGCTGGCACTCTGCTTGAGATCCTCGCTGAGGAAGACGCCACCATTGAGGTGGGCGCTGTGCTTGCACGCATCGGTTCTGATTCCGACGCTGGGGCGGCTCCTGCGGCTGCGGCACCTGCCGCTCCTGCTGCCGCGCCTGCCACCGCCGAACCCGAGCCCGAGCCCGAGCCCGCTCCTGCCCAGGTTGCCGAGGCACCAGCCCCCGCGCCGATCACCGAAGCCCCCGCTGCTCCGGCCGCCGAGCCCGTAGCGGCTCCCGCTGCGGCCGCCGCTGGCGGCGACACCACCGACGTGACCCTGCCTGCGCTGGGCGAGTCGGTCACCGAGGGCACCGTCACGCGCTGGCTCAAGAAGGTCGGTGACTCCGTGGCAGTGGACGAGGCACTCGTGGAGATCTCCACCGACAAGGTGGACACCGAGATCCCCTCCCCCGTGGCAGGCACTGTCGTGGAGATCGTGGCCGCGGAAGACGCGACCATCGAGGTAGGCGCTGTCCTGGCACGCATTGGTTCGTCGACAGGCGCCGCTGCACC
>JBIQJT010000003.1:0-11723 GCA_044507265.1 Actinomycetales bacterium | reverse complement strand
CGAGCCAGCCCCCGCGCCCGTAGCCGCTGAGCCCGCAGCTCCACTGGGCGAACCTGCCGCCTCGCCTGCTGGTGAGGCAGCCGCAGTCGCACAGCAAGAAGAGCCTGCAACCGCCCCCGCACCTGCGCCCGCCGCTGCCCCTGCTCCGGCACCTACTGCAGCAGCCCCAGCCCCAGCCCAAGCCCAAGCCCAAGCCCCAGCATCGGCCGGTGGAGCGAGCGGTTACGTCACGCCGATTGTCCGCAAGCTCGCGGCCGACCGTGGCGTGGATCTGTCCACTGTCGTGGGCACCGGAGTGGGCGGACGCATCCGCAAGGAAGACATCCTCGCCGCCACCCCCGCAACCGCAGCGGCACCGGCAGCTGCTACTGGCGGGGCGTCGGCGCCGAGCGCCCCGGCCGCAGCCCCCACGCCGTCACCTCTGCGTGGGCAGACCGTCAAGATGAGCCGCATTCGCACCGTGATCGCGGACCGCATGATGGAGTCCCTGCACGGCATGGCTCAACTGACCTCCGTGGTGGAAGTGGACTGCTCCAAGATCTGGACACTGCGCAACAAGGCCAAGGATCAGTTCGAGGCCCGCGAAGGCGTCAAGTTGTCATTCCTGCCGTTCTTCACGGTGGCAGTGGCCGAGGCGCTCGTGGAGCACGCCAACATCAACGCGTCCATCGTGGACGGCAGCATCGCCTACCACCCCACGGTGAACCTGTCGCTCGCAGTGGACACCGAGAAGGGCCTGATGTTGCCCACGTTGCACAACGCGGAGAGCAAGTCGCTCGCTGACCATGCTCGCGGGATCGCCGACCTTGCCAACCGTGCCCGCAACGGCGGCCTCACCGCTGACGAGATTTCTGGCGGCACGTTCTCCGTGACCAACACGGGCTCGCTGGGCACATTGTTCGACACTCCCGTGGTTCCTGCCCCGCAAGCGGGAATCCTGGCCACGTGCGCGATCGTCAAGCGCGCCGTGGTGGTACGCGGCCCCAACGGCGAAGACGTGATCTCCGTGCGTCCCATGTGCTTCCTGCCACTGAGCTACGACCACCGCCTCATCGACGGTGCCGATGCCGCTCGCTTCTTGCAGACGGTCAAGGCCCGCATTGAGGCTGGCGCGTTCGAATCCCAGCTGGGCCTGTAAGTGCACATAGTCATCGCAGGTGCCTCTGGTCTCATTGGCACCGCGCTGACTGACTCCTTGCGCGCCGACGGTCACCGCGTGGTGGCTCTGGTACGCAGGCCCGTGCGCAACGACGATGAGTCCCAGTGGGACCCTGCCCAGGGGTTGATCGATGAGGAGGCAGTCCAGGCAGCCGACGCGGTGGTTAACCTTGCAGGCGCCTCTATCGGTTCCAAACGCCTGACTGACTCGTACAAGAAGGAAGTGCTCAAGTCCCGCCTGGACTCCACGGGACTGATAGCGCGCGCGTTGGCCAAGAAGGGCTCCGGCGTTCTCATTCAGGGTTCCGCCATGGGCTACTACGGAGACCGAGGCCACGAGCCGCTCACGGAGGACAAGGAGCCTGGCCACACCTTCTTGGCAGATATCGTCACCAAGTGGGAAGCAGCCGCACGTCCTGCCGCCGATGCCGGAGTGAGAGTGGCGTTCAGCCGGACGGGTCTAGTGCTGAGCCACCGCGGTGGATTTGCGGAGCGCATGATTCCGCTTACCCGCAGGGGCCTCCTGGGTGGTCTCGGCCCAGGCGATACCTTGCACTCGTGGATCTCTCTTGACGACGCCGTGCGTGCGCTGAGGTTCCTCATTGACTCGGATCACCACGGCCCGGCGAACGTGATCGCACCCGAGCCGGTCAAGGACCGTGACCTCTTTAGCGCAGTGGCTCGCGCGTTTGGCAAGCGGCGTGGACTTCCAGTCCCCGCGTGGGCATTGAGGATCGCTATTGGCCCCGCAGTGGTAGACCTGCTCACTTCCCAAGCTGGCGTGCCAGGTGCGCTCAACGCGCTGGGATTCACGTGGCTCCACCCCACCGTGGACGATGCCGCGCGCGCTATTGCACAAGGCATCAAGGCTGGCTGACGCTCGCCCTTTCCACCTGCCAACCGGCGCGGCTCCACACCAAGTCCAGTGCCACGGACTGGGTGTACCCCTCATAGGCAGTGGCCTCGCCGTCCATCACCACGGAATGCGCGGCCACGGTGTACGTCACCACGGTGCGCGCGGTGCGTCCTTCGTGGGCAACCACGTCCACCTCGTCCACTGCAACGGCGATTCCCTCCACGTGCATGGCGCCGCTAGCGAGGGCATCGGCAAGGGGCTCCAACGCTTCTCGCGCCTGCGAACCCTCCACCGCCGTGGCCAGCAGCGCCTCCGCATCACCCGCGGCAAGGGCTTCAAAACGTGCTTGGGTGAGCTCTGCCGCAGCGGTCTCAGGGGCAAGCTTCGGAGTTGTCAACACTGCGAGCGAACGCTCATAAGTCACGGCCGGCTCAGATGAACCAGCACCAAGGAGCGGAGGCAGCACCGTCAAGGCCACAGCAAGTGCTACGCCGCCTGCAACTGCCGAGACGGCCCACCCCACGATTGCCTTGCGCAGACGCCACCAACGGGCCTCAGGCTTGCGGGTAGTAGGCAATGCCGTGGACAGAGCCCGGGCTCGCATGGCGTCCGCTACCCCCAAGGCAGGCATGTGCACGGTGAGCGGCTCGGCACACGCCTCCAAGGCGCGGGCCACCATAGCCGCCGACGGCCGCGCACCAGGGTCGGTAGCGAGCATTGGAGCCACCCACGCATCAATCACATCCCGGTCAGCCTCCCGCACGGCCTCCGCAAGCACCCTGCCCAACGAATACACATCCGCGGGTCCGGTAGCGCCGCCGCCCCGTTCAGGTGCCGCGTAACCCGCTGTTCCCAGTTCGCTGGAGTTGGCTCCCGCCATCGTGTCCACCACGGTGATGGAGGTGGAGTTCACCAGCACGTTGGCGGGCGATACGTCGCCGTGCGCCAGGCCCGCTCGGTGCATGGCTGCGAGAGCTAGCGCAACACCCACGCCTACCGTGACGCACTCCCCCGCTCGCAATGATCCGCGCGCCTGCAGGACCTGCGCCAGATCGTGGCCCTCCAGGCGCGGCATCACGGCCACCACTGCCCCACCTGGGGCTTGCCGCACTTCAAGAGGCCTGAGCACGCCCGGATGCGCAATGGTCGACAAAGCGGCGGCTCTGGTAAGCGCAATCTCCATGGCCGCCGGACCCGAGCCCACGTGGCGCTCTAGGACGTCCACGCCCAGGGCATCGGCTTGAGCAAGAGTGGTCACATGGCGACCTTGCCAGAGCAGTTACCCTCCCGTGGGGTTATCCACAGGACCAGTTTCTCGCCCGATGCCGCGCCCCACTAGTCCTTGAACGCCCGGTTCCAGGGCGCCCAGACTCGCTTACCAAAGTCGATCATGAGGCCAGGCACCAAGACGGATCGCACAATGAAGGTGTCGATCAGCACGCCCACGGCCACAATGAATGCGATCTGGGCCAAGAAGATCAGCGGGATCACACCCAATGCGGCAAACGTGGCTGCGAGCACAATGCCCGCGGACGTGATCACACCTCCGGTGACGGCGAGTGCCCTGCGGACCCCCTCACGAGTCCCGTGGGCCAGTGACTCTTCACGCGCCCTGGACGTCAAGAAGATGGAGTAGTCCACGCCCAGCGCCACCAAGAACACAAATGCCAGCAACACGGTGCCTGCGTCCACGCCCGGGAATCCAAACACGATCGTAAAGACAAAGGCAGACAGGCCCAGAGCTGCCACGAACGACAGCACGTTGGCGATCATGATGAGCACGGGTGCAGCCACTGCGCGCAACAGCCATATGAGTACCAGCAGGATGACCACCAACACAATGGGGATGACCAACCTTGCGTCGGCCTCGGTGGTGAGGCGAGTGTCCAGGGCCTCAGCGGCTTGACCACCCACGAGCCCATTGGGCGACACCTGATGTACCACCTTGCGCACGCTCACCACAATGTCCGCAGCCTCCGCGGACGAAGCAGACACACGAGTGATTGCGAGCACTTCCACGCGCCCGCTCACCACCAAGGCGGGCTCGGCAGAGACACCGGCCGGCGCCCCAACGGCAGCCGACGCCGTCAGCGGGTACGCGTCGAACACGCCGTTCACCCTGCGGACTTCCTCGACCGTGCGCTGTAAGTCCTTTTCAGGCACAATCACCCGGATGGGCGAAGAGGCGCCCGCCTCAAAGTGCTTCTCTAGCAGGGAGTAGCCCCGCTCGGAGTCCACGGCCGTGAGGAAGTAGTCCCTATCCCCTAGGCCGCCGATCTTCAGCATCGGCAAAAGCGCGGCGAGCCCAATGAGAACGAGCGTGGCAGCCATCCACGACAATCGCGGGCGTGCGCCCACGGTGCCTGAGACCTTGCCCCACTTGCCAGCGCGCTCCTCAACTGCGGACAGTGAGTCGTCGTCCTTCTTTGCCTTCTGGCCCCGCCACTGCGGCTTGCGAGGCCAGAACACAATCCTTGCCTTCTCGCCGCCAATGAGGAGCAGTGCAGGCAACAGGGTGAGCGCAGCCAGCAAAGAAGCGACGATGCCGAGCGCACCGGCCGGCCCCAAGGCCTGGAGTGACTTGAGATCCGAAAGCAAGAGGACCAGTAAGCCGGCGATCACGGTGCCAGCCGAGGCCGCGATGGGCTCGAGTGAACGCCTCCATGCCCGCTTCAACGCCGTATACGGGGACTCGTGGAGTCGCAATTCCTCGCGATAGCGCGCTACCAGCAAGAGCGAATAGTCGGTTGTCGCACCCACCACGAGGATGAACATGATGCCTTGCGCCTGACCATTGAGAGTGATGAGGTCGCTCTTGGCCATCTCGTACACCACCACAATGGCCGCGGTGAGGGCGATCATCGCCGTTGACAGCACCAAGACGGGCAGCACCGGACTGCGGTACACGATCACCAAGATGATGAGTACCGCTGTGAGCGCGACGAGCAACAGCACTCCATCGATGCCCGCGAAGGCGGCGACGAGGTCCGAAACAAAGCCGACAGCGCCGGTCAAATATCCGTCCAGCCCATTGTCTTGAGCTGCCCACGTCTCCTTGATGGATGCAGCGACCAACTGACCCACGGTGTCTTCGCCCACACGTTCGCCGTAGGTGGCCGATGGGATGAGGAAGTTCACCAGCACCGCCTTGCCATCGCCCGATCTCACCACCACAGGCGGTCCTGCGAGCACATCACCTACGGTGCGGTCTTGGGGGTCCTCATGCAGCGCTACGGCGGCCACCTCTGCGGCAAACTCGCGCACCACTGCTACGTCGGCATCGGAACTGATCCCGCCCACCACAAACAGGCCGGGCACGGCCGGGTCAGGGATGAACTGGCGGTGGTACTGATCCGCACGAGTGGACTCGGCGGACGCTGGAAGGAAAACCGCGGCATCGTTCTCCTGGACGGTGGAGAGCTTGCCAAAAGTAGTGCCACCCACGCCGGAAATACCCAGCCACACCAGGATTGTTAGCACTACAAGGACCGGACGGAGAATACGGCGCCATCGCATTGACCAAGTGTGCGCCATGGAGGTCCCGTTGGGTAATCGAAGCAGGGCTAACCTGGATGTCTGTCTACTCTGGAGATCTATGGAAATCCGTGAATGGGACTTAGGCCATCGCCTCATCCCTTACCAAGAGGCATGGGACGAGCAACGAGCCCATCATGCCCAGGTAGTGGCTGGCGGCAGCGACCGAGTGTTGCTCGTGGAGCATGAAGATGTCTACACCGCAGGCAAACGCACTGCCACGTGGGACCGCCCCACTGACGGTACCCCCGTGGTGGACGTGGACCGCGGCGGCCGCATCACGTGGCACGGACCCGGTCAACTCGTGGGTTACCCCATCGTCAAACTTGCAGAGCCCATCGACGTGGTGAAGTACGTGCGCCGACTCGAGCAGGCGATCATGGACGTCTGCGCCGGCTACGGCCTGGCAACCATCCTCGTGGAGGACCGCTCCGGCGTGTGGCTTCCCGCTACCGACACCCAACCGGAACGCAAGATCTGCGCCATCGGCGTGCGCGTGGCCAAGGGCGTCACCATGCATGGCTTTGCCCTCAACTGCAACCCTGACCTCACAGCGTTCGACCGCATCGTCCCTTGTGGAATTGCCGATGCCACGGTGACCTCCCTCACGGCCGAACTTGGCCGCGAGGTGACGATCGCGGAAGTAGTGCCCGCCGTGGAGGCGTGTCTGGAACGCTCCCTGGCCGACGTACGCTGGGAGGTGGCGCAGACCCGCGCCGCGTCTGCTTCCGCACGTGTTGCAGACCAAGACCTTGAGGCCCTTACCAAGGAGACCGTGTGACTATCGCCCCGGAGGGACGGCGCATGCTGCGCGTCGAGGCCCGTAACGCCGAGACGCCCATTGAGCGCAAGCCAGAGTGGATCCGCACCACTGCCACCATGGGGCCGGAGTACCGCGAACTTAAGTCACTCGTCAAGACGGGCTCCTTGCACACCGTGTGTGAAGAGGCGGGTTGCCCCAATATCTTTGAATGCTGGGAAGATCGCGAGGCCACCTTCCTCATTGGTGGGGATCAGTGCACGCGTCGTTGTGACTTCTGCCAGATCGACACCGGCAAGCCCTCGGCGCTCGACCGGGACGAACCGCGCCGAGTGGCCGCGTCCGTACAGCAGATGGGCCTGAAGTACTCGACCGTCACCGGCGTGGCCCGCGATGACTTGCCCGACGGCGGTGCCTGGCTTTACGCCGAGACGGTGCGTCAGATTCACGCTCTCAACCCCGGCACCGGCGTAGAACTGCTCATCCCTGACTTCAACGCTGAGCCTGACCAGTTGGCAGAGGTATTCTCCTCGCGCCCCGAGGTCCTCGCCCACAACCTTGAGACCGTGCCCCGCGTGTTCAAGCGCATCCGCCCGGCCTTCCGTTACGACCGCTCGCTTTCGGTGCTCACTGCCGCGCAGGCGGACGGATTAGTCACCAAGTCCAACCTCATTCTGGGAATGGGCGAAACGTTTGAGGAGGCTTTGCAAGCCCTTCAGGACTTGCACGATGCAGGGTGCGACCTCATCACCATCACTCAGTACTTGCGCCCCAGCCCTCGCCACCACCCCGTGGACCGCTGGGTCAAGCCTCAAGAGTTCGTGGAGTTGTCCGACGCTGCCGAGGCCATGGGCTTCCTGGGAGTCATGTCAGGACCGTTGGTGCGCTCGTCATACCGCGCGGGGCGCTTGTGGGGCCAGGCCATGACGCGTAAGGGTCGGGAAATCCCGGAAGCGTTGAAGCACCTTGGCGAGGTCACCACGGCCCGGCAAGAGGCATCGGCGCTGTTGGCTGCCCGCCCCGGCATGTAGGTCCGCGACATACGGTATCCGTAAGGCGACAGGTTCTCAGATTCGCTCGTGTTCGAGTTGCAGCTCTTACCCCCCCTTTACATTGAGACTCGGGCCAAACGATGGCCTGCGCAACCGACTATTTCTTGGGGGAAGATTGAGAAAGAAACTTGGAACCTTTCTGGCGCTGGCCCTAGTGCTCGGGATATTGAGCGCTGCTCCGGCCTCCGCCGCCACATCTCATGGATGGACGACCGTGGCTTCCGACTACTGGGACTGCTGCGGAAGTGCGGGCGCTTCCCATCACGGGCAGTACTGGGATACTTCAAAGAACCAAGCCAAGGCTCACCACACAAAGAGCGGCTACTCGATCGGAGTTCAGACGCGTTTCACGGCATATGGCGTCACCTACACCTCCACTGTCAAATGGGGCTCCGGTCTGGCCGTGATTCACCAAGGGATAATCAATGCCCACAATCCCTGGATCTGATGTTCCAGTGATAGTGCCCCGCCTGGGGAAGCGTCTGCGTACGCTTCCCCAGGGCATGGTCTTGTGCACACTCGTGCTTGTGCTCGCAGGGTGCAACTCCCCTCCCGATGCCGCAGCGAACCCGTGGCTTGTTGAGCCGTACTCAGAGTTGGCCAACCAGGCGATTGAAGACGCAATAGCCGGTGGAGCAGGGCAACAACAGCTCGATTTGCTGAGGGAGTCATTGATCGACGGCGAGATGTCTCTGGAAGCTGCGCGCGTTGCCACGAGAAATGCGATTGAGTGCTTTGCTGACATGGGTGGCACCGCAGACTACTCTGAACAAACAGACCCGACTGGCCTCACGATCCCTTGGTATTCCGTCGGTTTCGACGCGGAACTCGGAGACGCCCAAATTGGTGAGATCGTGCGCAGTTGTGAGAACCGCGAGGTTGCCTGGGTGAACAAGGTATACCAATTGCAACCGTCTTCCCGGGAACTCCTGGGCCGCTACGTAGAGGCTCAGGAGCCGGTATTGCGGACATGCATCGAGCGCCAGGGACTCGCGACCGACCCTGAAGCAACGGGTTGGGAACTCGCCCACCTCGCCCTAGACATAGCTATCGAGTCAGATTTCAAGACAGACTGTCTGTCCGAGGCCAATATCTCCAGTTTGTAGACAACGGAGTGTCTTCCCGCGTTAGCGCCGCTCGAAGCCTTGGAGACCGACCCCTTTGCCTATCTCACTGGCACTAGACTTTTCGCATCATGGCTAAGGAACCTCAGAAGAAGCAGCGCTGGTACAAACTGCTCGCGCAGGCGTACAAGCTCACCGCCAAGCACGACAAGGCATTGTTGCCCCTCCTCATCCTCACGTTTGTGTTGGTGGCGGGCGCCGGTGTGCTCATTGGGCTGTCCATTGGCAGCACCGTGGCAATCGTGTATGCATCCATCTTTGGTGTGCTCTTCGCCATCCTCGCCGCGATGTTCCTGCTGACACGCCGCTTTGAGCGCACCATGTTTGCGCAAATGGAAGGCCAACTTGGCGGATCTCTCGCTGTGGCGCAGTCCATCCGCACCGGGTGGACCTTCGGCGACGAGCCCGCGGCCCTCGACCCGCGCTCCAGCGCCGTGGTGTTCCAAGGCGTGGGCCGCGGAGGCATCGTGCTCGTTGCAGAAGGTGGCAACGCGGCCCGCAAGCTCGTGGACCAGACCCGTGCGCGTTACAGCAAACTTGCGCCCGGCGTTCCCATCACGCCCATCTACGTGGGCAACAACACCGGCCAGGTGACGCTCAAGCGTCTACCCAAGGCAGTACGCGCCACGAGGAAGGCCGTCTACGGCCGTGGCATCGGCAAGGGCTTGTCCAAGAACGAGATGGCCGCTGTGCGCAACCGCATCAAGGCACTCGGCGCCCCCAAGATGCCGGTGCCTAAGGGCATTGACCCGCTCAAGGCTCGTGCGGACCGCAAGGGATTGCGCGGTCGCTGAGTCGGACCGGCCCCTTGGCTCAGCACAAGGCTTGCACTGCACCCGCGGAGCGCTAGCGGTACAAAACTGCCGTCATCGCCTCAGTTGCCGCACCATTGCACCTCCACCGCGTTGGAGCGGCGTTGCGCACACCGCGTTGGAGCGGCGTTGCGCCAGCGCGCTGGAGCCACTACGACAGGGTCAGGGTGATCCCAGAGTCGTCGCTCATGGCTCGAACATTCGAAAAGTCGGCAATCTGCGCAAGGCCTTCCGTGGCGGGCGTCTCCACGCCTCCCACCACCACGACAGTGCAACCTGCGGCGAGGCCAGCACACACTCCGGCGTCGGTGTCTTCAAAGACCACACAATCCTGAGGGGCCACACCTAGGGCCGATGCCGCGGCCAGGTAGCCCTCCGGGTGTGGTTTGCCCGCGGCCACGTCTTCGGCGCCAATGACTACCTCTGGCGGCTCAATTCCGATCACGCGCAAGCGTTGACGGGCAGGGTGGTGCAACGCTGAGGTCACCAGTGCCCACGAACCGGGCCTCAATGAGTTGACCACCTCCACCGCTCCCGGAATGGAGCGCACCGTCAGGAAACGGGTGTGTTCGCCGTCGTGGATGTACGTCTCCCAGCGCTCAATGGCATCGGGCGCGAAGGTGGCGATGGTGTCGCGGCTGGGGCGGCCGTGCGCAAACTCGATCACCGTGGCCGGATCCACGCCATTGGCGTGAGCAAACTCGGTCCACATGGCCTCCACCTCAGCCGTGGAATCCACCAAGGTGCCATCCATGTCGAACAGGATTGCCTTGGCATGGAGCGTGGCAGCTGGTGCGGCGGTGAGGTCATTGGCGGCATGCATCCTGACATCGTAGAGGTGCGTGCAGCGGGCCCGGACACGGCCGTATACGCAGGGGGACCCGAATTCCGTAACAGGTCCGTAACATCCACGATGTGTGCGGGTAACCGCATACCCCTAGTGTGAGAGCAGCCAAAACCGGCTAGACCTCTTACCTTTGAGGAGCAATCCGATGTTCAAGACCGCCGAAGAGGCGATCGCCTACGTCAAGAAAGAGGACGTCAAGTTCATTGACATCCGCTTCTGCGACCTCCCAGGCGTGATGCAGCACTTCAACATTCCGGCCGCACAGTTCACCCAGGACATCTTCACCGACGGCGCCATGTTCGATGGTTCGTCGATCCGTGGATTCCAGGCCATCAACGAATCGGACATGAAGCTCCTGCCCGATGTCGCCACGGCCTTCATTGACCCGTTCCGCGCTCAGAAGACGTTGGTCATCAACTTCTCCATCGTGGACCCGTTCACCAACGAGCCCTACTCGCGTGACCCGCGCAACGTTGCCGCCAAGGCTGAGGCGTACCTCGCCTCCACCGGCATCGGTGACACCGCGTACTTTGCGCCTGAGGCCGAGTTCTTCATCTTCGACTCGGTGCGCTTTGCCACCAACCAGCACGAGGGTTACTACCACATCGACTCCATTGAGGCCGCGTGGAACACCGGCGTGGAATACGAAGAGGACGGCACCCCCAACCGCGGTTACAAGACCCGCTACAAGGGTGGCTACTTCCCTGTGAGCCCCTCCGACCGCTTTGCCGACTTGCGCGACGAGATGGTGAAGGTACTGGGCGATGTCGGTCTCGACGTAGAGCGCGCACACCACGAGGTGGGCACCGCTGGTCAGCAGGAAATTAACTACCGCTTCAACACCCTGTTGCACGCCGCCGACGACATCATGAAATTCAAGTACGTCATCAAGAACGTCGCCTGGCAGGCTGGCAAGACGGTGACCTTCATGCCCAAGCCGCTGTTCGGTGACAACGGTTCCGGTATGCACGTGCACCAGTCGGTGTGGAAGGACGGCAAGCCGCTGTTCTTCGACGAGAAGGGTTACGGCGGCCTGTCCGACACGGCCCGTTGGTACATCGGTGGAATCCTCAAGCACGCTCCTTCGCTGCTTGCGTTCACCAACCCCACCGTGAACTCGTACCACCGTCTGGTTCCCGGCTACGAGGCTCCCGTGAACCTGGTGTACTCGGCTCGTAACCGCTCCGCTGCGGTGCGTATCCCCATCACCGGTTCCAACCCCAAGGCAAAGCGCATCGAGTTCCGCGCGCCTGACTCCTCGGGTAACCCATACCTCGCCTTCGCTGCCCTGCTCATGGCTGGCATCGACGGCATCAAGAACCGCATCGAGCCCCCGGCTCCCGTGGACAAGGACCTGTACGAGCTGCCTCCGGAGGAGCACGCCTCCATCCCGCAGGTTCCCGGCTCGCTTCCCGCAGTCCTCGACAACCTCGAGAAGGACCACGCGTTCTTGCTCGAAGGCGGCGTGTTCACCCCCGACCTCATTGAGACGTGGATCGACTACAAGCGCACGGCTGAGATTGACCCGCTGCGCTTCCGTCCCCACCCCCACGAGTTCGAGCTCTACTACGACGTGTAAG
>JBIQJT010000013.1:0-54614 GCA_044507265.1 Actinomycetales bacterium | reverse complement strand
CAAAGGCATACGTCACCAACGACTCCACCTTCGCGGCATTACCCGTGCCACGCGTAGTGGTCTGCGACACCCTGTTACCCCGGGCGTCATACACAAACCGCTCAGTGACCGTGTGAGAGGCAGGCAACGCATACGGATCCGTCACCACCTGCGTGAGCTGATTGATCGCATTCACACTGCGTGTGGAGGTGTAACCGTCGTTCTTCTTGGACGTCGACAAATCCTCAGACACCGACTCAAACACCAAGTTCGAGGCAGCATCCCACCCATACGACGCCACATACTCACCCGTCACCGAGCGCGTCAACCGACCCAAAGCATCGTGCACATAACCGGTGACCGTGGTGGTCTCATCCGTGACAATCTCACGACCCTCAACCAGACCACGCTCGTCATAGACGTACTCAAACGCGAGCACCCCGGTGTCACACCCCGCAGGCTGCTGATTAGGGTGACCATTACCGTTGTCCTTGCAATGCCCATACGCATTACCCCGAGCCATCGACGACGGATTCACCACACCCGACGGCAACGGCGCCCCCGTGACTCCCTCACCCGAATGCACAATGCCCGTCACCCGGCCCACAAGGTCACGAGTGACCTCAGTGTCCACACCCGAAGCACGCTCTACCAGCGACAAGCCACCATCAGCGTCATACGTAAACGCGGTAAGCCCCGTGGCATCCGACTGCGTCACAGCAAGACCGCGACCATCAAACGTGCGTTGCGTGACACGACCGTCCGCGTACTCCACGCGTGCAGGGTTACCAGCAAGATCAAACTCACGCACCGTGGTGTTGCCCTGAGCGTCAGTGTCCTCAACGGCCCTGCCCGCCCAGTCATACACCCACGACGACTCACCAATCGAGTCCTCCATGCCAACGCGGTTACCCGCAGAGTCATAACTGAACTGCACCGTCTGATCCGGGTAAGCCACCTCGGTCAAGTAACCATCAGGGCTATACGTCATCGCAGTGACACCACCCGCAGGGTCCACCGTGCGCGCTACCCTGCCAAGGGCGTCGAACTCCGTGGTGGTCACTTGACCCAATGCATCCGTCTCAGCCTTTACCCGGCCCAGCGCATCCAGTGCGTAGCTGGTGGCGTTGCCGCGCGGGTCGACGACCGTGACCGGCAGGCCACGGCTGTCGTACTGCACTGACGTGCTGATGTTGGTGACATGGTCCGCTGGAGCACCCACCAAGAAGTTCTCAATGGACACCGTCAACAGGTCACGTGCGTCATACACGCGGCGCGACTCCACACCCACCTCATCGATTTCGCCTACCACGTTGCCAGCAGCGTCAAGAATGCTCTGAACGGTCTCGCCCTCAGCGTTGGTGACGCTGATCTGACGGTCCAGCACGTCATAGGCGTACTCCGTCACTCCCCCGCGCGGAGCCGTCACGCTCAGCAGGTTGCCTGCGGCGTCGTGCTCGTAGGTGGTGGCGAAGCCTGCCCCGTCCGTGGAGCGCGTGACTCGACCGAGCGCGTCAAACTCCGCGGTGCGCGTGAAGCCATTGGGATCCGTCACTGCGGTCACCCGGCCCACCGCGTCGTACTCAGTGGCCGTGAGACCACCGTCGGGCGCCTCGCGCAACACCTCACGGCCAAGACCATCGAACGAGAACTGGGCCTGAGAGCCCAACGGATCCGTCACCGAAACCCGGTTACCCACCAAGTCATAGGCAAATGCCGTGACGGCACCTTGCGGCGTGGTCACCGTGGCAAGGCGACTCGCCTGGTCATAGGTGTACGTGGTGACATGGCCCAGAGCATCAGTGGCCGACGCTACGGCACCCACCTGGTCGTAAGCCGTCTGTGAGCGGTTGCCCAGCGCATCAACGGTCGCCGTGGGACGCGACAGCGCGTCGTACTCCATGACCGTGCGCGCCCCCGCAGGGTCCACCGTGGCCACAAGGTTGCCCACAGCGTCGTACTCCGAAAGCCACCGCTCCCCTGCGGCGTCCACCCGAGCGGTTTCACGCCCCAGCGCGTCCACTTCAAGCGAAGTCACAAAGCCGCGAGCGTTGGTGAAGGCCACCACCTCGCCCGTGGCGTTGTACTGCATCGTCAAGGTGACGCCATCTGGACGCGTGGTGGAAACCACCCGACCCATCGGGTCATAGGCAAAGCTGGTGACCCTGCCCAAGACGTCCGTGCGCGCCACCAATTGCCCTGCGGCGTCATACGATGCCGTGCTCACGTTCCCCAAGGCGTCCGTGGTTGCCGTCACGCGGGAGAGGGCGTCGTAGGCAGTCTGCGTGCGAGCCCCGGCTGCGTCAGTCACCGCGACGGCATTACCCACCGCGTCGTACTCGGTGAGCCACACGCCACCCTCCGCGTCCACGGTGGTGGTCTGTTGACCCAATGCGTCATAGGCATATGTGGTGACGTGGCCCTCAGCGTCGGTCTTGCTGATCACGTTGCCAGCGGCGTCAAAGCCGTACGTGGTGACTCCCCCGTCCGCAGCCGTGACGCGATGCACGCGGCGCATCGAGTCACGCTCGAACTGCGTGACAAATCCGCGGGCGTCCGTGGCGGACACCATGTCTCCACGCGCGTCCACGTGGTACTCGCTGCGATTGCCTTGGGCGTCAGTCTTGGCGACCACTCGGCCCACGAGGTCGTACTCCCACGTAGTGCGCGCGCCCAGTGGATCTTCCGTGGCGATCAGCGCGCTGTGCACGTCATACTCGTTGGTCCACAAGCCGCCCGCGGCGTCCGTAGTCGACACCTGGTTGCCCAATGCGTCGTAAGCGAACGACGTGACAAAACCACGTGCGTCGGTGGTGGCAGAAGCGCGGCCCATGATGTCGTAAGCGAAGCTCACCACGGTGCCGTCGGGTTGGGTAGCGCTCGTCACCCGGCTCATGGCGTCGTACTCAAACGACGTGGTGCGGCCAAGCGCGTCCGTGGTGGCGAGCACGTCGCCCACCGCGCTGTAGGTAGTGGTGACGGTGCCGCCCAGCGCGTCCGTGGTCGACGTGGCGCGGCCAAGCGCGTCGCGTTCCCACGTGGTCGCGAATCCGCGCGCGTCCACCGAGCGAACGGTGTTGCCCTCGGAGTCGAACTCTGTGAGCCACTCCCCGCCGCGAGGGTCGGTGATGCTCACCATACGGTTGCGAGCGTCGTATTCGAACGTGGTTACCAGACCCCGCTGGTCGGTGGCCGCGATGACGTTGCCATTGGCGTCGTGCGAGCGAGACTCTGTGGAGCCGTCAGGGTAGGTGACGGCCACCAGGCGGCCCATGACGTCGTAGTCGTAACTCGTGGAGAATCCGGCCTCGTCAGTCTCCACACCCACCAAACCGGTGGGCCGGTACTGGACCGTGCGTTCGCCACCTTCGGCATTGATGATCTTGACGGCCCGCGACATCGCGTCGTACTCAACGGTGGTGGTCCCGCCTTGAGGGTCGGTCATCTCGATGGCGTTGCCAATGGCGTCGTACTCGGTGAGCCAGCGTTCGCCCGCCTCGTCTACCTTGGCAATCTCGCGGCCCAGGCCGTCGTATTCAAACGTGCGGAACGTGCCGTCAGGGTTGGTTTGCTTGATGAGCCGATGCTCGGCGTCGTACTCATAGGTGTAACGCGAGCCGTCGGGTCGCGTGAGCGCAGTGACCTGCAGGTTCACGTTGTACTCATAAGTGGTGGTGCGGCCCAAGGCGTCCGTCTCGCTCAGCAGTGAGTCGTTCACGTCATAGGTGTAGGTGGTGACGTTGCCCAGAGCGTCGGTCATGGAGGTCACGCGGTCGGCGCTGTTCCACACGAAGGTGGTGACGGCGCCCCGCGTGTCTGTGGTGGACGTGAGTCGGTTTGCGAGGTCAAACGTGGCATGGGTTTCGCCACCCAGTGCGTCCACAGTGAGGACGATGTTCCCGCGAGCGTCGTAGGTGAACGCCGTGACGTTGCCGTTTGAGTCCGTGGTGGACGTGACATCGCCGTGGGAGTTGTAGGTGGCGTACGTGACAGAGCCATCAGGCAAGTGCGTCTCCACCGCACGACCATCCGCATTGAGCACCAGCGTGGTTGTCGCCGTTGCCCCATTGGGGGCCACGGACGAGATAGACGTGAGGTCGCCCGCGCTGTTGTATGTGTACGAGGTGGTCTCCCCCGCCGGGTTGGTGTACGACTGCACGCGGCCATACACATCAAACGTGGAGGTGTGGGTGTTGCCGTTGGCATCAATGGAGATGACGGGGTTGGAGTTGGCGTCGTAGTAGGTGCGAGTGCTCCCACCCTCTTGGTCAACCTCGCGCACCAACTGGCCGTCATCGTTGTGCTCGAGGCGGCTGACGTTGCCGAGCGCATCCGTCAGCGTAGTGACGTGGTCTTCGCTGTATGCGATGGTGCGCACGTAGCCAGCGCCATCAGTCTGCGTGACCACGCGTTGCTCGTCGTCATAGGTGTTGGTGAGCTCCTTGACGCCGTCCGCACCCGTCACTTCGGTCAAGAGGTTGCTCGCGTTGTACGCAAAGTGGCGGGTGCGGCCAGCGCCGTCAGTGATCGACGTGAGGTTGCCTGAAGCGTCGTAGGCCAAGGTCCACTCCCGGCCGTCGGGGTGCGTGAATCCCGTGATGCGGCCCGCAGGCGTGGATGCCACGGCAACGATTTGCCCTGCTTGGTCCGTGATGGACGTCAGCGGCGGGAAGGTCAACTCGCCCTCTGCGGCTTCCTCGAGTGGGCCGTAGGTGAGCGTGTACTGGTTGCCCTGGCGATCCACGGCACGCACCAGGGTGCCGTACCCCGTGTCCTCGTCAAACGAGAATTCGAGCGTGGTGCGGTCACCAAAGGTGAGCACAGCGCCGGTCTCGTCGCCCGCGAGAGTGGTGCGAGCGCCCGCGGGCGTGACAAAGCCGCCCGCGCCGTCGGACTCAAAGAACACACTGCGGCCATCCGCAAGAGTCACCATGACCGCACCGTTGGAATACAACTGGGCGCGCGAGGAGTACGCGAAGTTCCAGCCGTTGCCTACAGGGCCGGCGCGGCCATCCAAGGCGTTGTACGCAAGAGTTAAGTCGATCTCTTGATCGCCCACACCCGTGAGGCTGAACACCTTTTCCGATGCCACGTAGTTGCCGGTGGACAGGTTCACCGGGTCCGTACCGTACGTCTGGTAGTTGTTGTAACCCAACTGCTTCACGCGCTCAATGTCCTCCGCCGACGGCGGGTCCGGGTACGTAATGGGCTCCGCGCACTCGATCCCCGGCGTGGCTTCGATCTGCTGCAAAAGCGACGTGATCACAGCATCCGTCACCCACGAGAGCTGCTGGTTGATGACCACCCAGTCGTAGTTGTGATCCAAGAACAACATCTCCACATGCGCGTACGCGGGAGCGGTGTTCTCCAATGAGGAGTACGGGAGGTTGCTACTGGGATTGAGCGCGCGGCGGCTAGGCCTACCCGTGTACGTGGGAATGTTGCTTTGGAACAAGCTGCCAAAGTTCGTGCTTGCGCTGTTCGAGGCCGACCACGCGACCACGCCTCCGTCGCCCGACCAACCCCAGGGCTCCGCAATTCCGGTAGCGGGATTGGTGTTGAACGTGTTGAACGCCATGGTGAGCGCAATGTCAGCGTCAAAGTTCTGAATGAGGTTGGCGCGCGTAGTGCGATCCACGTACGCGTCTGAGGCATCCCTGGTGATCATGACATCGGCAAGGCAAATGGTCTCGAAGTACTCCTTGACCGCTGCGGCCACTGCGTAGCTGTACGGGAGCTCTCCGCGCACTTGGCCGTTCCACAGAGCGCGGCCCACGTTGTCGTCGGGGTCAAGCGCGATACGCGGTACGGCAGGGCTGGTGGCCACCGCAGGCGCTGCCATCACCGTGAACTCGGACAAGTGGTCGCTCTGTGCGATCACTGCGCCGCGCTCCGGGTCATACGCAGAGGGAACCCACGTCCACTCGTCGTTGGCATCCTCGCGGGAGTACACACCCAGAGTGGAAAGGTCGAGGCCTTCAAGGTCTGCAGGATCCACCGGGAACTCGAGCTCGATTCCAGGGGTCAGACTCGAGACATAGCCGGGCGCGTCTTCAGTAGCGGCCTCAATGACCACGTCGTGCTCGACTCGCTCCACCGTCTCGCCGTTGGGGGTGGTCGCAACAATGCTCACACCGGTACCGATGGCGGTGACCGTGCCATCAGGTGTGGTGGCGGTGGCACCCTCAATGTCGATGGGCTGCACCTCAACGGTGGCGCCGTTGGCCGAACTGTCCGACGGCTGGAACTGAACTTCCCCACCGCCTGGGAGCTCAAAGGTTTGCGAGGCCCCCTCCGCAAGCGTGGGCGGCTGATCCTCAGCTACCGCGGTGAACCCGGTTGACATCGCCACAGCGAGAGCAACAACAGCAGACAGCAGCGAACGCGACACTGCACGCATAACTTCCCCCAGCCGACGTAGCCCCCTTAGCTGCGTACAAAGTGGTCACACCATGACAGAGGTTTGGAGATAGCGCAATGTTTGCGTTCACACTGCAGGTGGTTCGCCCCCGTTTGGTCTGAATGTGCCTTTTCGGGCCGACGCTGGGGTTGGCCGTGCTGCGAAAGCACCGAGGGCGGCCCCGGGCCAAAGCCCAGAACCGCCCTCGGGTGACTTACTTGCGAGGCTTACGCCTCGACGTCGGCCGTCTCTGCAGATGCCTCGGCACCTTCAGCAGCCTTGTCTTCCACTACAGCGAGCGAAAGCTTGCCACGGGGGTCAATCTCAGCGATCTCAACCTGGACCTTCTGGCCCACAGCAAGAACATCCTCGACATTCTCCACGCGTGCGCCGTTGACCAGCGTGCGGATCTGCGAGAAGTGCAAGAGGCCATCTTTGCCGGGGCCCGCAACTTCGAGTCACTTGCCGCTCTGCGGATTGGCAACGCACGTGCGGAATCCCTCGGACTCGAGGTCGAGCCCAGTGACGGCGTCGCCATTCTCGGCTGAGCCCATATCGGCACGGAGATTCTCGGCTGTGTACCATTCCGGAACGGTTCCAGTCCGAACCAAGCACTCGGCAAGCAGGTCCGCTACGTCGAGCTTCGCAGGGTTAACCGTCATGGATCCGTATAGCGGCGCAATCGTCGCGATAGTGCCCTCCGCGCAGGACTCATGCACCGAGTCATAGAACTCTTCATCCTCCAGGTCGAACCCCGTTGCCCCGTACTGATACAGGCCGTTCTCCCCTAAGATCAGGCTCACTGCCCTACCGCCGTCGGGCGGGAACGTTTGCTCCATGCAAAGCAACCACAACTCGTGCGCTCGTTGATACTCTTCGCGCGTCAACGCGCCGTCAGCAAAGGCTTCCCTTTCGAAGTCCGACACCGCCCCTTCGCGAGCAGCCGCCATGTCTTCGGCGTAAGGATTTGCGTCCAGAGCGTCGTCACTGCAGCCCGACAGCGCGAAAGTCATCACCGCGAGGAGTGCGATCGCACGCGGACTCCGGCGGACACACTGGGCAGGTCGGCGCATCAGGTGTTAATTGTGCGGCTGTAGAGTCCCGACGCGGTGTAGGAGCCGTAGGTGCTCCAAATGGTGGTGGGCTTCACACGCGCTTGCCGGTTTTGGATGCTGTTGTATGAACCATTCGTTGCGGATGACCATGAATCCGACGGTTGCCCTGTCACCCAACCGTAGACGCCCGCGCCATAGTAGTAGTAGGTCCTCGCTTGCACCGTCGCGCACTTACCGTAAGGCGAGCCGCCAAAGTTGAATGCTTCGGATCCGTTCGACAGAACGTTGAAATTGAAGGTACAACTCTGGGTTGCCGCTTCGGCTCGCGGCGCTGTCCCAACCATGGCTGCAAACGATACGGCCAAGGCGAGTGCCGCCAGGACAACCGCAGCCCTAAGGCGCAACGTGAATTCCATCTAGATTCCCCTCTCAAGTGTCACCCGTCAGGTGATGCTGCTCAACCTACCCCCCCTGCACTTGGCCGGAACGCGAAAAACACCAAGGGCGGCCCCGGACCAAAGCCCAGAACCGCCCTCAGGTGACGTACTTGAGAGACTAAGCCTCGACGTCAGCCGTGTCCTCAGATGCCTCGGCACCTTCAGCAGCCTTGTCTTCCACTACAGCGAGCGAAAGCTTGCCACGGGGGTCAATCTCAGCGATCTCAACCTGGACCTTTTGGCCCACAGCGAGAACGTCCTCGACGTTCTCCACGCGAGCACCGCCCACGAGCTTGCGGATCTGCGAGATGTGCAACAGGCCATCCTTACCGGGGCTGAGCGACACGAACGCGCCGAACGCCACGGTCTTGACCACGGTGCCCACAAAGCGTTCGCCGACCTCAGGCATGTGCGGGTTGGCGATCGCGTTGACCGCGGCACGCGCAGCCTCGGCAGACGGGCCATCGGTGGCGCCGATGTACACGGTGCCGTCGTCCTCGATGGAGATGTCGGCACCCGTGTCGTCCTGGATCTGGTTGATCATCTTGCCCTTGGGGCCAATGACTTCACCGATCTTGTCCACGGGGATCTTCACGGCGATGACGCGAGGAGCGTAGGGGCTCATCTCGTCGGGCTCGCTAATGGCGGCCTGCATAATTCCCAGGATGTGCAGACGAGCGTCCTTGGCCTGATTCAGGGCACCCGCAAGCACGGAGGCGGGAATGCCGTCCAGTTTGGTGTCCAACTGGATGGCGGTGATGAATTCCGACGTTCCGGCAACCTTGAAGTCCATGTCACCAAACGCGTCTTCCGCACCCAGGATGTCGGTGAGCGCCGCATAGCGGGTCTCGCCGTCAACGGTGTCGGAGACAAGGCCCATGGCAATACCGGCCACGGGAGCCTTGAGGGGCACGCCCGCGTTGAGCAGCGCGAGCGTGGAGGCACACACGGAACCCATCGACGTGGAGCCGTTGGAGCCCAACGCCTCTGACACCTGGCGGATCGCGTACGGGAAGTCCTCACGCGACGGGAGTACCGGAACCAGGGCACGCTCAGCAAGCGCACCGTGTCCAATCTCACGACGCTTGGGGCTACCCACGCGGCCCGTCTCGCCCGTGGAGAAGGGCGGGAAGTTGTAGTGGTGCATGTAGCGCTTGTGCGTCTCAGGGCTGAAGGAGTCGATCTGTTGCTCCATCTTGAGCATGTTGAGCGTGGTGACACCCATGATCTGGGTCTCGCCGCGCTCAAAGATCGCGGAGCCGTGCACGCGCGGGATTACACCCACCTCGGCAGAGACCGGGCGGATGTCCGCCAAGCCACGGCCATCGATGCGCACACCATCCTTGAGGATGCGCTGACGCACAGCCTTCTTGGTGAGCGAACGCACCGCGGCGCTAATCTCGCCTTCACGGCCCTCGAACTGGGCACCGAGCTGCTCCAGCGCAGCGGCCTTGATCTCGTCAAGACGGATCTCACGCTCCTGCTTGTCTGCGATCTGCAGGGCCGCCGAGAGATCAGCGGCCGCAGCGTCGGACACCGCAGCCAAGACGTCGTCCTGGTAGTCAAGGAAGCGCGGGAACTCCTTGGTTTCCTTGGCGGCCTTGCCTGCGAGCTCGATCTGAGCCTGGCACAATGCGCGCAAGAACGGCTTGGCAGCCTCGAGACCCTCCGCAACCACGGCCTCCGTGGGAGCCTGAGCGCCTTCGGAGATGAGGGCAAAGGCATCGTCGGTTGCCTCGGCCTCCACCATCATGATCGCGACGTCGTCACCGGCGATGCGACCGGCCACGACCATGTCGAACACGGCGCGGCTCTTCTCGCTGTAACGCGGGAACGCCACCCACTGGCCGTCGATGAGCGCGATGCGTACGCCGGCAATGGGGCCGGAGAACGGCAGGCCAGACAGCTGGGTGGACATCGACGAGGCGTTGATGGCCAAGGTGTCGTAGGCGTCGTCGGGGTTGATGGCCAGGACGGTGACAACCACCTGGACCTCGTTGCGCAAGCCCGAAACGAACGTGGGGCGCAACGGGCGATCAATGAGACGGCACGTGAGGATCGCCTCAGTCGAGGGGCGGCCCTCACGGCGGAAGAACGATCCGGGGATCTTGCCGGCAGCGTACGAGCGCTCCTCGACGTCCACGGTCAGCGGGAAGAAGTCAAACCCATCGCGAGGCTGCTTGCTCGCCGTGGTGGCGGACAGCAACATGGTCTCGTCGTCGAGGTAAGCGACGGCGCAACCAGCGGCTTGCTGGGCCAGGCGGCCCGTTTCAAAACGAACAGTGCGCTTGCCGAACTTGCCGTTGTCAATGACGGCTTCAGCAAACTGAATTTCGGGACCTTCCATGTGGATGGTCGCTCCTTGTCTGTGAAGGAGCAGGCAGGCAGAACTCGGCAATAGCCTTTGGCTGATCGTCAGTGCAGATGCTCAGACCCCCGGCACGCCTCAACGCTGAAGGTGTGGGGTTCTGCTCATCTCCACCGATGACCAGCGTTCAGCCGGCCTGCTGGAGTATGCAGATATTGCCTGGCGCGGTGCGCGAGGCGTCTTAAGCGTACCAGGGTGGGGGCACAAAGGCCCGATGCCAGGGTTGCGCGCGCCTGCGCGGGCTTGTGTGACCTGCCTTGAGGCGCGCTCGGTGTCACTGGGGACCGACTCGCGGTCGTCAACGCACCCCAGAGTGATGCGTGTGGCTCATGTGACAACGAGTTGGTCCCCAGTGACGCGCGTGGCGGGCGGCGCGCGGCGCGCGGCGCTAGCTCCCGCCATTGGCAAAGCAAACGGCCCGGTTGCTCCGCACCCGTGAGGGGCGAGCGAACCGGGCCGTTGAGCGCCAGGCGCGTCGGTCTCCGTGAGGAACCTAGCGACGCAAGCCCAGGCGCTCGATGATCGAGCGGTAACGCTCGATATCAACCTTCTGCAAGTAGCCGAGCAGACGACGACGCTGACCCACGAGCAACAGCAGGCCACGACGCGAGTGGTGGTCGTGCTTGTGCTGCTTGAGGTGTTCGGTGAGGTCAGAGATGCGCTTGCTGAGCAGCGCGATCTGCACCTCGGGAGAGCCGGTGTCACCCTCAGAAGTGGCGTACTCGGCGATGATGGCTTGCTTCACTGATGCTTCGAGAGGCACTGGTGCTCCTTCATGTCTCGCTGCGCGGCGCACCCAGGCTGGTTCTCTGGGGCAATGGGATCCGCGGCCGTTTCACGGCGAGGGTCAAGCATACCCGATGCTGGCGCAACCTACGAGCGCGGTCGCGTGGGCCGCGATTACCGAGTATCCAGCATGGTCAGGGCGAGGATCGACGGCTCCATCGCCTCGACCGCGTGCGCCAACCGAGTGCCAAAGTGGATGATCTCGCCAGGCACCAGGTCAACAGTGCGGCCGTCTGCCGTGATGCGCAAGTGGCCCTTGAGCGTCTGCAACAGCACGGGCATGGCAGCGGTGTGCTCGGTGAGCACTTGCCCCTTGTCAAAGGAGAAGAGCACCACGCGGGCGCCCTCCTCTTTGAGCACCGTGCGAGACACGGTGGACTCGGGGGCGACTTGAACCAGGTCTTCCAGGTCCTGAACGTGAGTCATGTGGGGTGTGGTGTCAGTCATGATGCCTCCTTGTTTAACCTAACCACGTTTTGCGTAATTCACTTGGGCACGTGGTCCCTGCCCGCCTCCTTTCCCCGCCCCGCCTCCCGTGAGGAACACCGCCTCGCGTGTCCCGCGTGGTCGAGCGCGCCGGAGGAACTGCACAGACGGTGGCTCGCGAAGAGGCGCTTCGCGGCACGCGTCGATCGCGAGAAGCCGGTGAGAGCCACCGTTCCTCAGGCGCGCCCTGCCGCGCGCGACGCGCGAGCAGGGTTTCCTCACTCGAGGGAGGGAGGGAGGGAGGGAGGGCAATCAGGCTGGCGGCAGCCCCAAGACCTCGCGGCACCACACCACGTCATCAGACAGCGCCTGGATCAGCGCCTCCATGCCGCCAAAGTCGAACATTGGCCGGCGCCACTCAATGAGGTCCAGCACCACCTCGGTGCCGTAAAGATTCAGCCCAGTGCGGTCAAAGACGTGAGCCTCCACGCGCAACTCGGTGCCGCCCACCGTGTAGTTGATGCCAAGGCTCAACGCGCTGGGCAGCGGCACGCCCACGAGCGCGTCGGCGCCTTCCACGCCCCGCGCATCCACCACGCGCATCCACGCCGCGTAGACGCCGTGACGAGGGATGTAGCCGCCACTCACCGCCACATTCGCGGTGGGAAAGCCAATCTCGCGGCCGATCTGGTCTCCGTGCACCACTGAACCGCGCAAGCGATGTGGTCGTCCCAGAACCTCCGCGGCGCCACGCATGTCCCCTGCCTCAAGCAGTTCGCGCACCCACGTAGACGACCAACGGCGCTTGCCTTCTAGCTCGCCCGCAGCGTCGTCTATGACCTCAACCTCAAAACTCAACGCCTCACCCAGTGCGCGCATCGTGTCGACGTCACCGGCGTTGCCGCGGCCAAAACGAGTGTCGCGGCCCACCACAACTACCGCCGCGCGCAAGCCCTTGACCAAGAACTCGCGCGCAAACTCCTCCGCGGTCTGCATAGCGAACTCGAGTGTGTAGTGCTGCACCAGCACTGCATCCACGCCCGTGGCGACGATGCGCTCCACACGGTCCTCTAGACCAGTCACCAGTTCAGGGCTGTGATCGGGCGTGTGGACCGCCTTGGGGTGAGGGTCAAAGGTGACGGCTACGGAGGTGGCGCCGCGAGCCTCAGCGATGGCCGCGACGTTGGCAAGTACGGCTTGGTGGCCGCGGTGCACGCCATCAAAATTGCCAATGGTCACGACAGTGGACTCCACCGATGCAGGCACGTCCGCGAGCGAGCGCCACACGTAGGTCATTCGGTCATTGTGCCGCACCCGACGGGGCGCTTTGAGCAGGTTCAAACACGATGGCCGGCTTCCACTTGCCTTGGTCCGCGCGGACGACAGCGACGGCAACGCCTTCGTACAGCGCCACCGCGTCCCCTGCAGGCTTGGCACCCGCAGGCGCGAGGATGCGCTGACCGTATCCCAACGAGGTGGCCTCGGCTACGGAGACTTCCACAACGGGCAATACGGCCGATGCCGCATCAGCCAAAGACACCAGCGGCACCTTCCCCCCGGCTTCAGAAATCGCGGTCAACTCCTCCACTGACAGCGCGCCCTCAAGGGTCAAGCCGCCCACGCTCGTGCGGCGCAGCGCGGTGAGATGTCCGCCCACGCCCAGCGCATCGCCGAGGTCGCGCGCTAGCGCGCGCACATACGTGCCAGATGACACAGTGACTGCGATGTCCAGGTCCACAAATCCGTCAACGGCGCGCGTCTCAAGCACATCAAATCGGGACACTGTCACCGGACGCGCTGGCAGTTCCACATCCTCTCCCCCGCGGACCCGTGCATACGCTCGTTGGCCGTCCACCTTGATGGCGCTCACCGAACTGGGTCGCTGCATGATCTCGCCCGTGAGGGCGCGCACAGCTCCGGCGATAGCGTCGGGCGTCACGCTAGATGCCTCAGCCGTGGCTACTACCTCGCCCTCGGCATCATCAGTCACCGTGGACGCGCCCAATCTGACCGTGGCCTCATACGCCTTGACGCCGGCGGAGTAGTAGGTGAGGAGGCGGGTCGCGCGGCCGGCAGCTATGACGAGCAGACCCGTGGCCATGGGGTCGAGAGTGCCGCCATGTCCCACCTTGCGGGTGCCGAGCACGCGGCGCATGCGCGCCACTACGTCGTGCGAGGTCCAACCAGCGGGCTTGTCCACGAGGACAATGCCGTCAGGGCCGCCCGAGGACGCCAAGTCAGGCTTCTTCTTCTGGCGCAGTCTCGTCAGGCTCGTCGTCGTGCTTGTAAGGGTCGGCGTCGCCCGCGTAATGCGCGGTCTCACGCAACTTCGCGAGTTCGGCGTCCCGCAAGGCCGCCTCGTGGAGCGCCTTCTCCAGCGTGGCGGCCGTTTCCGGCACCGCGTCCAGGTGGAACTCCAACGTGGGCGTCAATCGGATGCCAAGGTCATGCCCCACAAGCGAACGCAAGCGGCCCTTGGCGGAGGCGAGCGCGGCCGCAGTGGACGCACGTTCCTCCTCACCACCAAGCACCGTGTAGAACACCGACGCCTGCTGCAAGTCGCCGGTGACGCGAACATCGGTCACCGTGACGAATCCCAGGCGCGGGTCCTTGATCTCGTTCTCAAGCGCGCTGGCGACAATCTTCTTGATCGTGCCAGCGAGCTTGAGCGCTCTTGCGTTGTCGACCATTAGTCCCTCGGAATCTCCACCATCTCGAAGGTCTCGATGATGTCGCCCACCTGGATGTCGTTGAACTTGCCCAGGCCAACACCACACTCGAAGCCTTCGCGCACCTCGGTGGCGTCGTCCTTGAAGCGGCGCAAGGTGTCAATGTTGGCTTCACCAACCACCACACCGTCACGAGTGACACGCGCCTTGGCGTTGCGCTTGATGAGACCGTCGCGCACGATGCAACCGGCGATGTTTCCGAACTTGGAGGAACGGAAGATTTCGCGGATCTCGGCGGAGCCGACCATCTTCTCTTCGTACTCGGGCTTGAGCAGGCCCTTGAGGCTTGCTTCCACGTCCTCGATGGCGCGGTAGATGACCGAGTAGAAGCGCATGTCCACGCCCTCGCGGTCTGCGAGTTCCTGGACGCGCTCGGCGGGACGCACGTTGAAGCCGATGATGATGGCGTTGTCCACGGTGGCGAGGTTGACGTCGTTTTGAGTGACGGCACCCACACCACGGTGGATGACGCGCAGGTCCACCGTCTCGCCCACATCGATGCCAAGCAGTGCGTCTTCCAGGGCCTCCACGGCACCGGACACGTCACCCTTGATGATGAGGTTGAGGGTCTCGACCTTGCCGTCCTCGAGCGCCTTGGTGAAGTCCTCAAGGCTGATGCGCTTGCGACGCTTGGCCAATTGGGCTGCACGCTCCGCGGCCTCACGCTTTTCAGCGATCTGGCGTGCGGTGCGGTCATCCTCAGCCGCCAAGAAGCTGTCACCGGCGCGTGGCACCGAGGTCAAACCAATGACCAGCACTGGACGTGCAGGGGTCGCTTCGGTGACGTTCTGGTCGTGTTCGTCGAACATCGCACGCACACGGCCGTGAGCCGTACCGGCCACGATCGCATCGCCCACGCGCAAGGTTCCGGACTGCACCAGCACCGTTGCCACGGCACCACGACCCTTGTCCAAGTGCGCTTCCACGGCCACACCGCGGGCGTCCTTGTTGGGGTTGGCACGCAAGTCAAGACCCGCGTCGGCGGTCAACAGCACCGCCTCAAGGAGGGCGTCGATGTTGATGCCTTCTCGAGCGGAGACGTCGACGAACATCGTGTCGCCGCCGTATTCCTCAGCCACCAAGTTGTACTCGGTGAGTTGCTGGCGGATCTTGGCGGGGTTGGCGCCTTCCTTGTCGATCTTGTTGACCGCCACCACGATGGGCACGTTGGCCGCCTGCGCGTGGTTGAGCGCCTCAATGGTCTGAGGCATCACGCCGTCGTCCGCGGCCACCACGAGGATCGCAATGTCGGTGACCCTGGCACCACGGGCACGCATGGCGGTGAACGCCTCGTGACCTGGGGTGTCAATGAACGTGATGGCACGAACGGCGCCTTCGTGCTCGTGGTGCACTTGGTAGGCGCCGATGTGCTGGGTGATGCCACCGGCCTCGCCCGAGATCACGTCGGACTTGCGGATCGCGTCCAGCAAGCGAGTCTTACCGTGGTCAACGTGACCCATGACGGTCACTACCGGCGGACGGGGCTCAAGTTCTTCATCGGTCTCGGCCTCGAGTTCGGCATCGAGGTCCAAACCAAAGTCCTCGAGCAGCTCGCGGTCCTCTTCCTCAGGCGAGACGATCTGGATCTTGTAACCCAGCTCGGCACCCAGAGCCTCAAAGGTGTCTTCATCGAGCGACTGAGTAGCCGTGGCCATCTCACCCAAGTGGAAGAGCACCGTCACGAGCGACGCGGGGTTGACGTCAATGCGCTCGGCAAAGTCGTTGAGCGTGGCGCCACGACGCAAGCGGATCAGGGTCTCGCCATCACCGCGAGGGATCTTGACGCCGCCGATGGCGGGAGCTTGCTGCTCCTCGTACTCCATCCGCTTGGCGCGCTTGGATTTGCGCGAACGTGCGGGCTTGCCACCTGCGCGACCGAACGCACCAGCGGTGCCTCCACCTCGACCACGGCTACCAGCGGCCGGACGGCCACCAGGTGCGCCACCGGGACCGCCAGGGCCCCCGGGGCCTCCGCCGAATCCACCGGGACGGCCGGGACCGCCAGGACGGCCAGCGCCACCAGGGGCCGGACGTGCGCCACCGGGACCGCCGGGTCCACCTGGACGTGCTCCTGGGCGAGGCGCACCGGACGGTGCGCCGGCACCGGGACGGCCAGGACGGCCATCCGGACGAGCCGCCTGGAACGGGTTGTTGCCGCCCGGACGCGGGCGAGGGCGAGGTGCATCCACGCGCGACTGGAACGGGTTGTTGCCGCCCGGGCGAGGTCGAGGACGAGGCATGTCGCCTGCGGACCCACCTTCAGCGGCGGGGGCGGCGGGAGCGTCCGCCGTGGCGGCCGGCTCAGGTGCGGCAGGAGCATCGGCCGATGCGTTGTCTTCCACGGGAGCGGCAGGGGCAGCAGGCTTGGGAGCCGGCTTGGGCTTGGTCGGCGCTGCGGGAGGCGCAGCAGCGGCAGCCTTGGCTTCCGCAGGGAAGGCTTCCTTGATCTTGCGCACTACGGGCGCCTCAAGGGTGGAGGACGGACCCTTGACGTATTCGCCTAGTTCGCCAAGTTTGCTAATGAGGTCCTTGGCGGGAATGCCAAGTTCCTTCGCGATCTCATGAACGCGGGGCTTTGCCACAAAAATCTCCTGTCTCGGTTCGTCCCGAGGCAGGGTCGAACCATCTTTACGGCTGGGTACTCATTTCGAGGTACTCATTGGATGGCCATGGGCTTTCAATCCCGTCGTGTAGAAAGGTGAACGGCTCTAGCGTAGGACAAGTACTGCAGGATCCAGTGCCGACGCATCGGCAAGAGGCTCTTTGAGCGCCCGGGAAAAAGCCTTGCGCTGCTGAGCCACTGCGAGACACTCGGCACTGGGGTGCAACCACGCTCCCCTGCCGGGTGCCGTGCCACGCTGGTCAACCACCACGTGGTGACCGTCAAGCACTACTCGCACTAGGTCCTGCCGCGCCTCACGCTTGCGGCACCCTATGCACGTCCGCATGGGTGATGCAGGAGGTGAATGGGGAGCCGCTCGAGTCAGGCTCGGCCCCTCTAGTCTACGCGCTTGTGCTCCCATGGGACACCCCGGCCCTGCGCCCGCCTAGCGAGCGGCGCCTGGCACCTCGGGGGCCTCATCCGAACGGATGTCGATGCGCCATCCGGTGAGCCTCGCGGCGAGGCGAGCGTTCTGGCCTTCCTTGCCAATGGCAAGGGACAAGTGGAAGTCGGGGACGATGACTCGCGCGGCGCGTGCCTCTTCGTCCACCACTGTCACGGACACCACTCGCGAAGGCGAGAGCGCGTTGCCTACGAAGGTGGCTGGGTCTTCATCCCAATCCACGATGTCGATCTTCTCGCCGCGAAGCTCGCTCATCACAGCGCGTACGCGCGCACCCATCGGGCCGATGCACGCACCCTTGGCGTTGACCCCTGGCACGGTGGCGCGGACGGCCATCTTGGAGCGGTGGCCAGCCTCGCGGGCAAGGGACATGATCTCCACCGTGCCGTCAGCAATCTCCGGCACTTCGAGTTCAAAGAGCTTGCGCACGAGCCCCGGATGGGTGCGGGACAGCGTGATTGAAGGTCCCTTCATGCCGCGGCCCACTTCCAGGACGTAGCCACGGATGCGCTCGCCATGGGTGTACGTCTCGGTGGGCACTTGCTCGTGTGCGGGCAGGAAGGCTTCCACCTCACCAATGTCCACATGCACCGTGCGCGGGTCCGAACTCTGCTGGACGACACCCGACACCAATTGGCCCTGCTTGTCGGCGTACTCGCCCAGTACGGCATCGTCCCCCGCCTGGCGCAAGCGTTGAACGATCACTTGGCGCGCCGTCGCAGTGGCAATGCGGCCAAAGTCGGTGGGCGTGTGGTCAAACTCAGCGCTGAGCGGTGGGACGTCGCCCACATGGTCTTCGGGGCGCTCCAACTCTTCGCGTGCCCAGATGGTGACCAAGCCCGTCTCGCGGTCGAGGTGAGCGCGCGCCTGCCGGTGAGCGCCAGGGGTCTTGTGATACGCCGAAACGAGTGCTTGCTCGATGGCGTCGATCAGCACCTCAAGGCGAATATCTCGCTCCTTGGCCAGGCTCTGGAGGGCCTGCATATCGACGTCCATGTCACTCCTGCTCTGCGTCTTCGCGGGCATCGAGCTTCTTCCACTCGATCTCGATACGGCCGGCGGCAATATCTGACAGCGGCACGATGCGCGTCTCACCTTTGACGTCAATCACCACATCGTCTTCCGAGACATCCGTGACGCGACCCTCAATGGTTTCGCCATCCTTCAATGCGAGTGAAACCAAGCGCGTGCGTGCGCGCATGAAGTGACGGCGTTCCGTGAGTGGACGGTCCACACCAGGTGTGGAAATTTCCAGGACGTAAGGAGTGCCCAGCGGATCGTCGGCGTCGATGGCCGCGTTGATGGCGCGGGATGCATCGGCGATCTGGTCCAGGGAGGCGGAACCGACCGCATCCTCGGGGAGGTCAATGGTGATGAGCACTCGTGAGCGCTTGCCCGCTTGAGTCACCTCAACATCGTCAAGCACCAATCCGGCGCTCAGCGCTGCCGGGCCCGCAAGGGCGGCAATGCGACTCTTGGTGTCCACGTGATGCCTCCCCGCGCTCATTCAAAGCGCTCCGTTGCTGAAGTTCGGTTCCTGTACGGCTAAGCCCGAGTCTACGACGCGCCCGCTTGCCTTGCGAGACGATACGCCGTGCGAGACTATCCGCCATGGCGGGTCGGTGGAGGGACGCGCGGCACGTGGCGGCCGCAATGGCGCTGATTGCCGTGCTCACTGGGTGTGCGTGGAGGCTTGAGACTGAGCCCCTCCCCACTCCCACCGCGGATGCCGCGCAGGTAGCGCGGGACCAGGCCGCGCGCAATGAGGCAGCGATTGTGGCGGCGCTGGGCCAGCCTGCCGCGGAGGGCTCCGGCCGGGAAGCCCTTGAAGCGCTGGAGGCGCTGGCGGCTCCTACCCACTTGTCCGTCTTGGGCGGGGTCTACGAGCCCTACCCTCATGCCACGCCCAGCCGCTCCCCTAGCCCCGCCTCGAGCCGCGATGCCGAGGTCACCCTTGCGCCTGCCCCCGACTTGCGAGCGACGGTGATCACCGCGCGCGACGACGCCATGGCGCTTGCGTTCAACTCCAGCGAGAGCGATGAGGGCTTCTTTGCAGGCTCGGTGGCCTTCACCCACGCTTTTGCCTTGTGGTACGCGGGAGTACTGGATGCTCGCGCGGCGGGCGTGGAGGTCACCGCCGCAGATCCCAAGGCTTTGACGTTGCCTGTGACAGCCGAGGTTCCCTTGGTGCCGGAGAGGACCTCGCTTGATCCCGATGCCGTGGCGCAGTTGGCATTGAGGCATGACCAGGCGCGCTTCACTTACGAGGTCATCGCCGCGCGCGAATCGGGTCCCGCGCGCGTGGCTGCTCTTCAGTCGGCCAGGGCCCACGGCGACAGAGCAGCCGCCTTGGTGACGCTCAGTGGCATCGACCTGCGCACGCCCGTGTACGAGTTGCCTCAAGCGACGATCGCCAACGCGCAGGACCGCTTAGCCACTCAGCGCCTCACCGAGCAAGGATTGGGTTGGGCATACATGGCGCTGACCTATGGTGTGGACTCCACCGAGCGTGCGTGGCTCATGGCGGCGGCTTTCGACGCCTACGCCACGAGCGCACTCATGCCTGGTTTCACGGTGGCGGAGTTCCCGGTGCTGCCAGGCGCTACTCGGGACTGACGCCGGAACTACCTGCTACTGCACCTTCGCGAGTGCCGAAGTGACGATGCCAGCAACGGTGTCCACAGCATCGGCAAGAGGCAAGGTTAGGGTTTCGCCCGTCGCGCGCACCTTGAGCTCCACTTCGCCGGTGTCCAGGCCTCTGCCCACCACCAGGATGTAGGGGGCGCCAAGGAGTTCCGCGTCCTTGAACTTCACGCCGGGAGAGACCTTGGGGCGGTCGTCGTAGAGGACCTCGACGCCTGCGGCTTCCAGTGCCGAGGCAAGTCGTTCAGATTCCTCAAAGACCGCGTCCTCCTTTCCAGTGGCCACTACGTGGACATGGACGGGTGCCACTTGGATGGGCCATCTGAGACCCAGTTCGTCGTGGTTGTTCTCCGCCAGCAGGGCCAGGCAGCGAGTCACGCCGATGCCATACGAACCCATGGTGACCGTGACGCGCTTGCCATTCTCATCCAAGACCTGGAGGTCCAACGCCTCGGCATACAAGCGGCCCAACTGGAAGATGTGGCCAATCTCCACGCCGCGTGCGAGTTCTAGCGGCCCGGAACCGTCGGGGGCCTCGTCACCTGGGCGCACCTCGGCGGCCTCGATGGTGCCATCGGCCGAGAAGTCACGTCCTGCGACGAGGTCGAACACGTGGTGCCCGACCTCGTTGGCCCCAGTGATCCACCGTGTACCAGGCACGATGCGCGGGTCAAGGAGATATGGAATGGCGGTGTCCCCTTCGGCGCCCCGCTCCACACCAGTGGCACGGGCCTGCGGACCGAGCACGCCCGGACCGATGTATCCCTTCACCAACTCCGGATGTGCCTTGAAGTCTTCGTCTGTGGCCGGCTCTACCGTGTGGGGCGCAAGCGCCGCCTCCACACGAGTCATGTCTGCCTCGCGGTCTCCCGGAATGCCAGCAACCAGCACCGAACGCTCCCCCGTAGGCGAGATCACGGCCAGCACCACGTTCTTGAGGGTGTCCGCAGCAGTCCACGGGCGGTCGCTGCGCGGGTGCTTGGCGTTGGCGAAGTCAACGAGCGTGGCAATAGTGGGAGTGTCAGGCGTGTCCTCCACGTGAGCCGCCGGGGCATCGGACCAATCCAAGGCCTCGGGCACGGGAGTGGTGACGGCCTCCACGTTGGCCGCGTAACCACCAGGCGAGCGCACGTAGGTGTCTTCACCCACGGGCGTGGGGCTCAAGAACTCCTCCGACTTGGAACCGCCCATGGCTCCCGACGTGGCAGTCACAATCACATACTCGAGGCCCAAGCGCTCGAATATCTTGATGTACGCCTCGCGCTGCACGCGGTACGAGGCATCCAGACCCTCGTCTGTCACGTCAAAGGAGTACGCATCCTTCATGATGAACTCGCGGCCACGTAGCAAGCCCGCGCGCGGCCGTGCCTCATCGCGGTACTTGGTCTGGATTTGGTACAGCGTGAGCGGCAGCTCCTTGTAGGACGAGTACAGGTCCTTCACCAACAAGGTGAACATCTCCTCATGCGTGGGCGCCAGGAGCATGTCGGCGCCCTTGCGGTCCTGCAAGCGGAAGATGCCAGGGCCATAGTCGGTCCAGCGGCCCGACGCGTCGTAGGGCTCTTTGGGCAAGAGCGCCGGGAAGTGCACCTCTTGAGCGCCAGCCTCGTTCATGCCGTCGCGGACGATGCCCTCGACCTTGGCAAGCGTGCGCAAGCCCAGCGGGAGCCACGTGTAGATGCCGGGGGCGGCGCGGCGAATGTATCCGGCGCGGAGCAGCAACTTGTGGCTCGCGACTTCAGCTTCAACCGGGTCTTCTCGGAGCGTGCGAACAAAGAGAGTGGACATGCGCAACATGGGTGCAAGCGTAGTCGGCTCCATGCGGTAGCTGAGATGGTCACTGCGGACCATGTGGCAACTCTCAAACCCACAGGTGTGACACGTGAGGCTCATGTGACACTGAGTTGGTCCTCAGTGACGCTGACTACATGCCGGACCATGCACTGTATGCTGCGCGCGCGCCTGACAACGTCCGTTCTAGAACATCACGGTGGCGAAGGTCCCCACCTGGCTGAACCCCACCGCTTTATACGCAGCCACCGCGGGCGCGTTGAAGTCATTGACGTAGAGCGACACCACGGGCGCTAGCTCCGCGCGCACGCGCGGCACCAACGAGGCCATGCCCACCTTGGATAGCCCTCTGCCGCGCAACAGCGGATGCACCCACACCCCCTGCACCTGAGCCACTCGACCACCGACAATGCCCACTTCGGCCTTGAAGACGATGTCTCGCCGGCCACCCGCGGTGCCCAGTTGAATGAAGGACCTGCCTAGGCGCACCAAATGCTGCAAGCGGTCTTCGTAGGCGGCACGGCCGTGGCGCAGCGGGTCGTAACCTACTTCCCCGGTGAACATATGCGCGGCCGCGGGGAGCAACATGGAGTAGTCGGCCATTGTCGCTTGGCGCAGCGGTTCAAGGTCGATGTCCCGACCGGCCTCCACTGGCGGCGGCACGGGGTTGGTTTCTATCGCCATGGACACTTGTGTGGGCCTGATAGCTCGTGCAGGCCCCCACCACGGTTCCACTCGGCCCCAAAGGTCCAGCGTGATGTCGGCCGCTCCCACCATGGCGGCAGGGCGCGTAATCCTGGACACGAGCGATTGAGCCACTTGGGCTAAGACGTCGTCCTTGTCCTCGGTTTCAGCGATCACGGCAGTGAGGTTGGCTCCGCACCACAGCACTCCGGCGAGGCCCGGGTTGTGGCGGCCACGCCGTCGCACTGCCCACAAGCCGTGCGGCACCGAACCGGTGGCCACGGCGGCCTCCACGTGCATGAGAGGCACCACGTTGGCGACCTCGTCTGCGAGGCATAACTCCCGCGCGGCGTCCAGGTCGCGGCGCTGCAGGGGAGCCAGCGTGAACTGGCTCCGTCGCAGCAGCGACTCGGTCATTGCGCCGCGATCACCTGAGGGCTGGCTCCCTCAACGGGTTCCATGGTCTCGGCGAGCTTCATCGCTTCCTCAATGAGGGTCTCCACGATGTCTTTCTCGGGAACGGTCTTGATGACTTCACCCTTCACAAAGATCTGGCCCTTGCCATTGCCCGATGCCACGCCCAGGTCGGCTTCACGGGCCTCGCCCGGTCCGTTCACTACGCACCCCATGACGGCCACGCGCAACGGCACCTCCATACCTTCAAGGCCAGCGGTGACCTTTTCGGCGAGTTCGTAGACGTCCACTTGGGCGCGTCCGCACGAGGGGCAGCTGACGATCTCAAGTTTGCGCGGACGAAGGTTGAGCGCCTGCAGAATCTGGATGCCCACCTTGACTTCCTCTACGGGAGGGGCGGAGAGCGAGACGCGGATGGTGTCGCCGATGCCCTTGCTGAGCAGGGCGCCAAAGGCGGTGGCGGACTTAATGGTGCCTTGGAAGGCGGGGCCAGCCTCGGTGACGCCCAAGTGGAGGGGCCAGTCGCCAGCTTCGCTGAGGAGTTCGTAGGCGCGGACCATCACCACGGGGTCGTTGTGCTTGACGGAAATCTTGAAGTCGTGGAAACCGTGCTCTTCAAAGAGGCTTGCTTCCCACACCGCGGACTCCACAAGGGCTTCTGGGGTGGCCTTGCCGTACTTGGCCAGTAGGCGCGGGTCTAGCGAACCCGCGTTGACGCCAATGCGGATGGAGGTGCCGTGGTCCTTGGCGGCTTGGGCAATCTCTTTGACTTGGTCGTCAAACTTCTTGATATTGCCGGGGTTCACTCGCACAGCTGCGCAGCCAGCCTCGATCGCGGCGAACACGTACTTGGGCTGGAAGTGAATGTCAGCGATCACAGGAATGTTGGACTTCTTAGCGATAGCCGGGAGGGCGTCGGCGTCATCCTGCGTGGGGCATGCGACGCGCACGATGTCGCAACCGGCGGCGGTGAGTTCCGCGATCTGCTGGAGCGTGGAGTTGATGTCCTCGGTCTTAGTGGTGGTCATCGATTGCACACTCACGGGGGCGTCGCCGCCCACGAACAGGTTGCCTACCTTGATCTTGCGTGTGGGGCGCCGGGGCGCGAGCGTGGGAGGCGGGAGTGCGGGCATGCCAAGAGCGATGGAAGTCACGTATCTAGTATCGCTTGATGTGTGCAGTGGTGGGTGCAGGCGCACCCGCTACGTGATCTGGACCGGCGCCACGATGTCCGCGTAGACCAACACCACGGTCATCAGAATCAGCAAGCCGAAGACCCCATACGCCACCGGCATCATGCGTGCCACGTCCACGGGCGCAGGGCGGGCTAGGCCGCGAAGCCGCGCCCAACCGTTCTTGACTGCTTGCCACAACGCGGAGGCAATGTGCCCGCCATCGAGCGGCACCAACGGGATCATATTGAACAAGAACAGTGCCAGGTTGAGCGCTCCCAACAGCATGAGCATGTCGGCCATCTTTTCGGTGAGGCCGTAACCTTCCACCTCTGCGGACGCGATGTCTCCAGCGGTGCGGCCCACCCCCACTACGCCCATGATGGACTCTTGGCTGCGTTCCTCGAGGCCTAGGGCAGCGCGGCTCACGTGCCACACCTGCACCGGCAATGTGGCTACCACCGGGACCATGGAGGCGATGTAGTCGCCCGTGAGTTCCACACCCGCACCCGGTGGCTGTTGCACCCGCGCGGTAGTCGCGTACAGACCCATGAAGCCCACTCGCTCCATCACCGGCTCGCCAGCCTCATCCACCACGGGGTGACCGGCATCGTCTACGGCCGCGCGCTCACGCACCGCAGGGGTCATGGTCAGGTCCATCACGGCCTCGCCACGCCGAATGGTGAAAGTGATGGTCTCTCCCGGGCGCTCCGCCACATACGCGGTGAGTTCGCGCCACGCATTCACCTCGCGCCCGTCCACCGCCACGAACGTGTCGCCTTGCATAAGTCCGGCCTGCGACGCAGGCGAGATGGGGTCGTCCGCCGTGCACTCCACGGTGCCCGCCGCTGGTACGCACGCCATCACGTCGCGCACAGTGAGCGTCTGTTGCGGGATCCCGATCCCCACCAACACCACCGTGAAGAGGATCGCCGCCAACACCAGGTTGGTGAGCGGCCCGCCCGCCATCACGATGACCTTCTTCCACCAACTCAAGCGATAGAAAGCGCGCGAGTCCTCGCCGTGGTGCACCTCGGCCACTGAGGCATCGCGGGCATCGGCTATGAGCCGTGAAGCCCACCCCGTGCCCCGCACCGGCTTGACCGCATCGGCTGGCGGGATCATTCCCACCAGACGCACGTAGCCGCCCAATGGGATTGCTTTGATGCCGTATTCGGTCTCGCCGCGCGTGCGGGACCACAGGGTGGGGCCAAAGCCCACAAAGTATTCGCTGACTCGCACTCCAAAGCGCTTGGCGGGGACCATGTGGCCAAGCTCGTGAATCGCCACCGAAATCAGTAGACCCACTACGAGCACCACGATGCCCAACACAGTCAGCAGCATGGATTCACTCTAAACCGTGGCTTGGGGTGCGCCCCGCGGCCCCGGACGCCCTCGCTCGCCTACGCCCCAGAGATCTGCAGGTCCGCCGTGGCCCGAGCCCACCGCTCGGCCTCGTCCACCGCCTCAAGAGTCACCTCATCCGGCGCTTCAAACGCCTCCACTACGCGCCGCACGGTGTCCACGATCCCAAGGAACGGCAAGTTGCCCGAGGCAAATGCCGCCACGGCCTGCTCGTTCGCGGCGTTGAAAACTGCCGGATGCAACGCCGATGCCGCCACCGCCTCCCGCGCCAATCCCACGGCGGGGAAAGCATCGGGATCCAATGGCGCAAAATCCCACGTGGACGCGACAGTCCAATTCACAGCCGGCGCTGCGTGAGGCACACGCTCGGGCCAGGACAGACCAAGCGCAATGGGCAAGCGCATGTCAGGCGGCGAGACTTGCGCGAGCGTGGACCCATCGCAGAACTCCACCATGGAGTGGACCAACGATTGCTTGTGCACCACGACGTCGATGGCGGACATGGGCACCTCAAAAAGCAAGTGCGCCTCAATCACCTCAAGTGCCTTGTTCATCATGGTGGCCGAGTTGATGGTGACTACAGGGCCCATGTCCCAATTGGGGTGCTTGAGCGCCTCCTCCACCGTGACGTTCTCAAGTTCTGCGCGAGTTTTGCCCCTCAAGGCACCGCCCGATGCCGTGAGGATGAGTTTGCGCACCTCGCCACGGGTTCCGCCTCGCAAGGCTTGCGCCAACGCCGAATGCTCGGAGTCCACAGGCACAATCTGATCTGGCCGCTGTTGGGCCGCCTTCACGAGCGCGCCGCCTGCGACCAGGGACTCCTTATTGGCCAGTGCCAAGGTGCTGCCCGCACCCAAGGCGGCCAGAGTGGGCCGCAAGCCCACGGAGCCAGTCATTCCGTTAAGCACCACGTCCGCACCCACTGCGGCCGCAAAGGATGCCGCCTCCGGGCCTGCCATCACCTCGGCCTCGACCCCTGAGTCGGCGAGCAAACCCCGCAAGGTCTGCCCCGCCTCCTCACGCGCTACCGCAATGAGCCGAGGGCGGGCTTCGACAGCTTGAGCCACTAAGAGGTCAAGGTTGGCCCCACCAGCGGCGAGTGCGACAACGTCAAAGCGATCAGGGTTGCGCGCGATGACGTCTAGCGCCTGGGTGCCAATGGAACCGGTGGAGCCCAGCAGGGCCACGGTTCGCATCAGAGCGCCACGCACATGGTCAGTTTGCTCCCAAGAGGATGTCCACGGCACGCGCGATGTAGACATCCACGGTGCGCTCGTCGTAGGCCTTCTTGCCGCGCTTGCGCGGGAATGTCGCGGCGCGCAGTTCCTCTGGCGTCACAGGCGCACCTGTGTCAAAGAAAGAAACCAAGCGGTCAAGCAATGCGTCTACGGCATCGGCGGCATAACCCTTGCCCAGCTTGTCGGGGTGACGGAAGCGCTCACCCTGCGCGCGCCGCAAGCGGGGGTACAGCACCTGAGCACGCTCAGCGAGCACACCCATCCATGCCTCGTGGCCGTGCGCGCGCACGTATTGGTCGCGCACACGCGAGGCAAAGGCGCTCTCTAGGCGGTCCAACGCCTCGTCCACCGCCGCGGTCTTGTAACCGCCGCGCTTGAGGTCAAAGGCGGCGCGGCGAATGTCCAGTGCCGTGAGCGTGTGCTCTTCAAGCACCGGACGCTCGTACGCACTGCGCGCGCGCGCAAAGAACTCATCCACCTGTCCACGGTGGTACCCCGTCCGCAAGAACCCCGCGCGCGGGAACAAGTCCTTCATTCGCCCTCCTTGATTGCCAGTTGGCCGCAGGCCCCGTCAATGTCACTACCTCGAGTATCGCGGATAGTGGTGGGGATTCCGTGCGCACGTAAGCGTTGCACAAACTCGCGCTCAACGGCGGGATCCGACGCCGTCCACTTGCTACCTGGTGTGGGATTGAGCGGAATGGGGTTCACGTGGACCCACCCGGAGCCGCGCGCCGCGAGCTTCTCGCCCATGAGGTCCGCGCGCCATGCCTGGTCGTTGATGTCACGAATAAGCGCGTACTCAATGGACACGCGCCGGCCCGTGGCCTCGAAGTACCGGTGCGCGGCGTCCAGCGCCTCGTCCACCTTCCAGCGGGTGTTGACCGGCACTAGCTCGTCGCGCAGTTCATCGTCTGGCGCATGCAGGCTCAGTGCCAGCGTGACCGGGATGCCCTCGCCTGCGAGCTTGTCGATGGCCGGCACGAGCCCCACCGTGGACACCGTCACGTGGCGCGCGGAGAGCCCAAAGCCCACCGGAGTGGGAGCCACCAAGGTGCGTACGGCGGCAAGCACCGCTTTGTAGTTGGCTAAGGGCTCACCCATGCCCATAAACACCACGTTGGACAGGCGCACCGAGTCGGTCTCGTTGGCACCGCCTGTGGCAACCTCGTTGGCGCCGCCCAATTGACCGTCGCGCGCGGCTCGCGCCGCCAGACGCACCTGCTCGATGATCTCCGCAGCAGAAAGATTGCGCGTAAGTCCCATCTGACCGGTGGCGCAGAAGGGGCACGCCATGCCGCAACCGGCTTGGCTCGTGACACACAAAGTGGCGCGGTCGGGGTAGCGCATCAGCACGGATTCCACCTTGACCCCGTCATGAAGGTTCCACAAGGTCTTGACCGTGGCCCCGGCGTCGGCCTGGAGCGTGCGCACCGGCGTCATAAGCGTGGGGAAGAACGCGTCCGCCAGCTCAGCGCGCGCTGCGGCGGGCAAGTCAGTCATGTCGTCCGGCGTCACCGTGAGGTGGTCAAAGTAGTGAGTGGCCAACTGCTTGGCACGGAACGCGGGCTGGCCAAGTTCGCGCACAGCGTCCACACGCTCAGGTCCGGTGAGGTCCGCAAAGTGGCGCGGCGGCTTAGCCCGGCGGGGCGGCGCCATGGTGAGCAAAGGGCGCTCGGTCACAAGGAACCCAACGTGCCAAGGAACAGCGCGAACACCACGTACGCCACCGGCGCGGCAAACACCATGGAATCAAGGCGGTCGAGGATGCCGCCGTGACCCGGTAGCGCGCTCGACATGTCCTTGACGTTGATGTCGCGCTTGATGGCGCTTTCGGCCAGGTCTCCAACGACGGCCGCGAGAGTGCACGCGAGGCCCACTACCGCGCCAATGTGCCATCGGCCATCCAGCAGGAAGTACGCCGCCACGGTGGCCGCGCTCGTGCCCGTGATGACTCCGCCCGCGAATCCTTCCCAAGTCTTGCTAGGGCTCACTCGCGGAAGCAGCTTGCGCTTGCCGAACTTGGAGCCAAAGAACAAGCCACCCGTGTCGTTTCCGGAGACGGCGAAGATGAGGATCAATACGCGAATCCAGCCATCCTCGGCCAGTTCCAGCAGTACCACGAACGATGCGAGGAACGGGATCCACATGAGCGTGAGCATGGCCGCCATGGAGTCGGCGAGAGTGTTCTCGATGCGCTCGTCACTGAGCCTCCACGCCACCACTCCGGCGCCGCCCACCAAGAGCGCGACCACGAGCCCTTCGGGCTTGGCGTACCACGTGGCGATGCCCATACCCACAATCGCCGCGACGATCGGGATGAGCGGGATTCGCCTGCCCTGGAGCTTGAGCACTCGGCTCCACTCCACCGCCGCACCGATGCAGAATCCGTACACCACCACAGCAAACGCGAGCGGGTGCCACCACGCTGTGAACAGCATGAGTCCCAAGAGACCGAACCCCACAAGAGCGGCGGCGCGCATGTCGCGCTTGTTCTTGGGCGCGGATTGTTCCTCGTCCTCAACTTGCCCCGGTCCGGTGAGCGTGCCGATGCCCAGACCACCCGCCACATCGGGTACTCCAAGCTCGCTCCATGCAGTGGGGGAACCTTCGCTAGGCGTCAGCGGCGGGAACTCGCCCCATTGGTCGGCCTCGGTGGGTCCGGCCTCGTCGCGTTCGACGAAGTCGTCTGGGCCATGCCCCTGCGTCACTGGCGCAAAGCCACCCACTTGTGTCTCCTCGGCATCGGTATTGCGCACTATTGGGTCAAACGAATCATCGGCATCGTCATTGCTGTACACGGCGTCCTGCGGCTCACGTGAGAGACCCAGGTCACGCCAGTGGTCAAAAAGCCTTACCTGAAGCTGACGATAACGGTGTGCCGAAAACAGGTCAGCGGCGCGCGCGCGCCGCCGTGCTGCGTCAGTTTCTGCCGGCTCGTCAGGGGCCTCGGAGTCAAGATGCATACGTCAGACCTCGAGGAGTTCGCTCTCCTTGGAAGCGAGGAGGGCGTCAACGGTGTCGACGTGCTTCTTGGTGAGCGCCTCGAGTTCCTTCTCGGCACGCGCGCCCTCGTCTTCGCCCACTTCGCCATCCTTGACGGCGGCGTCAATCTGGTCCTTGGCCTTGCGCCGGATGTTGCGCACTGCCACTCGAGCATCCTCGGCACGTTGCTTGGCGAGCTTGACGTAATCCCGGCGGCGCTCCTCAGTGAGGATGGGCAGGTTGACACGGATCACGTGACCGTCATCGGAAGGGTTGACACCCATGTCCGAGTTGCGCAACGCGGCCTCAATGTCCTTCTTGGCACCCATGTCATACGGGCTGATCGTCACGGTGCGCGCCTCGGGCACCGCGATGGACGCCAGTTGTTGCAACGGGGTGGGCGCGCCGTAGTAATCCACCATCAAGTTGGCAAACATTGCCGAAGACGCCTGCCCCGTACGGATGGAGGCAAAGCCTTCTTTGGCAGCCTCTACGGACTTGTCCATGTTGTCCTCGGCTTCGAGGAGGATCTCGTCAATCACGTGTGGTCTCCTTATGGCACGGTGTTAGGCCGTGACCAGCGTCCCGATTCTCTCACCCAAGAGCGCACGCGTCACATTCCCCGGCTCATCGAGGCCAAACACGATCATGGGCACCTTGTTGTCCATGGCGAGGCTGAACGCTGCCTGGTCCATGACGTCGTACCTCTTGGAAAGCGCCTCACGATAGGTGACGTGCTCAAGGCGTTCCGCGTGGGGGTCCTTCTTGGGGTCTGCGGTGTAGATGGCGTCCACACCGTTCTTGCCCATAAGCACCTGCGTACACCGCGTTTCAAGGGCACGCTGCAACGAGACGGTGTCAGTGGAGAAGTACGGCATACCGGCACCCGCCGCAAAAATCACCACACGGCCCTTTTCCAAGTGACGGATGGCACGCAACGGGATGTAGGGCTCTGCCACTTGGCCCATAGTGATGGCCGTCTGCACCCGTGTGGCCACACCGGCCTGCTCCAAGAAGTCCTGGAGGGCTAGCGCGTTCATGACGGTGCCGAGCATTCCCATGTAGTCAGCGCGAGCCCGCTCCATGCCTCGTTGACTGAGTTCGGCGCCGCGGAAGAAGTTGCCGCCACCCACAACGATGGCTACCTGCACCTTTTGTTCCACCGCTACGGCAATCTCGCGCGCAATGCGGGAAACGACATCGGCGTCGAGTCCTACGGCACCGCCGCCGAACATTTCGCCGGACAGCTTGAGCAAAACACGACGCGCCGCGGGAGGTTCGATGTCTTCAGTGGTGGGCTGGGACATCGGCTCCTCCTCGCGGCGCGTTCGGGTGATTAGTTATTAGGCTCCCACACGGAAACGCACGAACGCGGTCAGCGCGCCGCCCGTCTCTTCGACAACCTTGCCCACAGTGGTCTTGGGGTCCTTGGCGAACGCCTGCTCCACGAGCACGTTCTCCTTGAACCAGCCGTTCAGACGGCCTTCAACCACCTTAGGCAATGCAGCCTCGGGCTTGCCTTCGGCACGGGAGACTTCCTCGGCCACGCGACGCTCGTTGTCCACGACGTCCGCCGGGGCGTCCTCACGCGTGAGGTACAGGGGGGAGTAGGCGGCGATGTGCATGGCGATGTCGCGGGCAACGGCGCCAGCCTTCTCGTCGGCACCCACGAGGACGCCCACCTGTGCGGGGAGGTCCTTGTTGGTCTTGTGCAGGTACTCAGCCACCACGGGGGCCTCGATGCGGGCCACGCGACGCAACACGATCTTTTCGCCCAGCACACCGGCGTTCTCGTCGATGTACTCGCTCACGGACTTGCCGTCCACGGTGGCTGCAAGCGCTGCGTCAAGGTCACCAGCGTTGGCGCCCACCACTGCGGCGAGAACGTTGTTGGCCATCGCCACGAACTTCTCGTTCTTGGCCACAAAGTCGGTCTCCGAGTTGATCTCAATGAGCGTACCGACCTGGCCGGCACCGCCATCGTGGATCTCGGTGATGACCAGGCCCTCGGAAGCCGAGCGCCCCTCACGCTTAGTGACACCCTTGAGACCCTTGATGCGGAGAATCTCTACGGCCTTGTCCTGGTCGCCGTCAGCCTCGTCGAGAGCCTTCTTGACGTCCAGCATGCCTGCGCCAGTGCGCTCACGGAGCGCCTGGATGTCAGCAACGGTGTAGTTGGCCATGGTTACTTCTCCTCGGTGGTCTCAGCGGCGTCAGCCTTGGCCTTGGGGGCCGCAGGCTTCTTGGCTGCGGGCTTCTTGGCGGCAGGCTTCTCCGCCTTCTCAGCCTTCTCAGCGGCAGGCTTCTTGGCTGCGGGGGACTTGGCTGCGGGGGACTTGGCTGCGGCCTTCTTGACGGCAGGCGCCTCCTCTGCGGCGGGAGCCTCTTCGGCAACCGAAGCGTCGGTAGCGGCGGCAGGTGCCTCGGCTGCGGCGGCCTCGTCGGCACCGCCCAGGAGCTCCTGCTCCCACTCGGCCAGGGGCTCTTCAGCAACGGCCACGTCCGCGTCGGCGGTGGGCTTGGTGGCGTGGCGCAACTTGATGCCCTCAGCCACGGCGTCGGCGATCACACGGGTCAACAGACCCACGGAACGGATGGCGTCGTCGTTGCCAGGGATGCCGTACTGAACGTCGTCGGGGTCGCAGTTGGAGTCAAGGATGCCCACCACAGGGATACCGAGCTTGGCCGCCTCGTCAACGGCGAGGTGCTCCTTGTTGGTGTCCACTACCCACACGATCGAAGGGGTCTTGTGCATGTCGCGGATGCCGTTGAGCACCTTGAACAGCTTGTCCTTCTCGCGGCGAAGGATAAGCAGCTCCTTCTTGGTGCGGCCGGAGCCGGCCACGTCGTCAAAGTCGATCTCTTCCAGTTCCTTGAGGCGCGTGATGCGCTTGCTCACGGTCTGGAAGTTGGTGAGCATGCCGCCGAGCCAACGCTCGTTGATGTAGGGCATGCCCACGCGCGAGGCCTGCTCGGCGATGGTCTCTTGCGCCTGGCGCTTGGTGCCCACGAACAACACCGTGCCACCGTGAGCGACGGTGTCGCGCACAAAGGCGTACGCGTTGTCGATCTTGGCGAGCGACTGCTGCAGGTCAATGATGTAGATGCCATTGCGCTCAGTGAAAATGAAGCGCTTCATCTTGGGGTTCCAGCGGCTGGTCTGGTGGCCAAAGTGGACACCCGAGTCGAGCAGCTGGCGCATGGTCACAACGGCCATGGCTGTTCCTTGTCCGCACGCTTACGCGCACTGTCTTGGGCCGCGCACCGGCTTGCCGATGCCGCGGGTACTTTTGGTTATGCGGCTTGCCTCAGTTGAGACTTGCCCCTAGCGCCACCGCGGTTCCGCACCGGTTCCCCTGGGTAGGGTTCCCGGACCTTCGCTTCCCCGGCGCCGCCGGCCTAAGCCGACGCGTATGGCGCGCGATGTCATCTCTCGCGAGATGCGACGACAATCGTACCTGACTAGGCGCTTGTGTGCTGACGCGGGCCACCACGCTGCGCCCCGCCCCGTGTCGTGCCCAGGGCGCTACTGCGCTTCCCTATCCCCCGACGTCCACGCCACCGGTCCCGCTGAGGCGCCCGAGCCGCTGTCCTTGAACCGTGCTCAATCTGAGACTGTGGGCCGCCATGCTCGCCACCCTCGCCGCCGCCGTGACGCTTACGCTCGCTCCTGATTCGCCTGCGCGCGGCGCAAGTGGGCCCGAGCCACACCCCGTGTTGGTGCTCCCTGTGCCGCAGAGCCGGCTCGTGCGCCTGGCTTCGATCCCCAATGAGAACTGGCGACCTGGGCATCGGGGTGTAGACATCGCGGCATTGCCTGGGGACGACGTCGTGGCACCGGGCAGCGGACAAGTGACCTTCGCAGGGCCGGTAGCGGGACGCGATGTCATCACCATTCGCCTGGACGTGGGCATCAACGCCACGCTGGAGCCGGTGCTCGCCACCGTGGCCGTGGGCGAACGCGTGGCACGCGGCGACGTCGTGGGCATCGTGACCGACGCCGCGAGCCACTGCGCTCCCTCGACATGCACGCATTGGGGCCTCAAGCACGGCGAGCGTTACCTTGACCCGCTCGACTGGCTCGTGGGCTTTGGCCCGGTGGTGCTGTTGCCCGATGCCTAGACGGGGCCGGTGAGCCCAGGACTCGCCCGCTCTACGGCTCGCTGACTTATGAGAAGGCGCCAGTACTCATCAAGCACTCGCGCAACTTCTTGACCGCAGCCGAGTGGATCTGCGACACGCGCGATTCCGTCACGCCCAGGATCTGGCCGATCTGCGAAAGCGTGAGGTTCTCGTAGTAGTACAAGCGAAGCACCTCTTGCTCACGGTCCCGGGTCTCCTGGATAGCGGAGGCCAAGAGGGCGTGCGCCTCGCGCACCTCCAACGATTGCGCAGCCTCGGGCACTGCCAGCGAGGTGACCGTGTCCATGGAGCAGTTCTGGGCGTCGGTGCCCAGCGAGTCCAGCGCCGCTACGTGACTGAGAGTGACCTGAGCGCGCACCGTGCGCACCTCGGCGACATCCCACTCGAGGTGGCTGGCCACGTCCTCGTCGGTGACGGGACGCTGCAGGTTCTGCTCCAGCAAGCGGCTCGCCGCCTCCACAGCGCGCGCTTTAGTGCGTACTGAGCGTGGCACCCAATCGGCAGCGCGAAGTTCGTCGATGATCGCGCCCCTCACACGAGTGGCTGCGTATGTCTCGAACTTGAATCCGCGCTCCGGCTCAAACTTCTCCACGGCGTCGATCAGACCAAACATCCCGTAGGAGACCAGGTCCGCAAGCTCCACCGTCTCCGGCAAGCGCACGATCATCCGCGTGGCTACCTGCGTCACCATGGGTGCGTAGTAGGTGATGAGGCCGTCACGGATGGCGCTCCGCGCCTCGCCCTTGGCAGTGGCGTACTGCTCCCACCAAGCGGCTACGTCCTCATGGGTGGGCTCAGCGATGCGGTACTCGACACCAATGGTGGTGTCGCCCTTATAGGTCAGAGTCGTTGACTTAGGCATGATCTCTCCTTCTAGGCACGCGGGTGCGCGAGTTGGTAGGTGGAGCGCAAGCGCTCGGCAGAGACATGGGTGTACCGCTGGGTCGTGTTGAGGGACGCGTGTCCCAGAACTTCTTGGACGGACCTCAAGTCAGATCCTCCTGTCAGCAAGTGAGTGGCAGCGCTATGACGCAGCGCGTGGGGCGCCACATCCGGCACTCCGGCAGCGGCGCACAACTGGTGGATGGCCTCGCGCACCTGCCGCTGGTCAACGCGCTGGCCACGCTTACCAAGGAACAAGGCGGCCGATGTCCGCGACGACACGCATCGCGGCCGCCCCACCTCCAGCCATTCGCGGATGGCGACGGCGGCAGGCGTACCAAACGGGATGACGCGCTCCTTGTTGCCTTTACCCACCACACGCACGAGGCGCTCGTCGAGATCTATGTCGTGGATGTCCACGCCGCACAGTTCGCCCACGCGCATGCCTGTGGCATAGAGCAACTCCGCAACAGCCCAGTCGCGCAAGGTGATGGGGTCGGCATCGTCGGCACGCAGCTCCGCTACTCGCAACATCTCCAAGACATCGGGGATGGACAGCACTTCCGGCATGGTGTGGCTGGCGCGCGCCGAGGCGAGGCGTAGTGCGGGGTTGTGTTCTACGTGACCTTCGTCATGTGCCCAGCCGTAAAAGGCGCGTACGGATGCGCCCCGGCGGGCCAAGGTGGTGCGCGAAAGTCCTTGCGTGGCCATAGCGGCAAGCCACGCGCGCAAGTCCTCGAGAGACGCGGCTTCAATGTGCTTGTCCGCGTCCTGGAGGAACTTTGCCAGATGGCTCAGGTCGCCTACGTAGGCGCGAGCAGTGTGGGGTGACATGCCCCGCTGATGGCGCAGGTATTCCTCGAAAAGCGCCAACAACTCACTTGAGGCCTGAGCCTCATGTGACACCTGTGCGCCGTGTGACATGTGATGACTGTGGCACTGTCACAACGACAAAATCAACCCCTTTTGTCACATTGTTCACATGAATACCGCGATTATCGCCCCTTTTGACCCCTTATGTCCGTTTTTTGGCCGATAACTACGCCGGTTTCTTTCTCCACCCCGAAGGCGTCTTGACGGCGATTTCGGCGAGTTCCAGGGCTGCCAGTGCCGCGCGCGTAGAGGCGCCGTCCAGCCCTGCGCGCGCCGCAACGGCATCGACCTGGGCCGCTCGGCCCGTGAGCGCGTCGTACACCGCCCTGTGTTCGGGCCGCGAGAACTCCGGCGCTACACCCTGCGCGCCACCCGCCTCGGTGCCTTCCGGAAGCAGCCTCATCGCCTCGCCCACGGGTGCCGCGAGCTCCAAGACGTCGCGCGCATTGGCCACCAGCACCGCCTGACCCTCCCGGATCAGCCGATGACAACCCGTGGACGAAGCCGACGTCACCGGGCCCGGCACGGCTCCCACGGGCCGAGAAAGTTCCGCGGCATGGTGAGCGGTGCTCAATGCACCCGAGCGCCACGCCGCCTCCACTACGACGGTGGCCGAGGCCGTGGAAATGAGCCGGTTTCGGGACAGGAATCGAGAACGATGCGGCGCATACCCGGGTGGCACTTCAGAGAGCACGCACCCGGAGTCCATCGCTTGCTCCAACAACTGCTCATGACCGGCCGGGTAGAGCCGGTCCACGCCGCCAGCCATGACTGCCACGGTGGGATGGTCGCTGGCGAGGCAGGCGCGGTGCGCCACGCCATCGATGCCATAGGCACCGCCGGAGATGACCGTCCAACCCGCGTCGGCCACTCCGCCCGCGATCTCTGCCGTCACATGCTCTCCGTAGTGCGTGGAGGCCCGAGCGCCTACCACCGCTATGGACCTCTCCCACAACTGTGCTAGGTGGCCACTGCCCCGTATCCACAAGGCAAAGGGGGCACGGTCGGCCAGATCGCCCAGCGCACGCGGCCATTCTTCGTCCCCAGGGATCACGGCGCGCGCGCCGAGCCGTGCCGCCCGCTCGAGCAAGGGTTGGTCCGCGAACTCAAGCCTGCGGGCCCAACGCTCGTGTCCCCTCGCCGCGCCCACAGCAGTGGCTTTGGCGCAGCGGCCAAACAGGGTTGACACGGTGCCCGTGAAGTCTCCGCACCCCGCTCGCACCCACTCCAGCGCGTCCAGCGCGCCGAGTTCTCGCACGAGGGCTCCCGCCTGCGCGTCGCTCGGCTCCGCGATGGCGCTCCACGCCGCGAGCGCCTCACGTTCAGTCATGAGTTCACTCATGGCGCGTTGCCCCTAGAGCGCAGAGTCATCGCCTGCATCACGGCATCGGAATCCGGCACAGCCGCCCCGCTCAAGTCGGCCAGGGTCCAGGCCACCCGCAATACCCGATCAAGCCCGCGCGCAGTCAACTTGCCCGAGTCCACCGCCCGCATCGCGCCAGCCATGGCAGCGCGCGGAGTGTTCTCTCTCAACCATGAACCGGGCACTTGCGCGTTCACCGCAAATGCCCAAGGCGCCCACCGCGCCGCCGCTCGAGCCCGGGCTTCGGACACTCGCGCGGCCACCACTGCCGTGCTCTCACCCTTGCCATCCGCGCCGCGGCGCACGGGCAACACATCCACGTGCAGGTCCACCCGGTCCAGTAGCGGACCGGACAGCCGGCCAAAGTACCTCCGCCGTACCAGCGCACTGCAATTGCACGCTGTTCCTGCTCCAGTGAACCCACCACACGGGCAGGGATTGGCCGCAAGCACCAACTGGAATCTTGCCGGGTAGCGCACGGCACCGTGTGCGCGGTGGAGCACAATCTCTCCGCTCTCAAGCGGTTGCCTCAGCATCTGCAGCACGTGCACGGAGAACTCCGGGGCCTCATCCAAGAACAGGACCCCTCCGTGCGCACGCGAGATCGCGCCGGGCCTCGCGAGCATGGATCCACCACCGACGATGGACGCGGCCGAACTCGAGTGGTGAGGAGCCTCGTAGGGAGGCCGGGCCATGAGCCCTTGCGAGGTATCAAGAGTCCCCGCCAAGGAATGCACGGAGGTGGCAGCAATTGCATCGGCCTCACTCAATGGCGGCAATATGCCCGGCAATCGCGAAGCGAGCATTGTCTTGCCCGCTCCTGGTGGGCCGGCGAGCAACATGTGGTGACCACCGGCAGCGGCCACCTCAAGTGCCCAGCGCGCTTCTTCTTGGCCGCGCACATCCTCCATGTCTCCAGGTGGCACGGACACGGGCAAGGCGGTGGAGACCGCACCCACTGGCTCAAGTGCTGCGGACGGGCGGGCATCGTCGTTGCCCAAGTCGCGCGCCAACTCTGCGAGGGTCGCCACGGCCTGCACGTGAGCGCCTGGCACCAGTCGAGCCTCCTCGGCGTTGCCCGCCGCCACTATCACTCGCGTGAAGCCTGCTTCCACCGCAGCGGCCACTGCGGGTAGCACCCCGCGCACTGGCCGCACTCGCCCGTCCAGTCCCAACTCGCCGAGGTATACCCCGTCCCCCACGGCACGCGCGTCCACCAAGCCAGCCGCGCTGAGCACGGACACGGCAATGCCCAAGTCGGTCCCTGACCCAGACTTAGGCAACGAAGCCGGGGACAGGTTTACGGTGATGCGCCGTTGAGGCCACTGCATGCCAGAACTGGCCACAGCCGCCCGGACGCGGTCGCGCGACTCTTGAAGTGACGCATCGGGCAAACCCACCAGAGTGAACGCAGGCAAGGAGGCGGCAATGTGCGCCTCAATGTCAATGACGTGCCCAGTCAGGCCGGTGAGCGCGATGGACCGCGCCCGCCCGATCACTCGACACCTCGCAGATGCTCCACTTGGGCGGCCCCTGCGCTCGCCACCGTCACGGCCACCACATCGATGCGAACGTCGCTGAAGCGCCGGGTCTGTGCAGCGAGCCACGCGGCGGCCAAGCGCCTCAATCTCGCGAGCTTGACTTGAGTCACCGCTTCTTGCGGCACCCCAAATGAATGCGAGCGCCGCGTCTTGACCTCCACCACTACCAGGCAGTCGCCATCAAGGGCGACGATGTCGATTTCGCCTTCCGCACACCGCCAATTGCGCGCGAGCACTTCCCATCCCGCCTCACGCAGAGTGCGCGCGGCTACGTCTTCGCCGTAGCGTCCCACCTCATCCTTTGCGGCCATTCGCCACCTCCGGGACGAGGGTGGCGGGCAGCGATCACGTGGCGCCCAAGCGCCGACACAACCAGAGGAAGGAGGGCTTCACTCACCACCTGGGCACGACATCCACCGGGGGCTGGTGGCGGCCAGAGTTGGCGAGGGCGAGGGCCGGTCCCGCCCTAACGCGCGCGCAGTTGCCGAATGTCCGGAATCGCGTCGTCGTCGTGCGCAAGCTCTTCGATGTTGACGTCCTTGAACGTCACGACGCGCACGTTCTTCACCAGTCGCGCGGAGCGGTACACGTCCCACACCCATGCGTCGGCCATCATCACTTCAAAGTAGATGTCAGTGCCGGAGGATTTCACCTGGAGGTCCACCTTGTTCGCCAGGTAGAAGCGCCGCTCCGTCTCCACTACATAGCGAAACAAGCCCACGACGTCGCGGTACTCACGGTAGAGAGCGAGTTCCGCTTCGGTTTCGTAGTTCTCCAGGTCTTCGCTGCTCACCACACCATCCTATTGCGGTACCACGCATGCGGACGTGGCGGGCAGTTTCCACGACACGCGGTGCATGGGCGAGGGGCCCAGGGTGCGAATCGCTTCGAGGTGCTCGGCGGCGCCGTACCCCTTGTTGCCCTCCCAGCCGTAGTGGGGGTGCTCCTTGTGGGCTGCGCGCATGATGGCGTCGCGCTCCACTTTGGCCAGGACCGATGCTGCGGCTATCGAGGCACACAAGCCGTCGCCTTTTACGACCATCGTCACTGGCGCCGATGCCGGGGCCGGCCCATCCTCGGCCTCGCCTTCACCCGCACTCGCCGCAAAGAGGTCCATGCTGGGAGGAGTAAGCCAGTCGTGACGTCCGTCAAGCAAGATTGCATCCGGCACCACACCCACTGAGGCAATAGAAGCGAGTGCCCGTAGTCCAGCCAGACGCAAAGCACCCACAATTCCCCGCGCGTCGATCTCGGCCGGGCTAGCGTGCCCCACCGCGCGTGCCACTCCAAAACCGGTCAAGGCATCGGCGATCAGCTCGCGCTTGATGACTGGAAGTTCTTTGGAGTCGGCGAGACCCTCGGGCCACCCCTCGCAGCGGGTCACGGCCACCACACCCACGCTCACGGGGCCGGCCAGTGCCCCGCGGCCCACTTCATCGATGCCGGCCACCACGTTGGCGCCGGACTCCCACAAGCGGGTTTCAAAGTCGAGGGACACTGCCACGAGACGACCTTAACTGGACGCGGGCCTGCGTGGGCGTCGCGACCCCACCCATGACCTCAACCGCTTAGGGCTGGGGCGGATTGAAGTCCGGGTACGGATTGCCGATGCCGCTCCAGTGCGCAAAAGGCCACACCACTACAAATGCGGTGCCCACCACCTTGCTTGCTGGGATGGTTCCGCCGCCAGGGTCGCCCATGTGGGCGCGGGAATCGGCGGAGTTGGAGCGGTTGTCGCCCATGACCCACAAGCGGCCCTCGGGCACGTCCACGCTCCACTCAAAGGTGCAACTGGTGGTTCCGGGCTTGAGGTAGTCCTCTGGCAAGGCCTGGCCGTTCACGGTCACAGTGTCGGTGGCAGGGTCGCAGGCTACGGTGTCGCCAGGCAGGCCGATCACGCGCTTCACCAAGTGCTCGCCCGCGTCTTCAGGCAACAGACCCACAAAAGTGGCCACGTCAGTCCACACGGCAGCCAGACCCGTGGGGGTGGGCGCCGGGGATCCATCCAGCCAGCCGCCCGGGTCCTTAAACACCACGATGTCTCCGCGGCGCTGTTCCAGAGGGTCCGGGCGCCACTTGGTCACCAAGATGCGGTCCTTGATCTGGAGGGTGTTCTCCATGGAACTCGAGGGAATCCAGAAAGACTGGAAGAAGAAAGTCTTCAAGATGAGGGATAGCACCAGGGCACTACCCACCACGATCAGGATCTCTTTGACCCAGCCCCACAAACGCCTACCGGCGGACGGGTAGACCCTGTCCGCCGGTGCGTTTGTTGCAGTGCTAATGCTTAGTTCTCGCGCTTCTCGCGGATGCGCGCCTTCTTACCGCGCAGCTTGCGCAGGTAGTAAAGCTTGGCGCGGCGCACGTCACCGCGGCTCACCAGCTCAATGTGGTCGATGGTGGGAGCGTGCACCGGGAAGGTGCGCTCCACGCCCACGCCGAACGAGATCTTACGGACGGTGAACGTGGCGCCAATTCCCTTGCCCTGGCGGCCAATGACTACGCCCTGGAAGACCTGGATACGCGAACGGTTACCTTCAATAACCTTCACGTGGACCTTGATGGTGTCACCGGCACGGAAGGCCGGGATGTCGTCGCGGAGTTGATCCGCAATGACTGCGTCAAGCTTCTGCATGACTTCTACTCCTCGCACACGCCACAGGTCCTGCACGGTTCTGCCCTAAGGCATCGAAAAGGTGAAGCCCGCTGCGGCTTGTGCCCCGACCCCCTGTGGCAGGTCCGGACGCCGTGCGTGCCGACCAACTATTGTGCCACATCGCCGCCACCGAGCTAGGCGGTTTCTGGACCCAGCAGGTCGGGCCTGCGTTCGCGAGTGCGTTGCCACTGTTGTTCGCGGCGCCACTCGGCAACCCTCCCGTGGTGTCCGCTGAGCAACACCTCCGGTACGTCCAGGCCACGCCACGTGGCAGGGCGAGTGTACGAGGGGTACTCAAGGAGCCCGTCGGCGTGGCTCTCCTCAATGATGGATTCCGCGTTGCCCATGAATCCTGGGATGAGGCGAGTCACCGCTTCGATCATGGCGACGGCAGCCACTTCTCCCCCGTTGAGCACATAGTCGCCTAGCGACACCTCAAGGACACGGAAGCCAACGCCCGCGTAGTACTGAGCGACCCGGGCGTCGATGCCTTCGTAGCGTCCACAGGCGAAAACCAACTGGTCCGCTCCCGCGAGTTCCTGGGCAAGCGCTTGCGAGAACGGCACCCCGGCCGGGCTGGGGATCACCAATACTCCCGATGCTGTGAGCAGTTCGTCCAAAGCCTCGCCCCACACATCGGGCTTCATCACCATGCCTGCGCCGCCGCCAAAGGGCGCGTCATCCACGGTGTGGTGATTGTCGTGGGTCCAGTCGCGAAGGTTATGCACGCGCAGGTTCACAAGGTCCGCTTGGCGGGCCTTGCCCAACAGTGACACATCAAGCACCGAGAAGAACTCCGGGAAGATGCTGACGATGTCGATCCTCATGAGGTGACGCCGCCCGCGGTCTCGCCGGTGTTCTCGGGCGTCTCGCCGCTGAGCAGTCCATAGGGTGGGGTCACGATCACTCGCCCGCCCTCGGCATCCACCTGGGGCACAAACTCCGTGACAAAGGGGATGAGCGCCACATGGCCGTCTTGCTGCCGCACCTCAAGGAGGTCGTGGGCGGGCATGTCAATCAGGTCGGTCACCTCACCCAGCACAGTGCCGTCAGGGCGCTCCACGCGCAGGCCTACCAAGTCATGGACGTACCAGGCGTCGTCCTCTTCCTGGGGATCCGCCTCCATGACCAGGGCCACGCCACGTGCGGCTTCGGCGCCGTTGCGGTCGGTGATTTCCTTGAACTGCACCCACCACTTTCCGGCTTGGGTGCGCGCCTTGGTGATGGTCAAGGGGCCGGCGGAGGCGGGCTCGGTCTCGTACCGTGCACCCACCGTCAAGCGCTGCTCGGGGACGTCGGTGCGTACGTCGAGTGCCACTTCGCCCTTGAGTCCGTGGGCGCGGGAGATGCGAGCAACCGTGACGATCATGCGCACAAGCCTAGGCGGCACCGGCCACCGCGCGGGCCCAGAAAGCAGTGAAGCCCCGGGCACTGGGCCTGGGGCTTCACCGATCACGTGCTTCTAGTTGACGTCCACAAAGTTCACGCGTACGTCGTCACGCGCTACTGCGTCAATGACGGTACGGATTGCTTGTGCGGTGCGTCCGCGACGGCCGATCACTCGCGGCAGGTCGTCGGGGTGAACCACCACGTTGAGGGTGGCGCCACGACGCCCGGAGCGTTCGGTCACTCGCACGTCATCCGGGTTGCGGACGATGGAGCGGATCAAGTACTCCAGGGCCTCGAGGACCATGGGCTAGTTCTCCTCGGCGGCTTCTTCGGCCGGAGCCTCAGCAGCGGCCTCTTCCTCAAGCAGACCGTTGTCATCGGCGTCGCTGGGGTTGCCCTCGGCGATCTCGATGTCAACCTCGGTGCCCTCGTCGGCCGGAACCTCGTGCGACTCGTCGGCCACAACGTCGGCGTCAGCAGCGGCAGCCTCGGCGGCAGCGGCCTTCTCAGCAGCAGCCTTCTCCTTGGCAGCAGCCTTCTCAGCCTTCAGCTTCTCGGCGGCGTCAGCGGTGGCCTTGATCTGCTCCTCGGGGGAGAGCTTGCCGACCTGGGGCTTGATGGTGCTCTTGGCACCCTTCTCACCCTTGAAGGCCTGCCAGTCGCCGGACAGCTTGAGCAGCGCGGTCACCTGCTCGGTGGGCTGTGCGCCCACTGAGAGCCAGTACTGGGCGCGCTCGGAGTTGACCTCAATGAGCGAAGGCTCTTCGGTGGGGTGGTACTTGCCGATCTCCTCAATGGCACGGCCGTCACGCTTCACGCGCGAGTCCATCACCACGATGCGGTAGTACGGGGCACGCTTCTTCCCGAAGCGCTTCAAACGAATCTTCACAGCCATGCTGCGGTATCTCCTTGTATTCGGTGTGAGCCGGCGGGCACTGGCCGGGGAAATCGGCCGATGCTGCTAGCAAGACGAATAGCGTTCACGGGTAGAGGGCCGCTTGCGCCAGCGCACAAGTATGCCAGACGGGCGGGAGGCCGCGCGACCGGCTACGTCGCGATGCTCGGCCAGCCAACTGTGACGATCGAGTCAAACTTGCCCTCGCCGCGCTCCCCCGTCACCACCAGCGCCTCCACACCCGCGCGCGCAGCCGACTCCAGCGCCGTGTGACCCCGAGCCGAAATGGCGGTGGCCCAGACATCGGCGTCCACGAGGCTCCGCGCCACCACGGAAACCTGGAGCGAGTGCGTCGCCGCCTCCCGCGTAACGGGATCCCAAATGTGCGCACCGCGTTGCGCGCTACCTGACGTGGCGAGAGCTGCAAAGTCTCCACCCAACTCCACCACGTCGAGCGTGGCAGTGCCGGTGAGGTCGCCCTGGACGCGCGGGTCAGCCACTCCCACTCTCCACAGCGAACCGTCGGTGCGCGCACCCGAGACCAGCACGTCTCCCGCGGCATCCACCATCCACGGCGCCGCCAACGCTTTCAAGGCCGCGCTCGCTCGTACTACCGCCCAGCCCTTGACCAGTCCCGACGGGTCGATGCCCACCTGGCCGCGCGCGTCAAACGCGCCCCGCGTGACGCCGCGGTACCACTCGCAACTCTGGAGCACTTCCAGGAACTCGGGCGGCGCGTCGTCCACCGTCACTTCGCCGCGATTGAACTGGGACACCACGGAGTCCTCCCGCCAGAGCGAGAAGACTTCGTCCGCCCACTCCAGCTCCTGGTGGAACTCAGCCAGTGCGCGCCGGGCGGCCGCGGCATCGTCCGTCTCCACCGTGACGCGAAACGGCATGGCCATGGAGACCACTGTCTCCTGCCAGGCCACCTACAGGCCTGCCGACCTGAACGCGCCCTCGAGGGACTCAAGGAAGGCGGGCGAGGTGTAAGAAGCGCCGCTCACCGCATCGACCTCCCATGTCTGTGCCTCCAGCACCCGCTCACGGAACTGCGGGATCGCCATGGAGTTGACCATCACGGATTCAGGCGCGGAGGTTCCTGCCTGGAGCGCGCGCACGTCCACTACCTGTCCGTCGAGCACCACAATCTGAGCTTGGTACGTGCCGCGCAGGTTGGACACGGGCGGGCCATCAAACGTCTGCCCGCACTCCACGGGGTCGTCGGCGAGGCAAGGCCCGTCCGCCGTGATCTCTGGCTCCACGGAGGGCTGTGAGGGTGCCGCGGCGTATCCCACGGCCAAGATCGCGCCCGAGGCCACGACCACACCCACCTTGCGTTGCGCCTTCACAGTGCCCGCCTCTCATTACCCGTCACTTGCGCGTACGCCGTCACCATGCGAACTCCTCGCGATGCACACTCTCGCGCGCGCAACCGGCGGCGAGTGCGTCGGCTTCCACCGCGAGGGCCCATTCACGCGGCCCGCATACGTAGACATCGCGGTCCGCTACGTCCGGCACCAAGTCCTTGAGCGTCACCGCTTGTGCGGCCGATGCCCAGCCCGCCCCACGCGGTCCAGCCACCACGTGCAGCGTGGCGCCACGCGCGGCGGCGATCTCGCGTACCTCATCGAGCAAGGGCGCCTGATCTTTGGCGGAGCACCGCACGATCACGTCCACGGGCCCGTGGGCCACTTCGAGCATCGCCCGGATGGGAGTGATGCCAATGCCTGCGGCCACCAACACCGCAGCGGGCCGGGTGCGGGTCACTTCGGAGAACACTCCTAGCGGCCCCTCCACCAACACCCGCGTCCCGGGAGCCACATCGCCCAACGCCTTGCTGAAGTCACCTGAAGGCTTGACGGTGATGCGCAGGCTGGAGGCATCGGGCTGGCGCGAAAGCGAGAACGGGTGTGCCTGCAGGCGCATCCCCGGTGCCAAGAACCGCCATAAGAAGAACTGTCCCGGCGCAGGTGCCAAGCGGTCCAAGTGATGACCACCGATCACCACACTGGCGGAGCCGTCCGCCAACCGAGTCACTGATTCCACTCGCAACTGGTGACGGTTGAGCAACGCCAAAGGGCGCACCACGCGGAACGCAATCAACGCACCGAAAGCAAACACGTACAGCACCACCCAGAACCAGAACGCCACGCCTCGGCTCACAAAGGTGCTACCAAACAAGAACTGGTGCGGCACCACAAGGGCCACTGCCACATACACCGAGACGTGCACCGCGTGCCACGCTTCGTAGCGCCACGCGCGGCGCACGATCATGAGGCTCGTGGCCAGGATCACGAGGAACACACCCAGGCCAATCTGGGCGGCGGCCAGGTACCAGGCCTGGTTGAAGTAGGCGACGCCCTGCCCCACCACGCTGCGGCCGTCGTACACGCCGGACACCCACACAATGAGCGCGGCGTGGCCAATCATCAAGATGATGGCCCACTTGCCCACCTTGGTGTGAAGCGCCACGGCGCGATCGTGACCCATAGCCCGCTCCACAAATGGTGCCCTCGCCGCCAGCAGCACTTGAGTGAGCATGAACACGGTGGCAACCACTCCCATGGAGCGGCCAAGGGAGTAGAGCCAGTCAATGGGCTGGAGAATGGTGAACCCCCCACCGGCGATCACCAGCGCCACAGCGGTGGCACTCACCACGTAGACGGCCGCCTCCAGGCCATCGCGCCACCACTGCCTGCGCGCGGCGTGACCGCTCGAATAGTGAGCTGCGGTAGAGACCGCCATGGATCCTCCCCTGATGATGAGTGGCGCAAGTCCCGGCGGGTAGCTGGTAGCGCGCTATGAGTATCGCTTGCCGCCCAGCATGACCGCCACCGGGCGCGCCAAGGTAGCGAGGTCCTCGCGGGGGTCGGCGTCGAGCACCACGAGGTCGGCAGGATCGCCCTCGTCGAGTACCGGAGCGCCCATGAACCTGCGTGCCCTCCAGGTGGCACCCGCCACCACGTCAGCAGCGGGCATGCACTTACCCATTTCCAGCGCCTCGCGGGCTGGCTCTCCATGCCCGATGCTCGTCCCAGCATCACTCCCAAGAAACAAAGTCACTCCGGCCTCGTGCAGGTTGCGCACGTGCTCGTAGCGGCGAGCGTGCATGGCCCGCATGCGTTGCGCAAAGCGCGGGTACTTGGCATCGGCTTGCGCAGCAAAGCCCTCAAAGCTGGCCACTTGCCTCAAGGTGGGGACCACAGGGACGCCGGCCGCCACAGCGCGCGCCATGTGCTGCTCGGTCATGCCCGTCCCGTGCTCTATGCAATCGAATCCCGCCTCCAGTAGCGGACCCACCGCCTCTTCCGAGAACGTGTGAGCAGTGACCCGCGCGCCCGCGGCGTGGGCGGCCGTCACTGCACCCGCCAACTGCGAAGGCTCCCACAGCGGAGCCAAGTCGGCCTCATCCCCCATGGACCTGTCGATCCAATCGGCGACAATCTTGACCCAACCGTCTCCCAGCCCGGCTTGACGCGTAGTCTCCTGCGCCAAGGCATCGGGCTCAACCTCCACGCCGTAGCCCGGCAAGTACCGCTTGGGCCGGGCGATGAACCTGCCGGAGCGGATGATCCGCGGTAAGTGTGGGTCGGTAGTGAGTGCGGAGATGTCGCTCGTGGACCCTACGTCGCGCACCAGGAGCACGCCTGAGTCTCGCTCCACTTGCGCGAGTTTGTGGGCCAGATCAATGTCCACCGGTCCCGAAGGCCCAATGCTGACATGGCAGTGCATGTCCACGAGTCCAGGGATCACCCAGCCGTCCACGCTGTCTACCTCGCCGGAGGGGCGCGTGTACGTGATGAGCCCGCCTACTACCCAGGCCTCGGCACGCACCTCATGGTCGCCCGTGAGGAGGGGGCCCTTGAGATGAACGCCGGTCATCCGCGCAGGTACTTGCCCAAGCTGGGAAGTTGCGAAGGATCAAAGTCTTGTTGCGGCTCGGCCTGCGCCACCCCAAAGGCGCTGCCCGCCGGAGCCGTGGCGCCGCTACCCGTGGCGCGCTCGCGCAAGGCGGCTTCTTGCTCTGCGCGCTTGGCAGGGTTACCGGACTTACCTTTGACCTTCTTCTGGGGCGCCTGCTTGCCCTTTGACTTCTTGCCTCCAGGGAAGCCGCCAAAGCCGCCGGGCCCCCCGCCCATGGAGGGAACGCCGTGACCACCTGCCATGGCGCGCATCATGCGCTGAGCGTCTTCAAAGCGCTTGACCAACGCGTTGACTTGCGTGACGGTCATGCCGGAGCCGGCCGCAATGCGCGCGCGCCGCGAGCCATTGAGCGCCTTGGGATTCTCGCGCTCGTAGGGCGTCATGGACTGGATGATCGCCTCGGTGTGGACCAGTTCCTTCTCGTCCAAGTTGTCCAGCTGGTCGCGCATCTGGCCCATGCCCGGGAGCATGCCCAGCATCTTTTTCATATTGCCCATGTTCTTGAGCTGCTGAAGTTGGCTCAAGAAGTCGGTGAATGTGAAGTCTTCGCCGCTGGTGACCTTGGCCGCCATGCGCTCGGCCTCAGCCTGGTCAAAGGTGCGCTCAGCCTGCTCAATGAGCGTGAGCACGTCACCCATGTCCAGGATGCGACTGGCCATGCGGTCAGGGTGGAACACCTCAAACTCGTCGAGCTTCTCACCGGTGGACGCAAACAGGATGGGCACGCCGGTGACTTCACGCACCGACAACGCCGCACCACCGCGCGCGTCACCATCAAGTTTGGTGAGCACCACACCTGTCATGGACACGCCGTCTTGGAAGGCCTGCGCCGTGGCTACGGCGTCTTGACCGATCATCGCGTCGATCACGAACAGCACTTCGTCGGGGTCAATCGCGGAGCGGATGTCGGTTGCCTGCTTCATAAGCTCGGCATCAACACCCAAACGTCCCGCGGTGTCCACGATCACCACGGAGTGGCTCTTCTTCGCCGCCTCTTTGACGGCAGCCTTGGCCACCTTGACAGGGTCGCCCTTGGCCTTCTCGTCTTCGCTCGTGACGCCGCGCTCGGGAGCGAAGACCGGCACGCCAGCGCGCTCACCCACTACCTCCAGTTGGGTGACGGCGTTGGGGCGCTGGAGGTCGGCCGCCACCAGTAGCGGAGTGTGACCTTCACTCTTGAGGTGGTGCGCCAACTTGCCCGCAAAGGTGGTCTTGCCGGCACCTTGAAGACCAGCGAGCATGATGACTGTGGGTCCGGTCTTGGCCAGGTTCAGTCCCCTGGACTCGCCACCGAGGATCGCGACGAGTTCTTCGTGAACGATCTTCACCACTTGTTGTGCGGGGTTGAGCGCTTGCGCTATCTCAGCGCCCAACGAACGCTCACGGATAGCGGCGGTGAACGTCTTGACCACGGGCACTGCGACGTCGGCATCAAGCAATGCTCTGCGAATCTCGCGAATGGTGGCATCGATGTCGGCCTCGCTGAGGCGGCCCTTGCCCCGCAAGCCGCGGAAGGTGGCGGTAAGGCGATCTGACAGGCTCGCGAACACGGATGTCCTTTCCCAGGAACTGTCCTCGATTCAAGAACAGTGGTGAGGTTGCTGCCGCCTAGCCTACCTTTGGCCCTTCGGCCAGGGCCGCGCGCGCCTTGTCGCTGAGAGTGTCGATGAGCGCCTGGCGCCACGTGGTCCATGCCTTGGGGCCCGCTGCCCTGGCATCGGCTTCCGTGAGTGCGCGCAGGGCCTCAAAGAGTTCGGCCCGGTTGCTCACGGCGTCCAGGAGCTCCGCGACAGTGGCGGGATCTTCGAGGTCACGCGTGGTGGCCATCTCTGCCAACAGCAAGTGGTGGCGCACCAATAGCTCAATGTCCGATGCCACGTCCGCTTCCAAGCCGATGCGCGCGGCAATTACGGGGATGAGGTCCGCGCCGTCTCGAGAGTGGTCAGTGGCGCCAGGCCGCTTGCCGATGTCGTGCAGCCAGGCCGCCAACAGCACGAGGTCCAGCGGCGGGCCGGGTCGCTTACCCCGCCCCGCGAGCATCACTGCCTCGATCATGTGCCTGTCCACCGTGAATAAGTGGAAAGGGTTTCGTTGGGGGCGGTTGCGCACTTGGGTCCACTCGGGAATCCAGCGCACCACCTGGCCAGCCAAGTCCAGGGCCTCCCACACTTGCACGAGGTGGGTGGAGCCGCGCAAGAGATCGAGCAAGCGTTCGCGCGCTTCGGTTGGCCACGGACATGGCAAATCAGGGCATCGGGAGAACGCCTCCAGCAGGCTGGGTGTGAAGGACAGGCCCGTCTGCGCGGCGATCGCGGCGGCGCGCAGCGGCAGCACTGGATCATCCTCCGCGGCGTAACCCGCGGCAAGTGCGAGTTCGCCGTCCACGTCAATCAGTCCCTGAGCCACTGACACGTGGCGTGGAGCGTTGCGGCGCCTGCGCGCCATGAACGCGCGCGAGCCCACACCTGAGCGTTCAAGGGACCTGCGGGCCCCGCGCTCGGTGGTGTCAACGGCAAACGACACGGTGCGGCCGGCATCGGCAAGGGCTGCCAAGAGATCATCGGGATCGTCGTAACCCAACTGCTTTGCCACGTCTTCTGCCATGTGACGACCCAGCACATTGGTGGCGCGGCCCGCGACCAGTTGCATAGCGTCGCGAACGTCATACAGGAACTCACCGGCGGCATCGATGGCGCCGTGAGGACGGTCAGTGAGCCATGTGGCAGCAAGAGCGGTGAGACTCACGAGGTCCCTTGTGCCGCCCCGCGAATCCTTGATGTTGGGCTCAATGAGGTAGGCCAGTTCGCCTGAGCGTTCGGCGCGTTGGCGCGAGGCCGCAAGCAGCTCTGGCAGTCGCTTGCGCGCCGCGCTGCGCCAGTCTTGAAGGATTGCCGAGCGCGCTTGCTGTACCAAGTTGGCATCGCCTGCCACGACGCGAAGGTCAAGCAGTCCTGCGGCGGCGGCCAAGTCTTTCTCCGCCACTTGCCTGCACTCCACGAGCGACCGCGTCGCATGATCAAGCTGAAGGCCGGCGTCCCAAATGGGGTACCACAATCGCGTGGCCACGTCCGCGGCGGTGGCCTTGCCACGTGAAGTGCCGTCGTGCAAAAGCACGAGGTCAAGGTCTGAATGGGGGCCACCGTCACCCCGGCCGATGCTTCCCACCGCCGCGAGCGCGAGACCCTCAGCCTCCCACGCCACGGCGTCGTAATGCTCCGCGAGACGAGTGAAAACCACGTCGCTCAATGCACGCCTACGCTCCGGACCCGAGGCGCCGGAGTCGGTGAGTGACTGGGTCAGTTCCACCCGCTCACGCTTGAGGTCCCGCACCCCAGGGGGATGCGGGACCTCAGCGTGCGAACCGTCACGGACAACGCCGTTACGGCTCATGATGTTCGGGCCGTCTTTAGAGGGCGTCGGTGCCGTGCTCGCCAGTGCGAACGCGTGCGACGTCTTCTACCGGTACAACCCACACCTTGCCGTCACCGATCTTGCCGGTCTGTGCAGCGGACACGATGGCGTCCGTGACAGCCGTAGCGTCGGCGTCGTCAACGAGGATCTCAAGACGAGTCTTGGGAACCAGGTCCACCGTGTACTCAGCGCCACGGTAAACCTCGGTGTGGCCCTTCTGGCGGCCGTAACCGGCGGCCTCCGACACGGTCACACCCTTGACGCCCACGGCCTCAACGGCGGCGCGAACCTCGTCAACACGGTGCGGCTGGATGATTGCGGTAATGAGCTTCATTGTTACTTCGCCTCCTCGTACGCGGTCTCGCCGTGCTCAGCGAGGTCGATGCCCGAAAGCTCAACCTCTTCAGAGACCCGGAAGCCGATGGTGTACTTGATCGCCAATCCAATGATGGCAGTTGCGATGGCGCAGTACACGATGGTCACGGCAGCGGCCACGGCCTGAGCGCCAAGACCCGCAGCGCCACCACCCGTGAACAGACCGTTCCACGAACCGAACGTGTCAGTGCCGAAGAGGCCGATAGCAAGCGTGCCCCACAGGCCAGCAACCAGGTGAACGCCCACGACGTCAAGCGAGTCGTCGTAGCCGAGCTTGTACTTCAGGCCCACCGCGAGAGCGGAGAAGATACCTGCGAAGAGACCGAGCACGAGTGCACCCCACGGGTCCACTGCCACTGCGGCCGGCGTGATGGCAACAAGACCGGCAACAACACCGGAAGCGGCACCAAGAGAGGTGGCCTTGCCGTCACGGATACGCTCCACGAGCAACCAACCGAGGATGGCGGCCGCGGTGGCGTAGGTGGTGTTGCCCCACGCGGCGGTGGCCACGTCGTCGGCAGCAAAGGCGGAACCGGCGTTGAAGCCGAACCAGCCGAACCACAGCAGTGCAGCACCGAGCATCACCAACGGAAGGTTGTGAGGCTTGAAGGGCTCCTTGCCGAAGCCCTTGCGGACACCGAGGATGAGTGCCAGGACCAAACCGGCAACACCAGCGTTGATGTGCACCACGGTGCCACCAGCGAAGTCTTGCGGGAACCACTCTTCGCTGAAGATGGGTCCGCCGTCACCGAGGAGTCCGCCACCCCACACCCAGTGGGACACGGGCGAGTACACAAGGATCGACCACACGAACGCAAAGATCAGCCAGGCGCTGAACTTGGCACGGTCTGCGATGGAACCCGAGATGAGCGCGGTGGTGATGATGGCGAAGGTCGCACCAAAGCCAACGGTGATGAGGTCCTCACCAGCGCCGACACCAGCTGCGTACGAGTTCGTCAGGAAGAGGTCCGAAGACGGGTTGCCGAACCAGCCGCCGACAGTGTCCCCCACCGACACAGCGTTTCCGACGATGACCCAGGCGACGGCCACGACGGCCATCGATCCAAAGCTCATCATCATCATGTTGAGCACTGACTTGCTGCGCGACATGCCGCCGTAGAACAACGCCAGACCAGGCGTCATCAGGAGCACAAGCGAAGCCGAAGTCAGGAGCCAGGCAATGTTGCCGCTATCCATTCTGCTTCTCCTTTTCGCTAACCAAGGTGGCTAGTCGATGTTCAGAGTTGCGCAGAACTGTTTCGCCTGAACTGCTCAAGTGTTTCGGCGCCGTTACTAAAACCTCGCTGAGGTAAAAGTCGTGTTGCGTAGACGGGGAGACCTGCAAGGGCGGTCGGATACGTGCGTGCACGTTGCCTAGGTTTCACGTTGCCTAGGTTTCACGCGCTGGCCGGCACGCTAGTACTGGGAGTTAGCCCAATTCTGGAAATTGACGACGAATATGATTCCGAGCGCCCAACCGAAGTAGCCGACGATCACTCCGGCAAGGGCCATCCCCCGCCCGCCTTCGCCTGTACGTCGAATCTGTACCAACGCAATGTGGCCCAGCACCACGCCCACTATCCAGAACGTGAGCACGCTGGCGATCATGGCAGCCACAGCTAAGGGGTTGTTCCGATTCGATGCGCCCGGTGTGTGCGTGAGTGCGCGTGCGCCCTGCCCCGCGGGCTTCAGCTGGGCGGCCATGAAGGTCGCTATGGCAAACACCACCGCAACACTCACCGCATTAGCCACGTCGAAGGCCGCCGGTACCACGCCATTGTCCCAGAACTCGAGCTCAAAGATGAGAGTTACATAGCGGAACACCTCAGCGAGAGAGACGAGGGCGGCAATGCTCACTGCTACCACGGCGCCGGCACGATTGCGCACTGCGGCAAATATGAACGCAAGGATGATGCCGATCCACCACAGGACGAGCAGCACCCACCAGCGCGAGTACCACGGCGTGATGTAATCCATGCCCGACATATACGACAACCGTTCCCATATTCGCGAAGGTCTCTCTAGGAGCCCGGGCGGGAACAACGCATTTGCCATGACGAGCCCCAACGCGAGCAAGGCGAACAGTCGCGATCTGCCGCCGGATGCCGTGGGAGGCGGAGGAGGCGCGTTGTCGGCGACAGGCAATGAATGTGGAGTTACCGGCGGCGCAGGGGGCTCCTGCGCTAGCGGGCTACTGCTTCCTGCCGCCGACACCGCACTGTTCACCTCCGGAGTGAGCGGCTGTGCCTCTAACCACTGAGTTCCGTCCCAGTACTGCTTGGATCCGTCCGACAACATGTACCAACCGCTGTTCACAGCACTTCACGCCCCTCAGCACTCGAGCACTTCCGTGCTCCTCGTCTCGGCTCTCGTCTCTAGCTAATGTCTTCCACGCGCTCGATGAACCACGCGTCGCCCACCTTGGTCAAGGTGTACTGGTACGTGTAGACGGTGACCTTTCCGTTCTTGTCTGTCCAGGTCTCTTCCGCCTCGATCACCGCGGTGTTGTTCTCGATCGACGTGGAGTTCACATCCACCGTGTACGTGCCAAGAGAGTCCGCGAACGGCTGAGCGGTGGCCTCAAAGGTGGCGCAATCGTCGAAACCGTTGCGTACTTGGAATGCAACCGAGGTTGCGTCCTGGACTAGGTCGCAGTCCACGTTCTGCCATGCCTGGTCGTAGTCCTCAACGGCCTGTAACGGACCGTCCATGACGTTCCTGGCGAACATGGTGACGGCCACAATGACACCCACGATGAGCAGCAGAATCACCACACCGGCGCCCACAAGCCAGGGCCACACTTTGCGCTTCTTGGGCGCTGATTCGATGCCAGTGGCCTGCACGCCGAATGGCTGAGCGGGCGCGGGCGCTGCAATCTCAGGCGCTGCAACCTCGGGCGCGGGGGCCTCTGGCGCCGCAACCTCAGGTGCGGGGGCGTCGGCAGACTCGGTGCCGCTACCAGGCGCAATGTGGTCCGTCCATGTCGCGCCATCCCAGTACCGCTGGGTGCCATCGGGCTGGGGATACCACCCTGCGGGTGCTTGACTCATTGCGACTCCTCCAGAGTTCTTGGGCTATCGCAAACGTAGCACCGCGCGAGCGGACGTGGAATGGGTCTAATTCCCCACGATGCCAGTCACGAAAGACTCGGCATCGAACGGTGCCAAGTCGTCGGCCCCCTCACCCAAGCCCACGAACTTCACTGGAACGCCCAACTCGCGTTGCACAGCAATCACGATGCCACCCTTAGCGGTGCCATCAAGTTTGGTCAGCACGATGCCAGTGAGGCTAATGGCCTCCGCAAATACGCGCGCTTGGTTGAGCCCGTTTTGACCAGTCGTGGCATCGAGTACCAGGAGAGTCTCGCGAGGGACGGCCACTTTGCTTGCCACGCGGACGATCTTGCCGAGCTCGTCCATCAGGCCTTGTTTGTTTTGAAGTCGGCCCGCCGTGTCGATGAGCACCACATCCGCGCCATCCGTAGCGGCACGCTGGGTCGCATCGAATGCCACTGAGGCCGGGTCCGCACCCTCAACGTGACTGCGCACCACGGGTACACCAACTCGCGCGCCCCACGTCTCAAGTTGGTCCGCCGCTGCGGCACGGAAAGTGTCGGCTGCGC
>JBIQJT010000024.1:0-9711 GCA_044507265.1 Actinomycetales bacterium | reverse complement strand
CAGCGCAGTTGCTCGCACAGGAGCTGCGTCGCGTGCGGGCGTGCGCGCTCATCGGAGGAGCGCTTCCGCCTCGCGTGCTCGGTGGCGAATGGCGCCACCAGGTGGCTCTCCAAGTGCATGTCGCTCAGCCGGACGAGTGGGTTGATGAATCCGAGATTGAGGAACTTTTGGAGCACGCCCCCCACACGGAGGTGTACAGGTACCCGGGCCGACGTCACATGTTCCCGGACCCCACGTGCGCTGACTACGACGCCGATGCCGCGGACACCTTCGAGGAGCGGCTCGTGGAATGGCTGGAGCGGGTGGAGCAGGCGGCGTAAGCGCGCGGCGTGCGCCACGGGCCCGCAGCCCGCAGCTCGCAGCCGGGCGCCACCCCCAAAACGTCCTCACCACAAAATGTGTCAGTGGCGCGCACCCACAGAGGACCGCGTGCTCCTATGTGTCACTTGTACGCACAGTTGCGGGTGTGGGGCCGCCCGGGGCCGCCCGGAGCCGCCCGGCGCCGCCCGGGGCCGCTCGGCGCCGCGCTCGTCTACCCTGATGAGGTGACCACAACCCCCAGCACGGCTGCCACCGAGGCGCTCGCGGCATCGGGAATTCCTCACCACGTGGTGGCTCACGGCCGTGTGCACTCACTGGAGGAGGCCGCCGCGGCCCGGGGCGTGGAGCCGCGCCAAGTGCTCAAGACCATCGTGGTGCGCCGCGGTGATGATGACTTTCTCTTGGTGCTGGTGCCCGGCGACCGTCAGATCTCGTGGCCCAAGTTGCGTGCCCTTCTGGGCGTCAGCAGGCTTTCAATGCCCGATGCCGAGCTCGCCAAAGAGGCAACAGGGTACGAACGCGGCGCGATCACCCCTTTCGGCGCGCGCGTCTCGCCAGCCGGAACGCCTTGGCCAGTGATCGCGGACGTGCTCATCGCACAGCGCGCCGAGGACGTCAGCATCGGTGGCGGCGCGCATGGAGTGAGTGCGACCTTGGCACCCGCAGACCTCATCGAAGCAACCGCGGCGCAAGTAGCGGACGTGACGGAACCGGCTTAGCCCGCGAACCGGCTTAGTCCGCGAACCGCCTAGCCCAAGGTGCCCCTAGCCCAAGAACCTACCTTCCGCAGCATCGGCCTCAACAAACTCGATGCGGCTGATGGCACGGACGGCGGCCACCATCCACTCGCAGACCATCTCGTCGTACTCGCCCTGCACTCCGCTGAAGCCGAGCGCGAGCCCGTGGCGGTAGAGCCCGCCTGGCCACTTGATGTCGCCCGCGCGGTAGCGGTGCGGGTAGTCCTGGCGCAAGCGCGAAGTGTCGATCTTCTCGCGCGCACTGAGGCGCGCCTTGTGCAGTGCGTTGTCGATGAACTCGTCCGCGCCTTCGCCGACTCCGGCGGTGAAGAGCGGCTCACCGTCGAGGGCTGCTGGGTCAAGAATCACTAGCCCGCCCCGCATGCCATCGAGAAGACCCAGTTCAACTCCCCGCACAAAACCCGGCAGCACCATCTCCCATGCTTGAGCGCAGATGTCCTTGCTGATGCCGGCAAACATGTGACCTCCATTGGTCGTGGGAATTGGCCGAGGGTATTGGTCGGGGGGTGTTAATCAGGGGTCTTGATCAAGAGTATTGGTCGAGGGTACTGGTCGGGAGAATTTGTTGGGCAGTTGGTCGTGAGAACCGATGGGCGGGTGCGACAATAGTCGTAACGTTTCGATTGTTGCGAGTAAGGTCCACCATTGTCTACCGCCCCCGGCTCCAGCGCGCCGCTTCCCGCTGAAGTCACGCACGCCGATGTCATTGAACCCAAGGCCGATAGGCCCTGGACTCCCATGGTCTCGCCGCGACGCGCGGTGGCGACTTTGGTGGCGCTCAGCGCGGGTGGATTCCTCTTTGTCACCAACGAGATTGCGCCGTACGGCCTCATCAAATTGATGGCGGCCGATCTGCATCGCACCGAGTCCGAGATTGGTCTCCTCGTCACCGGATTCGCCTTGGTAATCGTGGCGGCCTCGGTGCCTCTCACAGTGATGACCAGGTCCATCCCTCGCCGCTACTTGCTCACCGCCGCGCTCACCGCCTATTCCTTGGGTGGCGTGCTGGTGGCGCTGTCCACAAGCATGGGCGGACTGCTGGCTGGCCGCTTAGTGCAAGCGTTGGGGCAAGCGATGTTCTGGGCGGTGGTGAACTCCACGGCAGTCGCGCTCTTCAGGCCCGAGATCCGCGGCAAGATCGTGGCGCGAGTGCTCATCGGCTCGTCGGCAGCCGGCGTGGTGGGTCTGCCCTCGGTGACGCGCTTGGGTCAACTCACGGAATGGCGCACTCCGTTCTGGATCCTTGCAGGAGTGGGCCTCGTGCTGGCCGTCACGTACTTCCTCCTCATCCCCAATTACAAACCCACTGAGGGGGCAGGGGCGCGAGGTTCGGACCCTCACAAGCGGCGCTTCATCGCAGTGCTCATCGTCGTGTCTCTGAGCGCCGGCTCCACCGCCGTCACCTACACCTACATCACGCCGTTCCTCATCGACGTGGCCGGAGTGGGCGAGTCAACGGTGCCTGCGTTCTTGCTGGCGGGCGGCCTCTTCAGCCTCGCTGGAATCTTGGTGGTGGGCCGTTTCCTTGACCGGTTCCCCGTGCGCACCGTGGCCGTAGCACTTGCCATGTTGATGGGCGTGTACGCCGCGTTGTGGGTGGGCGGAACCGTCATGGTGTTCGCAGTGGCCATGGTGCTGCTTCAGGGTTTTGCGTGGTCGCTCTTCGTGGCCGCTGGCAATAACCGCATCATGCGCCACTCCCCTGGCTCTACCGACATCGGCATTGCCACCAATGCCTCGATGTACAACCTGGGCACCGCGGTCGGCTCGCTCATTGGCGCCGGAATTCTTGCCGATGCCGGGGCGGGCCTATTGCCCGTGGCCAGTTTGGTGGGAGTGGCGCTCGCTGGCGCGGTCCTCACGGCTGAGTGGAAGTCGTTGCGCGCTGGCGTCAAGGTGCCGCGCGCCAAGCGCAGAACATCCAAGTAGCTGACAGCACCTAGGCCGCGGGAGCCTCGAGTTCTTCGCCTGCGTCCAAGAGCACTGTCTCCACGGGAGGCGTCCAGACATCGAGGCCCACGCCCGGCTCATAGGGCTCGGGGCGTTCAGGTGGTGGCGGACCCACTTGCTGCACTTCGAGTTCAGTGGTCAGCAGGTTGGAGTACCACGAGACAAAGTTGTCAGTGAGAGACCACAGCACGCCGCTCTTGATGATCGCCACAATCACGAGCACCACCAAAGCGCCCAGCACCCACTCGGCTGCGCGCCACATCAAGTACGTATTGTTCAGGATGTCTCGCATGACAACACTTCTCACCCCCCCAGCAGGGCCTCCTCGCCTCGGCTGAGACGGAGTTCCTTACTCACTACCTACCTTAGTAACGGTCCAGAGGTCAGAAAAGTTGGGGGCAATTTTTCGAAAAGACTTCACCAAGAGGTTCAGCGGTCATCGCTCAACTCCAGGGGTCTCCACTCACATGGACCTTCCCGTCGTGCACCTCTATCAGACCGTTGCGCAGTGCCACCGCCGAGGTCATTCTGGTGCTGAACTGATCGGAGTCTGGACGCAATACCCACTCTCCGGCCTCGTTGAGTTCCCACACTTCAGTGCGCGAGGCTTCGTCGAAGGCCCAGAACCCCACCATATAGCGCCCACCCACCGCGAGTACACTGCCCGTCTCAAGGATCTTTGCGCCTTCAACGTCCGCCGAGGTCCACTCTTTCCCATCCGGAGAACTCCACAGTGCGGCTCCGTCGGCTTCGTCGGACATCGCCGCCACCAAGGCGATGCCATGGGGCGTGGCCTGGATGTCCACTACGCGACCTGGGGCTGCGGCCGCGCCATCGAACGCGTCGGTCACCCGCGACCAGTCACGACCGTTGGTTGACGTCCACACGCCAAAGGACTGCTCGGCGTCAACGTACTCCCGCACAATCGCGACGAGCTCATCGCCTATGTTCACCGCACCCAACACGGGAACGGGTTCTTCGCCTCCCAAGAACGCCGATGCCCTGGTGGAGTGCACGCTCCACATTCCGTCGGCTCCCTCAGTGGCTACAAACACGTTGGACTTGCCTGTGCTGAATGGCTTCCACCACTGACCTTGGCCTATGAGGGCACGCTGTCCGTTGACATCCGCAAAGGAGATTCCGCATGAAGTGCGGAAGGTCAGGTCACCCTCGGGTGCAGGCATTCTTTCGAGGCCAACATCTGCCCCCGCAGTAACTGTGACCGCGCCCGCTTCCACGTCGACCAGCCACATGCTGTCCAGAATTCCTTGAGGATGCGACTCTCCGTTGTAGGTGTAATACACCACGGTGAAGGAGTCTCCTCGGTCATCAATCACCGGATCGGTGGAGCAATAGGTGGACCCGGCGCGAAGGCTCGCCTCGGCAGGGAGACCGTGGGTGGTCAAGTCGGTGGACGTCCATGTGGTGCCGTTGTCGGTCCAGTGCAAGGTGGTTTCCTGTGCAGGGTCCACTGCCCACACGGAGCCTGCCGCCGTAAACCATGTGTATCGGACGTCTTCGTTGAGGGGAGTGTCGCCTTCAACCAGCGTGAACTCTGTGCCCACCGGGATCTGGGGCTCGGCCGATGCCGTGGGGCCATCCATTGGCGCTGAGCTTTCGGCTGGTACAGGCGCCTGCGACGAGCACCCACTCAAGAGTGCTAACGCTACGAGGGCGGTGAGACTGAGCGCACGGCCACGGGTTTGAGTTGTCACGTTGGCTCCTTGGGACAGTTCGGAAGGGGCTGGCACTTACCTTAGCGATCCGTCGCCCGGAGCACACGTAGTGGCGCCGATGCCGGGGAAACGTCCCAGCATCGGCGCCGCTTGTGGGTTGGGAACTAGCCGCGGCGTGCCACCTCAGCAAGCACATGCGCGTGCTCCCTGAACTGCGGGCCCGTGGGCTCGGCAATCTCCACCGCACCTTCGACTCCTCCGCGCGGCAGCCACGCGAGCCATGAGGGCACGGTCCATGCGCGTTCGCCCATGCGGGCAAGCAACGCGGGAACCAATACCACGCGCACCAACGTGGCATCCAGGATGATCGCGGCTGCCAGTCCGAGGCCCATTTGGGACAGCTCGCTCACATCCCCAGAGGCGAAGCCACCGAACACGGCCACCATGATGAGGGCCGCGCCCGTGATGAGCGCACCGGTGGTGCGCACGCCAGTGATGATGGCCTCGCGCGCGTTGCCGTGACGAGCGTGCGCCTCTTGGATGCGGCTGAGCAGGAACACGTGGTAGTCCATGGACAGTCCAAAGAGCACCGCGAACAGGAATAGCGGCAACCATGGCGCAATGGTGTCTACCTGGGTGAATCCCAGAGGCTCACCCCAACCGAACTGGAACGTGCCCACGAGCACGCCGTACGCCGCCGCTACGGACAGGCCGTTGACAAAGAGCGTCATCGCTGGCACAGCGAGTGATCGGAACACCACCATCAGGATGAGGAAGCTCACCAGGAGCACTCCACCCACTACCCAGGGGAACCAGTCGCTCATCAGTTGCGCAAACTCGGAACCGCCAGCCATTTCACCGCCCACTAGCGCTTGACCGCTGTCACCAACGGTTGTTGGGACTATCTCCGTGCGCAAGCGATCGAGTGCTTGGGCGGCCTCGGGTTCGGACACTTCGAACACGTCGCGAGCCGTGACAAACGCGACGTCCCCTACACGCTGGACCGTGGCGTCGGCAAAGCCCGGGTCCTCTTCCATGCCAGCCGCAAGCGCGTCTGCGCGGTTCACCGCGTCGCCCGTCAGGGCCACGTACGTGGTGTTGGAGCCGTACCCGAACTCGTCCGCAATGCGCTCTGCAGACACCCGCAGATCGTTGTTTGCGGGCAAACTTTCCACCCCGCTGAACCCTTGGCGTAGGCTCAGCGCGGGCACGGCGAGCGCGACCAGCACTGCCACCGCTACCAGGGCCGATGCCACGGGCCGGGCCGTGGCTCCACGAGCGAGGCTTGCCCACACACCTCCGTTGGGAGAGCTGGCACGGCGGCGCAACCGGCCACCGTTGATACGCGAGCCCAGCAGGGTGAGCAGGGCGGGAAGCAACGTGAGAGCAGCCGTCACCGAGCTGATGGCCACCACGATCGCGCCCAACCCAAGCGAACGCATGATGGTCGAGGGGATGAGCAGCATGCCGATGAGTGACACCACCACGGTGCTACCGGAGATCAAAATGGCCCGGTTGGCCGTGTTGCCCGTGATGGCCACGGCATCGGACACAGACGTGCCGGCCGCAAGCTCCTCACGGAATCGTTGGACCGCTACCAGGGCGTAATCGATCCCAAGCGCCAAGCCCATCATGGTGATCATGTTGATGGTGAAGGTGTGAAGGTCCATCACGTGTGAAAGCAACGCTGCCGCGCCGGTGGCGGTGATGATGGACGCGATCGCGGTGATAATGGGGGTAGTCGCCGCGACCATGGCGCCAAACACCACAGCCAGGATCACCAAGGCCACACCGATGCCAATGAGTTCCCCCTTGAGCAGGGTGTCCTCCGACAACTTCTGGAAGACGTTGGCGCCTGAGGCGTATCCCACGAGGCCTGCACGGAACTCCGGCTGAGCCTGCGCATCGATGCTGCTCTTGAGTTGCGCGGCTACCTCTTGAAGTGCGTCATCGCTGGCCTCGGCCAAAGTGATGGTGATGAGAGCCGTGTCGCCGTCTGCGGACACTGTTCCTGCGGCTGCATCTGGCGCCGCTACCGAGGCCACACCTTCCACGCTACGAGCGGCGGCGACGAGGTCGTCAACGTACTCGGCGAACGCGGAATCTTGGGAGGTGAGCGTCTGCGAGCTCACCACGATGGTTTCGGTGGGCGTCACGGCGTGGGGATTGTGTTGCTCCCACAATGCGTAGGCCTTGTCGGATTCAAAGGTGTTGCCGCCTTCGTCGTCCACCAATTGCAGGGACGATGCCGCGCCCGCCAGACCCACCACGGCTACTAGCCACAGGGTCAAGGTCAGCCACGGCCTGCGTGCTGAGGCCGCTGACAGGCGGCCCGTGAAAGGACGTTTCATGGTCTTCTCCAGGAGTTTGGTGCGGCTTGCGCCGCAACGTGTGCGGGCCTCGTGACCCGTAGTTGCGACGCTAGGGAACGCGCCTACTTGGGGTCTGCCCGCTAGCGAGCGAACTGCGGCGGGCGCGCGGGGGAATCTCGGTGGGCGCGCGGGGGAACTCAGGTTCCCTCACATGGGGGAGGCAATCCACTCGCGCTAGGGTCGCGCCGCGATGCCCCGTGCCAGAAGCATGGGAGCATGACAACAGTTCTCAAGGAATCGATCGCGCAGGTGACGCCATGCTGGTGATGTTCCGCCGCTCTACGTGGCGTGCAGTGGGCTACATGCTCATCTACCTCTTCACGTCCGTGCTGTGGTCGAGCGTGATCATCACGTTGCTCGCGTTGGGCCTGGCTCTCTTGCCGCTGGGCGTGGGCTTACCAGTACTCACGGCCACGCTCGCCCTGGCTCGCGCGCTAGGAGGCATCGACCGTCGCATAGCCAACTCCTTGTTGAATGCCAAGATTGCAGCGCCGTCATCGGCGGCGGATTCCACGCCGATTGCAGTGCCTGAAGGTGCCTCATGGTGGCGTCGGACTGCTGCGATGGTGGGCGACGCTTCGGGTTGGCGTCACGTGGCGTGGTTGGCGGCCGGGCCAGTGCCTGCTGCGATCGGGTTCACCGCGGCGGTCATTGCCGTCATGGTTCCCTTTGCAGGCCTTGCCGCGGTTGCCGAGGGCGCGTGGGCGCTCGCCACCGATCGCACCGCATGGACTGCGGTGGTGCCTCAGGCGTGGGAGGGCACGCTGGGCTGGGCCACGGTGGCGGCAGGCAGCATTCTGCTGTTGCTGTCCCCCGCGCTGTTCTGGATGGTCCGCGCGTGTGCGTCAGGGATTCGGGCCTTTGCACGCTGGGCTTTGGGGCCGTCACGGCGCGACGAACTCGCGGCGGCCAAGGCGCGTGCCGATCGCGCGGAAGCTCAAGTGCGCATCGACCAGGAACTTCATGACTCCATTGGCCACATGATCACCATGACCGTGGTGCAAGCGGGTGCAGCGGCACACGTCTTTGATTCCAACCCCGAGTTTGCGCGCGAGGCCCTGCGCACCATTGAGGAACGCAGCCGCGCGGCGATGGGTGATTTGGATCGCATCATTGCGACTATTCAGGGCAACGCACCCACGGCCCCGCTTCAAGGCGCAGAGTCCATTGAGGCGGTGATTGCCGATGCCAAGGCTGCGGGAGTGGACATCGCCTACCGCGTGGAAATACCGGGCGATGTGCCAGCGCCCGTGGGCCGCGCCGCGTACTCCACGGTGCGCGAGGTGGTCACTAACGCCGCGCGGCACGCACCCAACGCACCCGTGACACTCAGCGTGGCTATAGAGAATGACGCGGTCAGAGTGCTCGCCTCCAACCCAGTGCCTCGAGGCAAAGCCCGCGCGGCGCGTCAAGGTGGCCAAGGCATCGGCGGCATGCGAGACCGGATTGAGGTGTTGGGCGGCTCGCTCGACGCACGGGTGGTGGGCGGCGAGTTTGTGGTGGACGCGCGCATCCCCGTGGCCGATGCCCCGGTAGCGTCTTCCTCAGAGCCGGAGGATTCTCCGGCCCGGCCTGCACGTAAGGGGAAGCGCTGATGCGCATTGCAATTGTGGACGACGACCCGTTGGTACGGATGGGTTTGCGCGCCATTGTGGGGTCGGAGCCCGGCTGGGAGGTAGTGGCCGAGGCTGGCGACGGCGAGGGGGCCGTGGCTGCCGTGGCTGAGCATGCGCCCGATGTTGTGCTCATGGACGTGCGCATGCCCGGTATGGATGGGCTCACCGCTACTCAGACCATCTCAAGAGACTTTCCTGCGGTCCGAGTGCTCGTGCTCACCACCTTTGAGGTGGATGAGTACGTGTTCCAGGCCATGCGCGCGGGCGCGGCGGGCTTTGTGCTCAAGCGCGTGCCGCCCGCTGACTTGGTGGAGGCCGTGCGGGTGGTTGCTGCCGGGGAATCGCTACTGTTCCCCGCGTCCACGCGCGCAGTGATTGAACGCTTTGCAGAGACTCAACGCGCCGAAATCCCAGATCTCACCTCGCGGGAGACCGAGGTATTGGTGATGCTCGCGCGCGGCCTATCCAATGCCGAGATTGCCGCCGAATGGGTGGTGTCCGTCGAGACCGTGAAGTCTCATGTGGCCTCGGTGTTCATGAAACTGGGTGTTGCGAACCGCACTCAAGCGGTGATCGCGGCGTATGAGAGTGGGTTCGTGAGGCCAGGGCGGGGTTAGGTGTTCGGCTGCGGGGCTGGCGGGCGCTAGCGTCTGGCCTATGAGAGAAGCCGCGACCGTTCCGCACTTTGAGTCCGCTAGGGCTCGCGCTCTCGCGTGGCTCGCGCACCCGGTGAGCCTGGTGGCGATCGCCGTGATGGTCGTCAACGATCACGTGCTCAAGGCCCACTTTGGCTCGTGGTTCACGGGCAAGCTCTCGGACCTTGCCGGAATGGTGTTCTTCCCCGCTCTGATGGCCGCGGTCCTTTCCCTGGTGGCACCGCGCTCGGTGGCATGGCCGCGGTTGGTGGGTGTGGCATCGGCCGTGACCGGGTTGGGTTTTGTATGGGTGAAGACGTCCGATGCTGGGGCGGCCGCAGCGTCGTCCCTCCTGAGCGCGGTGGCAGGGCCAAGCCTGGTGC
>JBIQJT010000012.1:0-57779 GCA_044507265.1 Actinomycetales bacterium | reverse complement strand
GTTCCTCCTGATATCTGCGCATTCCACCGCTACACCAGGAATTCCAGTCTCCCCTACCACACTCTAGTTTGCCCGTACCCACTGCAGGTCCGAGGTTGAGCCTCGGCATTTCACAGCAGACGCGACAAACCGCCTACGAGCTCTTTACGCCCAATAATTCCGGACAACGCTTGCGCCCTACGTATTACCGCGGCTGCTGGCACGTAGTTAGCCGGCGCTTTTTCTGCAGGTACCGTCACTTTCGCTTCTTCCCTGCTAAAAGGGGTTTACAACCCGAAGGCCTTCATCCCCCACGCGGCGTTGCTGCATCAGGCTTGCGCCCATTGTGCAATATTCCCCACTGCTGCCTCCCGTAGGAGTCTGGACCGTGTCTCAGTTCCAGTGTGGCCGGTCGCCCTCTCAGGCCGGCTACCCGTCGTCGCCTTGGTGAGCCGTTACCTCACCAACAAGCTGATAGGCCGCGAGTCCATCCCAGACCGATAAATCTTTCCAAACGCTTCAGATGCCTGAGCGTCTCGTATCCGGTATTAGCCCCGGTTTCCCGAGGTTATCCCAGAGTCTGGGGCAGGTTACTCACGTGTTACTCACCCGTTCGCCACTGATCCCCCGGAGCAAGCTCCAGGTTCACCGTTCGACTTGCATGTGTTAAGCACGCCGCCAGCGTTCGTCCTGAGCCAGGATCAAACTCTCCGTAAAAGTTTGTTAGCAAACCGCCGAGGCGGGTCACAGACTTACGAAGTGGCCCCCGAAGGGACCTGTTTAATCTCTAGCAAATGAACAAATGTCACTGACATTTAATTCGTTTACCAAAGGAATCCTGCATCGCAGCCAAGGCAAAAGCCCTAGTCACGATGCCGGAGATTTTGGCATCGACATGTGGCACACTGTTGAGTTCTCAAGGTTCGAGCGCGCACCTCAACCTGCCGTTTCCGGCCTGTTTTGGGGCAACCCTTCTAACTTACTCCCTAGCCCCCTCTCTGTCAAACCGCCTTGCGGCAGTTCCAGTGAGGAAACATGGGCCTCAATCTTACCTCCAAACGGGCGCACGCGCGACCGTCTGTCGATGTTGATCGAGGAGTGCTGCTCGGTTCACCTCCGCGGCCTTTTTCAGTCCTGCGGTGAGTGCTCCGTCGTTGGCAGCGGGTACGAGATTACGTGCTTGTCATACGCGAGTCAAATCCCGTGAATCTCGGGCGTGTCGCCGCATCATGCCTGGTAAATCGGCCTGGGTGTGCCCGCGCGGGACCGACCACCTAGAGCAGCTTCACAACTCCTACTGTCTTCTTGCCGCGCCTGAGCACCACAAAGCCGCCAGCGAGGGCATCGGACGCAGCCAAGACAGCTTCGTCGAACTCCACCTTCACGTTATTGACGTATGCGCCACCCTCGGCAATCGCGCGTCGAGCAGCCGACTTTGACTCCACCACTCCTGTGGCCACCAAGGCGTCCACCACGGTCCCACCGGCACCGAATTCTGTGCTGGGAACTTCGGCCGCGACTCCGGCGAGCGTGCCGGCATCAAGGCCCGCAAGCTCCCCACGGCCAAACAAGGCTTGGGAAGCCTCCACCACGGCATCGGCCGATGCCGCTCCATGCACTAAAGCTGTCACTTCCCACGCCAACACGCGTTGCGCTTCACGCTTGAACGGCTCTTCGGTCACCGCACGCTCCAAGCGGTCAATCTCTTGACGCTCCAAGAACGTGAACACCTTGAGGTAGCCGATCACATCGGCATCGGCTTGGTTAAGCCAGAACTGGTAGAACGCATACGGGCTCGTGAGTTCTGGGTCCAGCCATACGGTCCCGGATTCGGTCTTGCCAAACTTGGTGCCGTCCGCCTTGGTGATCAGCGGGGTAGCCAACGCATGGACCGAGGTGCCTTCAGCTTTACGGATCAGCTCGGTTCCGGACGTGAGGTTTCCCCACTGGTCAGATCCGCCTGTCTGCAGGGTGCAGCCGTAACGTCGGAACAACTCGAGGTAATCCATGCCCTGGAGGACTTGGTACGAGAACTCCGTGTACGAGATGCCCTCGTCAGAGTTGAGCCGACGCGCCACCGTGTCCTTGGCAAGCATGGTGCCTAGGCGGAAGTACTTGCCTACGTCGCGCAACAACTCGATGGCCGACATGTCCTTGGTCCAGTCATAGTTGTTGACCATGCGAGCGGCGTTCTCGCCCTCGAAACTCATGAAGGGCTCGATCTGCCCACGAATGCGCTCCACCCACTGGTGCACCACGTCAACCGGGTTGAGGGTCCGCTCCCCTGCCATCTTGGGGTCGCCAATGAGACCTGTAGCCCCACCCACGAGCAAGAGCGGCTTGTGGCCTGCGTCTTGCAGCCGGCGCACGGTGAGTATCTGCACAAGATTGCCGATGTGGAGGCTGGGGGCAGTGGGGTCGAACCCGCAGTACAACGTCACCGGTCCAGCGCTGAGAGCGGCCCGCAACGCGTCGTCGCCGGTGGTCAGTGAAATGAGGCCGCGCCAGGCCAGGTCGTCCAGAATGTGCTCGGTCATGATGCGCCTAGTCTGCCAGCCTCACTCCTCCAGGTGACGACAAACGCGGGCACTAGCGCCAATGCCAACGCCGCACACGCGAGTGCCAGCAAGGCGTAACTGGTGGATTGCATGATGACGCCCGATGCCCCGGCCCCGCTCGCCGCGGACATCGCCACCAGGGCATCGGCCCGTCCTTGGACCTTGGCCCGCACGTTGGTGGGCGTGTGCACGGTGACGAGCGCACTGCCCGCCATGATTCCTAGGCTCCACCCCAGACCCAAGAGCACCAGACCGGTGGTGATCTCCCACGTACCGGTGCCCGGCGCCACTGCGCTCACTACGCCAGCTCCGGCGAGTACCCCAGCCGCAGACGCTGCGACAGGCCACGGTCCCCACCTATCCACTAGCCACCCAGACAAGGGCGACGGCACATACATGGCCGCCACGTGCGCGGCTATCACCACGCCGATGGCAGCCACAGTGTGGTGATGATGCGCCATGTGGACCGGAGTCATCGTCATGATCGAGACCATTACCACTTGCACCACCACCATCACCGCGATTCCCCACGCCGCTTGGACCCTCCACGCCGACGGGGCATCAGCAAGGGGGACGGCACCGGCGTCGGAGAGCACCGGCTCTGGCGGGGTGGTGTGGGCAATGGCTTTGGCGGTGAGGAGCGGATCTGGCCGCAAGAAGCTCACAAGCACGACCGCGCCCAGCGCGTACGCAATCCCTGCGACCACAAAGGGGCCCGTGAGCAGGGCCAGCCCCCACTCTTCAACCCATGAACTCGCCGTGCCCGCGATGAGCGGACCCAGGACGGCACCCAAGGTGGTCGCCATCAAAATCACAGCCATCGCCGATGCCTTGCGGTGCTTTGGTGCGAGGTCCGCACCCGCGTAACGGGCCTGGAGGTTGGCAGCGGATCCCGCGCCGTAGATGAGGAATGCGAGCAACAGCAGCGCAGGAACACCACGCCACGTGGCGAACACAATGCCCGACGCTCCCAGCGCGCCCGCGAAGTACCCGAATGTGAGACCGCCGCGCCTACCCCATCGGTTGGAAAGGCGCGCGATGAGCAAAGAGGACCCTGCGGCACCCGCCGTCATGACCACCGCAGGGATGCCTGCGGCGGCCGTAGTCCCCCACACCTCCTTGGCGAGCAAAGCGCCCACGGTGATGCCCGCGGCTAGCCCAAAGCCCGAGAAGACTTGCGCAGCAGAGAGCACGGTCAGGACACGGCGCTGCGGTGATGGCGGTGGCGTGGTCATTGGATTGCGCCTCGTGCGCCCGCGCCTTGCTGAGCACGAAGACCCACCCCGCCACTCGATCCCGCTGCCGCCATGCGCCTAGTCCTCAACGAGGCAGGTGCCATCGATCACGACATCCGCTGCGTCGCGGGTGCCCGACGCGATATGGAGCGCAGTTTCCTCAGCATCGAATGCCATCCATTTGGCCACCACATCGTCGTAGGCGTGATGGTCGCGGGCTACGCCACGCTTCAGCCTCTCTTCCCACGGTGCCTCGACAAAGATCACGAGGCTAGCCAGAGCCCGCGCCCTTGGCAGGCCCACGCCGACACCTTCGATGATGAGGACCTTGCGGGCGGGCACGGTGATGGTGTGTGAACGCTGATCCGCCACCCAGTCCCACATGCGGAAGGCCCCTTGCCCCCGCTGGGCAAGCGGCTCGAGCACTTGGTCAAGGAGCACTTGGTGGAGGGTCGAAAGCCCGCTCCATCCTTCGTACATGTCATCGCCGTGGAGGATCTGAACCGGCGCCTCGAGATCCAACGGGTTGGCGGGGTCATACGTGCCTGCGCCCGCAGACCTCGCGCCCCCTAGAGCCTCCGCAAGACGATTCGCAAGCGTGGTTTTCCCAGAACCTGCGGGCCCATCGATCAAGACGAGTCGCGTAGTGCCACCGCGTGCGGGCGCGTCCAGCACGCGGGCTGCGAGTTCACTCACCGTTGGATTTGGCATGGCGCAAGGATACGGTGAACGTATGCGCACGCCTCTCGTCACCACCGTAATGGCGCTCATGCTCGTGTTGGCTGCGTGCTCCGACCCAGCACGCAAACCGATTCCGGCACCGTGGCACTGGAAGCGTAGCGGTGGTCGGCGGAGTCCTGCGCTCTCGGTGCGGACGCATGGCTCCACTGGGGCTACGAATGCCTCCCCGCAGACGATGCCACCTGGTCCTTCACACCCACACCACCGAGTCGCAAGCAATCCACGTCGCCTTCCCTGGAGCCATCACCGACTCAACCCCGGTGCGTCTCACAAATGTGGAGAGTCCCTCATGAGTGTCGTGGCGCGAGGTGCGGGTTCCCGTCGCACGGCGAGGTTAAGGGCACTGCGCGAGAGCTGCCGCCCCAGCCGAAACCGATCCCGTCCCGCCAAAAATTTGCATCTGACTGACACCGAACGACTCAAAGTCATCGAGGACGTATCCCGGGATGCAAGACGTGGGAACCACATACAACGGCACGCCCAACGCGCCCGCGACGGCCGCTCCCGCGAGAGCATCTGGGAACGTGTATCCCGAGGCAATGAACACTGATTCGGTAGCGCTGAACGCGGCGCGGTTTGTAGCTCCCGATACCACAAATCTGTCAACACCGGTCAGTCGAGAAACGGAAGTTACTCCGGAGACATTGCGCAATGCCGTTTCGATACCAGGACTCACGCTCGCAGGTCCGCCGGCAATCCGGACATCGGTGACCCCCAGGTCTATCAACAACTGGCTCGTGGCGCTGTCCAGCGTGGCCCCTTGCCCATAAATCAGAATGACCGGTGCATCCAGGGAGCCAGCGGCAGCGCTCGCAGACAATGCGTCCGGGAATGTCGCTCCGGTTGCGACATAGGCAACATCCGAACCTCCGTCACCGAACGCTTCCCGCGTCACATTGCGTGATACTTCGTATCTGTCCGGACCATCGATACGTGTCACTGCAGGGGCGAACGTACCCAGCTGGGTCACTACCGCCGGGCTCACCGACGCAGGGCCGCCAGCGACAATAATCTGGTCGGGGCCTAGCCGCGTCAGTTCCGCCTGTACCGCCGTGGGAATCCTGCCGGGCTCTACCAAGAGTAGCGGCGCGTGTTTCAAAGCGGCCGCGGGAGCAGCCCCCAAGGCGTCGGGGAAGTTTGCACCCGATGCAACGTACACGGTGTCTACGCCTTCAGGGAAGTACTCCACACTGATCCCCACGGCGACGTCATATCGCGTCTCGCCGCCGATTCGCGACACGTCCACATCGAGGTCACGCTTAGCGATGGGGCTTGTCGTGGGGGTGTCACGATAGGGCGCCAGTTCCGGACTCCACCACGAACGCTGCATATTGCCGCCCTCAAGGCTGAACGAGAAATGGATGTGGTCATTGTGTGCGCACGTGTCAAAGCCGCCGCCAGCGGCAACGCAGGACGAATAGTTGTATGCGCGCCATGTCGACAGGTCACTTGTTGAGGTCTCGTCCCAGCGCACCCATAGCTTCCCGGCCCAAATTATTTCGATGATGCCCAACCGACGCAACCGCACGTGATTATCGCCCTCACTGTTGGGCTCGAACAGCCAGTCCAGAATCTGCTGAGCTTGAGCCGCTTCGGTGGAGTTGTGGACACTGAGGCGCCAATCGAGAGCGAGTCCCCGAGCGTGGTAGCTCGAATAGGTGGTCATGGTCCCGGGGCAACTCCGCGCCAGCGAGGCTGTCCGTGCCCCGTAGGACGAAGCGAGAATATCCCTGAACGCATACACCCCGGGATACACGTAGCCGTTGCTACATACGGAGGGTGCCGCATTTGAGTACGGGTCAACAGGGTCGTCAAGAATGGGATAGGTCGCTGCAGATGCAGAACTTGGGGACGCCAAAACAATCGAGAATGACAGCACCAATGCCAACATCGCGGCCGCTAGGGGTCGCCGCTCGCGCGCCGCTGGTCTCCTCGAGGAGCCACGGACGGGCGTTTTCTTCACGGTTGCGATGAGAGTTCCTTGAAGGCAGTCGTAGGTCAACACGTATGGGTTCACGGTAAGACATTGACGTCACTCCACCCCAATAAAGTGGGAAATGCCACATTTGTCACGAATCGCCTTCAAGGCACAGCGGGAAGCGTTGGTAGCCCGTTTTCGGTCAGCGAGCAATTACGGTGTTGACATGCACCCTTCGACGCAACGCATCCTTGACATCCTCGCTGCCGCTGGCCACCCAGGGGAGGTGCGCGTACTGGAGGACTCGACACGCACCGCCGCCGAGGCGGCCGCCGCACTCGGATGCGAGGTGGGGGCCATTGCGTCGTCGCTCGTGTTCTTGGCGGATGGACACCCCATTTTGGTGCTCACCTCAGGCAGGCACCGTGTCAATACCGACGCCCTCGCCGGGCGCATCGGTGCCCACGCAATCACCCGCGCGCCGGCTGAACAAGTGAGGGAGGCAACCGGGCAGCCCATTGGTGGTGTGGCCCCGGTAGGGCATCCCGCGCCCGTGACCACCTATATTGATCTGGCCTTGCGCGACTACGAAACTCTGTGGGCCGCGGCGGGAACACCACACTCGGTATTCCACACCACGTACGCGGAACTCTTGGCGCTCACCGGCGCCCGCGAAGTCGACGTCGAGTAGCGCGCCGCGCTTAACGCGCGGTACGAGCCGTGGCCGGAGAGTATTTGGCCACCAGCTCGAGCAACGTGGCACGGTTCGCCAACATGTCTGGGCTGAAGGTGGGCGCTACGGAATCCTCCGCCGCCCCGTTGCTGCCCGAGAGCGCTCCTACAGAAGTGGCCCACTCAATCTCAAGCCTGGAAAGTCCGCCCGCCTCAACATCGGCGAACGAAGGCGCCGCAGGCACAGTGAATGCCGGCGAGCCAGCGGCCCTGTAGAGGAACACGGCGAGTGCCTGACGCGTCACCGCGTCGCCGGGCCTAAACGTGTTGTCTGGGTAGCCGGTGACCAAACCTTGCTGGACCATCCACGTGATCTCAGCCCAATGGGGGTGGTCAGCGGCCACGTCCGCAAAGGCCTGAGTGGTGGTGGTGGCCTTGATGGCGGGCCGGCCCGCCAAACCGTAGAGGAATGCGGCCATTTCTTGGCGCGTGAGCGGTGCTTCTGCGTTGAACGTGCCGTCCTCGAAGGGGGCAATGAGGCCTTGTGCCTTCATGGCCGCCACTCGAGAGAAGCCCTCGTGCGTCATGGGCACGTCGGTGAACGGATCGCGAGAGACGGACGCTTGGACAGTCCACAGCGCCGCGGTATAGGTCTCGTCTGCAGGACCCAAGTCGTACCAAGGGGAACGTGCAGGCTGCGTCACTGCGGGAGCGCCCGCGTAGGCGTAGAGCACCTGCGCAAGTTCGTCCGTGGCCACGGGGGCGGTGGGTTGGATGGTGTTGCCTTCACCGGTCTCGGAAAAGCCTGCCGCCACGAGCCAAGCTACTTCAGTGGGGTGGGCGCTCAACGACAAATCGGCAGGGCCTGCGACGTTGGGGGTCTCGGTGAGTTCGCCGTCCAGAGCGTCGAACTCGTAGAGGAAGGTGGCCAGCGTCTGGCGGTCAAGCGTGGCGCCCGCCTGGAAGTGCGCAGCCGTCACGATGCCCGTGGTGTGCATCCACATCGCGGCACGGAAGGCCGGGTCCACAGGGTTCAAATCGCTGAAAGGGTCGAGCGTGGTGCTCACTTCAGGGGAACCTGCGAGCCTATACAGCCACTGTGCAGCGTCGGCCTGGGTCGCGAGCTGTGTGAAAGCGCCTTGGTCGCGCGTGTAGGGCACGTGAATGATGTCCACACCCGCGTTGATGACGTCCGTCAAAGTCACGGTGCGGCGAATGTTGGCACCGGAAGCGCAACCTGAGTGGCTGATATAGAGGATTGTCTCCCCTGACTCGGCGACCTCTACTGCATCGATGAAGTCCACGTGACCGCTGGCACCGGTTGAGCCGTACCCGTTGAGTTTTTGTCCGCCGTCGTACTGGAGGATGTCACCGGCCTGAGGTGTGGACCTGTCCACGACCCAACCGCACGCCGCAGCGGCGGTGTCCCACGCGCGTGGCGCGATGTCCATAGGGCACGCGTTGGCGGCGACGAGGCCTGCTGGGGTGGTGTCACGGGCTTGCCACTCGTTCACTACTCGCCATGCCACGTAGTGCACGCAATTCTGGCCCGAACGGCACTGCGCAGTGCCCCACGCATTGGGATCTGCCTTGCCGCGGTGGCCGCCCGAGTTGTACCCGCTGAAGTCCAAGCAACTACCCGAGTTGAAGCACGTCCAATCGACGGGCAGTTCTGTCACAGCCGACAGTTGGGTGGGTGCGGCGGTAGCCGGGATAGCGACCAGGCCAACGGCAGCGGTCGCAATGATGGCACTTAGCAGTGCTCCAACAAGTGCTCGTGCGAACTTCATGAACTCCTATGTCGCGGCGCATGGGCGCGCGGCTGGGTAGGGACTGGGGGCATTGGCTTGAGGGGCCGGCGAACACGCCTGGCACTTCCCCATAACGTCTCTACCGGCCGCGTTGTTCCCGGATTTTTGCGCGAGCCGCCCTACCTTGCTCCACCACCCTGTCAGGAGCAGTGCCTCCAGCCCCAGCGCGCGCAGCCAGCGAACCCTCCACGGTGAGCACCTCAAACACCTCCGAGCTGAGCGCCGGATGAAGTTCCGCCAAGTCCTCCACGGGAATCTCGTGCAGTTCAATGCCTCGCGTCTCGCACAAGCGCACGCAGGCACCAGCCACCTCGTGTGCTTCGCGGAACGGCACGCCCTTCTTCACCAGCCATTCGGCCACGTCGGTGGCCAAGGAGAAGCCCGCAGGCGCCAACTCGGCCAAACGGTCCACATGGAAGACGAGCGTTCGGATCATCCCCGCAAAAGCAGGCAGAACCGTCTCAAGGGTATCTACCGCGTCCAGTACGGGTTCGTGCACCTCTTGAAGGTCGCGGTTGTACGCGAGCGGTAATCCCTTGAGAGTGGCCAAAAGCCCAGCGAGATCACCTATGAGGCGCCCCGCTTTGCCACGGGCAAGTTCGGCAATGTCCGGGTTCTTCTTCTGCGGCATGATGCTGGAGCCGGTGGAATACGCGTCGTCGAGGCTCACATAGCCAAACTCCACGGTGGCCCACCCAATGATCTCCTCAGAGATGCGCGAGAGATCCACGCCGATCATCGCGGCAACAAACGCAAACTCCGCAAGCACATCACGCGCCGCCGTGGCATCAATGGAGTTCTCGGACGGCCCCGCGAATCCCAGTTCCGCAGCCACGGCCGCAGGGTCCAGCCCCAAGGTGGAGCCGGCAAGTGCTCCTGCGCCGTACGGCGACAAGGACGCGCGCTGATCCCAGTCCTTGAGGCGCTCTACATCGCGCAGCAACGGCCACACGTGCGCCATGAGCGCGTGCCCCAATGTCACGGGCTGGGCATGCTGAAAGTGAGTGCGCCCTGGCATCGGCGCTGCAATGTGCCTGTCAGCCTGCTCCAGCAAGGCCTCCGCCACATCGAGCACCAAGCCAGAGATCACCCGAGCTTCACGGCGCAAGTACATGCGCGGCAAGGTGGCGATCTGGTCGTTTCGGGAGCGTCCGGCGCGCAGCTTGCCGCCTAGCTCAGGGCCCACACGCTCAATGAGCAGTCGTTCCAATGCGCCGTGCACGTCCTCGTCAGAGTCCGCGGGCACCACAGCACCGCTTTGCACATCGGCTCTCAATTGCCCTAAGGCGCCCACCATGGCGGACGTCTCGTCGTCAGTCAGCAAGCCAGCCTTCTGTAGCGCGTGAGCATGGGCGATGGATGCGGCCAGATCGTCATCCGCGTAACGCCAGTCAAAATGAGTGGACACTGACAGGCGCGCCAACGCCTCCGCGGGACCCCCGCTGAACCTCGCGCCCCAGAGCGCACCCTTATTGGTGCCCGATGCCATACTCACCTCTCCCCTAGCCGCGCCTACAGAGCCCTACAGACCCTTCGCGCGAGCCTCGCGCGCCGCAGCCTGCTTGGCAGCCAGGCCATAGATCTCAATGAAGCCGCGCGCTGCGCTCTGGTCAAACGTATCGCCCTCGTCATACGTAGCGAGGTTGAAGTCGTACAGGCCTACGTCGGAGCGGCGTCCGGTGATGGTGGCCTTGCCGCCGTGAAGTTCCATACGCACTTCACCAGACACGAACTCCTGCGTGGAGTCAATAAACGCGTCAAGCGACTTCTTGAGCGGGCTGGACCACATGCCGTCGTAGACAAGCTCGGTCCACTCTTGGGCCACACGGCGCTTGTAGCGGGCCTGCTCGCGCTCCATGGTGACGTTCTCCATTTCGCGGTGCGCCTCAATGAGTGCAATGGCACCGGGTGCCTCGTAGATTTCGCGGCTCTTGATGCCCACCAGGCGATCTTCCACAATGTCGATTCGTCCCACACCCTGGGCGCCAGCGCGGCGGTTCATTTCCTCGATGGCCTGCAACGGCGTCACTGCCTGGCCGTCGATGGCCACGGGGATGCCTTGCTTGAACGTGATGATGACTTCGTCAGGCACTGGCGGGAAGGCCGGGTCTGCGGTGTAGTCGTACACGTCCTTGGTGGGCGCGTTCCAGATGTCCTCGAGGAAGCCCGTCTCTACGGCACGGCCCCATACGTTCTGGTCGATGGAGAAGGGGTTCTTCTTTGTGGTGACGATGGGAAGGTTGTTGCGTTCTGCGTACTCGATGGCGCGGTCGCGCGTCAGCGCCAAGTCGCGCACCGGGGCGATGCACTTGAGTTCAGGCGCGAGGGAGACGATGCCCACCTCAAAGCGCACCTGGTCGTTGCCTTTACCGGTGCAGCCGTGGGCCACCGTAGTGGCGCCAAACTCCTTGGCGGCTTTGACCAGGTGCTTCACGATAACGGGGCGGCTCAGCGCCGAGACCAGCGGGTACTTGTCGTGGTACAGCGCATTGGCCTTGAGTGCAGGCATGCAGTATTCGTTGGCGAACTCGTCGCGAGCGTCGGCTACATATGCCTCTACCGCACCGCAGTCCAGCGCGCGCTGGCGGATGGCGTCGAGGTCTTCGCCGCCTTGGCCTACGTCAACGGCCACGGCAATCACCTCGGCGCCGGTGGCATCGGCAATCCAGCCAATCGCCACGGACGTGTCTAGTCCTCCTGAATACGCGAGGACGATCCGCTCAGCCATGTCTCAGTTCTCTTTCTGTTGCTATTCGTGAAGGGTGGCGCGCGTTTCAGCGATTGCCGGCAGCGCGGTCAAGAAACTTCTGGGCGAGCCGTTCGCCGCCCACGGGGTCTGCGGCGATGACCATGATGGTGTCGTCGCCTGCCACGGTGCCCAAGATGTCCGGGTCATCGTGAGAGTCAATGGCCATGGCCAAGAACTGCGCGGCACCCTCAGGGGTGCGCAACACCGCGAGGTTCGCACTGCCTGCCGCAGAGTGCAGGAGCTCCGCGCACAAACGGTTGAGGCGGGCCGCAGTGTCCTCGTGCTGGTCAATGGTGGCTTGCGTGGCGTACTGCAGACGGCCGTCCGCACCGCGCACCTTGATGGCTCCCACTTCCACAAGGTCGCGCGAGAGCGTCGCTTGGGTGACGTGGAGGCCTTCGTCCTCGAGCAAAGCTGCAAGCTGCGTCTGTGACTCCACCACTTGGTTCTCGATGAGGTGGCGCACCAGCCGCTGACGAGCGGCCTTGGTGGGCGGAACGGTCTGGGTCATCATGCGCTCCCGTTCCCGTCTGCGCGCGCAGCGAGCCAGGTGAGCAGTGCCTTCTGGGCGTGTAAGCGGTATTCGGCTTCCAGCCACACGATGGATTGCGGGCCGTCCAGCACCTCGGCGGTGATTTCCTTGCCGCGGTAGGCGGGCAAGCAATGCAGCACTTGGGCACCAGGGGCCGCGATCTCCAACGAGTGCGCGTTGACCTGGTAATGGTCAAAGCGGCCAAGCCTTTCGCTCGATTCGCCCTCGTCTCCCATGGAAACCCACGTGTCAGTGGCGATGAGATCGGCGCCGCGTACGGCATCGTCGTTGTCGGTGGTGACGGTAATAGACCCGCCGTTCTGCGCGGCAATGCGCTTGGCGTCAAGCACGTAGCGCTCGTCGGGCATGTAGTCCGCGGGCGCACCCACGCGCACATGCATTCCCGCCACCGCACCGCCCAGCAAGTACGAATGCGCCATGTTGTTAGCACCGTCGCCGACGTACGCAAGAGTGAGACCCGCGAGCTTGTCCACGCCGCCCCGGGCATCGGCCACGGCCGCAAAATCCGCGAGGATCTGACACGGGTGGAAGTCGTCGGTGAGAGCGTTGACCACTGGCACCCCAGCGTGCTGCGCCATCTCGTCGATGCGCTCTTGGCCACCTGTGCGCCACACGATCGCACTCACTTGGCGACCCAGCACGCGGGCGGTGTCAGCGACTGACTCGCCGCGCGCCATTTGTGAACTCGAGGCGTCAAGCACCAAGGGGTAGCCGCCCAGTTCCGCGATGCCCGTGGCAAACGACACCCGGGTACGCGTGGACGGCTTGTCAAAGAGCACCGCTACGGCTTGCGGGCCCGCAAAAGGCTGGTGCAAGTAGCGGTTGGCGCGGAAGGCAAGCGCTAGTTCCAACACCTCTCGCTGTTCGGCGGGAGTCAGGTCATCGTCACGCAAGAAGTGCCTAGTCATGGTTGCCTCCAGTGCGGGTTTCACTCGCGAGGTGAGCGGTGAGCCATTGCACAAACGGCTCTGCCTCGGCTTGAGTCAAAGTGAGGGACGGCGCCAAACGGATGGTGTCAGGGCTAGGCGCATTGATAATGAAGCCCGCCTCCAAGGCCGCGTCAGCCACGTGGGCTGAAATCTCGGCTTCCAGCACGATGCCCAGCAGCAATCCCGAGCCACGTACTTCCTTGACACCAGGGATCGCTTCCACGACGTCCTTGAACCACTCCCCCATTGCCTTGACGTGAGTGAGCAAGTGGCGCTCCTCAATGGCATCGAGAGTGGCGAGAGAGGCCGCAGCGGCCAGCGGGTTGCCGCCAAACGTGGTGCCATGCTGGCCCCTACCCAAGAGTGAACCCACGCGCGGACCAAAGCCCACCACGGCTCCCACGGGAAATCCTCCGCCGAGCCCCTTGGCCAAGGTCACCACATCGGGCTGAATGCCGTGTGCCTGCAAAGCGAGCCACGTGCCCGTACGGCCAATGCCCGTCTGCACCTCGTCTGCGACAAGCAACGTGCCGTGCTTGGCGGTGAGCTCGCGCGCGGCTACCAAGTAGGCATCGTCAAGTGGCTTGACTCCCGCCTCACCTTGAATGGGCTCAATGAAGAGCGCCGCTACATCCCCTGCTGACAGAGCGGTTTCAAGAGCGCCGATGTCGTGGGCAGGCAGCCATTCCACGCCGGGAGCGAGAGGGGCAAAAGGCGCCCGGTAAGCCTCCTTGTGCGTGAGCGCCAAAGCGCCGGTGGAGCGTCCGTGGAAGGACTCTTCAATGGCCAGCACTCGAGTGCGGCCGGTGAGTCGCGAGATCTTGAGTGCGGCTTCGTTTGCCTCGGTGCCGGAGTTGCACAAGAACACGCGCGACCCTTCAGGGGCGCCGGTGATCTCCAACAACTTCTCTGCGAGCCTCACTTGCGGGCCGGTGGCAAAGAAGTTGGAAGCGTGAGCGAGGGTCGCAGCCTGGGCCGAGATGGCAGCCACCCATTCAGGGTCGGCGTGCCCTAGCGCGTTGACCGCGATGCCGCCCAGTAGGTCGAGATAGCGGTTGCCTTCGGCATCCCACACGTAGGAGCCTTCGCCGCGTTCCAGCACACGCAGCGGCGTACCGTACGTGCCCATGAGTGCCTTGCCGTGACGCTCCAGCCCGCTGGCGTTGGAGGAGATGGTGCCGTGGGCGCCGCTCATTGCCACAGTTCCACATCGTCGGGACGCACCATGGTGCCAATACCGGAGGACGTGAATATCTCCGTGAGGATCGAGTGCGGCACGCGGCCGTCGATGATGTGAGCCTGGGGCACGCCCCCGCGCACCGCACGCAGGCAAGCTTCCATCTTGGGAACCATTCCTGACTCCAAGGTCGGCAGCATCGCCTCTACCTCGGAGGCGTGGATACGGCGCACCAAAGAGGACTTGTCTGGCCAGTTGGAGTACAAGCCCTCCACGTCGGTGAGCACAATGAGCTTGCGGGCGCGCACCGCCACGGCCAACGCGGCGGCAGCGGTGTCGGCGTTGACGTTGAGCACTGTGGTGGGGTCCTCTACGTCAGGAGCCACCGTGGAAACCACCGGAATGCGACCGGCCGCAATGATGTCTTGCACCGCTGCGGGGTTGACCTTGACCACGTCGCCTACGAGCCCCACATCCACGGTCTCGCCGTTGACGTTGGCCGGGCGGCGCTTGGCCTGGAGCAAACCCGCGTCCTCACCTGACAGTCCCACGGCAAGCGGCCCATGGTCGTTGATGAGGCCTACGAGTTCCCTGGACACCTGACCGGTGAGCACCATCCGGACCACATCCATGGCCTCGGGAGTGGTGACTCTCAAGCCGCCCTTGAACTCGCTCTCAATGCCCAAGCGGGAGAGCATCTCGGAGATCTGCGGCCCGCCTCCGTGCACCACTACCGGACTGAGGCCCAGCAGGCGCAAATGCACCACGTCTTGAGCAAACGACCGCTTGAGTTCCTCGTCCACCATGGCGTTGCCGCCGTACTTGATGACGACTGTGGCGCCTTTGAATTGCTCAATCCACGGCATGGCGTCAATGAGGACATTGACCTTCTGCTGGGCGGTCAAGTCAGCAATGTCGATGCCATTGCCTGCGGTGGGGGGATTGGTCAGTGAGCTCATGAGGAATAGGCGCTGTTCTCGTGGACGTAGTCGTGCGTGAGGTCGTTGGTCCACACAGTGGCCGCGGCCTCACCCGCGTGGAGGTCAATGAGTACATCGACAGCTCTGGGCTCGAGGTCAACTAGCTCTCTAGGCTCCCCCACTCCAGCTTCTTTGCACACGTGCACGCCGTTGATCCACACGTCGAGCTTGCCCGCGTCAAAGGGAGCCACGTCAGCCGGAACCGTGCCCACCGCCGCGATCACCCGGCCCCAATTGGGGTCTTTTCCAAAGATGGCGGCTTTGAAGAGGTTGGACCTGGCGACGGCTCTCGCCACGGCCTCCGCAGCATCGTCCGTCGTGGCGCCCTTCACAGTGATGGCGATGTCGTGGGAAGCACCCTCGGCATCGGTCAGCAACTGCTGGGATATCTCGTGGCATGCCTGCGTGAGGATCTCCCGCAGTTCGCCTGGCGACGGTTCCACTCCCGACGCTCCAGAGGCAAGAAACACCACTGTGTCGTTGGTGGACATGCAGCCGTCGGAGTCCAATCGGTTGAGAGTGACGTTCACGGCGGCCTCGAGGGCAGTCTGGGCCATTCCGGGCGCCACTACAGCGTCAGTGGTGATGACGCACAGCATCGTCGCCATCCCGGGCGCCAGCATGCCTGCACCCTTCGCCATACCGCCCACCTTCCAGCCTTTGCCGTCCAAGGCGACTGTCTTGGGGACCGAATCGGTGGTCATGATGGCGAGCGCGGCATCGTCCCCGCCTGTGGGCGACAGCGCGTTAGCAGCAGCGTCAATGCCTGACAGCAACGTGTCCATAGGCAAACGCAAACCAATGAGGCCCGTGGAGCACACGGCCACGTCCGCGGGGGACACGTCTTTGCCGTGCGCCCTCAGCACTTCTGCCACATGCTCGGCGGTGGCGTGAGTGTCCTGGAATCCAGGCGCACCGGTAGCGGCGTTGGCGCCCCCGGAGTTGAGCACCACCGCGTCGATGCGGCCGTCGGACACCGCCTGCTTGGTCCATGCCACGGGCGCTGCATAGACCCGGTTCTGGGTGAGTACTGCGGCGGCCGTGAAGTACGGGCCTTCGTTGACCACGAGCGAGACATCCGGCTTGCCAGTGGACTTGAGCCCGGCAGCCACTCCTGCGGCAACAAAGCCGGCGGGATAGGTGACGCTCATGGTGCAACTCCAAGGGTGGTCAAGCCGGTGGTTTCAGGCAAACCAAGCGCAACGTTGAGGGACTGGAGCGCGGCGCCGGCGGTTCCCTTGACGAGGTTGTCCAGAGCGCATAGAGCCACTACACGTCCGGCTTTAGCGTCTACTCCCACTTGGACCAGGGCCGTGTTGGCGCCGGTAGTGGAACCCGATGCCGGCCACTGGCCTTCCGGCAACACGTGCACAAAAGGCTCGTCAGCGTAGGCGTCTACCCAGGCCTTCCTCACAGACGCGGCAGAGGCGCCGTCAGCAAGTGGCGCGCTCACAGTGGCGAGAATGCCCCGAGACATGGGCACCAGCACGGGCGTGAAGGCAATCTTCACTTCCCGGGCTCCAGCGCTGTGAAGGTTCTGGATGATCTCCGGAATGTGCCGGTGAGTGCCGCCCACGGCGTATGGCACGGCGCTCCCTAGGGCCTCGGAGGCGAGGTACGGCAACGCGAGCTTTTTGCCAGCACCGGAGTAACCCACGGCCAATGTGGCCACTACGTCCGTGGTCTCTACGACGCCCGACGCCACCCCAGGCTGAAGTGCCAGCGTCACCGCCGACGCGTTGCACCCAGGCGCGGCGATGCGCTTGGCACCAACGAGCGCAGAGCGCTGCCGGCCCTCAGGGGTGATGAGCTCAGGAATGCCGTAGGGCCAACTGCCTGCGTGCTCGCCGCCGTAGTACTCAGCCCAAGCGTCAGAGCTCTGGAGGCGGTGGTCAGCGCCGCAGTCCACTACCACTGTCTGGGCCGGCAACTGCGCTGCGATCTCCGCTGAGCTTCCGTGCGGCAAAGCCAAGACCACCACATCGTGCCCTGCGAGGGTCTCCACCGTGGTCGGTTCAATGACGCGGTCCGCCAAGCTCCTCAAGTGAGGCTGGTGAGCGCCCAACTTGTCGCCAGCGGATGAGTGCGCTGTGAGCGCGCCAAACGTCATCTCAGGGTGCTGGGAAAACACGCGCAGCACTTCGCCGCCCACGTAACCGGAGGCACCAGCGACTGCGACAGAGATGGCCATGTGAATAACTATACACACCCCTGCATGTATGGGACGCACACGCGGCATGTCAACAGTGACCGTGTGCCGCAACGTCTCATGAATATGAGCCACATTGTGACCGTGTTGAGTTTGGAATCCCGGGCCTTTGGGCCCCACCATGGAGCCATGAAGCGAATCCCCGTGGCCGCCGCCCTGCTGGTTCTTCCGCTCTTGGCTGCGTGCGCACCCACGCCTGTGGTTGAGACCACGAGCCCCGTGGCGTCAGACTCCCTCTCCGCCGATCCCGCGCCCACCGAGGTCGCCGGACCGCGCATCGACCCCAATGACGACCCGTTCTGCGTGCTTGCCGCCGACGCACACGAAACCGCCCAAGAGATCACCGCTCAGACCGAGGGCATGAACGGCATCATCGGGGACGCCCTCACGTCCGGAGACATCTCCACGGTCAACACGTGGGGCGCAGAACTCGCGGCGCTGGACGAGCAGATGCTGACCTTCCTGGAAGAAGGGCGCCCCTTCGTAGAGACTGACGACATCGTGGGCGCGTGGGACACGTACACCACATTCGTGCAGGACTACTCGCTCGCCGTGGCGCAAGAAGCCGCCGTCGCATCCGACACTGCGTCCTTCACTGTCACTTTGGGCAGCATCGTCTCTGACCCGGGCCTGCAGTCAGCGGTCTACTTTGGACCGGCAGCGGCTGGCGCCGTGGGCACGTACATCACGGGTCGTTGCGGCACTGCATAACGGCTCCACCCACCGCGTCACTAGCGGTAGCGCGATCGACACGCGGGAGACACATTCGCGCGTCACAATGAGCAGGTGCAAAACCTCCGCATGCGCGTGATGCGTGAATCTGACGCGCCCGCCGTCACCGCGCTCAATAACAGCGCACAGCCAGCCATGACAGTCCTCACGGAGGACCAACTACTGGCGATTTACAGCATGTGCGACGTGGCGCTCGTTGCCGCCAACCGTGACAAGCAGATCATTGCCTTCCTGTTGAGCCTTGGTCAGGGCCAGCCGTACGAGTCAGAGAACTACCGCTGGTTTGAAGACCGTGGTGTGCGCCACCAGTACATCGACCGCGTGGTGGTGGATCCTTCCGCCAAGGGCACCGGCATTGGCCGTGCCCTTTATGAGTCAGTGTTTGAGCGCGCCCGTGAGCGCGGAGCCAATGAGGTCACCACCGAGGTGGCAGTGTTCCCGCCGAACCCCGGCCCAGTGGCCTTCCACGAGCGGCTCGGATTCAGGCAGCTCGCAGAACAAGACACCAAAGGTGGAGCCATCCGCGTGGCACTGCTCGCACGTTCGGTGTATTGAGCCCTTGGGCGCGGGCGCCCGTAGCATCGGGACATGCGCATCCTGGTTGTTGGCGGTACTGGACTGATTTCAAGCGAGTTCGTGGCTCAGTCACTCGAACGCGGCGACGAACTCACGCTCGTGACGCGTGGAAACCGCCCCTCCCCTCCGGGAGTCAAGACCATCCATGCCGATGCCACGGACGCGGTTGCTTTGCGGCAAGCCTTGCATGGCGCTCGGCTACGTCGCGAAAAGTGGGACGCCGTGGTGCAGTTCATCGCCTTCACACCAGAGCACGTGCGCGCTGACATCGACACATTTGCGCCGTTGACTGACCGCTACATGCTGGTAGCTACCTCTGCGGCCTACAAGACATTCGAACGCTTGCACCCGCTCACCGAAGGCACCGAGCTTGAAAACCTCCATTGGCAATACGCGCGGGACAAGATCGCGTGCGAGGAAGCCCTGCGGGAGGGCGCAGGCTCTTTGGGCTACACGATCGTCCGCCCCGCGCACACCTATGGGGCATCCAAGATCCCCGCGTTCACAGGCAACTCAAGGCACCCTTGGACCATTGTGGACAGGATGCGCAGGGGCGCGGCCATTGTGCTTCCAGGAGACGGCACCGCCCTGTGGACAGTGACTCACGCGCGCGACGTCGCTGCCGGAATGCGCGGACTGCTGGACACCCAGGACTCGCTGGGCAAGGCGGTACACATCACTTCCGACGAGGCCCTCACATGGCGGGGTCTCTACCGAGAGATCGCCCGTGCTGCGGGGCTTAGTGATGCCGAGTTTGAATCGCAATGTATCTGCGTTCCGTCCGATGCCTTGGTAGCAGCCGCGCCGTCGCAAGCGGGTTCCATTTACGGCGACAAGATGCACAACGCCGTCTACGACACCTCGCTCATCAAGCAGTTCGTCCCCGGTTGGCAGGCGCGCGTCGGCTTTGCGGAAGGAATCGCAGAAGCGGTGGCGTGGGCAGATGCCGACCCTTCGCGGCAGACGGTGGATGACGAGGCCAATGAGATGTTCGACCGGCTCGCAGCCATCTACCGCGACGCGTTGGATCGCGTGGGGACCAAATAGGCAATCCCACCCATGGCGGAGTCACGCCTGGTACGGCACGCTAGGTGCATGAAGACCTCACGCTTGGCGATTGCTGCCGTCACTTCGCTCTTGGCCCTCACACTCGCAGGTTGCACCGGGGGCGGCACTCCTGCCCCGTCTGAGACGCCCAGCGCCACGGCGAGTGGCGCTCCTGCTCCCTCTCCCAGCGTGATCCCCGAGCCGTCGGAGGCTCCCGAGGTCCTTGCCGACGCTCTCGAATGCCCTTCGTGGGATGACGGCCTGGATGAGAGCGGCCTGGAGCCCATTGCGGCTAACCGCTACGCAGGCATCTGCGTGGGCATGTCATTTGAGGAGGCCTCCGGCACGTTCGCCGGCCCGCCGCTCATGGGAACCGAGTACTGCCCCTGGATCACTGAGATTGTGGCCATGCCGGACCCTGGCCTGTACGTGGAAGCCATTTCGTCGCCCGAGGCGCCAGGTGACCGCATCTTCATGTTCCGCATGACGTGGCTGGGCGACCCGATGGCCGCTCCCGCGTATGAGCGCCCCTTCACCGTGGAGGGGGCATCCGTGGGAACCGGCGCGGCGCAGGTCTTCTCTTTGTACCCCACCGCCACGCAGATTGTGCGCGAGGACATGGCTGCAGGCACTCGCGAGCAGATCGTGGTGCGCGTCACCGCGGATCTCAGTTACGTCTTTGACGTCACGGGCGGCCTCGTCAACACCGTGTACTGGGGCGAGGGCCTGGAGGACGGCGCGCAGGCGGAGTTGTGCGCCCTGTAGGCGGCAATGGAGTACACCGCGTTCAGTTACGCTGATACCCAGGTCTCGAAACGTTTCGAATCGGAGTAGTCATGCGTTACCTGTTCATCGGTGGCACCGGCCTTATTTCCTCTGCTGTCTCCCCGTTGGTGGTGGAACGTGGTCACCATCTCACGCTCGTCAACCGGGGCACATCCCTCAAGGGCACCGGCCCCGAGACCGCGCACCACATCACCGTGGATATTCACGATGTCCCCAAGTTGCGCGCTGCGTTGGCCGAAGACGTTCAAGCCAATGGCCGGTACGACGCGGTGGTGCAGTGGATCGCGTTCTCTCCCGATCACGTGTCCACTGACATCGAGACGTTCAGGGACCTCACTGAGCAATACGTGTTCATCTCCTCGGCGAGCGCGTACGAGACCCCGCCCAGCCACTACATCGTGAGGGAAGACACCACTCGCCTGTTCAACCCTTATTGGGGCTACAGCCGGGACAAGGCCGAAGGTGAGCGCCGCCTGCTAGAAGCTCACGCCGATTTTGGCTTCCCTGCCACCATCGTGCGCCCGAGCCACACATACGGCTACGCCGACATTCCCACGGCCGTGGGCAGTTGGGTGCACCCCTGGACTGCATCGGACCGTTTGCTCAAGGGGCAACGGATGATCGTTCACGGCGACGGCTCAAGCCTGTGGACTCTCACCGACCACCGCGACTTTGCCGTGGGCTTTGCGGGCCTGTTGGGCAACCCCGCAGCCATCGGCGAAGCCTTTCACATTACGAGCGACGACGTTCTCACCTGGAACCAGATTCACGGTCACGTAGCCGATGCACTGGGCATCGACAACGGCCGACTGGAAGAGCTCACCGTGAAGATCCCTTCTGACGTCTTGGCGCGAATGAGCGCGGATGCCTTTGAAGGCCCCCTGCTGGGAGACAAGACCAATCCGGCGATCTTTGACACCTCAAAGTTGCGCGCGCTGGTCCCTGACTTCGGCACCCGCCACCTTTTCAAGGACTCGGTCCACGAGTCCGTGGCATGGTTCCAGGCCGACGAGAAGCGCCGCGCCATTGACCATGACGCCAACGCGCTGTGGGACGACGTCATTGCCCGCTGGGATCGCGGTACGGCCGCGATGTTCGCCTAAGGCTCGCTGCGAGACGACCACGGCGCCACACACCGCGCCGCGGTCAACCTCCCCAAGGGGCCCGCGGATCGCTACAGTGACGAACTGTACGCACGAGTTGAGGAGCAAAGATGTCCCGCAAGCCCCTATACGCCCTGCTCACCGTGGCATTCGCAGCAAGTGTTGCGGCATGCTCACCACCTGCGGATGACACTCCCGTCACGAGTGGCGCCCCCGCGCCCGAGCCCGCGCCCGCCGTGACCATCACGGTGACTGAGACTCCGGAAGCCGTGGAAGCCCCGGACTACGGCTTCACGTTCTTTGAGCAGGCCCGCCTTGGACACAGCTTTGCCCAAGCGAGCGCGGCGCTGCACATGCCCATTGCCGGTCCGGCCGAATGCCCGTACTACGCGCCGCTGTGGAACACGGAACTCGCCACCACCTGGGCGTACACCGACCCGGTGCACGGCGACGGCACCATTGAGCTCTTCTACGCGCAGCAGTTCCTTGGCTCGCCCACTGACTCCTGGCCGCGCAACGCTGAAGGCGTCGGCATCGGCTCTACCAAGGCAGAGATCCTTGCCGCCTACCCGGATGCCGTGGCTGGGGTTGTCGAGGACATGGGCGTGGGCACCATCAACACGCTCACCGTGGAGGATCCTGACTCGGATTCCAAGTACGTGTTTGGTTTCTCATGGGACAGCCCCACGGTGGACTTGCTCCAATGGGGCCTGCACGCGGGCGGCCAGTGGAGCCACCTCTGCGGAGGCTTCTAGCTCTTAGTTTCGCCTTTGCGCTTTCGCGTCTTGTTGACGGTGGCCGCAGCGATCTCTTCTGCCCGAGACTCGCTGCGGCCGCGGTCCTTTTCGTTCTCTTTGATGTGCTTGTACTGACGTTCGCGCTTGGCTGACCATTCTTGGGGGACCATCTCATTTCCCTTTCGCCTGGAGCCTTCAGGCTAAGTCGGTTGTTGCCGCGGCGCCTGGCGGGCAGCCGGATAGGAGTTAACGCAGGGGCTTTGGTCCAAAACGAATGTGGTGAATGGCATCGGCCAAGGCATCCACGTCACGCGCACCCAAGTAGACCTCGCGCCCATCGATGCGCGTCACCACCGCCGCACGCTTGCCCAAGAGGGCGTATTGCCGCGAGCCGTTGCGACCAAAGCGCCAGCCCCAGCCGCCAAACTGCTTGAGCGGCGCATACTCACGAGCCTCCACGGAGGCAATCTCAGTCATGGGCACGACGGCGTGAAAGATGCCGGCGAACCGTGCCTCCACGCTTTGCTCGCTCACGCGGACGGTGAAGGGCACTAAGCAGATCGCCAAGAGCACAACGCTGCCCACACCGGTGGCGATCCAATCCGCAGTCGCTGTCTCGACGGCCACTGTGGCGGCCAAGATCGCCGCCACACAACCCACCATTCCGAAGCCGACCAGAGGCTGCTCCCACGCCAATTGCCTGGAGAAATACACCGTGCCGTCGTCTTCCATGGCTCCACCTTATTGCCGGGTTTTCGTGGGGCTCACAAGTTCACCGCGCCCCTATGCTTGCCTTACGCGCGCTGCCGCACGTGGGCGCCGCACCAAAGGAGTTGCGATGCTTCCCACTCAACGACCCCTGACTCTCGATGAGCTTGAGCAGTTGCTGGACGGCGTGGGCACGCCCGTGTCCACGCGTCTGTTGTCGGGCGGTACCTTCAGCGCCGTGCAGGCGGTGGATCTCGCCGATGGCCGCACCGTGGTGGCCAAGACCTCGGTACCTGTGGGTGCGCTGGACGACGGCCGCACTCCGTTGTTGACGTATGAACACGACATGCTCCGCTCCGAGCACGACATCTTGCGCCTCGTGGAACCACTCGCAGGTGTGCCTGCCCCCCAGGTGCTTGCCGCTGACTTCTCGCGCGAGCATTTCAACGTGGACGCCATCATCATGACGATGATCGAGGGCACGCCATGGGACACAGTGATCGAGACCATGACGCCAGAGGCCAACGAGCACGCGGGCCGCCAAGTGGGAGCCATCTTGGCTTCGATGAAGGAAGTCTCCAACCCTCGCTTTGGCTACCCTGCCAACAACTTTGCCCTTGGTGCGGACACGTGGCCCGAGTTCTTTGTGCAACTCATGGAGACGGTGGTGGCCGATGCCGCAGAGTGGGGTGTGGACATTGACGCTTCTCGCGTCATGAAGGCCGTGGACAACGGCCTTGAGGCCCTGGAAGAGGTCACCAATCCTTTACTCCTTCACAATGACTTATGGCATGGCAACGTGTTGCTCACGCCCGAAACCGGCCAGGTGCATGGGGTCGTGGACTTCGAACGTTCCCTCTTTGGTGACCCGTTGTGGGACTTCGTGGGCGCGGAGTCCATGCAGACAGGTCCCACCACTCCCGCACTGCTCGCCGGTTACGAGGCCGCCGGTGGAGTGCTTCCCCGCGACACTGGAGCGGGCACTCCCTCCGGCTTCACGGTCCCCGCGAATACGCGCACCACGCTGTACCGCTTATGGACGCTCTCAGTGCAGTTCATCGAGATTGTGCCGCGTGGCTTTCACGGCGACTGGGTGGCCGGGCATCGTGACAAGATCTTGCGTCTGCGTGCGGCGTTGCTGGACCGCGCCGGCGTCTGAGCACCGGGAAGCGCCCACGAGGTCCCCTAGAGCGCGCCTCTAGCGCTTTCCAGGGCGCTCCGTACACTTGCCAGCATGCCCTTGTCCAAACTGAGCGCTTCCACGCAGAACTATCTGAAGTGCATCTGGAACCTCCAGGAATGGACGGGAGGCCCCGTGTCAGTGACGGCCCTTGCCGAGAAGTTGGGCGTGCGGACCTCATCTGCCTCGGATGGCGTCAAGAAGCTCGCCGAGCAAGGGCTGGTCAACCACGTCACGTATGGGGGCATCACGCTCACGGAGACCGGCACTCGCGCCGCGCTCGCCATGGTCCGCAGGCACCGGTTGCTCGAGACTTTCTTGGTGCAAGAGCTGGGCTATGAGTGGGATGAGGTTCACGACGAGGCCGAGGTACTAGAGCACGCGGTCAGCAATCGCCTCGTACGCGCCATTGACGAGAAGTTGGGCCACCCCACGCGCGACCCCCACGGAGACCCCATCCCCTCTGCGGACGGCGCGGCTCACTTGCCCAACGCCGTCGTGCTGGCGATGGCCGCGCCGGGGCAATACGTGATCTCCCGCATTTCAGATGCCGACGCTCCCCGTTTGCGCCATTTTGCAGACTTAGGCATCACTCCCGACGCAATGCTCCACGTGAGCCCTGAGGGCACTGTCAGCGTCAACGGAGTGGCGGTGTTGATGTCGCCGGAGGATGCTCAAGCCGTGTGGCTCGAGACGCCCTAACTACCCTGCGCTGTCTTAATTTCCCTGTGCCGTTTTAACTACCCTGTGCCGTAATCACGATGAGCGCCAGGTTGAGCGCCACAATGAGCGCCACTACGACCCATGCCACTACTTTGATGCGGACTCCCGAGGCGTACCGGCCCATCACCTGACGCGAGTTGGTGAGCCTGATGAGTGGGATCAGCGCAAACGGAATGCCCATGCTGAGCACCACTTGGCTCAATACCAAGGCGTATGTGGGGTCCATTCCCAGACCCACCACAATGAGCGCTGGTACCAAGGTGATGAGCCGCCGCACAAGCAACGGAATGGAGCGCTTGATGAGTCCGCCCATGATGACGGCACCTGCATAGGCGCCTACTGACGTGGCGGCAAGGCCCGATGCCAAGAGGCCGATGGCAAAGATGACGCCTATCGCCGGGCCAAGATTGTCGGTGATGGCGTGGTACGCGCCCGCGATGGTGTCGGTACCGCTCACGCCGCGTAGAGACGCAGCCGCCAAGAGCAACATGGCAATGTTGACCGAGCCCGCGATGGCCAGCGACCACAGCACGTCCACCTTGGTGGCGCGTAGCAGGCGCGGTAGCCGCGCCTGGTGAGCGTCGGCCGTCACCAATTGGTCCATGGGATCTGCGTTGACTGGGCCGTCCGGGCCTAGAGCCGGAAGGTGCCGATCGCGGGACAAGGACGAGTGCAAGTAGATCGCGTGCGGCATCACGGTGGCACCCAACATTGACGCGGCAAGGAGCACCGTCTCGGCCCCGGCGAACCTCGGCACCACGCCTGCCACGGCATCGGACCAAGACACGGGCGAGACAAAAAGCCCAGCCAGGAACCCCACCGCGATGATGGCCAAGAAGCCCATGATGATGAACTCAAAAGGTTGCTGGCCACGCCGTGAGTGGATGGTCAGCAAGACCATGGAAATCACGCCGGTGATGAGTCCGCCCCACACGAGAGGCAGGCCAAAGAGCAAATGCAGGGCAATGGCACCACCGATGACTTCGGCAATGTCGGTGGCCGCCGCCACTAACTCCGCCTGCACCCAATACGCGAGGCGAGACTTCTTGCCCAGGCGGGCGCCCAAGAGTTGGGGAAGGCTCTGGCCAGTGACCAAGCCGAGCTTGGCGGAGAGGTACTGGACGAGCACCGCCATGACATTGGACGCCACGAGCACCCACACCAAGAGGTATCCGTACTTGGCGCCCGCAGTGAGGTTGGCGGCCACGTTGCCTGGGTCCACGTAAGCGATGGCCGCCACAAAGGCAGGGCCTAGCAACCTCCACAGCCCGCGTTCGGGGCGCGCCGCCGTGCGCGACTCCCCAGTGCGCGCAATGTTCGGCATGCCGAACAAAGTAGCACCTCGACGTCCCAAATGAGCGACCGATGGTCCCCGTTCGCGGGTGATTACTTGCGCTAGAACAGCGTGGCGGTAGCAAGCTCCTCGAACACCGGCGGGACCGCCTTGCGGCGCCATTCTCCGTCTGCATCGCGCGCCTCGGCCCTGGACTGCACCGCCGGGCCGCCCGTGCCCTCCTGGAGCGCGGTGCGGATGAGCCCGTACTTGGCGATGAGCGGCTTGGCACGCGCGGCGAGCGCTTGCCTGTATGACTTGGGAGCGTACGAGCCGTCACCATACAGCGCGCGGTATTGAGGGATCAGGTCCGGCCGGGTCTGGCTGATCCACCTGGCAAACCACTCCTTGACGCCGGGCCGCAAGTGCAAGGCGGAATAGGTGACAGAAGTGGCGCCCGCAGCGGAGATCTTGGCGATGGCTGCTTCTAGCGCCTCGGCAGTGTCAGTGAGGAACGGCAACACCGGCATCATGAATACCGCCACATCGAGTCCCAGCTCGCGTGCCGCGGTGACGGTGGCGAGGCGAGCCGAAGCGGAGGGCGTGCCGGGCTCGAGCGTGGACTGCAAGGCATCGTCCATCACCGCAATGGACAAGGCCAACTCCACGCGCACCTCCGTGCTCAAGGAGGCGAGCAGGGGCAAGTCACGCCGCAGCAAGGTGCCCTTGGTGAGGATGGAGAAGGGCGTCCCTGAGTCCGCGAGCGCGGAGGCGATGCCCGGCATGAGTTGGTAGCGACCCTCGGCGCGTTGGTAGGGATCCGTATTGGTCCCCAGTGCCACCGGTTCGCGTTCCCATGACGCGCGAGCGAGTTCGCGCTGCAGTTGCTCCACCACGTTGACTTTGACAATCACTTGGCTGTCGAAGTCCTTGCCCGCATCCATCTCTAGGTAGCGATGGGTGGGTCGCGCAAAGCAATAGACACATGCGTGGCTGCACCCGCGGTAGGGGTTGATGGTCCACGCAAACGGCAAGTGGGGAGTTGTCCCCACTTTGTTGAGCGCGCTCTTGCTTAGCACTTCGTGGAAAGTAATCCCCGCGAACTCAGGTGTGGAGACGCTTCTGACCAGGCCGGAGAGCCGCGCCAATCCGGGTAGCGCATCGGGCGCTTCTGCCGTGATCGCTTGCCCTTGCCACCTCATGCGTCTATTCGAACATGTGTTCGATGCGCGGTCAAGCATCCTTGCGACGCAGGCGAATGAGACAAACGTCACAAAAGTAGTTGTCAACGTGTCCGCCTCGTCAGGCATCTACCTAGTGCTGGGGGCCTTACAAGGCACACACGATAGGGAGACGGATCATGAACAACACGATTCCGAGGAACACTGCAAGCAACGACGCTTTGCAACGACGCATGATCACCACCGGATTTGTAGGTGGCCTGATTGGCGCCTGCACGGCGGTAGCAGCCGCTTCAGTCTTCAGCACGGCAGCATCTGCCCACAATGACGACCTCATTGACGTGGGCGCGGTGGCACAAGTAGGCGACGGCGAGGTCGCCACGGTGGGCGCTGGGCTCACTCTTGACGGTCTGATCACGAGCTTGCCCACTTGCGTGATGCCGGGTGACGATGCCGGTAACGGCGGCTCTGACGGCTCCGGCTCCGGCTCTGGGGACGGGAACGGTTCCGGCACTGGCTCCGGCAGCGGTTCTGGTGGCGGCTCCGGTAGCGGTTCTGGTGACGGCAACGGCAACGGCAACGGCAACGGCAACGCCAACGGCAACGGCAACGGCAACGGTGGCACCAACACCGGCGGCGGAAGCCTCATTGACATCGACGGCGTGGTGGACATCAACGACACCCTCCACCCGTTGACCGGCCGCAACCTGCTGGACGCCACCGTCTTTGGCAACGCTGGCAACACGTGGGGCGGCAACCTCCTCACCGGTGCCGGTGATGTGGTGGTGGGTGGCCACGACCGCAGCAACGGCGCGCTGATTGATGTGGACGGCTTTGCCTGGCTCGACCCGAGCAACTAAGGGCATTTGTCCGTATTGTGGAGATAGTCGTCGCCACCATGGGGAGGGAATCCACAGTGAGCGCAACGGCGGCCACGCGGGAACGCGTGGCCGCCTTCCTCGACTCCGACTACGCACGCGTAGTGGGAGCGGTAGCCCTTGCCACGGGAGAGCGTCAATTGGCTGAAGATGCCGTCCAGGACGCCATCGTGAAGGCCCTTTCCGGCGATGTGGAGCCAGACAACCTGCGCGCATGGATCACGGTGGTGGCCATCAATTTCGTGAAGCAGGCATGGCGGCGGTCCTCTGCCCAGGCCCACGCCTACGTGCGGGCGGTGGAATTCGAGGCGGAGGATCGCGAGTCCCAACTCACAGTGGACACAGTGGCGGTGAGAGATGCGTTGGCCGAGCTGCCTGAACGTCAGCGTCTCGCGGTGACGCTGTACTACGTGGAGGGACTGAGCGTGGCGGAGGTGGCGGCCACGCTGGGTGTCTCGGAGGGCACCATCAAGACCCAATTGCACCGCGGCAGGGAGTCTCTCGCTGTTGCTATCGGACAGGAGGTGGCGTCATGACTGACCGTGACGACCCCATCAAGCACGCGCTAGCGCTCGCCTCTGGCTCTCCCACGCTCACCGCGCGGGATGAGCTGCTGGAGAGCCTCATGGCGCGCATTGACGACGGTGGGAGCGACGTAGCCGACGCACCGCTACCCGCGAAGGCGCTGACAGCAGTGCCGGGAGGCCGGCCAGTCCGCTCGCGCCGCTCGGCCCGGCTTGGCGGCATCGGCGTGGTGGGCATCGTGGTGTTGACGGTAGGAACCGCCGCGGCCGCAAGCGTGGGCGCTTGGCTTGCCCTGAACCCCCACACACCAGTGGGCCCTGTAGTCACCACCATTGCGCCTACGGAGGACAACCTCACGGTGCCACCTGTGATCAGCCCTGAGATCGAGCGCGTGACGGGCAACCTCGTGGAGTCGGTGACACCGCCATTGGAGTCTTTCCACGGCACTGATGAGGTGTTGCCCGCTCCTCTTGAGCCGCTCGCCTCGGGACTGCCGGTGGCGGACGTCTTGGGCCCGGTGATCTCCGGGGTGTCCGTGGGCGAACTTTCGGGCTCGGTGCTGGAGATCCTCACTTGCGTCACCGGAGCGCCTCTAGGCGCTACCGTCACCGACGACTCTGAGGTGGCAACGGTCAGCGCACGTATCACCGCCCTCGGAGGTGCCGTCGACACCACGGTGCCGCTTGCCAAGACGGGGGCCGACTCGTGGTCCGGCACCATCCCGGGACTGAAGATTCTCCAGGTAGTGCCGCTTGGGGCGCTCGCTACCGTCACGGTCGAGGCCACCGACTCGGCTGGCAACACCTCAACAACCCCCACTTCAGTCCCCCTGCGCCAACTTCTCTGCGGCTGAGGCTGGCCCTGAACCCTCGGCTACTCTGGTGGCACGCCGCTGGGGCGCTAGGCACGTGGAGGGTTGATGAGGGCGTTGCACCTGTTCACGTTGACGTTGCCTGTGTTGCTCCCGGGCCTGTTCCTCATCATCAGCCTCAAGCGCGGGTGGTTTGGTCACTTCCGCAGGCCCATTGACGGTGGGGCTGCGTTGCGGGGTGCTCCTGTCGTGGGCCAGAACAAGACGTGGTTTGGAGTAGTCCTGTACCTCGTGGGCGGAGCCGCCGTGGCTGGGCTCTTGAGCGTGTTCGGCTCCGCCGCCCATCCCGTCTTTGCTGGCCCGATGTCGCTCGTCGTTGGCGCGAGCATAGGCGCCGCCTATTCAGTAGGCGAGATCATCAACTCGCTTATCAAGCGCCGGGCTGGCATTGCACCGGGCCAGGTCACCGACTCCCGCTGGCGTCACGTGCAACGAGCCGCTGACCTTGCTGATGGCATCATCTGTGCCGCACTCGCCTATGTGGCGTGGGGCATCGGATGGACCCTGGGCGCCGCTGTACTTGTGGCCGGGCTCATTATCCACGCAGGCACGGACGTGCTCATGCGGCGGTTGTCACTCAAACGCGACAAGCGCCGCCGCAGCCACCACGGGGATGGTGAGGTTGTCCAGTCCTCGCAGGCTGATGCGCTCCAGAGCAGCCAGGAACGCAGCCACCACCAGGCTTAGCGGAATGCCGCTGCGCGCGGCCACCAGGATCGCGAGCGAGACGAGCGCAAACGCCACCGTCCCGCCCCACGTCTTGGAGTCGCTTCCCTTGCGGTCACCTACCAAGCCAGCGGCAACATCGGCCAGGCCAAGAATGGCAGCCGCCACGACGAACGCACGCTGGTCAGCACCGGCCACCATCGCCGCGAGCCCCAGTCCCAGCGGCATGTAGACCTCGCCCCACGTGGAGCGCTTGGTGTCGTGAATGGACCGCAGGATGCGCAACACCTTGGACACGGTCATGAGCACTACGAATGTGCCCGCCACCGCCACGAACCACCACATGGGCAGTACAGCGTGGATCCCTATGCCGTACAGGCACGCGGCCACGTGGGAAATGCGACGGCCATTTTCGGAGGCGAGGCGCCCTGTGCGCACCAGAAACTCAAGCGTGCCAAAGACGGTGCCGAGTCCCACTGTGTAGACGATGAACCAACCGATGTCGCTCACGCACGCTCCAGGATCAAGTACCGGGGCGCGCTGCCCGCGACGTGACGCAAGGCAGCGACGAGTCGCCACGGGGCCATGCGTCGCCACAAGAACACACCAGCCGATGCCGCAGTCACGCCCCACAACGAGCTTTCGGTGAAGTTCCATTCCCGCAATAGCCAGTCAGCAAAGCGCTGGTCCATGGTGACGACGATGGACCGCGGGCGCATAGCCAGAGCGTACGCAGTGAGTTGCCTGAATGCTTTGCCGTCCCGATATTGGGCCACCACATACATCGCGCCCCACTCAGTGGTGCGAGCCGTGCATGGCTCGGAGAGCACCCAACCGACGGGTTGCCCCTCAGAGTCGTACGCGACCACGAGGCGGCCCGTCCGAGCGCCCCGAGCCAGTGCTCGTCGGGAGCGAGGCGCCACCGAGGCATCGGCCTGTTGCGCCGCCATGATGGCGTCCACGAGTATTGCCGGCCTGGCGTGATCAGTGGTGACGGTGATGGCGGTCACGGCAACCAGAACACCGCTCCGATGGCCAGCGGCACCACGAGTGATGCCCACAGCGCCTGGCGACCACTCTTGCGCATCTTGAAGCCCATGAGTTGCGCCACAGCCAGCACTGCCAGTATTCCGGCACTGACCGCCACGGGGACCGTGACCTGCTGGCCCACGATGAGCAACACCATGGCCGCCAACGTCAAGTGCGGGGTGACGACGCCGCGGTAGTACTTGATCTCGCCGTCGTCAAAACCGTCCACGGTGAAGCGCGCCAATCGCACTGCGCCCCCGGCCACAATGAGCGCGCCTACCACCCAGCCCCACACGCCGGGCACGATCCGCAGTCCCACCGCGAGCGCGGACCACACCGAGTAGTTGACCACGTCCGCCAAGGAATCAAAGGTGCGACCAAACTCAGAGGCCGTGCCAGTGTGGCGGGCCACAAATCCGTCCACCATGTCCAACAAGAACGCCAGTAGCGCGGCGAGCACTGACCACTTGAGATGCCCGGCAATCAAGAGGCCAATGGCCGCCCAGGCCACCCCGATGCTGAGGACGGTCACCAGCCCAGCGGGGCCAACGCGCTTGCCCCAGGCTCGAGGCGAGAACTCGCTGCTGCTCATGGGCGATCCCCCTCGTCAACCACGCTTTCAGCGGCGTGAATCTCGCCAGTGTTGCCGTCCATGGTGACAGTGGTGCCGCTTGCGAGCGAGGTCATGGCTCCGGCAGCGGCCACGACCACCGGGATCCCCAGCTCGCGCCCAATGATGGCCACGTGCGAGAGCGCGTTTCCGCGTTCAGTGATGATCGCACCAGCCGCCACGAACAGCAGTGTCCACCCGGGGTCCACGTGGGAAGTGACCAGCACCTTGCCGCGCACGTCCGCGTGGGCGTCGAACTCGTCAAGGACCAACACCTCACCGGTGTAGCGGCCGGGCGAGACTCCTATCCCTGCGAGTGCACCGGGCTCGGGTGCGCTAGGGAAGGTCAGGCCCGTGGGAGCGGTAATGCCGCTTCCCACCACTCGACGGCTGGGCAGGGCGCCCTTGTAGTCGGCGAGGCGCACCTTGCGCGCGGCCACCACTGGCTTGAGGTCCGTGTCCCACGCGTGGCCGAACACCGCGCCGTCCACTTCCTCAATGGTGAGCCAGAAGACGTCGTCCGCGTCACCGATAGCCGCTGCGGCGCAAAGCCGCTCACCCACGCTGATGTAGGTCTCGCGGGCAATGCCAAAGACTTGAGCGCGTTGGTAGCGGAAGCGCTCACGGTGGTCGATCGCCCTGCGCACGTGTCTGCCAAGCCACCGCTGGCGCAAGGTTCCGCGCACTCGCGCCGGGGCTGTCTCGCGCGCGGGCGCCTCAGCGGCATGGAGCGCAAGTGCCACTAGTTGGCGCACATCATCGCCCAAGCGCGGGTTTTCGAGTTGGAGCTCGTCCGGGGCGCGGCCGCCGTAGACGTCCAAGTACTCACGCAGCAACGCCTCGTGCTGGACCGTGAGAGGCGCGTCCGCATCCTTGACGCCACCCTCCCCCAGCGCGGCACCCAACTCACTCAGCGCGGTGAGCGGCGCAAGACTCGCGCGGTCCGTCAATCCGGTGAGGAAGGCCAAGTAGTCGGCGTGGCGTTCAGGGCCAAAGGTGCGCCGAAGCAGACCGTGGAAAACCATGAGCCGCACGTCATTGAGGATGGGCACAGCCCACAGGGCCAACAAGTCAGTGCGGATGTGTCCCAAGGAAGCCAATGCAGCATCGGGCGCTAGCGAACCGAAATCAATGGCGTTGTAACGGGCGTAGCGCTCGCGGTAGACGCGCGCGAACCTCCTGGACCTGCGCTCAGACGTGAGCAAGAGCCACAAGAGCCGCGCGCCTCCCACTGCAAGCGCCACTGCGCCCCACAAGCTCAACCGCGCCTTGGGTTTGACCTCGCCCTCTTTGACCGGCTGGAGCATGGCGGCAAAGAACTCTTGGTTGGCCTTACCGCCGGGCAGCATGGCGGCCATCTCAAACCAGTTATCGATGTTGTAGTGCACTCGCCCGCGCACGTAGCCCAGCGAGTTGCGGAATACGCGATCATGGGCGCGCAACGAGCCCTCCGAACGCCCCAGCAGCCTGAAGAACGCCGGATACACGTGCGCATACACATCGCGGATGAAGGAGTACGTGAGCGGAAGCGTGATGCCTGGATAGTTCTCGCCAATGTTGGTGGAGTCCCACGCGAGAGTGGACTGCACTACGGGTGCGGTGACGGGCCGCGCCTGGAGCAGCCATACGCGGGTTCCGGTGGCCGCGAACTCCACATCGGTAGCACCGCGCTGAGCCTGCAACTCACGGCCCACGTGCAACAGCCCCACCGGTACCGGCGCTCGCCGCGGCAGCGGCTCCACCGCGGGCAGTCGATACGTGTGGGCGGCCTCGCCGCGCACCACTGCGTCCGGCCCTGCGGTGGAATACGCCACCTCCAGGGCGCCCGCGCCCGTTTGCGTGAACATCACCCCGGCAATACGGCCGTGCACCATGCGCTGGACCACTACCGATCCACCAAGAGGCACGTCCACGTCGCGGGCTGCCGCGTATGCCAACACCCTGTCTCCCGTGAGGCTGCGCACGCACGTCGCTACGGCATCGGCCAGGCGATGAGGAGGCACGTCCAAGGCCGTCTCGTACAAGCCTGCAAAGGAGTGCTCGGGGGTGTCCTCGGCAAGTGCCGAGGTACGCACCGCGCTGAGCGGCCAGGCGGCGGCCGGCGCCAAGAGCCGCTCCAGCGCGGCAGCATCCACGCCCAGTTCCGATGCCCCACTCGCCTTCGCCAGGGCATCGGCGCCACCCACGACGATCTCCGTCAGGGGCAGCACGATGAACTCAGGCACGTGTGTGGGGTAGGCGGAGCGTAACTCGATGAGCCCTTGCGCCTTGGCTCCAAGGATCACCGTCACACCACCATCGCCAACGCCAATAGCGGCACGTGGGCGCCAGCGCCCGCCATCACCCAGGAATCCGAACGGTTGCGCACCGCAATGACCACGGCCGCCGCCACGGAGACCCCCAAAGAAAACCAGGAACCGATGGCGAGGTGCGCGCACCAGCCAGCCGCCACCACCAGAGCCAAGAGACCAATAAGTGCTAGGCGTCGGCCCCATACGGCGCCGTAGGTGTCTGCTACTACCCCACCTACGGCGGACTCACGGGGCTGGAACTTGCGCACTACCTCGGCGGAGACGAATAGCGCCGTTGCTGATGCGATGCCCCACCACGTGCTCGCGTCGCTCAAAGAAGCGCCAAGTGCCACCGCTGCCCAAGCGAACATGGCCGGGTACACCAGCTGATGCACCACAAAAGAGAATGAGAAGTGCCGCTCCATGAAGGGCTTGGCAAAGAAGTCCACGGCCGTGCCCACCGTCAGCACAGTGACGATGCCGTACAGCCACAACGCCGGGAGCCCGCCTAGTAACCAAGCAAGAATGAATTCCACCGCCACAGCCGCCCCGCCCAGCACAGCGAGCACGCGCGGCGAGATGGACCCGCGCTGCACGGGCCTGTCGGGGTAGTGGCGCGAATCGTGGCGGTAGTCCTTCCACTCATCCACCACGCGGTAGCGCAACAGCAGCGCCACGTAGAGGATGGCGAACAAGATCAGGTGCGCCCATAGGCCTGTGTCTTTCAAGGTCCACGGCCCAAAGAGGCCCACGCACGCGGCACCAAAGGACACGGCAAGCATGCCCACTAGCGCGGGAGGGAATCTCTCCTTGAAGTACTGCCACAGGGTGCCGCTAAGGTGAGCCGCATGATCATTGCTGGCTGGGTGCTCTTGGGGGTGGGCCTGTTGCTTTTCGCGCACCTGACCATCCTCCCTCTTGCTCACGGTCGTGCCTCACTGTGGTACGGCCGCGAGGCGCTCGCCGCCACCTTAGCGCTATGTGGCGCGGCTGCCACTGTCTGGTTGCTTGCGTTGGTGACTATTCCCCTCGTGCTTGCAGTGGCGTTCCTCTTGGGTCCGTGGATAGCGTGGGGAATCAGGGCGGATGCGGTGGTGTCGGGAGCCAAGGTGGCAGCTGGCATGGTGCGGGCCCGGTGGGAGCCTCACGTGAGCGCGGAGGAGTCACACGAGAATGCTCCCCTGCGGAAGGTGCTCTTGGGAGGCGCAGCCACTGTGCGCATCGTCCCTCTGCTCCCAGGTGTGACGTTGCTGCTACTGACAGGAAGGCGCACTCCTAAGGTGAGGTTGTGGCGCAATGTTTTCCGTAAGCAAGTCCAAAACCACACGTGGCGTGTAGCGTGAGGTTCGTCGTCCCTGATAGGCCTACGAATAAGGAGCCTTGAGTATGCCCAACGCATCCGGTGAAGTGATCATCAACCGCCCCATTTCCGAGGTGTTCGAGTACACCGCCTCCGCGCACAACGGCCCCGCGTTCATCCCCAACTTGAACGAAAACACCAACATCACGCCCGACGAGCCGAGCATTGACCAGACCTTCGACTGGCGCTTCAACATGGCTGGCGTGGACCTGCGCGGCAAGGCTTCTGGCTTGAACTACGAGGTCAACGAGCGCGTCACGCTCAAGCTCGAGGGAGACGTCGCCGCCACGTGGGATTACCAGTTCTCCGCCGTGGACGACAACTCCACCCGCATCTACTCCGAGGTCAACTACGACGTTGACGCCGGCAAGTTGCAGAAGATGACTAACGCCGCCGTCTTGGACAAGATCAACCAGCACACGCTGGACCAGATGCTTGCCAACCTCAAGCTCATCCTTGAGAGCGACGACTAAGCGCTAACTTCCAAGGGGCCCGCCCGTCAGCACTTCGCTGATGGCGCGGGCCCTTGGCTTGTCCACGCCCGCCTGGGCGGCAATGTCAGGCCACTGGGCTACGGCATCGGCCACTTGAGTGAGGGTGGACTTGATGGCAGGCACCGCCCACGCATCGCCCAGCCGTTCGAGGTGCGCGCGCTGGGGTGCGGCGAACTCCCCATCCACGGCCATAAGGTGCCTCGCGTTCCAGTAGGACTGCGGCGCGTACGCGAAGATCAGGTCAAATGCTGGCGCGAGCGACCACGTGCCTGTGCTGTCCATGAGGAAGGCGTGGTTCTTGGTGTGGTCGTCACGGTTGAAGGCGAACACGTTGAATGCCGCGCGCCTGAGGATTTCAGTGCGTGTCTCCGGCGGCAGACCCAGCAGGTCCGATGTCTCCAGCAGTTGGGCGTAGTCGTGGGCGTCGCGCAAGCGGAAGTCCAGTGCGCGCAGCGCGCACAGCGACTGCATGTGCACCCGTTGTCCGTTGTGGCGGTCAAAGCGCTGGGACAGAAAGTGAGCGCGGCCGCCTTCTTCCAGCAAGCGAGCCGGCGGAACGTCAATACCGGCGGCGAGTGCCATGAGGTGGTACGCGTACTCGATGCGGGTGTAGCCCTCGCTCTCGCCTGAATCACTTCCGGCGCCGTCAAACTTCATGACGTAGTCGGTCCAACCTGGCTCCGGTGGCAGCGAGCCGGAACGAATCTCGCCGGCCTCGTTGATGGCCACTACTGCTTTGGCTCGCGCACCCCCGGCGGAGGTGCCCACGGAGAACAAGGTGACCACGGCAGCGGTGGGCTCCTTGGCGAGGTCACCGCGGATGGCGGCGCGCGCTTCGCCCACCAAGCGGCTGAGGCTCAGCGCGGTGGGCGGTTCCGGCTGGGGCGATGGCGGGCGGAACTCCAGAGCACCCATGGCGCGATTGCCTGCGTAGACCAACCGGTCCAGCGGCGTGAAGCTGGCGCGGTCGATGCCCTCGCGCGTGAGGTAAGCGTTGATGATGGCGTTGCCAAAGTCGTCGGGAAGCACGTCCGCGAGCAGCGGGGGCAGGCCGTGGAAGGTGTCGAGCGCACGAGTCGAACCGGTGACGCGCGAGGCACTGAGCGGCGCGAGGACGGGCGAGAGTTCGCGCTGACCGCGCCTCCATTCGGGGGTGTACTCCAGGACGCCGACGCCCGTGGCTGGGTCAAGCGCGACGGCGCCCACTGTCTGGCCCCATGCCACTACCTCCACGACGTTGGCGGGTGCGTAACTCATGGTGCCTCCACGGAACGGATGGCCTTGGTGACACGTTGGCGCGGCGCAGGCAAGTCACGGTCACGCAACATGGCCAGTGGTGAGACTTGACTGGCAGGGGCGAGCGACTCAAGCCAGTCCTCGCGGCCGAGAGCCCTGACTACCTTGATGAGCGTGCTGAGCCGGGAGCCTTCGCCGTTCTCGAGCTTAGACAGGCTCGGCACTGAAATGTTGGCGCGGGCGGCGAGGGTGACTTGGTCCAGCCCTAGGCGCAGGCGCTCGGCACGCACTTGAGAACCTAGGTTCACTTCCCACTCGTCGGTACCCCGAGGCATGTGCGCACCGTCCTTGTATTTAACGTTTTCTTTATATTAGCGCGGCTTTGAGCGTTAATCAATAGGTTTCGCTAAGTTATCGTGGGGGTTAGGCCAGCAACGGCGCACCGGGACCACCGCACCGGGTGTCGCGCGTCCTGTCAGGAGACGATGGACTAGGAGGCCTGCATGGATGAGATCTGGAAGCGCCGCAAGAACGAAGTACCAGTGGAGGACCCCGCGCGCACCGAGCTAGACAAGTTGCGCGCCGACGAATGGTTCAAGTACCGCTTGGGCCCGGAGTTGGCGGCCATGCAACAAGAGACACTCGCAGTGTGCCGCGAACTCAGTGCGCTCTACCCTCAGGACCCCCAGCGGGCTACCGCCATGCTGGCTGGCCTCGTAGCCGAGTGCGGCTCCGGCCTGGACTTCCGCCCACCTGTGTACATCGAGTATGCAGAGCGGGTGTCCTTCGGTGAGAACGTCTTCATCAACACCGACCTCATGATCCTCGGCAGCGGTCAAGTGCGCATTGGCAACGGCGCACTCATCGGCCCGTGCGCTCGCTTCTACACTCCCAACCACCACGTGGATGTGGATTCGCGCAAGGCAGGCTGGGAGCTGGGACTGCCCATCACCATTGAGGACGATGTCTGGCTTGGCGGGTCTGTGGTGTTGTGCCCAGGTGTCACAGTGGGGCGCGGCGCAGTAGTGGGCGCGGGTTCCGTGGTCACGAAGGATGTGCCTCCGGGCGCCATCGTGGGAGGCAACCCGGCGCTGGTACTGTCTCCTTTGTGACGACAACTCCACCCTCCCCTGCCCCCGCGGTTCTCTTCTTGTGCGTCAAGAACGGTGGCAAATCCCAAATGGCGCTGGCGTGGTTCAAGCACTTCGCCCGCGACAACGCGCTCGCCTGGTCTGGTGGCTCAGAGCCGGGAGAATCCCTCAACCCGCATGCGATAGCCGCCATGGCCGAAAAGGGAATCGACATCACCGGCGAGTATCCCAAACCATGGACTGAGGAACGCCTGCGGACCGCCGATGTGGTGGTCACCATGGGCTGCGGTGACGCTTGCCCGTACTACGCGGGCAAACGTTACGAAGACTGGGTGTTTGAAGTTCCGGACGGCCTCGATGCGCTGGATGCCACGCGACTCACTCGCGATGCCATTGAGCAAAAGGTGCGTGGACTGCTGACTGAGTTGGGCATCGAGCCTGCGACTGGCGAAGCCCCTCCACTGCCGCTCACCCCGTCGTAGGTCCCGGTTGGCGCACTCGCGCAACTGTTAGCGTCCGCAAGCATGGGGATCGCGCCGGTTGAGCCGGTGACAGACATCGCAAGTGCCGCCGACGAGTGGCCCACCACGGGCTGGGCGTACCGCGTGAGCGCGCCCTACGTCTTTGAGGTGGTCCAGGAGCCTGTCCCTCAAGCGTTGGCCTCCGGCGAGCTCTTAGTGGAACTCACGGCCGGCGCCGTGTGCGGTTCAGACCTTCCGGTGGCTCGCGGCGCGGTCACTCCCGCAGGTGGCCCCGGACAGGCAGGAAGGCCGCTCCACGAGGTAGTGGGCCGTGTGGTCGCCACGAGCCACCCCGACTTCTCCCCCGGCATGCGCGTGGTGGGATGGGCTGCCAAAGAGGACGCCTTGCGTCAGTACTTTGTCACCACCGGCGCCCGCGTGGATCCGGTCCGCATGGACGTGAGCGACGCGCACGCCACCACGGCCCAGTCGGTGGCGTGCCTCATGACAACGTTTGAGCGCTTGGGGCCTCTTGAGGGCCGGAGCGTGGGGATTGTGGGTCTGGGGCCTTTTGGCCTCATGGCTAGCGTGATTGCCAAGGCTCGAGGTGCCGGGCGAATCGTGGGCATTGACCCCGTAGACCGGACCACCGACGCCGCCAGCCTTCCGTTGGATGAGGTGATTACGGCATCGTCCCGAGTGTGGGCTCAACAGTTGCGCGACCAAGACCGGCCTGACGTGGTGCTGGAGATGGTCGGGCACCAGGCCAGCACTCTTGCCGATGCCATGAACGCCGTGGCGCGCAAGGGCACCGTGGTGGCGTTTGGGGTTCCTGACGACGACTGGTACGGACTGCCACTCAACCGCTTCTTCCGCCACAACGGCACTTTGGTGACGGGCGTGACCACCGATCACCGCGCCATGCTGCACTTGGCTCAAGACTTCTTGGTGGCCAACCCGTGGTTCTCAGAGTTCTTTGTCACCCACGTGTTTGCTGGAACTCAAGTGCAGGAAGCCTTCTCCATGGCGTTGCAGCCAAAGCCGGGTCAACGCAAGGTTGTCATCGACTTCCAGCAGTAGCCACTCGTTAGTGGATTTCGATGGAGTGGGCGATGGCATTCACGTAATTGGTCTCGGCGTCCATAAGCGAGTAGCCGCCCACGAAGATGGAGGTCAACGGCGTACCGTCGAGGGTAAAACGGCCGTCCGGCAACGTGACGATGATGATGTCCTGGCTCAGTCCCATGGCGTCCACCAACTTGAACGCGTAGGCGGGACGACCGTCGATGGTGATCTCCGAACCAGTGATGTCCTCGTAGCCAGCCTTGCGCAGCGACCTTTCTGCGCTGTCGTAAGAGACCTTCCCCGTCTGCACGCGTACGCGGATGGTGGTGAGGAGGTTCGAATCGGGCCACCTGACATCCGCAACGCATTCGCTGGCGTCGGGATGAATTTCCCATTCCTGACCAATGTCAGGAGTGGTGAAGTCAAAGCATGCCGTGGAGACGTGGTTGCCGGAGATGGTCACCGGGGTGTCTTGGATATTGAGTGAAGCATCCTCGCTGCGCGGGATGAGAGCATCCTGCAGGATGCTGCAACCAGTGACAGATACGGCGATGGCGGCGGCGATGGCGGCCACCAATCCGGCCTTCAGTATTGGTACGCGCACAACCCCTCCTCAGTCGATGCGCTCGACACTATCGGGCATCCTTGGGCCGGTGCAGGCTCTTGGGGAACTTTCCCCACATCGCCCGATGCCCGGCTAGCCAGCGACGCTAGGCCGCCGCGCGGGCATTCAGTTGCGCGATCGACGCGCGTGCCAACGCCTCAGCGTCGGCGACCCCAAGAAGTCGCTGGTACTGCTGGTATGCCAAGACCGTTCCCCAGTACTCATACGCATACTGGCGAGCGTCGAGCGTGGGCCTGAAGTGGCCCACCTCCACGGCGAACTCAGCGCACTTGGCGATGGCGTCGATCATTTGCTGGATGTACTGCACCACCCGCTCCCGAGTGGGGCCCGGCTTGTCGTCAAACTCCGCGGCGGCGACGATGAAGGGACAGCCGCCGGGCAGTTCGTCGCGCTCCCAATGGATCCATCGGTCTAGGAGGGACTCGAGTCGTGGCAATCCACGAGGCTGCGAGAACGCAGGCCCCACCACCACGGCTTTGAATCGCTCCGCCGCATAGTCGAGCGCGGCGCACTGGAGTGCTTCTTTGGAGTCGAAATGCGCGTAGAGACCGCTCTTGGACATTCCTACTTTGGAGGCCAAGACCCCAATGGTCACCCCCTCAAAGCCCACTTCACTCGCCAGCTGGAGTGCCTCAAAGAGAATCGTCGCGCGCGTTGACTCTCCCTGGGCTGGCGTCACAGGTGCTGCGGTAGAGGCGGCGCGTGGTGGCATGGTGCTAGTCCCGTCCGTAGTCGAGTTGCGCCTGAATGTCCTCGGCCGTGAGTTCGAGGTCTTGGTCAGTCAGCGGCTCTCCCCACATCGTATTAACTCGCCACCGCAGGCGTGCCCACCACTCGCTTGTCGCTTTGGCTCGCGCGGGACGGGCTGTGGTGGCCCCCTGTGCGCTTCGGCCCGTCGCTGGCAATGGAACGCCGTGGGCTTCGCTTGTCATGTCCGCCTCCATAGATGCTTCTTGCGTTTGCGAACACAATAGCACGACCGTTCGTTCGTGCATGGGCACAGCTCACGCCAGCGCGTACGGCGGCAGCGGCTACTCTCGTGCGCAGTGGGCGTCGATGTACGACTGCAAGTCCAGGGCGACCCTCTGGATCTCGGGCGGGAAGTTACTGAAATTCTGGGACTCGGGATCAGCCACGTCAACGTCAAACTCGTAATGGTCGCGGAGGGTGGTGACCAGCTGGGCAATCTCCGGCGTGGAGGCTGCCCGCAAGTCATCGAACAACGCCACATGCTCCGGCGTTCCCACGAATTCGCGCGGCACCACCACGGTCAGTGGCGCAGCTGCTTCGCAGAACACCGCGAGGTCGAAGTCGCCAGGAGTCTCGGTTGCAACCGCACTTGAGGACGCAGTTGGCTGTTGAGCCGCCTCAGGCTGACTCGGCGGGGCCGGTGAGTTCGCACTGCATCCGGCGATGAGCAAGGCCCCGCTAGCGGCAATCGCCACGGCACGTACGACGGACGGCGTCTTCAGTAGCAGGCGATTCATGCCTTGCACCCTAGCCGACCTTACGGGAACTCCGCCCGGTCAGGGTTTGCGTCAAACTCGCCGCCTGCGGTGCACTTGCCTGAACGGTAATCGCTACGCATCAACGGGTAGATCTCGGTGAAGTACCGCGCCTGGAGAGCGCGCGCCTGCTCGGGGGTGGCGCCTAGTTCTTGGGCAACGAGGTGGTTGTTCTGCACCGCCCAACACTCCGCCTCTGCCTCCACCCAATATCCATTGATGTGCGCCACCTCGTGAGCAATGAGATGCACCGCGGCCACCTGCTCCAGGCTCGGATTGAAGTGACTGCTCGACGCGTAGGCGGCAAGGTCCCTGCAGGACTTGCGCTTGTAGTGCGCCACGTCGGTGTCGGCGTAATACACAAAGCCGTCGAACTGGCTGAGGTTGAAGAACGACTCGGTGAGTCGCTCACAGTTGGCATGCGCGCGGGGGTTGTCGGTGACTGCGCTCATGGCACGCGTGGCCAGGTCCTGGCGCTGATGGTGGCCGTATTCGTAGAAGCCAGCGACCAGGGTGAGCACAATCACCACTCCAGCCCACAGCGCACGAGGTCCGCGACTGTTGATGTCGTCCCGCTCTTGCGCCCACTTCCACAGAGCGTGCACGGACGCCGCCGCCAGCAAGGCGGTGACTACTGTGAGGACACCAATATCCATAGGTCTAGCAGGTTAGCGCTCTGCGAGCACTACGATGCGGTCGCCTGGGGTGAACGTGCGCCTCACGTCCTTGTTGGGGTTGATCTTGACCTCGGCCTCGCTGATGTCGTTGCCCACGCACATGAAGCCGATCGCGGTCTCGTGGCGCGCCAGGGCGGCCTGGACCACGGTATAGAAGTTCACTTCTGAGCCCAGCGTGACGTACCACTCGGCCGGGCGCAGGTACACCTCAGAATCCTCTGCGCCAAAGATCTCGTCAAACACCTCGGCGAGCAGCACGTGCTCGGACACTTGCGCCATCATCAGGCTGATGAGGTGGTCGCTGACGATGAAGTCGTCGGTCTGGGTCACCTCGGCCAAGCGGCGGTTGCGGTCATCGAGCATCTCGCTGACGATGTTCAACTCGGCGCCTCGTTCCTTGATGATCTCGCGCAACTGGAGCAAAGTGACGAGCGTCTTAGCGTCGGCGTCCTGCAGGTTCATGGTGTCGCGGTACGCCACCACAATGGCGTGGTCAAACCTCTCGAGGTCCAGGCCCGCCAAGGTGGCACGGCTGGATGTGTTTGCCTGAACCACGTTCACGGAGAGGTTGTCGAGTTCCTTGATCTCGCTCAGCCCGTCCACGGGAACCTCGGACACGATGGTCACGCTGGAGCCCGGTGCCACGTATTCATTGAGTTCACCGAGCATGCCGGGGACCCGCTTGTTGTAGCCCAACACCAGAGTGTGCTCCGGCGGCTCCGTGTGCCGCTTGGGAGGTTGGATGACCGACGCATCGACCTCGCCTCCTGCTCCCACCACGACGGTGGAATCGTCTTCGGTGAACAAGATGAGCTCTTCGCCCTCTGCGTAGATGTCCTCGGGCTGCGGGTTGAGTTTCACCGAGCCGTCCACGGTGAAGCCCATCACGGCGGAGTTGGCAAATGCCGGGACGATGTCCTTGTAGGCCTGGCCATACAAGGAGGGTTGGGCGCTGAAGTAGATCTCCGAGCCGTCAAAACTGAGCAACTCACTGTAGACATCGCTCAGACCGGGCTGGCGGCTCGTCTGCGCCGTGATCTGGCCAAACTTCTCGGTGGCCAGGATCCACTTCACCTCGTCCTTGCCTACGAGCAAGGCGACCTCGGCGTTGGTGGCGTTGCGGATCTGGCCCACCACGTGGAGCTTGCGCTCGGGCCGCTCGGGGTGACTCGTCAAAGCCAGCGCGGTCTTGATGGCGCGCACGTCCGGATCCGGGTGCTGCTCGTCGCCCAGGATGATGACGCTACGAGCACCATAGGGGTTAGCCAGCATGAGGTCACCGGCATCAAGCGGGTCGCCCGTGCGGCACACCACGCGCGTTCCCAGGGTGTCCGGGACCTTGGCGCGGATCTCATCTTCCATTTCCACTTTGTCGCGCTCGGCGAGCACCACAATGGCCGGCTTGCGCCGAGACTGGTTGGCCACGCTGAGCTCGTGCACCAGCGGAACCACTTTGGAGTTCCACCCCAGGAGCAGCGTGTGGCCGGACTCGATCACCTCGGAGCGGCCCTTGCGCAATTGCTCGATCTTCGCGTTGAAACCTCCGGCGATGATGCCGACGAGGGTGGCGCCTACAAAGACACCCACGATGGTGACGATGAGGATCGCGAAGCGGTAACCCCAACCGTTGTCTGCGGCGATGTCATCGGCATCGAGGACGCGTAACAGGTTGACCCAAAAGACTTCAAAGACTTGCTGGTCTTCCTCGACATCGTCCAGGCGCACGCCAAGCAGCAGCACAGCGAGTGCATGAATGGTGACCACCACGGCCACCACCACTCCAAGAACGAGCACCAGCGCGCCGGTGCCCTTGCTCATGAGGTTGTCGAACCAGTACTTGAAACGTTGCACAGCAGACGGACGCTTCATGGCGTTCCCTTCTCATGGCCCTGAGGGAGGCCACACACGCAGCCAGGCCTGCATGTGGTGAGAAAAAGATAGTGGTGTGGTGCCAGTTCGGCTACCGGAAACGGGTGCTAAAACCACTCTTGGTCGGGGGCGTAGTACGCGTCGTAGGTCTCAACTTCGTCCCACGTGGGCTGTTCGTAGCCTGCGCCGGCCGTGCGGAGCATGTCTGCGAGGACCTCCGCGCCCTCTCCCCCACGCTTCAAGACGCGCTCCACGCACACCTCCACGGGAGCATCGAGCCAGTGAAGTTCAGTACGCGCATCGGTGCCCCGCGCGTAACTGCGGATGCGGTCACGCTCTTCTCGAGACCAGGATCCAAACTCCGCAACCACCGAGCGCCCCGCCCGCAACAAGGGGTTGATGAGCGCCTCGATGTCTGGCTGGAGAGCGAACCTTGCCTCGTAGTCGACGATGCTCAGGCCCCGCGCGCGCATGGCGCCATCCATGTCCACATGCTCCGCTCCGGTGGCGGCAATAATGGCCGCCGCGCGGGTAGATTTTCCCGCTCCCGGAAGGCCAGTGATGAGGTACAAAGTGGTGGGCACGCACAGAAGGTACCAGCCTTGAGGCACCACCTGGAACGGGCCCAATTACCCACTTGGTAAGGTCCACCAATGACCATTCGTCGCGGTATTGCACTGTCTACAGTTTTGGCCGTTTTGGCGCTGAGCGGTTGCTCCGCCAGCCCTACTCCCGCGCCTTCCGGCGAGCTCGCGACTGATACTCCCAGCCCGGCCCCGGCATCGGGCTCCCCCACGGCGCCTCCGGCATCAGGTTCAGGCGACTTCTACGTGGGCCCCGGCGCGGTGCATACCTCCATTGCGCAATTGCGGGCCGAGGGTCGCGACGCGGACGCCGAACTCTTGGAGCGACTCATCGCGTCCCAGCCGCAAGCACTGTGGGTGGGTGATTGGCTCACCAATGAGGGCGTTGAGCAACAAGGCCGGGATGTAGTGGCGCGCGCCGCTGAGCAAGGCGCGTACGCCCTCTTTGTCATGTACGCCATACCGGGCCGTGATTGCGGCTTGCATTCTGCGGGTGGCTTGCCCGAGCAGCAGTACTTGGAGTTCATTGAGAGTTTTGCGCGAGGCGTTGCGGATTCAGGGGCGTGGGTCATTCTTGAGCCCGATGCCTTGGCGCAGTGGGGCGATTGCGACGGCCAGGGCGACCGGGCTGGGTTGCTCGCGGAAGCGGCGCGCATCCTGGACGATGCCGGGGTGAACGTGTACTTGGACGCTGGCAACTCCAACTGGTTGCCGGCCCAAGAGGTGGCACGCAGGCTGCAGGTGGTGGGGATTGAGCACCTTGAAGGTTTCTCTCTGAACGTCTCCAACTACAACTCCACTGAGGCCGAGCGCGCCTACGGCGACGTCATTGCAGCGCACACAGGCATTCACTACGTGATCGACACGTCTCGTAATGGCAACGGTGGCACTGGAGAGTGGTGCAACGTGCGCGGTCAGGCGCTGGGTGAGGCGCCGCGACTGGTGCAGCAGGGAAACCTTGATGCCGTGCTGTGGATCAAGCGCCCTGGCGAGAGCGACGGTACGTGTGGTGGCGGTCCGCCTGCGGGCAGTTGGTGGCTTGAGGTGGCGCTTGAGTTGGCGCGCAATGCTGGAGCGAGCGGGAACGACTAGACCGGCGACGCCGCGAGCCACAGCCTCACGTGCGACCTGGCGGCATCGATCTGCGCGTTGGCCGCACGTACGGCATCGGCGTCGGTAGGGGCATCGGGCGACGCGGCCGCGTCCAAAGCTGCAATGAGTTCCCCGAGCACCACGCGACCCTGCGCGGCACGCGAACGCAACCATTGCGTGGACAAGGTGGTGGACTGGTTGTAGAGCTCGCGGTCGATCTCCATGACGTCCGGGCGAGACACTTCCCATGCGGCCTGCACTTGCGCGGCGGTCGGTTGGCTGAGCACGTGTGGTGCGAGTTCACCTTCCGCCCATGCAAGTTGCTCGCGGGAGGCGGCAAGGCGGCGCTTGCCCTTGTTGCGCGCGGCCGCGGTGGTCCACCACAGCAACAGCAAGGCGGCGATCATGACCCCCAGTAGCAACTGCATCCACCAGGGGGCCGTGCCCGGAGTGGCGGAAACGGGGGGCATGTCTTGGGGTCCGGGAGTGAAAGTGACGGTCACGCCGGGCGACACCGACGGTTCAGGCGTGGCAGTGACAGTTGATGTCACATTTACCGTCACTTCCGCAGGAGCCGAGGCGTCCGGGCTCACGGTGACCGTGTGCGTCACCGCGGGAGCGGGCACTGGGTCGCCAGTGACGGTCTCGGTGACGACAGGAGCGGGCTGAGGGTCAGCCGTGACCGTGACAGTGGTGCGCGGCTGCGGATCCAGGCTCGGGATGGGCGGCAAGCTGATGTCCGGCAACTGGGTGGGCAACTGGGTGGGGACGTCAATGGGAAAGTCGTCGCACGCGCTCAAGCCCACGGCAAGAACTGCGGCGAGCGCCACCGCGGTAAGGCCCTTCAGCGGCTTACGCACCTCGCGCTCCTCCCGGTACCTGGCAAGTCTGCCGGTCGCATGCGGGCCAGCTACCTCATTCGAGGGTAACTGATAGCAGCCTCAACTCACGGCGCTAGGCGGCGCAGCTGCGGGCAGCGAACTCAGCATCGTCTGTCTTGTTACTGGCCTCGGCGAGCAGTTCCTGGAGAGCGCAGTAGGCGGGCTTGCGAGTGAAGTCGTCCCACATGATGGTGGCGCCGCCCTCGCCCGTGAAGAAGTGAGGCACCCACGAGTACTTATCGGGTAGACCCCACACGGTGAAGGACGTGCAGGCCTCCACGGCGAGGCACACGGAGAGCATGGTGGAGTAGTAGTCCGCTTGCTTGTCCAAGGCGGAGGCGCTGGGGCTCGCGCCAGCGTCTACAGGCACCCGCACATCAAGTTCCGTGACAGCCACCTCCAGGCCCAGGTCCGCAAAACGTTGCAAGTTGGCCTGCATGCTCGGCGCGCCGTACGCAATGCTCAGGTGACCTTGCACGGCAAAGCCGTGAAGTGGCACACCTTCGTCAAGCAGTTGCTGGGCGTACTGATAGTAAGCGTCGGACTTGGTGCCTATCTGCTCCACGTTGTAGTCATTGAGGAACAGCAACGCATCAGGGTCAGCCTCGTGGGCCCAGCGGAACGCGTCGGCCACAATGTCTGGGCCTAACTCGCGGATCCAGATGTTCTCCCCGGTGCGCAGGTTTCCGGCGTCGTCAAAGATCTCGTTGGCCACATCCCATTGGTGGATCTTGCCGCGGTACCGACCCACCACGGTCTGGATGTGCTCGCGGAGCAACTCGCGCAACTGCTCTTGCGTGAAGTCGCCGTTCTCGAGCCACGCGGGGTTCTGGGAGTGCCACAGCAGTGTGTGGCCGCGCACTACCTGCCCGTTTCCTTGCGCAAAGACAACGATGGAGTCGGCGGCGTCAAAGTTGAATTGGTCCTGGGTTGGGCGCAAGTACTCCCACTTAAGTTGATTCTCTGGAGTGAGGGAAGTGAACTCCGCAGCGAGCACATCGCGGTACTGGGCGTCGCCGGTGAACGGGTCCGGGTAGTCCTGCGAGGTGTGATGCCCACCGCCTGCCACTGCCGACCCAATGTGCAAGCGCCCGGGCGCAAATGCCTGCAAGGTGTCGCCGGGACCGGGCACGCCAGACACGGTAGGCACCGCCGGCGTGGGGCCACTCGAGCACGCCGCGAGTGCCACCGTGAGGCTTGCGGCGGCGAGTAAGGCGAGCGCGCGGGCCGGGTTCCGAGTCGAGCGCTTCATGCCCCCACCCTACGGCCGGGGTTGCTCCCCGAGGACGGTGAGCCGCCTGCCCCCTGAGTTGGTGTCCCTCACTTTGGGGGTGCTCGGTACAAGGCAGTAGTTCCCGACTCGATGCCCGACCATCCAAGAGCAAGCCGCGGGATCCACTCTCAACTGGTGCGAACCCGTTCAGTCGATACCCGGCACCCGCCGACCATCGCCCAGCAGCACACCCCACATGCTGGGGAGGATGTCGGCGACGTCGAGGTCTTCCGCGAGGTCCTGCTCCACGGCGTCGATGAGTTGATTGAGCTCCGCGATCATGGCAACTCCCTTCGCCTCCGAGTGTGCGGGCAGGCGCACGGCTCGCGCCCAACAATTCTGGCCCGATGCGGTGGTGGGGTGGGTGAGCAGGCGGACCCGGCTACTGGCGGTCTAGTCGTTCCTGCCAGTACTCGGGCCTGCGGCGCTTGTGTGCGTAGGCGAGGATCACGGCGGTGGAGCCGGTGACGTAGTAGAGCAGCCGGTAAGGGAATGCCACCACCGTCATGCTGCGCACAACGTGCGCGCCCTCCCAGTCGGGAAAAGCTGGTGCAGAGTCCGGCCACTCCTGGATGCGATCCAACGCCTCATCAATGGCATCGTAGAAGTGGCTTCCCAAGCCTGGCTCTCGGTCGTCGTACCAATAGGCGGCTTCGCGGAGTTCGTTCCGCGCGTCGGGATGCTCGCGCCTTTCCAGGCTCACGCGCGACGGGCTGCTAGCTCTGCTCGCAATTGCTCGTGAGACTCGTTCGCATCCAGCAGTTCGACCTTGCCGCTCTCGATGTCGTCAATACGCCTGCGAAGTTCCGTACGCCAGGCCGCGTCAATCGCGGCCTGATCCACGGGCGCGTCATCGGCATCAAGGCTGAGCAGGCCGCGGTGAATCACGGCAGCACGCTCACCCTGATCAAGGGCAAGCAGCGCCTGCTCTACCTCCTGCGCGGTCATGGACATACTGCGAGTGTACGTCGCGCGGCTGACGCGCACCGAGTTATCCACAGCACGTTCAAGGAGTTCACGGGCGTGGCACTAGTGCCTACGAGTCCCCCGCCGTCTCCGACCGCACGATCTCCCGAATCCCGCCCCAAATGTGCCGGTTGAGTTCCCCCATATTCTCGGCGGGAACCCACAGCTCGAGCACATCCCGACCACCCACCTGCTGCGTGGGAAACCGCGCCGCGTACTCGGCATCGACATCGAACTCCAGGACGTACCCCACACCCGCGCGCGGCACGTTCCACTCAAGCGCAATCTTGGTCGCGTACCACTCGTTCAGCACCGGGTAGAAGATCGGCTGGTCCGGAAGACGCGGCGGCCACTCCCGCCAGCCCGGTGTTTAGCGATCCGCGCGCCGGGCATACGTTGGATCGCCGCTGAGCGAGCGAACGACGACCGAACTAGCGTCGAGCAACAGCTGCCAAGCGAGAGGCGGCTTTGACGGCTCGACAGGCCACGGATGAGCGTCGGCATATTGGAGCGCTACCTCCAATCCACGCTTGCCATCTAGGTCGGAAGCGGAGAGCACGTACAGCAGATGACGTGTCGCTTCAATTCGGCGAGCGGATTGCACCTCCTGCCCAAGGTGAGAAGCCCCTGCTACCAGCCATAGCGAGAGGCGACCATATTTCTTGGGCGGGATGACCGCAACCAAATCGGCGATTGATCGAAGCAAGTCAAGGGGCCAGGAACTCATGTGCGATATGGGGAACGGCCAAACTCTCCACTTCGCTGTACGGAGTACCATCCCCCGCGCTGACGCCAGCGCACGAGCGAGCGCTTCCTGGCGACGACGGCGACGGTCGTAGATGACCGTGCCAACAAAGACTCCAACAGCCGCCACCGGCGAGAGGACAGTAGCCACAAGCGCCAAGGCACCAAGTTCAGTTTCCATGGCTCACGACCATGCCTCACCGGTCTGACAGGAGTTGCTACATCCAGCAACTGGGGCACGCTGACCAAAGTAGCTCGCGCCGTGCACCGCGCGGAACGCCCGCCCGAACGCCTCGGTCGAGCCGTACCCAAAGCGCACCGCCACGTCCAGCAACGGCTCACCGGACACCACGGCCGCGGCGGCCACAGTCATGCGACGCCGCCGCACGTACTCGGACAGCGGCATCCCCGCGAGCGACGAGAACATCCGCCGCACGTGGTACTCCGTGGTGCCGATTCGCGCCACAAACTCGGCGACGTCAAGGCCCTCCGCGAGGTCCTGTTCGACGGCGTCGATGAGTTGGTTGAGCTCGGCGATCATGGCAACTCCCTTCGCCTCCGAGTCTGCGGGCAGGCGCCCGGCTCGCGCCCGACAATTCTGGCCCGATGCGGTGGGGTGGTGGGTACACGTCTTCGCACCCGACGCTTTCGCCGATGCGCGGGGATTTCTCACGTCAGGCAGGATGGGCTCGTGATACGACTCGTGCATGGGCCAAGCCCCGGAAGCGATCGGCTGCGCCTTTGGACACCTCCTGACAGTCCCGGCCCCTTGGGACCCGAGGGGCTTGGGGTCGAGTGGGCCGGGCGCACTGGGCACCCCACTTCGTACGCGCTCCTTGGTGGGCACCTCGCGCCGGGCGGCAGCGGACGAGTCGACATCCAAAACACGGGGCGGTACACCGAAAGTCTGGCTGGAAGGTCTGACTTGGTTGAGTTTGGGTTGCTCGATGAGTACACCGATTACTTGTCCCTCGGGCTCGGCGATGGGGTCGTCGTCACTGTTGCCGCACATGGCTACGCCGGTTCCTCACCCATGGCTTTCCTGTTCGTGGGAAGGATGCTCGCGGCATGCCTTCGTGTGGGCGTGCCCACCGACGACGCCGACCTTCTTGAGTTGTGGCTGTCGCTGACTCCCGAGGTGCGAGGCGGTTCGCCCATCTAGGCGTCACCGAGCCCGGCAAACTGGCCTGGGACGGGTCCCCATACTGTGAACGCCTCGGTCGAGCCGTACCCAAAGCGCACTGCCACGTCCAGCAACTGCTCACCGGACACGACGGCCGCGGCGGCCACAGTCATGCGACGCCGCCGCACGTACTCGGACAGCGGCATCCCCGCGAGCGACGCGAACATTCGCCGCACGTGGCACTCCGTGGAGCCGATGCGCGCCACAAACTCGGCGACGTCAGGTCCTCCGCGAGGTCCTGCTCCACGGCGTCGATGAGTCGGTTGAGCTCTGCGATCATGGCAACTCCCTTCGCCTCCAAGCGTGCGGGCAGGCGCACGGCTCGCGCCCGACAATTCTGGCCCGATGCGGTGGTGCGGTGGGAGGGGCGGCCGGGCACGGCGGGCCGACCGGCCCCTTCCACTGCATGCTGGCAAGGCATGGAGGGTGCCGACGCCAAGGGCACCTGGCGCTCACACTGGCCCAAGTTCGCTCAAAGCGAGTCCACCCGGCGCGGCACCATAACGTCCGCTACCCGTTTCCGCCATTGCTCCACATTGACTCGGTCTGCTGAACCTGCCTGTATCACTCAATAATCACTGATAGGCGTGTTGGATTGACTACAGTCCACACCCGTACGCCCCAAACAGTATCTTTACCAGGTACTTTGCTCAAACATCACTCTTCAAGAGGTAGCTCACTTGTAAGGGTCACGATGACTGGCGTTACTGAGCTAGTGCCATAGGTGTCTTTAATGCCTGGTAACTAGGTCTGTTTCTTCTGCGGACTGGCAATGTCCTCACTTACCACTTCCTTGTGGTGTCCCTTGCCATGGTGTAACCTGGACTCAACAGTTGGACACAAGGAGGAACGATGGACATGAAGACGGCGTTGGAACGGGCGTGGCAAGACGTCCTCGACGCGAAGATCCCGAATCCGCTACAAGAAGTGGCATTCAAGGAAGCGCTCGCCCACTACCTGGGCAATTCACCAGCCGCGCAACAGGTGAACGTGCCTGTAACGCCGGTTCGCACAAGCCCACGTGCGCCACTCTCGGGCGAGAAGGATCTGTTCTCAGTTCTCGAAGCCGAAACCGGCGTCGACCAGGATCAGCTCCATGAGTTGTTCTACTTGACCCCCGACGGAGAACCTCACGTCAATATTGCGGCCAGGCGCTTGGGGGCGAGTCGCGCCGAGCGAGCGCGGAGTATTGCACTCCTCGTGGCAACTTCGCGGCACTTCTGGCTCAATGAGGTTGAAATTTCCTTGGACGCGGTACGTGAGCAATGCATGGCACTGAACTGCTACGACGGGAATAACTTCTCATCCGATGTTTCAAGCACGCCGGGCCTCAACTACTCGGGTCCTCGTGGAAAAAAGGTCCTGCGGCCAAAGTCCGACGTGGCACGCGCATTTGCGGCGAAGGTCGCCGAGATTTTCGGCAACAGGGCGGAGGCCTGAGAACATGAATGAACAAGACGATCACATCACCACGCTTCTCGCGGATGCCTGGAGTGCCGTCAGAGCAGCGGACCTTCCTGACCACGTGCAAGGCGCAGCGCTCGAGATCGCCGCTGCGATCCTCGCTGAACAGGCTCAGCCCAAGCGCCCTGGCGCGCCGAAGGTGGGAGCGGTACCGGCGCGTCTGGATCCTGCGGCAACACCCGAGGTCCCTGATTCCGGGCCTATTCCGATCGACGCTGATGCATTCTTCGCCACTTTGGCGGAGGAATCGGGGCGATCCGAGGATGACCTTCGCCGCATCTACGTCGTGAAGGACAACGAGGTCCGTCTTGGGCTCACTCGGTCCCTGTTGGGTGACTCCGAGGCCGCAAAGAACCGGGCGATAGCCACGCTCTTGTTGGGGGCGCGCTACTACGCGTACGGCAAGAAGGACTTGAGTCTGAGTGAATTCCGCACGGCCGCGAAGGCTCTCAACCATGAACCGAGTCGCAACCTGGCAACGCACTTGAGCCAAGTTCCCGGCACGATCGCGACCGGGACCGGCAATGACAAAAGTGTCCGCGTGCAGGAAGCCAAGTTCAAGGCAGCGTTTGACGCAGCCGTCGACGTCATCGTAGGTGTGTCGTAGTGGCTTTGAGTTCGTACGTCGCGCTCGAACAGTCGTTCACTCAAGGAGGTATGCCCGGCGACCTCGCGACGGCAGTCATCGCGGAGTATGTCCAGGTCAAGAAGCGCTTCTACGAGGGTGACCACAAGCCAGGGAGTGTGCACGGCGGACGCTGCTGCGAGGCGGTCGCCCGGGTCCTGCAACATAAGGCGACGGGCATGCACACGCCGCTGGCAGACAAGATCGATCTCGACAAGTCGCTCAATAAACTCGAGAACACGACTCTCGAAGACTCGCTGCGACTCCACATGGTCCGCGCCATGCGCTTCGTCTACGGCGTGCGGAACAGTCGCGACACCGGCCACCTCAAGGGCGGAATCGACACCAATCTCCAGGATGCGACAGTAGTCGTGGCAACCCTCGACTGGATTCTCGCAGAGCTGGTGCGCGTCTTTCACGGCGTGTCAGCCGCTGAAGCGAACGAAATGATAAAGGGCATCGTCACAAAGGCGGTGCCAGTGATTGAGGTCTTCAACGGGAAGCCCGTCGTCCACGCAAAGTTGACGCACATGAACCACGTGCTCGTAGTTTTGTACTGGACCAACAGAGACTCCATCACCAGAAGAGAACTGGTATCTGTGCTTCCTCCCAATGTTCAACTCAAGCGGGAACTTGATCGAGCCAGCGCGAAGCACTACGTGCATGTAGACGGCGAGGAGATCTTCCTTACGACTCCGGGAAAGAAGTACGTCGAGGATGAGAAGCTGTTGCACCCTTTGAACGCGTAGGGCGCTATGCCTGAGCGTTCACACCCGCCAATGGGCGCAACCTCCGCAAACTTCAATGCCGTCTAGTGTCTCCTGCTAGAGGCGGGCCTTCTACGCGTTGAGGCGACGGCGCCCAGGATCGGATCGTTAGCGCAGCAAAGCTCCAAACTCACTCGCTGCGGCAGCGATCACGGCCTGCCTCACAGCGAGCACTTCCTCGGGCGTCAAGGTGCGGTCCGGCGCGCGCATCACTACGTTCACGGCCAGGGACTTTTTGCCCTCGCCCACTTGGGCCCCCGCGTAGACGTCGAACACGCGGACGTCCTCCACCAGTTCGCCGCCCGCCGCTCGCACCGCAGCCACCAGCGCGCCAGCGGGCACGGAGGTGTCCACCACGAAGGCGAAGTCCTCCTTGGCCAACGGGTGCCCAGCCACCGGCTCGGCCGCCACGAGCGCACCCTCGGAAAGCGCGACCAAAGGGTCCAGCACCAGCTCGAACGCAACCGTCCGCTGCGGCAGGCCCAGCACCTCAAGCACCTTGGGGTGGAGCTCGCCCGCTACGCCCACCAGGCCGAACCCGTCCACGTAGTACGCCGCGCATCGGCCGGGGTGCCAGGGCGCGAACACCGCGGCCTCCACCGACACCGGCACCCGCGTCACCGCGAGCACGCGCTCCACGGCCGCCAAGGCATCGGTCCACGTGAACGCTTCGGCCGGGCCATCCCAGCCCGCGACCACGCGCGAGCCCGTCATGATTCCCGCCACGCGCCGGGGCTGCTCCCCCAGCGCCGCGTCCAGGGCCGCCACGTCATCGGGCGTGATGGTCTCCCCCGAGAAACTCAGCGGCACGTCGCCCATGCGCGAGGCCCGGTACGCGCGACCCACCTCGAACACCGCGACATCCTGCGCGCCGCGCGCGAGGTTGACCTTCACGGCATCCACCAGGGTCGCCATGAGCGTGGTGCGCAGCAGCGGCGCCTCGGCCGAGAGCGGGTTGGCGAGCCGCACCGCGTCGCGACGAATGTCACCCTCCGGCACCTGCATCTGGTCCAGCCGCGACTCCGACATGAACGGGTACGTCAGCACCTCCGTGAGGCCGGATTCGGCGAGCGTGCGCGCCACCGACTTCCGCACTTGCTGGGCGTGCGTGTACCCGCGCCCCGGGGGCGCGACCGGCAGCACCGACGGCAAGTTCTGGTACCCGTGCAGCCGCGCCACCTCCTCCACCAACGTGATGGGCGAGTCCAGATCCGGCCGCCAGGTGGGCGGGGTGACGGTGAGTTGTCCGTCCTTACCTGCGACGACGTTGCAGCCGACTTTTTCCAGCGAGCTCACCACTTCATCGGCCCCGTATTCCACGCCGACGATGCGGCCGGGGAATCCCACATCCATAGTGATAGTGGGCTGGCTTGGCACAGTGTTGACGTCTGTGTAGACGTCCTCAATGGTGCCGCCGCCGAACTCCTGCATGAGGCGCAGCGCGCGCTCGATGGCAACTGGGGCGAGGGCAGTGTCCACGCCGCGCTCATACCGGCGCGAGGCCTCCGAGCCCAACTTGTGGCGCCTTGCGGTGCGGGCAATGGTCACCGGATCCCAGTGAGCCGCCTCCAGCAGAATGTCGGTGGTGGTGTCGCTTACCTCGGTGTCCAGCCCACCCATGACGCCGCCCAGACCGATCGCGCGGGCACCGTGGCCGCCAGGGTTTCCAGACGACGGCGAGTCACACACGAGGATGTCCTCGGGGTGCAAGGTGCGCTCGGTGCCGTCCAGGGTGGTGAGCTTCTCCCCCTTGGCCGCACGGCGCACCACGATGGGGCCGGTGAGCGTGGCGAGGTCGTAGGCGTGGAGCGGGTGACCCAGCTCCAACATCACGTAGTTGGTGACGTCTACTGCCAACGAAATAGGCCGCATTCCGGCCTGAGAAAGCCGGCGCTGCATCCACTCAGGGCTGGGCGCAGTGGGGTCAAAGCCGCGCAGAATGCGCGCTGCGAACCTGTCGCAGCCCACGCGGTCGCGGATGGGTGCTTGGTCCTCAATCCTGACGTCGAAGCCTTTGCCGGGTTTGCCGCTGACTTCGATGTTCGCCGGATCCCGGAATGCCGCGCCCGTAGCGTGGCTGTATTCGCGCGCTACTCCGCGCACTGAAAAGGCGTACCCACGGTCGGGGGTCACGTTGATCTCGATGGTGGTCTCGTCCAACCCAAGCAACGCAATGGCGTCCTCGCCGGGGACTAGGGCATCGGCGTCGTACCCCAGGTCGGTGGACTCGCCGCTAGGCGAGGCCAGCACGATGATCCCAGCGTGATCTTCGCCCAAACCCAGCTCGCGCTGGGAGCAGATCATGCCGTCCGACCAGTGCCCGTACGTCTTGCGCCCGCCAATGGGGAACGGTCCAGGCAGCACGCCGCCGGGCAGGATCACCACCACATAATCGCCCGCAACAAAGTTGTGGGCACCACAGACAATGCCTCGGCTGGAGGGGTACTCAGCCTTGTCGTCGGGCGCATGCCCCGGCCCTGCGGGGTCATTGAGTTCCGGCCCCACGTCCACACGGCAATAGTTGATGGTCTTGCCGTTCGCTTGCGGCTCCTTGACCACGCTGAGCACGCGGCCCACCACCAACGGACCGGTGACCTCACCGCCCTCAATGCCTTCTTCTTCCAAGCCGACGCTCACCAGGGCGGCGGCTACAGCCTCGGGGGCGTCGTCAATGAGGTCTACGGACTCGGCGAGCCACTTCAAAGGAATCTTGGGCATGTCAGACCTCCAACCCGAACTGCTGGGAGAAGCGAACGTCGCCCTCGACCATGTCACGCATGTCCTTGACACCGTGGCGGAACATGAGCGTGCGCTCAATGCCCATGCCAAAGGCAAACGCCGTGTACTCGTCAGGGTCAATGCCGGCCGCGATGAGCACGTTGGGGTGCGTCATGCCGCAGCCGCCCCACTCGATCCAGCCGGTGCCCTTGCAGGTGCGGCAGTCTGTGTTGTCGCCCTTGCAGACGAAGCATCGCAGGTCCATCTCCGCGCTCGGCTCGGTGAAGGGGAAGAAGCTGGGGCGGAGGCGCGTCACGGCATCGGGCCCAAAAAGCGAGCGCGCGAAGGCGTCCAGAGTGCCCTTGAGGTGCGCCATGGTGAGGCCCTTGTCCACGGCCAGTCCCTCGATCTGGTGGAAGACCGGCGTGTGCGTCGCGTCGAGCTCGTCGGTGCGGAAAGTCTTGCCAGGGCACACCACATAGATGCCGCGGCCCTCGTTGACCAGGGCGTCGCGGCGCGCGATGGCTGCGCGCACCTGGACCGGGCTGGTGTGGGTGCGGAGGACTATGCCGGCCTCGGGCGGGTCGATGAAGAACGTGTCCTGCATCTCCCGCGCAGGGTGGTCGGGGTCAAAGTTGAGGGCGTCAAAGTTGAGGAGCTCGGCCTCCATCT
>JBIQJT010000023.1:0-10215 GCA_044507265.1 Actinomycetales bacterium | reverse complement strand
GCGCCCCACGTCTCAAGTTGGTCCGCCGCTGCGGCACGGAAAGTGTCGGCTGCGCCTAGCACCACGGAACGCCCGTCAGCCACGAGCACGCGCGCCAACTTGCCTACCGTGGTGGTCTTGCCCACGCCGTTGACACCCACCACCACGATTGATGTGAGTTGGCCTGCTGGTGCCAGGTTGAGGGAGCGGTCTTGAGTGGGATCCACAAGCGCCACGAGCGCGTCCCGCAAAGCCACGCTCGGGTCGGCCTCGGGTTCCCGCATGAGCCGGGTTCGCATCGCGTGGAGGATTTCCTCAGTGGCGCCCGCGCCCACGTCCGCAAGAAGGAGGATTTCCTCAAGCTCGTCCCACGTCTCTTGAGTGAGTGGACCGCGACCAAAGAGGGTCGCGACTTTGGCTCCGAGCCCGCCACGCACACGTCCACGCAAGCGTTCCCAGCGGCCGGGGGCGGGTTCTGGCTGTTCTACTTCCGCTTGGGGCGCGGGTGGGGCGGGTTCCACCTCTGGCTCAAGGGCCTGCTCCGGCTCAGCTTCCTTGCGGCGCCACGGTCGCCAATTCTTCTCCACGAGCCAAGTGTGGCAGGGGCGCTAGTGCGAACTGGGTACCGGCTCGCGGCGGCGAGGCTTGATGGTCGGCGGCATGTCGTGCGGAGCCGCCTCGGCTGCTACCGGAGGCGCCTCGATAAACAGGGTGTGGCGCACGTCGATCTCACCGGTCCACGGGTTGGGGTCGTTGAACCGCTCTACCAGGCGCCAGTCGTGACCGGGGCGCGGGACATCGTCATAGACATTAAAGGATTCCTTGCGGGGAGCCATCCCTAAGAGCAATCGCAATCCGTGCTGGAACCTTCCTTCCGAGCCTGCACCTACTGCGATGGCCACCAAGGCAACCACAATTCCCCACACAAATACATCGGCCATATCGCTTAACACCTGGCCACCTCCCAACGGACATTCCGGACAAATCGTCTCCCCGTCGAGACAGAAAATCAAGCTCACATCACGGTCTTGGTTGAGCGCTAGCAACATGTGCACTCGCGCCAAGGGAGCAACGATGCAGGGGTCGCTTGTGTTCCCTGGACCCACATTGCGGCCACCTAGCGGGCGTTACGCCGAGGCTTCCTCGCTGAGGCGCTGGCTGATGACAGTGGTGACGCCGTCGCCGCGCATGGTGACGCCGTACAAGGCGTCCGCGATCTCCATGGTGCGCTTCTGGTGCGTAATCACAATGAGCTGGGACTCGTCGCGCAACTCGCGCATGATGTCCAAGAGGCGGCCAAGGTTGACGTCGTCAAGAGCCGCTTCCACCTCGTCCATGACGTAGAACGGACTGGGCCGAGCCTTGAAGATGGCCACGAGCAGCGCGATCGCGGTGAGCGAACGCTCGCCACCTGAGAGCAGTGAGAGGCGCTTGACCTTTTTACCTGCCGGACGCGCTTCCACCTCGATGCCGGTCTCCAGCATGTTCTTGGGATCGGTCAGCACTAGCTTGCCTTCACCACCTGGGAACAGACGCGGGAAAATGTCGTCGAACGCCGCTGCCGTGTCCTCGAACGCGTCGGCAAAGATCTGCTCCACGCGCTGGTCGATCTCCTTGACGATGTCGAGGAGGTCTTCGCGCGACTTCTTAATGTCAGCAAGCTGGTCCGCGAGGAACTTGTGGCGCTCTTCCAAAGCGGAGAACTCTTCCAGCGCGAGCGGATTGACGCGACCCAGTTGAGCCATGGCCCGCTCGGCGTTGCGCAGTCGCTTCTCTTGGACCTCGCGCACGTACGGCTCGCCTTCATCGGCACTCTCTGCCGCGGGGGCCGCCTCTCCCACCACCGGCACCGGCAAGTGCGGTCCGTACTCGGCCACCAACTGCGCAGGGTCCATGCCCAACTCGTCAATAGCGCGCTGCTCTAGCTGATCCAAGCGCACCTGTTGCTGAGCGCGAGCCAACTCGTCCTTGTGAGTCTCATCCGTGAGGCGCGAGTACTCAGTGGAGTACTCATCCACACTCGCGCGCACTTGCGCGAGGTTGCCGGCGCGCTCAGTGCGCTGCAGCTCCACCTCTGCACGGGCGTCGTCTGCGCGCTGCACTGCCGTGTCGATGTACGGCATGGTGGCGCGCACACCTGCGATGACTTCGCGCGCAGCAAGGGACTGGCGCTCTCGCCTCTGTGCAGCCTCTTGGGCTCGCGCCTTGGCGTCGCGCTCTGCCGTCACGGCGCGCTCAAGGCTCTCTGCGCGCGCCGCGAGCGCGCGTGCACGCTCCTCCGCGGTGCGCAGTGCGAGGCGGGCCTCCGTCTCCCGGGCGCGGGCTGCTACCGCTGCCTGGGCATCGGCGTCACGTTGCTCCTGCGCCTGCGCTGTGTCGGCCTCGGTCTGCTCCGGCTCGGCCTGCGCAGCAGCCAGGCGCTCCACCAAACTGGAAAGCTCCTCTTGATCGCCCGCAATGCGCTCGGCTGCCTCGTCCAACTGGACAGTGAGGCGCTCCGCATCAGCCTTGGCGGCGCGGGCAGCGGCACCCAAATGACCCAGTTGCTCGGCCACGGCGGACATGCGGGCATCGGACTCATTCAAGCGCGCAAGCGTCGCCTCGTGGACCTTCTCGGCTTCCGCCTCGCGCTCTTCTGCCGTCTTGATCTGGAACGTGGTCTGCTCGTAACGGCGGGCCGCCTCGTCGCGCTGGGTCTTGGCCTTGTCCAGTTCGGACTGCAAGTGCAACACGCTGGGGGCATCCCCTGCTCCACCCGAGGCATTGCGGCCACCGAGCAGGTCACCGCGGCGGGTGACGGCCGTGACGTCGCGGTTCTTGGTGACCACTGCGCGCGCGGCAGCGAGGTCATCCACCACCACCACTCCGGACAGGAACGCCCGTACAGAGTCCACCAGTCCGGTCGGTCCCTGAACCAGGTCCGATGCCCAGGCAGCTCCGGCAGGAAGGTTCAGCGAGGGGTTGCTGGCACGTGCACTCGAGTCCGCGACCACAAACCGTGCGCGGCCTGCATCTTCGTCTCGTAACCAGCGAATGGCGTCAACGGCGGCCTCTACGGATTCCACCGCCACGGCATCCGCAAGGGGGCCAAGTGCTGCAGCAATGGCATCCTCTGAGCCGGGCTCCACATCAATCAGCGAAGCGATGGTGCCGGTGACTGAGCGCGGGCCGGACGCGAGGAGTGCTCCCGCACCGTCTTTGCGGACCAGCGACAGTTCAAGCGCCTCGGCCTTGGCCGCCCAGGTGTCGCGTTCGCGCTGAGCTACGTGAAGGGCTTCGCGCAGGCTGGCCACTTGCTCTTTGGCGGCGTCCCATTCGGCAACGGCTGCCTCGTGTGCCTCGTCGAGGTCTTCTTCGCCTTCTTCCACCGAGGTGACAGTGTTCTCGAGCGCTTGGAACTGAGTAGTGGCCTCGTGCGCACGCTGCTCCGCGGCCGCACGTTGCTCCTGCAAGCGACCAATCTCCGCCTCTACTGCCTCGACACGCGAGCGGCGGGCCGCCACCTCACCTGCCAAGCGGGCCACGCCTTCACGGCGGTCGGCCACGGAGCGCAACAAGTTGGCAAGGTGCTTCTCGGAAGTCTCGGCCACACGCTCGGCCTCGGTGCGCGCTTGCTCCGCTTCCGTGAGCTCCACACCGGCGGCGGCCACTTCGGCATCGAGTTCCTTGCGGGCTACGTGCGCGCGCTCCAATTGCTCGTCAAGGTCCACGAGATCCGTGGGCGGGGCGGTGTCCACGGCGGAGCCGAGCATGCGCACGCGCTCTTCGGCCAGGGTGCCCAGGTTGCGCAGGCGCTCACGGATGGCGCTCAAACGGTAGTAGATGTCGTTGGCGCGAGTCAGGGCAGGCGTCGCTTCGGCGGACTCGCGTTCAAGGTCGGCCAGTTTGGCGCGGGCGGCGGCCAGTGAGGCCTCCACTGCGGCGCGGCGCTCCAGGAGCGCAGACTCATCCGCTTGCTCCTGCTCCAACGTGCCTCTCAAGGTCGCAATGTCGTCCGCGAGGAGGCGGGCACGAGCATCGCGGACTTGCACCTGAATGCTCTGGGCCTGGCGCGCCACCTCTGCTTGCTTTCCCAGCGGGCCCAACTGGCGGCGAATCTCGGCAGTGAGGTCTTGCACGCGCGTGAGGTTGGCCTGCATGGCGTCCAACTTGCGTAGTGCCTTGTCCTTGCGCTTGCGGTGCTTGAGGATGCCTGCCGCTTCCTCAATGAAGCCACGGCGCTCCTCGGGAGTGGCGCGCAACACGGCATCGAGTTGACCTTGGCCCACGATCACGTGCATCTCGCGGCCCAAGCCGGAGTCGCTCAGCAAGTCTTGGATGTCCAGCAATCGGCATGGAGAGCCGTTGATGGCGTACTCGGATCCACCGGAGCGGAACAGCGTGCGGCTGATGGTGACTTCGGAGTACTCGATGGGTAACGCACCGTCAGCGTTGTCGATCGTCAGCGAGACTTCAGCACGGCCCAAAGGTGCACGCCCCGAGGTACCGGCAAAGATGACGTCGGCCATCTGTCCGCCGCGTAGCGTCTTGGCACCTTGCTCACCCATGACCCACGCCAAAGCATCCACCACGTTGGACTTGCCTGAGCCGTTGGGGCCCACCACACACGTGATGCCCGGCTCAAACTCCAGGGTGGTCGCCGACGCAAAGGACTTGAATCCTCGCAGCGTCAGGGTCTTCAGATGCACGCAGTCAGCCTAGTGAATCGAAACGATGGGGCGAGGTGGAGTTAGTCGTCGAGCTTGGGGAACCAGATGGCGATCTCGCGCGCCGCGGATTCGGGGCTATCGGAACCGTGGACCAAGTTCTGCAGAACTGCCGTGGGCCACTGGCGTCCCAAGTCGCCTCGGATGGTGCCGGGAGCCGCTGCAGTGGGGTCCGTGGCACCGGCAAGCGAGCGGAATCCTTCGATCACGCGGTCACCCTCAGCCACTACGGCCAGCGTGGGCCCCGAGAGCATGAACTCCACGAGCGGCTCGTAGAAGGGCTTGTCCACGTGCTCGGCGTAGTGCTCGGCAAGCAAGTCCTCCGTGGCTTGCTCTAGGCGCACAGCCACGAGCGTGTAGCCCTTGGCTTCGATGCGTCGCAGGATTTCGCCGGAGAGGCCGCGGGCCACGCCGTCGGGCTTGACCAGGATGAGGGTGCGTTCGGTCATGCGGAGAGCCTAACGGGCGCGCATGGGTGCCCGATGCCCGTGCCAGGATGTTTCCATGATCACCGCGGCCGACTTCGCCACTTATCAGGACTTCCCGGTACCGGGCATTTTGTTCTACGACATCGCGCCCATCTTGGCCAGCCCCGTCACCTTCCGCGCCGCGTGTGACGCGCTGATGCCGCCGCCCGGCGCAACCGTTGACCTCATCGCTGGAGTGGACGCGCGCGGCTTCATCTTTGCTCCCGTGGTCGCACAGTCCCTGGGCGTAGGCATGACGATGGTGCGCAAGAAAGGCAAGCTGCCAGGCGAGTTGCTTGAAGCCGATGCCACGATTGAATACGGCGCTTCAGAGTTGGCTATCAATCCAGCCGGGATTGAGGGCAAGCATGTGATGGTGATCGACGACGTGCTCGCCACCGGCGGCACCGCCTCCGCTGTGGCGGACATGCTCAAGCGAGCCGGTGCTAGCGACGTGAGCTTCTCGTTCTTGCTGGAACTCAAAGACTTGCCCGGACGCGAGCGCCTTACCGGCTACGACGTTCGCTCAGTCGTAGTCGTCTAGGCCAGCAGGGTCTAGTCCTCCGCGGGCGCGTAGAACTCGGGGCCGTACGGCACAAGCCTGAAGGTCACGTAGTAAGTGCCCGCGTTGCTACCGGCGTCCAGCGCGGCCACGGTCTCGTCATCCAGGGCCACCCATATTTCGACGTTAGCGTCGCGCGCCTGGGGGATGGAGGCAAAGGCAGCACACTGGACTTCCACGCCGGCCACGTCGCCACATACCTCACCGTTGAAGACTCCGCCGGATTGCTTTGCCAAAGCCTCGGCGACGCCCACCGACGCATCCCGCACCTCGCCGTCTCCGAGCGGCATGGTCCAGCAGCGGTAGAAGCGCTCGGCCAAACCTGCGTTGAGCCAGGGGACATCCACGCAATCCAATTCGGCGGCGCCAAAGTCAGTGGGGTCGATCCGGTTGACGGCTTGAGCGGCTTGGCGGTTCTCCTCCAGTTCTGCGGCCGTCAAGGTGCACGACGCCAGCGCCAGTACTGCTGCAACGACTGCGGCGCCGGCAAAGGCGCGCCTGCCTAGGCGGGACCTGCGAGTCATACCTGACCCAGGCGTCGGCGGTATCCGGGAGACCACCTCACCGCGATGAGGACCAACGCCACCAACGCAAAGTCAGCGGCGCACACTTGGAACACGATGTAAGCCCACGCCACGTGGTTGGGCACCAAGTCCAGTCCGCGCACGTAACCGGCGTGCATGGCCATGGCCAACACCATGAGCGCCCCTGCCACCACCAACACTCCAATGAGCACCCACACGGGTGCTTGGGGCGTGTCCGGGTTGTCGCGCAAGAAGTCAGCCCACTTAGTGAGGGCGTAAAAGAGCGAGAAGTTGACGGCGAGTAGGCCCACAAACAATGAGACCTGCACCGCCACCGGGTACTGGCCGTTTCCCTGGCCCGCGGTGTGCGCCATGCGGATCAGCGCCAAGCGCTCCAGCGCAAAGAACATCATGAGCAAGCCCACGGTGAGTACCACGAGCGCGCCGAACATGCGCGCGAGGAAGTTCGTCATGACTGGGACTCCTCAGGTGCTGTCCGCTCAGCGGCGACGCGTTCCGCGCGCTCGCGATCAATGCGTCCACCCAAGCGCACAGCGAGGATCCACACGATGAGGAACAGAACGCCAATCACCGCGATGTCCAGCACCACAAAGCCGGCAACGATCATGGGCGCTTGCAGAATCCACCCCAACCACCGGCCCCAAGGCTTGCGCTGCTGCCCAGTGGCGTAACCCAAGGCGAGCACGAGCCCTAGTCCCCCGCCCCACAGCAGTCCAGGGTGGATGTCCACCACTCCTGCACGGCTGAGACCAAATGTGGTCAGTACCGCAAACAGTGCCGCCAAGGCCTGCAATCCCAAAGTCGCTTGCGTGAACACCAAGAGGGCAGGGCGCTGGGGGCGTGCTGCTGGAGGTGTGGTGGTCACGGGTCTGATCGGCCTTTCGTGAGAGCGAGGGCGCGCAGGGCTAGCGAGCGCGGCCTGCGCCTTTGCGTTTGTCGGCGCCCACGAGGATACGCGTGTCTGCCACTAAGGTCACCGAGCCCACGACCAGCACACCTCCGCCGATGTCCGAATCGGCTTCTGCGAGCGCCACTGCCTGGTCCAAGGCATCGGGCACGAGGGGGGCCACCGTGACGCGGTGCTCTCCAAAGACGTCGTTGGCGAGCTGTCCTAAATCCTCGGCGGGCAACGCGCGGGCGGACGTGGACTGGGTGATGACCACGTGGTCCAGCAAGGACTCAAGGCCGGCGAGGATTCCTTCCGCGTCTTTGTCCTCCAATACGCCCACCACACCCACGAGCGTGGTGAACGAAAAGGACTCTGCCACCGCGCCCGCGAGAGCTTCGATGCCATGAGGGTTGTGAGCGGCGTCCACCACGATCATGGGCGAGGTCCTCACTACCTCGAGGCGACCAGGTGAGGTCACATCGCCAAAGCCGGCCTCAACGGTGGAGCCGTTGAGCGCGCTGGGCTCTCCCCCGTCTGCAAATAGGGCTTCGACCGCAGCGAGCGCCAAGAGCGCATTGTGCGCTTGGTACTCGCCATAGAGCGGCACGAAGAGTTCGGCATAGACCGCCGCTGCGGTGCGAAGCGTGACGAGTTGGCCGCCCACTCCAGGCTGACGTTCCAAGACCTCCAGGTCGGAACCCTCCCACAAGGCGCGAGCGTGAGCCTGCGCCACAGCAGCCGCGATCACCGGTATGACGGACTCAGACTGCTCGGCGATCACCACTGCACAACCCGGCTTGATGATCCCCGATTTCTCCGCCGCGATGTCCACGATGTTGTCGCCAAGCCACTGCGCGTGATCCACGCCAATAGGAGCGATCACCGCCACGTCTGCATCCGACACGTTCGTGGAATCCCACGAGCCGCCCATGCCCACCTCGATGACGGCCACGTCCACTGGGGCATCGGCAAACGCGGCGAACGCCAGCACGGTGAGCACTTCAAAGAAGCTCAAGCGCGGCCCGCCTGCCTCTACAGACTGATCGTCCACCAGCTCGATGATCGGTTGGACATCAGCCCACAGCCTCACAAAGTCAGCGCGCGAGATGGGCTCGCCGTCAATCTGGATGCGCTCACGCACGCTTGTGAGGTGGGGCGAGGTGAACAGTCCAGTGCGCAAGCCGTGCTCGCGCACGAGGGCCTCCGTCATACGCGAGGTGGATGTCTTGCCGTTGGTTCCCGTGACGTGCACCACCTTGAAGGCGTGCTGCGGGTCGCCCAGCAGTTCGCATACTTTGCGCACGCGGTCTAGCGTCGGCTCAAACTTGTGTTCGGGGTTGCGGGACAAAATGTGCTGGTAAATGGCCTGTTCGGCGGCAGGCGTGGCATCGTCTGCGCGCGGCGCGTCACTCATGATGACAGTCTCCCACGCTTGCCACTAAGGTGTTCGCACGGCGCCGATGCCGCAAACGAGCCTGGGGGAATCGTGACCGAAATACCGCCACCTATGCCTGAGCCTGCACCCGCGCCTTCCGCTATGCCAGCCGCTCAAGCCGCGCCAGCCAAAAAGAAACTGGGCACCGGCGCCATCGTTGCCATCGTGCTGGGCGCCGTCGTGCTCCTCGGCCTCATCGTGGTGGGCATCCTGTTTGCCATCGCAGCGCCCATCTTTGTCTCGCAGCAGGCCAAAGCCAACGATGCTGCCGCCAAGGCAGACGTAGCCACTCTGGGCAAAGAGATCGCCACTTACTTCGTTGACAACGACGAGTTCCCGTCCATCGAAGTGGATGGTTCGTTGTACGTCATGACTGGCGGAAACACCGACTTGGTGTTTGAGCAATACCCCGGGGTGGAGTTTGGCGGCCTCGAAGGCACCGACTACAGCGACTGGTGCGTGTGGGTGACCCACCCTGACGGCGATATCAAGACCTTCCAATACTCCGCGGCCGGCGGCCTTGCAGAGGGCCGCTGCTAGAAACTGCTAGCGGCTTGTCCGCGTAGTCCGCGGGGGTAGGCAAGTGCCTGCTCTCGCGGACTCCGTGTTGCCGGGATAAAGTCAAGGCGTGTCCGATTCGCGCCGCAATGTGCCGTTTGTCCAAGCACGAAGGACCATGCGCCTGTCCGGTGTTGGTCGGCGCGTTGCTATGGCCTGTGCGGTGACGTTGCTCGCATGGGGCGTGGGCGCATTGCCCGCCAACGCGGCCGATGCCGCCGCGGAGCGCGCGGACGATGCGCCAGCGCTGGTTCAGATCGGGTTCAGCAAGAGCAGCGGGGCACGGCTCAACCCGGGTCCTAGCGAACGGCACGGGGGCGCTGAGACCGTTAAGGTCGACGCATCCGTGCTTCCAGCCGCCCCGGGCGACGACGAGCCTCAATCACGTGCCAGTTCAATCTGGTACCCCCAGATCCCGCAGTACGGCAACCCCACAGGGGGCGCGAGCATCAGCGCGGCAGGGGTTCCTGTTGACACTCCGGCCACCCCAAAAGTGGTAGGGACTGGGACAGCCGGTTCGTGCACCTCCGCTGCATTGCAGAGTGCTCTCTTTGGGGGCGGGCACGTCACATTCAATTGCGGACCCAGTCCAGTGACCATCACCGTCTCCAGCACGCTGTATCTGTGCAACACCCACAACTGCGCACACCCGTGGCAAGGTGGAACGTCGGTGAATTCGCTCGTGGTGGATGGCGGCGGCCTCGTGACATTGAGTGGCGGGGGCAACCGGGGAATCTTCTACGCCAATACGTGCGAGGAGGAGTTTGGGTGGCGCGATGCCTCGTGCCAGAACGACACCACTCCGGTGGTGGTCTTCCAGAACATTGCCTTCTCCGGGGGTAACGCCACGAGCATCCAGGCCGGCTGGGAAGGCCCTGGCGGGGGTGGCGGCGGTGGCGCCATCGCGATGCGCGGCGGCCAGCTCAAGGTCTACAACTCGCACTTCTCCGGTAACCGCTGCGTCACGGCACATTCCGATGCCGGGGGTGGCGCTATTCGCCTCACGGGTCAGGAAGCCACGTCGTACGTGGTCAACTCCACCATTGAATCCAATCAGTGCGCTAACGGCGGTGG
>JBIQJT010000011.1:0-63370 GCA_044507265.1 Actinomycetales bacterium | reverse complement strand
ACGTCGTAGGTGAGCGTCGCTTGACCGTGGGGGACATCCACGTTCTTCCAGATCACCACGGACCGGCCGTGGTACTGGGGTGCGAGGCCGGTATCAGGGTCGCCATCAGATTGGGGGTGTTGCACGTTGGTGGGACCCGTTGGATCGTGCACGGTGCCGCCGTCGGAAATATTGGAAACGTCCGCTGCGGTAATGCCGTCCGGCAGTACGTCCCACACCTCAGCCGCAGTGGCGTCGTACGGCAAGCCATGAAGGTCTACGCGATAGGTGACCAGTTCACCTTCTCGTACCAGTATCCCGTCACGGTTAGACAAGAAGTCAGTGCCAAGAGCGGAACCCTGGGAGTCGGCAGGGCGGCTGGCTTCGGGCACCGCTGACCCGTTGGGGATGACGGAGACTACGCCTTTGAGAAGCTGGAGTTCCGGGTCTACCTCAATTTTGGCGGCGTCACGCAAGAAATACAGCTGGCCGTGGACGTTCTCTTGGCGGTACTTCATGAGGTTTTCGGGCTTGTCCAGCACCAGGCCATTGGATGGCGCGTCTACCGTCGCCCACACGTGCGCGATGAAAGTCGCGCCTCGCGGCACGTAAAGGTCTCCGCCGGCACCCAGGGTTCCCAGTTTCCATTCGATGCGGCCAGCGCTAGCACCCGACAGATCCACGTCTACTGCGGTTCCGGTCACGGTGGATGCGGCAGCGACTTCGGATTTCACGTAGGTCAGGCCCGCAGGCAAGAAGTCGGTCACCACGGGATTGCGGGTGTCGATGGAAGAGGGGAAGTTCACCCGCAACTCAAAGCACACCGTGTCGCCAAGGCGGAAGTCGCCTTCCACGTCGTTGGTGTATCCCGATGCCGGGCAGGGATCAACGCCGGGCGCTGCACCTTGAGCCACGAGGCCTCGAGGCAGCACGCGCTTGTCGATAGTGGTGAGGTCGGTCGCGATGGTTTCGCCCGAGTCGTCCCACACCTCAAACGTCTCGGGGTACTCCGCCGCGAGTGCAGGAATCGCGTAGGTCTCGGCCTCGAATTCCACGGTGTTTCCAAAGGCGTCACCCGAAGTGGTGGAACCGTACTCGGCAGCCGTGACATAGGCATCTCGGTTGAGGGCCTGGTAGGTGATCTCATGCTCGGAGTCTGGGTCCAGAATGAAGTCGTCAGGTGAGCCACTGCCCACGACGGGCCTCAACACCAGGCTGAAGGTACCGTTGGTGTGTGCCGTTGCGGACACGACCACCGCGCCCGTGACTACACCCACGGATTCACATTCGGGGGTGACCGTGGCGCCGGGATCGAACGTGAAGGTGACTCCTGAAGGCAACAAGGGGCACAGGCCGTTGGGCACGAGGTCAGTGAGCACGATGGCGGTGGAATGCATGTATTCGCTCTGACGCAAAGTCAGCGTGAAGTCGGCAATGTTTCCTACTTCGAACTGCGAGTCCGCATCATCCACGTCCTTGAGCACGGCCAGGTCCATGGCGTGGACGGACTTGGAGGCGGTGTCCCCCACTGCGCGTTGGGCGCCGGAACGGACCACACCTTGGTATTCGCCGTTAATGGTGGCGACGTTTGTCCACACACGGCCGTCCGTGGGTGTCGACTCCGATCCGTGTCGAGTGGATGGGCCGTTGTTGTTGTCAAGGTTGGACGTCTGTTCCAGCGAGGCGCCGGTGGGTTCGGGGCCGTCCCACGTCATGGTGTTTTGGCGCAACGGAATTGATGCGGCGTAGCGAACGGTGGTCACCGACCCAGGAGCGAGGGTGCCGAGGTTCCAGGTGACACGCGTGTAGACGGCACCGAGCTCAAGGCCGTAGTCGGCCACCAGGGTGGAGTCGGCCACGATGGTGTCCACGGCATTCGGCACCACACAGTTGGTAGTGACGTCTGGGATGGTCGCGAGCGATGGCGCACCTTCGTATTCGTTGATGTCAGGGTCTGCGAGCGCGCGGTCCACCGTGGAGAAGTCGTCGGTGCCGCAACCCATGAACTCCAGGCCAGCCGGGAGGTAGTCCACGAGCACAGAGTTGTCGGTGGCACCCTCTGTGGTGGCGCGCACCGTCAGCGTATAGACGGTGCTCTGGTTGTGCGCGCCGCGTAGCAGCTCGGACTCGGGGCTGGGTTCCGACTTGTCGACCGTGAGCGAGACCACGTCCACAGTGCGCAGTGCCGGAGTCGCGGTTCCCGTTTCGGCAATGGCTGGCGCTGTGCCGACACCCGTGGAGCCGCTGAAGACGGGCAGGTACGTGGGATCGCCACTGAGTGATGCGTGTGCGGTGAGAGTAAAGGACGAGCCCACGGGAGACACGGCTGGGTCCAGCGTGTCACCTGTGCCCAACGGGGGTTGCGCGGGCAAGACGATGACCGTTCCCTCGTACCCGCCGCCCACGGGCAAGTCGGTGACGTCTTCCCACACCCAGCGCTCGGAGCCGGCGGGAATTGTGCCCACCGGCAATTGAGCGCTCGTGTAGATCGTGGGTGCCCCAAGCTGTGAACTCGCCGAGACAAAGCCGATGCCGACGGGGACGTCGAGGTAAAGAGCAAGGTTGTAACCGTCGGTGGCGCCGGTGTTGGTGGCCGAGATAGTGAAGGAACCCTGTCCGCCCGCGAGGATCTGGCCGCCGGTCAGCGAGACGGACACGGCGGGCGCGGCTGCTGCGGCGGGCGGAGCTGAGGTGACGAGCGAGAGTGACGCGGCGAGAAGTGTGGCTATGAGGGCAGGCGCCACCCAACGGAGGCGCTGGATCGAGGTCAGATTCGTCGTGCGCCGTGCCTGCATGTTCACCATTGAGGCCCCTCAGCTTCAGATTCATTGCCACCGTAGCCGGTGCCAGCGGGCCTGACCAGGCCTTGCCACCAACTTCTTGTGGGTATCGTCACATTTTGCGGATTCCGTGAGCGAGGCAAACGGGGCGGCGCGTACGGAAGCCGTCGACACGCCGGTGTGAGAACCCTCACTCTTTCCGGTTTTGCGAGCGCTGGCGCGCGCGTGTGCGGTATTTCATGCGCCAGAGTCATCACCGCTCGGGGTGTGAGGGGATGCTGGCGGAGGGGTCCAGGGGGCGTAGCCTGCCCGTATGGGACTGTTCAGGCGTAAGAACGACGACCTCCACAAGCAGTTGCTCAAGGAGGCCGCTCAAGAACGGCAAGTCCATGAGGCGCAGCGGGCCAGCGGCCAAGAGCGCGACTGGCACGCGCAAGTCGAGTCTCTGATCGCGGCAGGACAAACGATCGCCGCCATCAAGGTGTATCGAGAGAACACCGGCTTGGGTCTTGCGGAAGCAAAGTTTGCCGTTGACGAGATGCGCGACGCGATGGCTCGAGGCGAGAGCGTGGGCGCAAGCCAGCCAGCGCCCCCTGACCCCAACACCCCGGCGTGGCACCACGAGGTCCAGGCTTTGGTTCAGCATGGCAACGTGATCGCCGCCATCAAGGTGTACCGAGAAAACACCGGCTTAGGGCTTGCAGAGGCGAAAGCCGCCGTCGATGCGATACGTGACGACATGCGTCGCCGCGGGGTCATCCGCTAGTTCTTGCGCCCCAAGCGCATGTGGGACTAATTACGCAACAGAGCACTTGCGTAAAGGGCGTACACTTTTCTGGTTAGGCAAGCCTTACCTACCTGCCGGAGTCCCCATGACCGCCGCACTCGTTGCGCCCGCGCCCGTCCGCGCTCACAACCGCGCACCCAGGCGCCGATTGGTAGCAGTGCTCGTGGGGGTCCTCGCGTTGGTATTGGTGGCGATGGCGTTATCGCTCGCCATTGGCGCTCGCGACATCTCGCTCGCCTCCGTGTGGGACGCGCTCTTTGCATTCGATCCGGCCGATGCTGAACAGCGACTGGTCCGTGAGGGCCGAGTCACCCGCACGGTGATTGGGGTAGTGGCCGGTGCCGCGCTGGCCGTAGCCGGAGCGCTCGCGCAGTCAGTGACCCGCAACCCCTTGGCGGATCCCGGCTTGCTGGGCCTTAACGCAGGCGCGGCGCTCGCGGTGGTACTAGGCCTCACCGTCTTCAGTGTCACCACCTTCACGGGGCAGCTATGGCTCGCCTTCGCAGGCGCCGGGATCACCGCCATCCTGGTACTCGCTATCGGCGGCCGCGGAGTGGCCTCGCCCTTGCGGCTCGCATTGGCCGGTGCAGCAGTGACCGCTGCCTTGGCCGCCATCACCTCCGGTATTTTGCTGGCCCAACCCTTTGCGCTCAGCCAGTTCCGCTTTTGGCTTGCCGGGTCGCTCACGGGCCGCGCCGATGCCCCGCTCGCACCAGTCCTCGCGATCGGCCTAGTAGCTGTGGTGATGACGTGGCTCGCCGTGCGCCCGCTCAGCGCTCTCGCCCTTGGCGATGACGCAGCAGCATCCCTCGGCGTTCACGCTTGGCGCACGCGCATGGTGGTCATGATCGCGGTGGCACTCCTGGCCGGCCTCGCCACCGCACTCGCTGGCCCCATTGTGTTCGTTGGTCTTGCGGTGCCGCACGTCGTGCGCGCGGTGGCAGGTCCCCGTCTGGGTTGGCTCTTCGCGCTCTCGGCCCCTGCGGGTGCCGCGCTGGTCTTGCTGTGCGATGTCCTTGGCCGCGTGCTCGCCCGCCCCGGTGAACTCCCCGTGGGTGTGACCACCGCGCTGTTTGGCGGAGTGATGCTCGCGCTCATGGCTCGCCGGCTCAAGGTGGTGGCGCTATGATCGTGACCGCTGCGCCCTCTACCCTCACGTCTCGCCCTACTAAGCGCGCCTTGAGTCGCACCGCCAAAGTGTCCGCGGTGCTCGCAAGCCTGGCCTTGGGGCTCGTGGTGGTGTCGCTCACCACCGGTACGGCCACTGTTCCATTTGCCGATGCCATGCGCGCCGCGGTAGGCATCGACACCGGAACCATCGCCGACTTCATCGTGGGCCAAGTGCGAGCCCCGCGCGTGTTCACTGCGGCGCTCGTCGGAGCGTTGCTCGCGGCATCGGGCGCGGTCTTGCAATCCGTGGCCCGCAACCAACTTGCGTCGCCGGACCTCATCGGTATCAGTTCAGGGGCTGCGGCGGGGGCTGTGTTCTTCATCTGGCTCACTGGCGCCACCTCGTCACTGGCGATCGCTCCCAGCGCCATCACGGGCGCGCTGGTGATGAGCGGGCTCATTGTGTGGCTCGGCTCCGCTGGCCGCATTGACCCCATGCGCATGATCATCGCGGGCATTGGCTTGGGTTTTGTGGCCGTGTCCACTACCACCTACTTGCTGACGCGCATCCCTGAGCGGCTGGTGCCGCACGCCTACGCATGGACCGTGGGTTCCACCAACGCGCGCACGTGGCAACACGTCGCGGTGGGAGCGGTGGCGGTGGCGCTCATTATCCCCGCGGTGGTGTTGCTGACCCGTGGCATCCGATCGCTGGAACTTGGCGATGACCTTGCCGCAGGTCTGGGCGTGCGGGTCACGCGGGTGCGCCTGACCGCAGTGGTGGTGGCTGCATGTGCCGCGGGCATGGCCGCGGCGCTCGTCGGTCCCCTAGCGTTCATCGCGCTCGTGGCACCTGCCGTGGCGCGGCAATTGGTGAACAAGAGCACGTACTCAGTGGCGCCCGCAGTGCTGATGGGAGTGGTGCTCACTTTGCTGGCCGACTACGCGGCCCGCGAGCTGTTCAGCCCCACTCAGTTGCCCATCGGCCTGTTCACCGCGTTGGTGGGTGGCCCTTACCTCATCTATCTCTTGGTCAGATCCCGAGGAGCAATACAATGACCCGCACGGAGCCCAGGGACAAGGACGCTCAGGCCTCGCGCCTCCAGGCACATTCGCTCTCGCTCGCCTACGGCGACGCCCGCGTGGTTCACAGTGTTGATCTGGACGTTCCTCCTGCCGCCATTACGGCCATCGTGGGTCCCAACGGCTGCGGCAAATCCACGCTGTTGCGGGCGTTGGCGCGGCTCCACCCCGCACAGCAAGGAGAGGTGCTGCTGGACGGGCGCACCATTCACAGCCAGCCCACTCGCGACGTCGCTCGCGAACTTGGACTCTTGCCTCAATCGCCCATCGCACCTGGCGGGATCACCGTGCGTGACTTGGTGGGACGTGGGCGCATGCCTCACTTGCGGGCATTGCGCCCGTGGGGTCCCGACGATGCCGCGGCAGTGCAGCGTGCTTTGGAAGCCACGGCTCTCACAGGTCTTGCAGAGCGCCCCGTCGATGCACTGAGTGGCGGTCAGCGCCAGCGCGCTTGGATCGCTTTGGCCTTGGCTCAAGAGACGCAGCTCTTGCTCCTCGACGAGCCCACCTCGTTCCTGGACATCGCCCACCAGTACGAGGTGCTGGACCTTCTCAGCGGTCTTGCCGCTCAAGGCCGCACCGTGGTGGTGGTGCTGCACGACCTCGCCCAAGCAGCCCGATACGCGGACCACCTAGTGCTCATGAATGCGGGCCTCATTCTGGCGCGGGGCGCAGCATCGGAAGTGCTCACCGCCCAGCGCGTCTCCGCCGCCTTTGGACTGCAAGTCACCGTGGTGCCTGACCCCGTGACGGGCACCCCTTTGATCGTCCCCACTGTGGCGCCCGCCGGGCGTCCTTCCGCATACCAGGGCCGCAACGCGGACCACCTTGAGAGGAAAGCATGACCACCACGCGGACCACGCGAGCCATCGCCACCGCCATCATCGCCACTGTGAGCCTGGCGCTCGCAGCGTGCTCCAGCACCACCGAGGAGCCCACGGTTCCTGCGTCACCCGGCACCTCCGCCGACGGCGCGTTCCCGGTGACTATCGAGCACAAGTACGGCACCACCGAGATTCCCGCCCAACCCCAGCGGGTCGTCACCGTGGGCTTCCACGAGCAGGACTGGCTCTACGCACTGGGCATCGCGCCAGTAGCGGTGCGTGAGTGGTACGGCGGCTACGAGTACGCCACCTGGCCGTGGGCGCAAGAGGCGCGCGAGGCCCTGGGTGCCGAACCCACCGTGCTGTCCAACACGGAGCTCAACATGGAGCAGATCCTGCTGTTGGACCCGGACCTCATTATCGCTACGTGGTCCGGCATCACGGAGGAAGAGTACGGTCTGCTCTCGCAGATCGCGCCCACCGTGGCGCAAAGCGGCGATTGGGCCGACTACGGCATGCCCTTTGAGGAAGAGACCCGCATGATCGCTCAGGCGGTGGGCAAGGTGGACGAGGGCGAGGCGATCATCGTCGAACTCGATGCTGCCTTTGAGGCCGTGCGCAACGACCACCCCGAATGGGCTGGCAAGAGCACGGCGGTGGGCTTCCTCTACGAAGGTCAGCCGGGCGTGTACTTCAGCTACGACCCGCGGCCACAGTTCCTGGCCAAACTTGGCCTGGACCCCACGCCTGCCGACGTTCTGGGTGACCCGGACACCGACTTCTACGTCTCCGTGAGCCCTGAGCGCCTGGACGCCTTCACGTTCGACTCCATTGTGTGGTTGGCCGCCTTGGCTCCCGATACGCAATCACAAATCGAGTCCATGGCGCTGTACCCGCAGATGGCCACCACCAAAGTGGGCGGGCACATCTGGTCCACTGACGGTGTGTTTGAGGGGGCCTTCTCCTTTGCCAGCCCGCTGTCGCAGGCCTACGCATTGCAAGCGCTCGTCCCCAACCTCGAGCTAGCCCTGGATGGCGATCCCGCCACGTTGGCTCCGGGTCTGGGCGCAAAGGGCTAAGCACCATGGAATGCGTTCACTCCGCTCGCGTCGTCTCGCGCACACAACTCACTCCGCAAATGGTGCGAATCCAGCTTGCGCTGGAGCCGGGCAGTACGTGGGTGAGCACCGGAATCGGCGACGAGTTCATTCACGTCGATGTGGGCGCCGAGACCATCGACGCGGATGGGCACAGTGAACGCCACTACACCGTCAGCCGCGTCGTGCAGGGAGGCTTCGACATGGAGGTCTTCCTGCACGGCGACGGTGACGGTGCCAAGTGGGCTCGGTCGTGTAAGCCTGGCGACGTCGTGGAGATCTCCGATGCCATGGCGTACTACAAACCGCCGGCAGACTCCGGGGTGCGGGTGCTGGTGGGTGACCTCACCGCTTTGCCAGCCATCGCGAGGATCCTTGCCGACGCCTCACCCACCGAACGCTTTGTGGTGGTCGTGGAGACCACGTCCACCCACGAGCGTCGCGAACTGCCTTCCGCCGCCCAAGTAGAAGTCCAGTGGCGCATCGGTGGCAACGGCATTGGACCGTCAATGGTGTGCGACGCGATCCGTCACCTCGCAGAAAGCGGCGTTTTCAGCGACAACTGCTACGTGTGGATCGCGTGCGAATCCAAAGCGTCACGCCAGGCCCGGGCGCTACTGCGCAAGGAGATCGGCTTGCCCATCTCCCAGCAACGCATCGTCGGATACTGGCACGCCGACCTGGATCAGGTGATGGCGACGTGGAACGCGTTGAGCGAAGACCTCAAGGCGCAATACGAGGCAATTTGGCGCGAAGACCGCACCGACGAAGAGAACTGGCTCGAACTTGAGCCGTTCTTGCAGTCGGTGGGTGTTTAACGGCTACCGCCGCCGAGCAGACCGCCCAGCAGCTGGTCCAGTCCACCGAGGCCACCGGAGGAGCTAGACGAGTTTCCGCCGCCCAGCGCGCCGCCGATGACCTCACCGAGGACGCCCTCGAGGATACCGCCTCCGCCGGAGGTCTTGCTCTTTCCGCCAGAGCCTCCAGCAGCGCCCGTAAGCACTTGACCCAAGATGTCGCCGATGCCTCCGCTCGACGAGCCGGAGCTACCCGTGACCTTCTTGAGGATCCAGGAGAGCACGATGGGCGCGAGGATAGCCATGAGTTGCTTGGTGAGGTCCTGGCCCAGCCCGTCCTTACCGCCCAAGCCGCCCAAAGTGGCCGCAACATCGTTGCTCTTGCCGCCAAAGATGTGCTTGACGATCTTGGCGCCGTCAGCTGGGTCAACATCGTCTAGCGAGATGCCGCCGTCAACAAGAGACGTGCTCTTGGACTTGATGGCCTTCTCCAGCTTGGTTGCGGCTGCAGGGTCTTGGGCGTTGGCCTCGAGTCCCTTGACGAGCGTCGGCAGTGCTGCGGCCGCGGCTGCGGCGGCCTGCTTCTCGCTCACCCCCAGCTGCTTGGCGATCTGCTTGATGGGAAGTTCATCAAAGAGGTCATCGAGGTCCGACATGGGGGCTCCTTTGCGCAAGTACCGATCGGTGCGCATGCACCGCTAGAGCAAGCCTAGACCTGGGCGCTGACCCACTCCAACGCGAACGGGAAAGGACCGTGCCCGTCTTGAATGTTGATGTGGCCGTCGCCCGGCAGTACCACGACCTCGCCGCCCCAGCCGTCAGCGAGTTCATGAAGCGAGCCCTTGCGGAAGGGGTCGGTCTCACGGCCCACCACGATGGTCGGTGCCGCGGCCCCCACAGCTGACTCGTCGAGTGAGGCGAGCGTGAACTCCGCGCGCTCTTCTGCGAGAGCATCGGCAGACGGTGGTGCGACGAAGAGCACGCGGTCCGCCGACGCTCCACGTGCCACCGCGTGGTGCCACGTGGAGGTTCCCAATGAATGCGCTATGACGAGTAGTTCGCCTTCTGTGGAACCCTCCCTCAGCGATTCGAGCTCGCTCAACGCGACGCCTAGCCAGGCCTCCAAGGAAGGGGTCTCGGGGTCCGGCAATTGCGGGTAGCGCACCTCGATGCCGCGCTCCATCAACTCGCTCTCGAGCCACCTCAACCAGTGGCCGTCGGGTCGGTAGTGGCCGTAGCCATGAATGATGAGCACGCGAGGGGAGGCCATGGACATAGTCTCAAGGCATGATCGCCCTTCCGCCAGACGCGCAACGCGACAATCACACGATTCGCTGCTTCCGTGAACTCTTGCCGTGAGTTCCAGCAGGCCCTGACCTGGTCCAACTCCTAGTGGAGAACGGAGGCCATGCGCCGCACGGCCTCCTCCAGGATGTCCGGGTGGGTGGCGATGTTGATGCGGACGTGGCCTGCGCCGCCGGTTCCAAAGGTGGGGCCGGAGTTGAAGGCCACGCGACCCTTCTTGTGGAACACGTCGGCGGGATCGTCCCTTAGGTGCAACTCGCGGCAGTCCACCCACGTGAGGTACGTGGCGGCGGGAAGGTGGTAGCGAGCGCCGGGCACGTGAGTGGCCAAGAGCTCGCGTAGCACGTAGCGGTTATGGTCTAGACCGGCGATTGCCGCCTCTAGCCAAGGACCGCCTTGCTGGTACGCCACCGTCTGTGCGATAGCGCCGTAGTGAGTGGGCCAGTGATGCGCGCCCGCGCGGTAGTCCTTGAGGAAGTCGCCGGTGTGGGAGCCGACGATCATGAGCGCGGCCGGCATGGCGGCTAGGTTCCATGCCTTGGAGGCTGCGTGCAAGGCAATACCGCGCTCGCCGCCTGCCACGGAGAGGAAGGGCACGAACTCCTCGCCGGGGTACGTCAGGGGCGCATGGATCTCGTCCGAGACGACGGTGGCCGAGAACCTGTTAGCAAGGCTCGCGAGAGTCTCCAGCTCGTGGCGCGTGTGCAAGGTTCCGCCCGGGTTGTGGGGGTTGCACAGCAGCAACGCCACGGAGCCCGTGGCCGCGGCAAAGGCCGCTTCGATGGCTTCGAAGTCAAGGCGCAAGTCCGGTGTGAGCGGCGCCTCCACCACCTCAAGCCCAGCCTCGCGCAAGTAGCTATAGAAAGGCGGGTAGACCGGGGAGGTGACCACTACCGTGCCCTTGCCTCCGGTAGCCAGGAGGAGGGCATCGGTGTAGCCCTGGATTACTGAACTGACGGGAGCGACGGCCGATGCCTTGAGGTCCGGCCACGTCCACCGAGCCGTGGCGAAGTCAACAAAGGATTCAACGTACGGGGTGTTGCCCGGGTAACCAGTGTCTCCGTCACGGACGGCCCGCTCCAGAGCCTCACGAATGGGCTCTGCGAGCAGGACGTCCATCTCGGCAACCCACAGCGGCAACACATCTGAGTCGTAACGTCGCCACTTGGCACTGGTGCGCGCGCGCAACTGTTCCAAAGTGAGTTCAGCGAATGGATTGCCCACTGTCATGGAGACAGTCTGGCAGGGTTGCGGCGTTCCAGTTCGTCAGGAACTGGGGCCGTCTTCCTAGGTGGCGGAGCCTTGGCCCTCGGGGTACTCGGAGAACGCGTACTCTCGCCAGGTTCCGTACAGCTGGGGCAGATCCACCTTGCTGGCGCGTCCGTCCAGCGGGATCTCTGCGGTGTCAATCTTTGCTTCTTCGTGGGTAGAGCCCATAGCTCCGCCCCCCTCTCGTCGGTGCCGCTTGTGGCGGCGTCGGCGTTGCGGTGGGCGCTCATCCGGGTAGGCGAGCGCCGTCACGACCGAGTTTGTTGGTTGTCACAACAATAATATCCAGGCATGTCGCGGGCGCGCAAGAGATACGGCGAGGAAACTTCGTGCCGCAAGAAGGGCGCGCAATGGGCGCCTTAGCGCGTGCGAGAGAGCTTCTGCAACAAGCGGTCGTAGTGCACCGAGGCTTCCGCCATCCGTTCCATGCCGCCCATGCGCACGTACCCGCGGCGGTGGAACTCTTCCGCAAAGGCGTGGGTAGTAACGATGCGCGTCCCGCGGAAGTGGTCCGAGAACTCGGTGGTGATGTGGCTTGTGATGTGGGGGAACAATTCGGAGACGTACGTCTGCACCGTGAGCGTGTTCGGTTCCACAGTGAGGAACTGGCCGTAGAAGGCGAACTCGTTACCCTCCGGGTCACGCTGGACAACTCGCCACCGGCCACCGTCCACGTGGTCGATCTCCACGATGGGGTTGGTGTACCCGGCAGGCATGAACCACTGGGCTACATAGAGCGGCTCAAAGCGCGCCACCCACGCTTGTTCGCGGGGAGCTGTGACGAGCTCCGTCATCTCAATGATGGAACGTTCCCTGGGAAGCACAAAGGAGCGTCGCACCCATACCTCCTTGTAGGGAACTCAATCCTGCGATGTCACAGCACGTGGTGTCACTGTGATGCCGCACTGCCTCTGCGGTCAAGTGCTACGAGCGTGGGTTGCCCGCAATCCTTGAGAATGCTGCGGCCGCGCGAGCGGGCGCAGCAGGGTCCAACGCTAAGAACAACGACGGTTCGGTCAGTTCGAGTTCCAAGACCACCGGACCGTCCGGCGTGGGCAGCAGGTCAACGCGCGCGTAGGCGAGTTCACTCGCCGCAGGGACGATGCCAGGCACGGCAGCCAAGATTCGGTCCGCAAGTTCCCGCTCGGCATCGCTGGCAGTGGCCGCGACGACCTTCTCGTCGGCGTAGATGCCCGTGGACCAGGACATCTCACGCGACAGGATCGCCGCCTTGCGAGCCGCATGCGAGAACTCTCCACCCACATATACCAATGCGGTCTCGCCGTGGGTGTCGACGTGCTCCAGGTAGGGCTGAATCATCGCGACCTTGCCTTGAGCGAGGAGATCGTCAAGGTGTGCCAGCGCTGCCTCGGGGTCGTGGTGGAAGAGCGCCGCGCCTTTGGACCCCGCACCCACCGTCGGCTTGACGACTACCTTGCCCGCGACGGCATCGGCGCCCACTGAGCCAGGCTGCGTCACAAACTGCGTAGGCACCACCGGAATGCCAGCCGCCGCAAGGTCACCGAGGTAGCGCTTATCGGTGTTCCACCGCACCACCTCAATGGGGTTGAGCAGGCGCGTGACGGCCGAGACCCGGTCCGCCCAGGCGAGGAACTCGTCCAAGTGTTCGGTGTAGTTCCACGTGGAACGGAGAAGAACTAGGTCGTACTGTGCCCAGTCGACGGAGTCTTCCCATGCGACCACCTCGGAACCGGGGAGGGCCTCAAGCAGCACGGTTTCGTCGGCGTCGAGGACTTCCAGGTCACGAGTGGTGGCTAGGGCAATGCGAGCGCTCATGACTGACTAGCTTGACGCGCTGTTGGGCTCGGAGGAGGGCGGTGGAGTGTCTGCTGGCTCGGCCAACTCCTCCGCGTTGCGCGTGGCACGCAGGCTCGTCAAGGTGACGATGGCAAGCACCACCACGATGAATGCGAGCGACCACGGCGTGGGGATCTCGGGCGCCCAGTCCCAGAATCCGTGCGCCCAGTGCGCCACGAGCTTGAAGCCGATGAACGCCAAGATGGCCGCCAGGCCAAAGCCCAAGTAGATCAAGCGCGAGAGGGCGTGCTCGAGCACAAAGTAGAGCGCGCGCAGACCGAGCAGCGCGAAGGCGTTAGTGGCAAACACCAAGTAGGGGTCCGCGGTGATGCCGTAGACGGCGGGGATGGAGTCAAAGGCGAACACCACATCGGTCACCATCACGGCAGCGATGACGAGCATGAGCGGGGTGAGTGCCTTGCGGCCGTCCTTGAGAGCCGTGAGCTTGGTGCCGTTGTATTCGCCCGTCACGGGGAAGAACTTGCGCAAGATGCGCACGATGACCATCTCGTCGGGGTTGATCTCAGCGTCCGATTGGTCAAACGCGTCGCGCAACACCTTCACCGCGGTGATGAGCAACACCACACCAAAGAACAAGAAGGTCCAGCTAAAGCGGGTGAGCATCTCCGCGCCCAGCCAAATGAAGATGCCTCGCAGGGCCAGCGCGCCCACCACACCAATGAGCAGCACGCGCTGCTGCAGCACTTGCGGCACGGCGAAGGCGCTCAAGATCAGGATGAAGACAAACAGGTTGTCCACCGACAACGACTTCTCCACCACGTAACCCGTGTAGTACTTCACTCCTACGTCATGGCCGAACTCGAACCACAGCCACACACCAAAGCTCAGCGGCAAGGCGATGTAGAAGATGCTCCAGCCAATGGCTTCCTTGAGGGAGACCGTGTGCGGCTTGTGGGTGATGATGAAGTCCAGGATCACCAGCGCCAGCACGGCGGCAATGGTGATCCACCACATGTGGTTGTTTGCGATCGAGTGGATCTCGGTGAGCTCTTGAGCTTCAGTGAATAGGGACACGGTTCTCCTCAGAACGTCCAGCTCTGAGGTCTCCTTCACCACACGCACAGTCTTTGTGGGCGTGGCCCCCGCCCGGGAGCCTCACTGGAGACTCGTGATGACCGGAACGGGAATTGAGAAGTACTCCCCTCGGGGGACCATGCTACGTCACGGAGGGTCCGCCGCGGCATCGTCCACCGTGAGTGCATCTGCGGGACCCAGGCCGCCTTCCTCAATCCACCTAGCGTGTGCGCGGTACATCATCGCGTCTTGGCGGTGGTTGCCGGTGTCCTGTCGCTCACCCCAATCGGCCATGGCATGCAGCCGCGGTGCCACATATCCCAGCAAGGCCGATGCCGGATACAGCAGCTCACTCGCCCCGTCCGCGTAGGCGCTCAAGAACGCATCCAACCGTTCACGCTGCTGTTCATGCGAGAAGGGTGAACGGTCAAACGCATCGGGCTGACCGTTGAGGCCATCCGGCACATCGTCCCCTCTCCACGGGGTCAGCGGGACGTAGCGATACGCGGTGTATGCGAGGTCCCACAACCGCGGCCCCGGGTAACAAATGTCAAAGTCGATCGCGCCCGCAAAAACACCGTCCCTGTACACGTGGTTGTATGGCGCAAAGTCAACGTGGCAAATCACCTCGGTGGGCTCCTTGCCTGGCCACCACCACACGTCCTCGGGGCGGCGCTCAAAGGTGGCCGTCGCATCGTGCCACTGCCGGAGCTTGCGGGCTACGGTGGTCAGGGTATGTGGGGAAAAGAGCCAATCAGTACGTGCGTGGGCAACCTCGCCGGAGATGAAGTCGTAGACCTCTCGGCCCTGTCCGTCAGGGCCGTACGCGCGCGGCACCCAGTCCACGCCTTGGGCGCGCACATGGTCGATCAAGCGACGAATGGTCGGTGACTGGGGACTCGTAGGCTTGCGGACGGTGGTGCCCACGCGCACCACTTCGCCGGCCATGTTGCCCCCGGTGAGAACTTCTTCCGGGCTTTCCACTCTGGCACTCTCTCACAAGGCGTGACCAGCGCCAGCCGCAGCGGCTAGACCCCCTGCGTCACCTCGGCGTCGTCCGGTGCCTGCACGCGCTCGGTTCCGCGCTTGAGCCAAGGAATAGTGGCCACCGCAATGGCCAACGTCAGTACGCCAGCGCACGCCGCTAGTCCCAGGCCCCACCGCGAGCCGTTGTGGTCCAGCAAGTAACCAGCTGCCCACGCGCCAATGGCCACACCAATTCCCAAGCCGATGCGCACCCAGGCCATGCCTTCGGTGATTTGGTCTCGCGCCACGACGCGCTGCACCACGTTGTCCACGTTGGTCATGGTGGGGGCGATGGTGGCCCCCGCCACAAAGCCGATCACGGCAAAGACAATGAGGTTGGGCGAAAACGCGAGTGCGGCGAAGCCCAACGCCACTGCGCCGGTGCCCACAACTGTGCGCAACCACAGTGGACTGCGGAAATGCTTGGCACCGTAGAGCAGGCCACCCGTGAGGGAGCCCAACGCCAGAGCAGCGATCAGCACTCCCGCGATCGCCTTGAGCCCGCGCTCGTCGGCAAAGCCCACTGCAGAGATGTCGAGAGCACCGAACATGAGACCCAAGCCCAACGAGACCAGGGTGACCGCAAGAACCGCGGCAGGGATCTTCATGCCCAGGCTCACGCCGCCGGTGTCGCTGCGGCGCGGAGGTTCGGTAGCCGTCTGGGACAGCAAGATGCAGATACCGATGAGCGAGCCCACGGCGCACACCACCAGTCCAGCGCCTGGCCACACGGCCGTGGCGAGGATGGTCGCGAGCGCGGGGCCACCAATGAAGAGCACTTCATCCAGCGCACCCTCAAGAGCGAAGGCGGAGTGAATCTCCTTGTCGGTCTTCAAGATATTGGACCACCGCGCACGTGTGAGCGAACCCAAAGGACCGCTCACGGACGCCACGGCCACGGAGATCCACAGCATCCATTCAGGGCCGCGAGTCATAGCGGTCCACAAGGCCAAGGCCGCGCCCGTGATGAACAACGCAGTGAGTGGAATCATGGCGGCGCGCTGACCAAGACGGTCAGTGAGCCGCGCCGTGGGGACCGTCTGCAACGCCCACACCAACACACCGATTGCGGCCACGCGCCCAGCCATCTCATACGAGTTGTACTGGATCTGCACCATCAAGATGAGGGAGATGTTGAACATCGAAATCGGCAGGCGTGAAAGCAACCCCGAGAACGTGAATGCCTTGGCTCCGGGGTAACTGAGAATGCCGCGATAGTTGGTGAACACGAGGGCTATGGTCTCACTTGCGACCTACAGCAATGTGCTACTTCTGCGGCGCCGATTCGTCAGGCAGGTCAAGGACGCCGATGCCTGTTCCGTCAGTTGGTTCGGGCTCCGGGAGATTGGGCCGGCGCTTGCGCAACTCGATGATCGCGAGAGCGATTCCTCCGCCGATGATCACGAGCACCGCCAGGGCGATGATTGCCCAGGTAATGATGGGTCCCCATGCGATCGCCTCGCTCGCCACCGCGCGGATGGTGATGTCTTGGCCGGACTGAATGTCTTCAAAGGACAATGTCACAGTCTTGCCGTTGACCTTCCCGTGGGTGCTTGACACCACCGGGCCGGGGAATGTGAACTTCGCCTCAGAATTGATGAATCGGCCAAGACTTGACGCGTTCACACCGGGGATGGACGATGCCTCGCCCTGGAGGGCAGGGATGGTCACCACGTACTGGTCGCCTTGGTGCTCCACGGAAGGGGCGACTGCTCCGCCTAAGAGGTCTCCTGGCCCAAACCCGTTGTCGTCGCCTTGAGCCTGGCCGGCGAGCACGTCACTAGCGCTCGCCAGCTCCTCAAACGTGAGGTCCCGTGCCTCAATCCGCACGCCCTTGAGCTCGCCATCCACGTAGTCCTCTACAGTGACGCGGCTTGATTGCTCGGCGGGAATGCGCCGCTGGAAAGCTTCCACGCTGAGATCGCTAGGGTCAGCGCCCACTTGCGACAAGACATCGGGGTCCACCGCTACGACGACCGTCTGGGTGACGGTGTTGTGGTCGGAGAATGCAGACTCGGAGTGGAGCTTGACGCAACCGGAAAGAGTGAGCGCCACCACCACGGCAACGCCGGCAAGGGCCAAGCGAGAGATCTTCACTCCTCAATTGTCACTCTCGCGGCGGACACCGCCTTACCCGCGGGTAGCGTGGTCCCGTTGCTGAGCGCGAGGAGTAAGTCCACATGTCCACTGACTCACCGGGTGCTGTCACGAGCAGCCTGCGGCCCGTAGTGGCCGGTTTCTATCCGGATCCCTCGATTTGCCGCGTGGGCGACGACTACTACCTAGCGCAATCAAGCTTTGAGTTCTTCCCTGGAGTGCCCTTGTGGCACAGCCGGGACCTCGTCACGTGGGATCAGGTGGGTCACGTCATCACCCGCACTTCACAGTTTGAAGCGGGCTCCTACCGGCCGAGCATGGGCATCTACGCGCCCACCTTGCGCCATCACGAGGGCCGCTTCTACCTCATCACCACCGCGGTAGAGGGGCCCGACGGACAACTCCTGTTCACCGCAGCCAGGCCCGAGGGCCCGTGGTCGGACCCGGTGCTCATTCCCGGTCTGGATGGATTTGACCCCGATATTGCCTGGACAGAGGACGGCACGTGCCTGGTCACGTTCTGCCACATCAAGGATTGGATTCCGCAAGGGATCCATCAAGCGGCGGTGAACCCGCAGACGGGTGAAGTGCTGGAGGAGCCCCGACTCGTGTGGCCGGGCTCTGGCCTCCAATGGCCTGAGGGTCCGCACCTGTTTAAGCGGGGCGAGTGGTGGTACTTGGTCATCGCGGAAGGGGGCACCGAGCGGGGCCACGCGGTGACGGTGGCTCGCGCCCGCACTGCTCAAGGCCCGTTTGAGGGAGCACCTCACAATCCCCTCTTCAGCCACCGCTCCTCGTCCCACCCCGTGGAGAATGTGGGCCACTCTGACTTAGTAGAGCGCCCCGACGGCACATGGGCAGCGGTCTACCTTGGCGTGCGCACTGTGGGTTGGGTGCCGCGCCAACACGTCAACGGCCGTGAAACGTTCTTGGCTGGCATCGAGTGGACCGACGATTGGCCGGTGTACGTGGAAGACGCCTTCACTATCCCCGCACCCGCGCACGGCTTTGACGAGGACTTTGCCCAGGGCATCGGGCATCCCCGATGGGTGAGTCCTGGTCTGCCAGTGACCGACATCGCCACGCCGACGCCAGGGCAAGGACTAGCCCTGAAGCCCGCCACGGCCAAGTCGGGCACCATGTCGGGAATCTTCGCGCGCACTCGCGACCTGTTGTGGGACGCCCACATCACCGTAGACCCGCGCGAAGGCGAGGCGGACGTGGTGCTGCGCATGGATGAGCGGCACTGGTACGCGGTGCGACTGTCTGCGGGGCAAGCGACTGCGGTGGTGCGGATCGGTGACGTGGAACATGTCGGCGACAGCGCTCAAGTGGCCGCCGGGCCGGTGCGGGTGAGCATCTGCGCGGAAGCCGCGTGGAACCGCGGCCCGGATGACATTGTGCTGTCAGTGGAGGCGAGCGACACAGTGGTGGAGCTGGGCAGGTTTGACGGCCGCTACCTTTCGTCCGAGGTGGCCGGAGGCTTCACTGGTCGAGTCCTTGGCGTGGTTGCCCGTGCGGGCGTGCCGGTGGTGCACCGCTTCGTCTACACACCGCGCGACTAGTCGACGCGCCAACGCAGACCACTAGCCCTCGAGTGCCTCCGAGACGAGCTCGCGCGCGGCGGACTGAACCTCGGTCAAGTGCTCCGCTGAGACGAACGACTCGGCGTAGATCTTGTACACGTCTTCGGTACCGGACGGACGGGCCGCAAACCAAGCATCGGCCGTGGTGACCTTGAGCCCGCCAATGCTCGCGCCGTTGCCAGGGGCAGCGGTGAGTTTGGCGGTGATGGGCTGACCCGCCAAGGACGTGGCCCGCACCTGTTCGGGTGAAAGCTTGCCCAATGTGGACTTCTCAGCCGGCGTGGCCGCGGCGTCTACGCGGGCGTACCAAGACTCACCCAGGCGCTCCACCAATCCGGCGTGAATGGCGCTAGGTGAGATGCCGGTGGTGGCGATCATCTCCGCTCCCAGTAGGCACAGGATGAGTCCGTCCTTGTCGGTGCTCCACACGCGACCGTCGCGGCGCAGGAACGAGGCCCCGGCTGACTCCTCGCCGCCAAACGCCACGTCACCGCTGAGGAGCCCGGCCACAAACCACTTGAAGCCCACCGGTACTTCCAACACTGTGCGTCCCAGTTCCGCACCTACTCGGTCGATGAGCGACGAAGAGACGAGAGTCTTGCCAATGGCGGCATCGGCCGACCACTGAGGCCTGGCCCCGCCGTACAGGTACTCGATGGCGGCGGCCAAGTAGTGGTTGGGGTTCATCAGCCCGCCGTCAGGGGTGACGATGCCGTGGCGGTCGGAATCGGCATCGTTGCCAGTGGCGATGTCGTAAGGCGCGCTTGCACCCTCCATGAGGCGGCGCAAGCTCGCCATGGCGTGCGGGGACGAGCAGTCCATGCGGATCTTGCCGTCCCAGTCCAAGGTCATAAAGGACCACCGCGGGTCCACTTCTGGATTGACCACGGTGAGGTTCAACCGGTGTTCCTCGGCAATGGCGCCCCAGTAATCGACGGCGGCACCGCCGAGCGGGTCTGCGCCAATGCGCACCCCTGCTTCGCGGATGGAGTCGATGTCCACGACGGACGGCAAATCCGCCACGTAGGCGGCCATGAAGTCGTGGGGCCGCACGGTGTCCGCATTGCGCGCCCGTGAATACGGAATGCGCTTCACGTGCTTCCACGCGCCGCCGGTGAGCAACTCGTTGGCGCGCGCCGCAATCCAACCAGTGGCATCAGTGTCAGCCGGGCCGCCATGTGGCGGGTTGTACTTGAAGCCGCCGTCGCGCGGCGGATTGTGCGAAGGCGTCACCACGATGCCGTCCGCGAGTCCGCGCCCGGTGGTGCGCAGACCCTCGGCATCCAGGGCGCCATTGGCCACCAAGATGGCGTGGCTCACCGCTGGGGTGGGCGTGAAGCGCCCGCGAGCGTCCACTCGCACTTCTACCTCTGCAGCGGCCAGTACCTCGATGGCCGTCTCCATGGCAGGCAAGGAGAGCGCGTGAGTGTCGATGCCCAAGAACAGCGGGCCGTCCGTGCCTTGCTCCTTGCGATACTCCACAATCGCAGCCGTGATGGCCACGATGTGCGCCTCGTTGAACGCCGTGTCGAACGCTGAACCGCGGTGGCCTGACGTGCCGAAGGCCACCCGCTGCTCAGCAACTCCCGGGTCTGGAACCTTGTCGTAGTAGTCGCCCAGCAGGGCGCTGGGATCGATGAGGTCTTGAGGCAGGGCAACAGTTCCGGCGCGTTCGTGCATGTGTTCAGTCTTGCATGGCGAGCGGCTGGCCCGTGGGGACTGGTGCGCCCTAGCATCGGCCCAGACCGCAGGTCACGATTTTACCACGATGAGGTAAAGCGGACTTTGCCTTGCCTGTGCCCGCCGCTAGGCTGGGCATGTGGCAGAGCGGCCGGAATCGGCATATTCAGACGGGCCTCGCACTGCCGCGCTCATATTGGCTAGGGACCATGCTCGGCGCATCGCCGCTACCGTGCGCGCCACCCGTGCAATTCCGGGAATTGACCTGGTACTGGTGGTGGATGACGGGTCCACTGACAACACTCAAGACCTTGCCCGCAAGGCCGGCGCGGTAGTCATCAGGCACCCGCACCGACGTGGTCGAACTGCGTGCATTGAGACGGGCGCTGCGGTGATCGCAATGCGTGATGAAGACGATGCCGAGCCCCGGTCCATCCTGCTTCTCGATGGTGGCCTGGGCAACTACGCCATCGGCGCTGCTCCCCTTGTCCTCACGGTGGCGGAGGGTGTTGCAGATCTCGCTATTGCGCTCGTGGACAGGAGCGTCCCCACCCAAGGAATAGCCGCCAGCGCGGCCCGCCGCGCCATTGCCCACGCCTCCCAATGGACGCCCGTGCAACCCTTGAGCCGCATCCGCTGTATCACCCGCGAGGCGCTCGAGGCAGCCATGCCGCTCGCGCGTGGCGCTGGCCTTGACCCCGCCATGACGTTGGACGTGTTGCAAGCCGGTTTCGCCGTGACCGAGGTGGACTGCGAGATCCGACACAAACCCCACACGGGCGGATCGCCCGCGTTGAGGCGCGCGAGCCAGTACCGTGACGTCATGATCGCTCTGAGCTCGCGTCGCATCCGTCGCGGGCTTGAGTCCACTCAGCACGTCATGGAAGACACCTTGCACGCCGCCGGAAATGTGGCGGTCCGTGCCACGCGCCCGCGCAAGGACCAGCCCGAGGAGCCGACGCAGTGACCCTGCCCCGCTACGCGTATCTAGGCCCAGAGGGCACGTTCACGGAGGCGGCGCTTCGTCTCATGGTGGACCCCGCTGAAGCCGAGTTTGTGCCGATGATCGATGTCCCCGCTGCGCTCGCGGCGGTGCGCGCAGGTGACGTCGACTACGCGGTGGTCGCCATAGAGAACACAGTGGAGGGCGGCGTCACTGCCACACTCGACACCCTCGCGGCAGGTACGCCATTAGTGATTCTGGGTGAGGTGGTCTTGCCCATCAGCTTTGAACTTGTGGCCACTAAACCCATGGGCCTTGACCAGATTGGCAGTGTCGCGGCTCACTCCCACGCATTGGCTCAATGTCGTCGGTGGCTCGCCGCCAACCTTCCCGACGCCGTCCAATTGACTGCGAGCTCCAACGCCGCCGCGGCCCAGGCCTTGGCTGACGGCTCCGCGGACTACGACGCCGCACTCGCCCCGCCCGGATCCGCCGAGCGCTGGGAGCTCACCCTGATCGCGCAAGACGTAGCCGATTCGGCACAGGCCGCTACCCGCTTTGTCCGTGTGGGCCGTCCCGGTGATCTGCCCGCGCCCACTGGCGCGGACAAGACCACGTTGGTAGTGCATTTGCCTTCCGACAAGGCCGGTTCCTTGCTAGAGATGCTTGAGCAGTTCTCCGCGCGAGGGGTGAACCTCTCGCGCATTGAGAGCCGCCCCATTGGTGACAAGCCCGGTGAGTACTCGTTCTCCATGGATGCTTTGGGGCACATCGCGGAAGCGCGCGTTGCGGAGGCGCTCGTGGGCCTCAAGCGCACCTGCCCGGTGGTGGTGTTCCTCGGTTCTTATCCGGCCGCTCACGCCGAACCCACTCCGGTGTTGCCTGGCACCACTGACGAGGACTTTGCCGCCGCCCACGCATGGGTGGAGCAACTGCGCTCCGGTAGTTAGCCAGGCAGTTCCGTCAGCGTCACTTGGGCGGAGGTCAGTCTCGCTGGGGCGGAACGCGCATCGTGAGAGCGCCGGGTGCAATTTCCGCGGTGATCTCCGTGACGCGACCCAAGGGTTCCCCATCCACCTGCACTCGCTGCGGTTGGTCCATCACGATGTGCACCTTCTGACCCTGAGCGTGATCGATGCGCGAGGCACGGTAGGCGCGCAAGATGTCGGGTTGCTTGAGGCCAGCGCCTTGGGCCACCACCGTGCCAAAGAGGTCCGTCCATCCCACAATGCCTGCACGCGCATCCAAAGTGGCAATGTCCAACTGACCGTCCACCGCCGAGGCATCGGGAATCAACTGAAAGCCACCCGGCAAACGACCGACGTTGCAAATCAGCACCGAACGCATTTGGCCGGTGATGGGCGCGGAGCCATTTACTGACACCACCGCCGTCATACGGCGCGCTCCCATGTGCTTGACTGCCGCGAGGAAATAGGCGACCCAGCCAAGGCGCTTCTTGAGTTTGTCGTCAGCGCCTTGAACCATCTCCGCGTCAATGCCCGCGCCTGCCATCACCAAGAACAAGTGGCGCGTGCCGGTAGTCCGGGCATCGCCACGGTCGATGTCGAGCCAGCCCACATCAACCGGTTGTTCCTCACCCTCGAGCGCGGTGCGCAGCATGGCAGGGATGTCGCCCAATGGAATGTCAAAGTTGCGGGCAAAGAGGTTGCCGGTGCCCATCGGCAGAATCGCCAAGGCAGTGTCAGTGCCCGCCAAACCCTCTGCCACCGCACGGACGGTGCCGTCGCCGCCCACGGCAACCACCACGTCGGCTCCCGCTGCGATGGCTTCTTTGGTCTGGCCCACGCCCGGGTCCTCTTCCGAGGTGTACAGCCACAGCGGTTGCGGCAAGTAGCGGATAGAACAGGCGCGCAGCGCTTGCTCGCGCACCTCCGCGATCCCGGCCTTGGTGGGATTGGCGACGAACGCCACTCGCTGATGACCGTCGCGCACCTGACCAAACTCCTCGGCCGCCGCGGGAATGGTGCGAATGCGCAGCACCCGCCGCCAGAAGCGCGGCACAGCAATGGGGTCACGAGTACCCACACGCTTAGTGATGGTGGCCGCAAGAGTGAGGCCGGCAATCGCAATTACCAATGCGACCAGGGCGAGAGTGGTCGCCACCCAAGGAAGGGTCATGGATTGAGCCTAAGCGTGCGGCGATAGACTTGCCACCGTGATTGACATTGGCCTGCTCCGAGACGAACCCGAGCTCGTGCGGCAGTCCCAGCGCGCTCGCGGTGACGATCCCGCTTTAGTTGACCAGGTGCTTGACGCCGATGCTCGCCGCCGGGCTGCGCTCGTGGAGTTTGAGACCTCTCGAGCTCAGCAGAAGTCGCTCGGCAGGGACGTCGCCACGGCTCAAGGCGACGCCAAGCAAGCACTCCTGCAGCAGACCAAGGAACTCGCCGAGCGCGTCAAGGCGCTTCAAGCCGAAGCCGATGCGGCCGAGGCTAAGTCACGAGAACTGTTGACGAGCATCGGCAATATCCCCGTGGCAGGCGTGCCCGCGGGTGGTCCCGACGACTACGCGGTTCTCAAGCAAGTGGGCACACCGCGCGACTTTGAGGCTGAGGGTATTGAGGTCCGCGACCACTTGGCGCTAGGCGAGGGGCTGCGCGCCATTGACATGGAGCGCGGTGCCAAGGTGTCCGGCGCACGGTTCTTCTTCTTGACCGGCGTTGGCGCGCGCTTGGAGTTGGCGATCCTTAATGCGGCCATGGCGCGAGCCCTTGAAGCGGGCTTCACCCCCATGATCACGCCCACCTTGGTGCGTCCCGAGGTCATGGCGGGAACCGGGTTTCTGGGCAACCATGCGGAAGAGATCTACCGCCTAGAGCGCGACGACTTGTACCTCACGGGCACGTCAGAAGTAGCCCTGGCGGGGTACCACGCGGACGAGATTTTGGATCTCAGCGACGGGCCGTTGCGCTATGCGGGATGGAGCGCTTGCTACCGCCGTGAGGCTGGCTCGGCTGGCCGCGATACTCGCGGCATCATTCGCGTGCACCAGTTCCACAAAGTGGAGATGTTCGTCTACGCGCGTCCCGAGGATGCCGAGGCGGAGCACGAGCGTCTGCTCACCCTTGAGGAGTCGGTGCTTCAGTCCCTGGAATTGCCGTACCGCGTCATCGACACCGCTGCCGGAGACTTGGGCCTGAGCGCCGCACGCAAGTTTGACTGCGAAGCGTGGCTGCCCAGTCAGGACCGCTGGATGGAAGTCACCTCCACCTCCAATTGCACCACGTACCAGGCACGACGCTTGGCAGTGCGCGAGCGCGGCGAAAAGGGTACCGAGCCGGTAGCCACCCTCAACGGCACACTCGGAACTACGCGGTGGATTGTGGCGTTGCTGGAGAATCACCAGCAGGCGGACGGCTCGGTCTATGTGCCGTCGGTATTGCGTCCCTACCTCGGCGGGCTTGAACTACTCGAGCCTGTCGCGTAGGCGAAGCGCCAGCAAAGAGGCCTTTTTCAAGGACGGCCTGCGTCACGTAGTCTCAACGCATGATCGTTGAGCCGCAGGAACTGAATCCGCCGCTCACCCCCGATCACTGGCGCCTCGTTGGCCTAGACATCGACGGCACGCTCATGCACTGGGGTGGCGAGATCTCAGACGCTGTGGTGCACGCCGTGGAGCAAGCGCGCATGTGCCGCAACCACGTGGTGCTCGCCACTGGTCGCAACATCATTGCGACCTTGCCCATCGCAGAGAGACTTGGGATTAGGCGCGGTTGGGCGGTCTGTTCTAACGGGGCCGTGACCGTGCGCCTCAATCCGCAAAGCCCCGGCGGCTATGACGTTGTAGAGAAGGTCACCTTTAATCCGCAGGCTGCTTTGGAGTTGGTCCGCGACGAGTTGCCCGATGCCTACTTTGCAGTGGAGGACTTGGGAGTGGGCTTCCGCGTCACTCGCGAATTCCCCATGGGCGAGCTCGTGGGTCGCCAGCGAGTCGTGGACAAGTTTGAGGACCTCTATCACGACGAGGTCACACGCGTCGTGATCCGTGCACCCGGCGTGGACGTGGACCACTTCGACTCGATGGTCCACCGCATCGGCCTCAACGACGTGACGTACGCCGTGGGCTATTCGGCGTGGCTGGACCTCACCCCTCCTAACGTCTCCAAGGCATCGGCTCTTGAAACCTTGCGCCGGCAGTTGGGCGTCTACCCCGACCACACCGTGGCCGTGGGCGACGGAAACAACGACCTAGAGATGTTGCAGTGGGCGCGCGTCTCCGCCGCCATGGCCAATGCGCCCGATGCGGTCAAGGCTGCCGCCGACATGGTCCTGGGTACCGTCGATGAAGATGGCGTTTTGGAGGTGTTGGAGCCCCTCGCCACTCCTGACCGCCTCGCAGTCCTCTAGCGCTTCTCCCAAGAACGGACCGCGCGGAGGCCTACTCTGGTGCGCATGAACTGGCTGACGTCGCCGTCCCACCACCGCTGGCTTGAGGCTGAAGCCAACCGGCTCCTGGACTTTGGCCTGGCGAGCAAAGTGGATGCTGGCGGCTTTGGGTGGCTTGACGAACACGGGAAACTCGTGGCGCGCAAAGGCGTGGAGTTGTGGACCACCTGCAGGATGACTCACTCATACGCGCTCGCCGCTCTGGCGGGACGCCCCGGGGCTGCGGCCTACGTGGACCACGGTATTGACGCCCTCACGGGCCGATTGCGCGACGAGGATCACGGCGGGTGGTTTGCGGCGGTGGGTCCTAAAGGCCCCACCAACACTGCCAAAGAGGCCTACGGCCATGCCTTTGTGATCCTGGCCGCTTCATCGGCCACCGCGGCTGGCAGGCCCGGAGCCAAGCAACTCCTTGACCAAGCACTGCAGGTTCACGATGAGCACTTCTGGGATCCCAACTACGGAATGAGCCGCGAAGCCTTTGCGCGCGACTGGACTGGCGAAGAGGACTACCGCGGCATCAACGCCAACATGCACACTGTGGAGGCGTACCTCGCGGCCGCCGATGTCACGGGCGACAGGGAATGGCTCAAGCGCGCGCTACGTATCTCGAGCCGAGCCATCAACGTGTTCGCGCGTGAAAATGACTGGCGCCTGCCGGAACACTTCGATCTCAACTGGAACCCCAGGCTCGACTACAACGAAGACACCCCGGCCCATCCCTTCCGCCCGTACGGGGCCACGGTGGGTCACCTTTTTGAATGGGCAAGGCTCATCACCCAACTAGACAAGTCGCTGCAGCAAGCGGGGCTGGCCGCCCCGGAGTGGATTGATGAAGGAGCGCGCGAGCTGTATGACTCCGCGGTGCGGGATGGGTGGAGTGCCGACGGTGCACCTGGCTTTGTCTACACCGTGGACTGGGAGGGTGCCCCAGTAGTCAGAGAGCGCATGCACTGGGTGGCTGCGGAAGCAGTGGGTGCTGCGGCGGTGCTGTGGAAGCGCACCAAGCAAGACCAGTACGCCGCCGACTACCAGCGGTGGTGGGACTACATCGGCGAGTACCACCTGGATCCGGTGGGTGGCTCGTGGTGGCATGAACTGGGGCCTGACAACACTCCCTCGCGCACGGTGTGGGAAGGCAAGGCGGACATCTATCACGCTCTGCAAGCGACTCTTTTTGCGCGATTGCCTTTGCAACCCGCACTCGCCGCGTCGCTAGCCGCTGGAAACCTCGGCTAGTTGCGGCGGTGCGGCTACGGGATCAGCAAGAGCTTTCCTACGACGCCACCGGCCTCCAGAGTCTTGAGCGCCAGGTCCGCTTCTTCTAGCGGATAGGTCTGGGCGATCACAGGTGTGATGGCGTGCGGGATGAGTGGCCACAAATCTCGTTCTACCCCGGCGACGATGGCCGCGCGCTCGCCCAAGGGCCTCGATCTCAACGTCTGTCCCACTACTTTGACCCGCTTGGACAGCACTTGACCCAGGTCGAGCTCAGCTTTGCGCCCGCCTTGGAGTCCGATGATCACAAGGGTGCCGCCAGTGTTGAGGACACGAAGATTTCGCTCCATGTACGCGGCACCCATCACGTCCACGACGATGTCTGCGCCGCCGGCCTCAAGCACGGCGTCGGGCCAGTCAGGATCGTTGTAGTCAAAGGCAGCCGCAGCACCCAAGTCGAGACAGGTCCGCACCCGCTGGGCGGAACCTGCCGTGGCCATCACCGTCAAGCCTCGCGCGGCGGCGTATTGCACCGCCATGGAGCCGATGCCACCGGCGCCCCCGTGGACCAAGAGTCGCTGTCCAGCTTGAGCTTCAGCGGCATCGAGAGCAGACCAGACTGTGCACGATGCCTCCACCAGTCCACCCGCATTTACCAGGGATGTTGCCTCCGGAAGGGGCAGAACCAGCGAGTGGTCCACTGCTACCGACTCGGCATAACCTCCACCCGGAAGTAATGCACATACTCGGTCCCCTACGTGCCAGCGCGTCACCGCCCCGCCAACGGCCGCCACGGTGCCTGACACCTCGAGACCGGGCCATTGTGGAGCTCCGGGCGGTGGCGGGTAGAGGCCTTTGATTTGGAGTAGATCAGCGCGATTCACCCCTGCGGCGGCCACCGTGATGAGTACATCCGAGGGCCCGCAATCCGGGACGGGAACCTTGCTCAGGGCGAGCACGTTGGTCTCACCATCGGCAACGGCTGTCGCGGCCCACATAGACAAATCCCCCTTTCCCGTCATAGGGGGCACGGTATACCGTCTCAATGAACAAGCCGTGAAGGTCAAACTCATGTGTATCGGTCCGGTGCCGATAAGAGGGGGGACGCAGGACGTAGCGAAGTAGCTGCGAAGTAGCGCCCCACAAGGGCACCGAAGGAGAGCACAATGCTCCAGAGGCTGAGTATCCGCGGGAAGATCCTCGCGGTAGTCGCTGTGCCTATTTTCGTTCTTATTGGTGCCGCTCTGTACTTGACCGTGGGCGCGTGGAACGAGTTGAGCCAGGCACGTACGACATCTGCGCTGCTGACCGTGGTTGATCGGGCCAAGACGCTTAACGAGGCCCTCCGGATTGAGGGCGATGCCGCGTCCAACTACATCTCTGCATGGTCCGACTACGGCGGCCGTCACGCGGACAGTGTCCAGAACCTCGACACCACCTTGGCGACCCTCGACGAACTTGCCGCACTGAGCGGCGTGGACGCGGCCATGCGCGACGCCGTCCAAGTGGCACTGCAAGGCGGCCACGAACTAGGCGACGACCAGGTCTCGTTGTCTCTGGATCAGGCCCGCGCCGTGTGGCCCACGGGTATTGACAGTGGCGATTACGCCGAATGGCCCAGCGAAGACGAGGTCGAGCTCGTGGTCGCTTCATACAACGCCATGGAAGCTGCCGTCCGTAACATCGCGTCCACGTCTTCCGTCACGCCGGATGCCAACACCGCATTGACCCAGGTCATCTTCCTCGTGTCTCAAGAGGGTGACCGTGCAGAAGTCTTCCTCACGGATACCCCTAACCTGCAAGAGGCCTACATCAAGTCTCAGCCGGACGTGGACTCTGCATGGCGGTCGCTCGAAGCGTTGTTGCCTGGCCTACCGAGGACCGACCAGACCGAACCTACGCTCGCGCTGCTCGACGACATTCGCGTGCAGTTTGCCGACCTGCCCCACAACCGTGAGCGCACCCGGGACCGCGCATGGCACGACAACTCGGCCCACTTGTACTACTTCTCGCTCACCACGGCCGTCGCGAACGTCACCAACACCGTGATCCCCGTGGTGAACAACCCGCAGATCGCGTTGTGGCTCTCCGCCTACGCGGCGACGGATGACCTCCTTGAGGCCATGGCGATCGAAGACAACCGTGTTGACCGCTTCATTCGTGCGGCTCGATTCGAACAAGGTGAACAGGACTCGGCCACCAACCAGTTCGCGCGAACAGACTTCACCCGTGACCAGGCCACTCGAGCCATTGCGGCTCTGAATGCGGGACTCGAGCTGCCGCCTTTGGGCTCCAACTTTGATACCGGCGCCCAGACTGACTACCGCACAGTGCGTAACCGTGTGGGTAACGCCGAGTTCGCCGTGGCCGCCGCTCAGAACTGGACGGGCCAAGTTGAACTTGAGTTGGTGCTCATCCGGCCACTGCACGAGCAAACCTTGCAACAAGTACGCTCGGACGCCGCGGCCCTTGAGCAGGCCACCTTGCTCCAGACGGTGTTGACCGCTATCGCGGCCTTCGTCATCGTCGGCCTGTCGCTCATCATCGCTCTTGGTATTGCCCGTCGCATCATCGGCCCGTTGCGCCGCTTGACCACCACTGCTACCGCCGTGCGCCAAGAACTCCCCCGACTCGTGGAACGCGTGGCACTGCCAGGCGAGCGCGTGGATGTGGCTGAAGTGCAGATCCCCGTGGAGTCCAGCGACGAAGTTGGACGCTTGGCAGAAGCCTTTAACTCGGTGAACGCGGCCACTCTGGCCATCGCTAGCGAGCAGGCAGCACTGCGTGGCTCCATTTCAGAAATGTTCGTTAACGTCGCCCGTCGCGACCAAGTGCTCCTCAACCGCCAGCTTTCGTCCATTGACGAAATGGAGCGCACCGAGGACAACCCTGACACACTGACCAAGTTGTTCGCCTTGGACCACCTCGCAACTCGTATGCGTAGGAACTCGGAATCTCTCTTGGTGCTCGCAGGCATTGACACCGGTCGTCGTCTGCGCCGCCCCATGCCGCTTTCCGACGTGATCCGTACGGCATCGTCCGAAATTGAGTTGTACGAGCGAGTTCAATTGGAACTCGACGCTGACCCTGCCATGTTGGGTCACTCTGCTTTGACTGCCGCCCACTTGTTCGCTGAGTTGCTCGAGAACGCCACCGTGTTCTCCGACCCAGGTACCCCGGTGATCGTGCAGACCGCTGCCGAAGGCAATGGGTTCGTAGTGCGTATTCGCGATTCGGGTATTGGTATGACCCCTGAGGAACTTGCGGAAGCCAATGCCCGCGTGGCGTCCTCGGCGGCGTCGGAAATTCTTGGTGCTCAGCGCCTGGGTCTGTTCGTAGTGGGCCGTATTGCTCGCCGTATTGGCGCGCGCGTGGAGATCACTGCTCTCGAGGGTGAAGGCACCGTGGCCACCGTGACCATGCCGCCTTCTTTGTTCGACTCCAGCATCTCGAGCGACTCGGGTGCGTACTCACCCTCCACCGTGGACGAGGACACTCAGGCACCGGCGGCCCTGGTCGCCCACGACCTCGAGGACGAGGTGCTGGACACCGAGCCGTCCGTGGCTTCTGCCGCCGAGCGCGCAGGTGCCGTGGCGTCGGTGGGCGCCTACCAGCCTGAGGTCATTGAGCAAGGCGCGAGCCTTATGGGTGGCCGCGGAGTTGATAGTGGCTCGGTGGAGGAGTTGGTTGCTGCGGACGCGCGCAACGCGCCTACTGCAGAGGCAGTCGACCTTGACGCCCTTACCGAGGGCACGAGCGCTTCCGGTCTGCCGACTCGCCGCCGCAAGGCTAAGGGCGCGGAAGCCCGCCGGGAGACCGACTCGATCATAGGTCTTCCTGCCCAAGCAAGTGACGCCCAATTGAGTGCCCTTGAGGCCGATGCTGATTCCGGCTTCACCCCCGTGGTGGCGGCCAGTGAAGTGGCGCCCCAAACTGCCGAACAGCGTGCCGCCATGTTCCGTGGCTTCCGTGCTCGTCGTGCCGGTGATGAGGACCCAGGGCTCGCGCCCGATGCCGAATCGCTGGGTCAGGCCGTGCGCCGTGGTGCCGCGTCGCTCCCCGAGCCCTCCGCGGCGCCTACCCCCGCACCGAGCCTGGAGTTGGAGGCAGACCTGGAGACCGCATTTGCTCCGCCGCCCTTCGAGGACGATGACGTCTCAGTTGCTCCCGCGGCGCCATCCGTGAAGCAGTCCCCGCTCATTTCCAGCGGATACGAGCACGACCTCGCGGACGCCCCTGCAGCGGGCGCAACTCAGCCGGCTGGCATGGGAATGCAGATCCCGGCGTTCGAAGAGGACGAGCCCGCGTACGTGCCCGGGCTTGAACTGGGCGAGAGCCTTCCCCCTCTTGCCAAGGGCGACGCTCCCGCAGGCGACATGGGGATCTCTCAGGTAGCCCTGGAAGAGCCCACCGTGGCCGCTCCAGTGCCCGAGCCCGTGGCTCGCGAGTCCGTGCTCCCGCACGCCGCGACTCCGGCTGCGGTGACACCCGTGGCGACCCCGATGGCGCCTCAGCCTGTGACCTCCTCGCCAAGCCTCGATGAGCTCATCATGGGCGGAAACCAGAACCGGGGCGGCTTCTTCTCCAAGCTGTTCCACAAGTCCAAGGACAAGGAGCCCACTGGCGCTGCACCCTTGTCCACTACGGGTGGAATTCCGGTGCAGTCGCAGGCCGCACCGTGGAGCGCCGGAACCCCGGTGGTGCCCAGCGCACCCGTGACTCCGGCAGGCGTTCCCGCGGTGTTTGCCCCTCAGGAGTTTGTAGAGCCTGAGCCCACCTCCGCACCCAGCGGCGTGGCACAGGCTGACTCGTGGCAAGCCGACGGCTACGGCGGGGGCGGCAGCAGCCTCACCCCCGCGGGCGGAGCCACTCCTTACAACCCGGGTGTACTGGGTGGCGGACCGCCGGCGTATAGCCGCGATGACCTCGCACGCCCGCTGGGCTGGGAGACCGCCGGAGCGAGTGCTCTGCAGGCAGCTGCACCCGAGCAGTCAATGTCGTACCAGCCTGCGGTCCAACTGGAGCCGCAAGTTGTCGAAGAGGAAGAGGACATGGCGAGTTCCGTGTTCTCGGAACTCAGTTCGCTCACGAGCGAACGTCCTAAGGTGGAGCGCACCAAGGTGGGCCTCCAGCGTCGTCGTCCCGCCGACGCGCCCCCGCCCGAGGTGACGCCCATCGAAGACGTTCCGGAGGCGCCTGCCGTGCAGCGTGACCCCGAGACCATCCGCTCAAGGTTCTCGAGCTTCTATTCAGGCACCAAGCGCGCTCGTACGGACGTCGAAGCGTTTGAACGCACCACCCAGGAAAGCTTGTCGTAAGAAACGTGACCACAATGGAATGTGCCCCCAACCGGGGGACAGTAATCAAGGAGGATCAGTGACCGCGCTCAGTCAAGAAGCAACCAACTTTGGTTGGCTGCTGGACAACTTTGTTCAGACGGTGCCGGGCACGCGCCACACGCTGGTCGTCAGCGCTGACGGCTTGCTCATGGCCATGTCGAAGAACCTGGACCGTACAGGCGGCGACACCCTCGCCGCAGTGGTGTCCGGCATGGCGTCGTTGACGCGCGGTGCCGCGCGCCAGCTCAAGGCAGGAGAGGTGCGACAGTCCATCATCGAGATGGACGAGTTGTTCTTGTTCCTCATGAGCATCAACAACGGTGCTGTGTTGGCCGTGGCCGCAGACTCCACGTGTGATGTGGGCTTGGTGGGATACGAGATGACCCTGCTGGTCTCTCGCACCGAGAACGCCCTCACTCCTCAGTTGATTACTGAAATGCGCCAAAACCTTCCCACGGACGGTGCTTTGCGCTAGCCATAGGGCATGCGCATTCAAGGTGACATCGGAACTCAACTGATAACGGAGCTAGGCGGATGACGGAACTCACCCACCGCGAACATGCGGATGATGACGCGTACACCGTGCGACCGTACGCGGTCACCGGAGGGCGTGTCAGTGCCGCGAACTCGGACTTGCCCATGGAAGCGTTGGTGGAAGCACCACTCAATTCCTCGGGCGTGAAGGGGCTAACCCCCGAAAAGAAGAAGATCCTGCAGTTAGCAGCAGGTCAATATCAATCGGTGGCCGAACTCTCGGCCCACACCCGGCTCCCGCTCGGTGTGGTGCGAGTCTTGGTCTCCGATCTTGCACAAGAAAATCACCTCACTATTCACATTGGTGGAACGGCCAACGACGCGTCGACTCATGACGAACACGGCGGCCTGTCCCTGAGTCTCTTGGAGAGTGTCCTCGATGGCATCGCAGCCCTCTGACGCAGCGGTCGCAACGACCGAACAGCACGTTGCACCTACCGTCGTCAAGATCGTCATTGCTGGTGGATTTGCCGTGGGCAAGACCACCTTCATCGGTTCGATCTCTGACATCGACCCCCTGAACACCGAAGCCGCCATGACGGAGCACTCCGTGGGCGTGGACGATGCAGGTGGAGTCACTGACCGCAAGACCACCACCACTGTGGCTATGGACTTTGGCCGTATCGCCTTGCCTGGGTCACTGTGGCTTTACCTGTTCGGCACGCCCGGTCAGGATCGCTTCTTGTTCATGTGGGACGACCTCGTCCGCGGTGCCATTGGCGCCGTAGTGCTGGTGGACACCGAGCGCCTGGACCAGTGCTTCCCGGCGGTTGACTACTTTGAAGGCAAGGGCATCCCGTTTGTGGTGTGCGTGAACTGCTTCGACGGCGTCGCGCGACACCAGTTGGACGATGTGCGTGAGGCGCTTGGTCTGGCTCCCGATGTACCGCTGATGTACACGGACGCCCGCGAGCGCGCAGCCACTAAGCAGGCTCTGATCGCCGTGGTGCAGTTGGCGATGAAGCAGCTCAAGCAAGCCTGACCTGTTCGTCACCACTGGGTCTCCGAGCTGCGACGGGTGACCAGTGAAGCGAGCAGTGCCGCGACTGTGATCGTGGGGCGAGGGCCGGACTCTGCGGAGTCCGGCCCTTGGTTCTTTTTGGGGCCATGGCCACGCGTCCAGGCTGGCACGCGTGAACTATCGTGGAGAACGTGATTTATGCCGACGGAACTGCGCTGTGCCAGTTCCTTCCTGGCGCCCAGTACTTCAATGAGTGGAACACGTTCGCCATCCCGCAACTGGGCCAGATCGTCACCACTCAATTGGGTTGGACCGAGTTTCGCCAGGCGGCGGAGTTATGCCCGCGTGAAGAGCGGGAGCAGGTGTTCTTTGTAGTGGAGCAAGTGAAGAAGCGCATTCCGCTGATTCGCTTCTCTGAAGAGAACTTCTCCGTGTCTGCTCACGCTGCGGTAGTGCTCAAGCCGTTCGCAGCGCTGCACCTTGGTGCGGCAGTCGCAGATCCAGCGGTCAACACTATGGCCACGTACGACATTGACCTTGCGCGGGTGGCCGCGCTCTACCAACTCACTGTGGTCTCACCTGGCCTGCCTGCGGGCTGGCACAATAGTGAGGCCGACGCGTCGCTTGCCTAACGCGGCGGAGGAGAGTTGACCGAGCGGCCGAAGGTGACGGTCTTGAAAACCGTTGTGGCTCAAACCACCGTGGGTTCGAATCCCACACTCTCCGCGTAATGACCTGCTTTGCCCGCATGCTCGCTCGCCGACTATTGTGGGACTCCGACCGGGAGACGTCGCATAGCCAGGCCTAGTGCGCGGTCCTGCTAAGACCGTGAGGGTGTTAAAGCCCTCCGTGGGTTCGAATCCCACCGTCTCCGCTCTTGGTTGCCCATGCAGATGGGTGGCCATCAGTGCACCACTCGGTGCGTTATATTTGTGACTCGGCTTTACTTGCCCAGCGCCCGTAGCTCAACGGATAGAGCATCTGACTACGGATCAGAAGGTTGGGGGTTCGAATCCCTCCGGGCGCGCACTATCTGCCTCTTCATCTCACCGCTGTTCTATAGCGGTTCCCTCTGCATCAAGTTCGAGTCTCTCGCTGTGCACTGGGCTTGTTGACACTATCGACACTGCCACGTCGCGGCCCTTGGGGTGAAGCCTCACGGTGACCGAACCCCCGTCGGTACGTTCCAAAGTGGTCACGACAAAGCCGGCGAGCTTTGTCATGGCCTCGGCCGTGGCAAGCGGCTCACCACGGTCGTCCAGCAACGTGACGTCCACGCCACGGTCACGGGCCGATGTTGCTGCCGCCTCGATCGCGGGAGTCGCCAGACTGCGTCCGCGCACCCCGTCACGCAACAGTGCTTCCGCTGCACGGTACTCCTTGCGCTCCTCTGGCGTGGGCAGGCGTTCATTGCGCGCAATGCGTTCCAGAAGCGGACCTGCGGAGGCCTGGAGTTCTTGGACTCGCTGGCGGCGAATGTCCACGGCTGCCACTGCGGCTGCGGTCTCCATGGCACCATCCAGCGCCTTGTCTTCGTAGTCGTTAATGGTGCGTGCGGTGCGCCTCAAGAAGATCCCGAACAGTGTTGCCACGAACAGAATGGCTGCGTGAGTGTCGAGCAAGTACACGGCGGACAGCGGCGACCGGCCTGAGGTCAGTGCCCACGCAAAAGTTCCGGCGGCCATCAGCGAGTACCCGAGCCACGCGAGCCCAGCCCTGCGCCTCAACGCCAAGAAGAACAGCAACCAGGCGTTGGCCCCGAGGTGCCAACTCGCGCGGCCCACTTGCGCGACATCGGGCAACTGGAACGCCACCAGCAATGTGGACACGGTGACGGCTGCCACCACCCCAATGCCCCACAGCATCGGGAACGGGTCAGGGTGTTCAAGCACCAGCAAGATGGAAGCCGCATTAACGATGACCACCGCGATCACCGGGGGCCACCACAGTTTCACTTCGTCGATAGTCGCGTAGGTGAAGAGGAAGTTGGAGATGATGAAGAGCACGAGGATGCTGCGCGCACCCTCGCTACTCAGGCCAATGAGACGCGATGAGTCAGTGGGGACGATGCGGTCGCGGCTGACGGGCGCTTCGCTCATGACGGCCTCACCCAGGTCAGGACCACCGTGGTGCCGCCGCCCGGACGGCTCCGCACCGAGGCGCTTCCGCCGTCCACGAGTTCCATGCGATCAACGATCGACAAGCGGATGCCCAATCGGCGCGAAGCCACTTGGCGTGGGTTGAATCCGCGACCGTTGTCAGTAACGGCCACGGTGACGCCATGAGGCTCTGCCGCTGCGGTGACCGTGCGGTGCACGGTAGATCCGTTGGGCCCCGCGTGGCGGATGCTGTTGCGCAGCGCCTCGGCAAGGGCGTCGGTGATGGCTGAAACTACGTCCGCAGGGACGGAGGTAGCGGCCACCGCTTCTTGTTCCAACTCAGTATCTGGACTCAAGGCGTACACCACTTCTTGCACGGCGGCCAAGAACTCCTCCGTGTCGTACTCGCGGGCTGCGGCGTCCTCAATCTCAAGAGTGGCGATGGACGAGAGCGCAACCCGCGCCTGGTCCGGCAATGTGGCAGGGGGGTTCTCCCTAGAGGCGGTGAGGAGCACCGACATGATGTCGTCGTGAACCATCGCGTTGATGCGCGTCTCCTCGCGCTCGCGGGTGCGCGTGGCAGCACCGCGCGAGGCCTGCTCGCGTGCCAACTCGCTAGCGCGGTCCTGCCTGTCCGCGGCCTTCATCACGGCGATGGTGGCGGCCAGCAGGATGACCGCAAACTCACTAGAGCCCACGGCATCGAGCAGGCTTGCCCGCCCCGAATCTGGCCGCACCATGAGCTGGGCCCAGCCGATGATGGGGCCCTGAGCAATGGCGTACAGCCACACCAAACGGTTCTGCCACACCACCCCGGCAATCATGGCGTGCAGTGCGTGGATGCCTTGGAACCACGGGACCTGGTGGTCCAGCAGGTGGTCGTTGATCATGGCGTAGGGGAACAGCGCCATGGAGGCAAGGAAGAGCATGACGGTGCCGCCAGCGAATGCGCGCATCACTTGTCGCGGCACAAACCACGTGAACACGCCCAGCAACACCGGCATGACCACGGCGACAAAGACCAAGAACTGAGCGAACCAGTCGATGAGTTGCGGGCTTTGCCCTTGAATACCCGCGGTGCCGGGATACAAGAGAACCCCGAACACCACGCCGGCGATGCCGATGGCCGTCCAGAACACCCTCTCAAGGCGCGCGCGAGCCGTGTGTCGATTCACGCGGTCATGGGGAGCGCTACTGGGTGTCACGAGCTTGCGGAGTCGTCCAGAATGCCATCTTCGATCGCACGCTTGTAGAGGTCGATCCGGGAGTGCGCCGGCCGCCCGGCTTCCGCGTACTTGCGGCGGATACGGCTGACGTAGTCGGCCACCGTCTCTCGCGACAATCCCGTCCTTTGGGCCACGCTGGCTGCCGTCTCCCCTGAGGCGTAGAGGCTCAGCACCTCTTGTTCCCGGTTGCTGAGCTTGGCATCCACCAAGACCTCGTCGGCGTCGATTGCGGCGGCCCAGTCGGTGCCAAAGACCTCGCGGCCGTGGGCGGCGGTGCGGATCGCGTCGAGGAGTACGTCGGGGTCCACTGACTTGCGGATGAGTCCCAGTGCACCCGAGCGCGCTGCGGACTGGATGAGTCTGCGGTCTTCGGCGCCGGTGTAAATGAGCACGTGAGCGCCCATGTCGTGAATGGCGGCCACGTTTTGTTCAGGAGTACTGCCGTCGGAGAGGCGCAAGTCAAGCACCACGAGGTCAAGTGGCTTGCCCAGGGCGGGGAGATCCGCCACGGATTCCACCAGACCGGCGAGTTCTAGGTCGTCTGCTTCAGCGATAAGGTCCCGGAATCCGAGCGCGATCAGAGCATGGTCTTCCACCAGAGCGATTCTGCGAGTCTCGGTCATGTCTCTCCTGAGGATGCTTGAAGCCCAGGTTAGCCCGCTTTGTGCCGCAAGTGTCGGCAAAAGGAGACAAGTATTTGCGCGCGGCAATGCCCCCATAAAAGGGGGCTTGTGCACCTGATGTATCCCTGAGAGAGTGACCGAGACCGGGTACGCCATCCCCGGTTCACCAGGTTTGTTGAGGGTGTGTTGCTCTGGTCAGAAGGCGGAAACGTCTTGAGCACCATTCCGTCGCAAATCGCCTAAGCAGACCGATGCCGTAGTGGGTCCGACAAGAACCGGTTCGTGGACCGGTGAGCCAAAGGTTTCAGAATTCTTGTCGTCGGGCCTCCTACGGCATCGTCTGTTTTACGAGCCGCGTCATGGGTGATTTGTCCGCTAGCATCGGTCCGTTGTCAACCATTTGGAGAAAACATGCGTCTCGCACTTGTCCCCGCACTGGCCGTTGCGGCCCTTGCTCTCACCGCTTGCTCCGGCTCCGCACCCACCGCCAACGTGGGCGAGTGCCTCAACCTCGACGTGGACGCCACCGAGGTCAGCGAGCTCAACGGCTTCGACTGCTCCAAGGAGCACGACGTTGAGGTCTACTACGTGGGCGACTCCACGTTGTCCAGTTTTGACCTCGAGGCCGTCATCACCGAAGCACAGGATGCTTGCATCGCGTCCTTCGAGCCCTTCGTGGGCATCGACCTGATGGAATCCAACCTGGACGTCTACTACTTGTACCCCCAGCGTGAAGGCTGGAACGCCGGTGACCGCGAGATCATCTGTGCCGTGTACACCCCTAACTGGGAGACCGGCGAGATCATCCGCACCACTGGAAGCCTCAAGGGCTCCAAGCAGTAACGCAGGCTAGAGGGCAAAGTCGACGACCACGGGAACGTGGTCCGAGGCGCCCTTGCCTTTGCGTTCATCCCGCTCGATCCTCGCGGCATTTGCCGCGAGGACGAGTGAGGGTGAGCCCCAGAAGAAGTCAATGCGCATGCCTTCGTTGCGGGGGAAGCGCAATTGTTTGTAGTCCCAGAACGTGTAGGTCCGTTCACCAGGGATGAACGTGCGCGACAACTCCGTGTAGCCCGCGTCCTCGAGCGTCGCCAGTGCTGCTCGCGCCTCCTCCGTCACGTGAGTCGAGGCCTCAGGATCACTCTCGTCCCAAATGTCAGTGGGCAACGGTGCCACGTTGAAGTCACCCACGAGCGCGGTGGGCTCGCTCGTCCAATCAGCCGCAGCGGTCTTGAGCTGGTGCAAGAACTCAAGTTTGTAGTCGTAGTGAGGGTCGCCAAGGGCGCGCCCGTTGGGCACGTACAGGCTCCACACCCGGATGCCACCGCACGTGGCTCCGATCGCGCGCGCCTCCACGATTGCAGGAGCGTCTCCCTTGCCAAACGAGGGCTGTTGCGGGAACTGCGTCTCCACGTTCTCCAGGCCCACGCGCGACGCGATGGCCACACCGTTCCATTGGTTGAAGCCGTGGGCCGCAATCTCGTAGCCAGCCTCGAGGAACGGCGCAGAGGGTAACTGGGCAGGCGTGCACTTGATCTCTTGCATGGCGAGCACGTCTACGTCGGCACGCACCATCCACTCGATGACCCTGTCCACGCGTGCGCGCAAGGAGTTGACGTTCCACGTAGCGACTCTCATGGGTTCACCGTACTCGCCCCACCCCACTAGCCTGGCGGCATGAAGCCAACGGCGGTGGTGACGGGCGCGAGTGCTGGATTGGGCGTCGAGTTTGCCCGGCAGTTAGCAGCAAAGGGATATGACCTAGTGCTAGTGGCGCGCTCCCAGGACGCCCTGGAGCGGCTTGCCGCAGAGCTCCACAACGCGCACGGAGCAGACGTGGAGATCATGGCGGTGGATCTCGCCACCGAGGCTGGCGTGCACAAGGTGGTGACTCGTGTTTCCGATGCCGCTAGGCCCGTCTCTGTCCTGGTCAACAACGCGGGTCACGGCTTGGGCGCACGCTTTGTGCGCAACGACATCAACGCCGAGGTGGCCGCTCTAGATCTCATGGTCAAGACCTTGATGGTGCTGTCGCACGCCGCGGCTCAAGCCATGATGGCTCAAGGCAAGGGTGCGATCCTCAACGTCTCCTCCGTGGCATCGTGGCTTGGCAACGGCACGTATGCGGCCCATAAGGCATGGGTCACATCGTTCACCGAGGGCCTCGCGGGCGAGCTTAAGGGCACGGGGGTCACTGCCACGGCGGTCCTGCCCGGCCTTACGCGCACCCAGTTTCACGACAGGCCGGGAGTGCAGAAGTTCGAGGGCGTTCCCCAGGCTGCGTGGCTCAAGGCGCCCTTTGTGGTGCGTGCGGCCTTGCGGGCCATGGAGCGCGGCAAGGTGCTCGTGACCCCATCGGTGCGGTACGGCGTGGGTGCAAGCATCGCTCGCGTCCTCCCCAGGACGCTATTGCGCCCGCTCACTCGCCGCAGTTCCGTGTAGCCGCCACCTCAGGCTCGCTAGGCTCTAACCATGACTGACGCCGCCTCACGGGATCGACTCAAGCAACTCATCAAGGACCTCGCGGTGGTTCACGGCAAAGTGACGCTCTCCTCCGGCAAGGAGGCCGACTACTACGTGGACTTGCGCCGCGTCACCCTCCATCATGAGGCGGCGCCTCTCGTGGGCAAGGTCTTGCTTGAAACCCTTTCCGATGCCGGGTACGCCCCGGGCCAGATCGAGGCCGTAGGCGGACTCACGCTCGGCGCAGACCCCGTGGCCACGGCCCTGATGCACGCTGCTGCCGCCCAAGGCAAAGCGCTGGACGCTTTTGTGGTGCGCAAGGAATCCAAGGCGCACGGCATGCAGCGGCAAGTGGAAGGCCCTGATGTAGTCGGTCGCGCGGTAGTTGCTGTGGAGGACACGTCCACCACGGGAGGCTCGGTGCTCACGGCCGTGGATGCGCTTGAACGCGCTGGCGCTCAGGTGGTGGCAGTGGCGGTCATCGTGGACCGCAACACCGGCGCACGCGAGGCGATCCAGTCCCGTGGGCTCCCGTACTTGTACGTCTACAGCCTCGACGACCTAGGACTTGAGTAGCGGCCATGCGCTCTTTCAGTCCGCGCAATGTTGCCGCCGTGGTGGCGTCTGCCGCGGGCGGGTTGATGGGCATCGTGCTTTATGTGCCTGGACTCAGCAACTGGCCGGCAGCGGTGGCTGGAGGACTCTTCGTGGCTGCCGGAGGATTCTGGGTAGTGGATTGGTGGCTCAAGTCCCGCCACCGACGCCAATTTCAGGACTTCGCTGAGCGCCATGGTTGGCAGTACGTCCCCTTCACGCGCGAGTACTCCAACAGGTTCGGATCCTTCCCCTTTGCCACAGGCAGGGACCCGCGCCAGTACGACGTGCTCAAGGGAACGCTCAACGGCGTGGACTGCGTGACGTTCACTCATCACTTTGAGCTCAGCGACGACAAGGACAAGGCGGCGGATCAGGTTTTCCAGGTCTCGCTCGTGGAGATCCCGGTGGTACTGCCCAAGCTTGAGGTGGTGCCGGAGGGTGTGGCCGCTAAGTTCGCCAAGGCGCTGGGCGGCGGCGATCTGGACGTGGAGTCTTACGAGTTCAATCGGCGGTGGCGGGTGCTGTGCAAAGACGCACGGTATGCCCACGCGGTGTTGGATCCGCGCATGGTGGAGCGCCTTCTTCAGCCCGATGCTCTGGACCTGGCCATCAGGATCGAGGGCGGTGCGGTGATGGCGTGGCAAGCGGGGCGCGTGGGCAACCACACTCTTGCCCGTCGCTTGGGGGTGCTCACGGCCGTGGCACGGCGAATTCCCGCGCACGTGGTTCGGGAGCACCAAGAGCTCGGCCTTCAGAACTTTGCCGGTCAAGACCGGCCTTTTCCTGACACCGCACCGGCGTGGGCGACCACTCCCGGCGTCTTTACGTCCGGCAAGGCGACAGGGGTGGAGCCGGGTCCTCCCGCCACAGGGGAGGGCTACGTCTCACAGCCCTGGGAGACGTCAGGTGGCGGATTCGACATCTTTTCGCTTCCACGCGCTTTTCGCAGAAACTAGCGCCCTCGGTGGCTCGGCGCGGCGGGTAGGGCTAGCATCGGCGTAGATAAACCAGCCTGAGGAGGCACGGTGGAACTCATCATCATTGCGGTGCTCACTGTCCTGGTAGTGATCGTCCTGTGGGCGATTGCTCAGTACAACGGCCTTGTGCGCTTGCGCAACCTGGTTCAGGAAGCCTGGCGCCAGATTGACGTTGAGCTCCAGCGTCGTCACGACTTGATCCCCAACTTGGTGGAGACCGTCAAGGGCTACGCCTCGCACGAGCGAGCGACTCTTGAGGCTGTAACCGCAGCTCGTGCCGCCGCGTCTGTGCCCGGCCAGTCACCTGCGGAGCAGGCAGCGCAAGAGAACATGCTGACGCAGGCACTGGGACGCCTCTTTGCCCTCGCCGAGGCCTACCCGGACCTCAAGGCAAACCAGAACTTCTTGCAACTCCAGCAAGAGTTGACCAATACCGAGGACCGCGTGGCTGCTGGCCGTCGTTTCTACAACGCAAACGTCCGGACGCTCAACATCAAGATCGAGACGTTCCCCACGCTGATCATTGCCAAGATGTTTGGCTTCACCCAAGCGGAGTACTTCGAGGTTGAGGAGCCGGCGGCACGCCAGGCGCCTAACGTGCAGTTCTAGACGGCAACTCAGCTCTCGAGTGCACGAGCATTGCGTCGGGATTCGATCCGGTGCTTGATCCACTCGATGATCATCGGTAGCAACGACACGAACACGATGAGCACGAGGGCGACCTCAATATTGTCGCGCACCAGGGGAAAGCCCCCTAGCCAGTAGCCGAGTAGGGTCACGCACACGCCCCACAGAAACGCACCGATGACGTTGTACTTCACAAAGTGGCTGTACGGCATGTTGCCCACGCCTGCGGCCACCGGGATATAAGTGCGGACGAAGGGCACAAAGCGAGCGAGCACAATTGCGCGGCCGCCGTACTTCTCAAAGAAGGCGTGGGTCTTGTCGACGTATTCCTGCTTGAAGAAGCGTGAGTCGGGGCGCCGGAAGATCTTGGGACCCGCCTTGTTGCCAATGAGGTAGCCGATCTGGTCGCCCACAAAGGCAGCGAGAAAGAGGGCGAGACACGCTACCCACAGCGGTACCCCTAGCGCTCCCGTGCCAATGAAGAGCCCCGCGGTGAACAACAGCGAATCTCCTGGCAAGAACGGGAACAGCAGTCCCGTCTCGATGATCACAATGAGACAGACGCCCGCGAGCGCCCACGCACCCCATCGCTCGATGAATCCGTTGATGATGTATTCCGGGTCCAGCCACGAGGGCCCCAGCATGGGTACTGCAGCAAGGTGGATCACGCGGATAGCCTACGGGGGTGACCTCCGAGCCCGAGAATCCTGAGACAGGTGAGCCGACCTTCGTGGGCGTCGGGCCATGGGAGGGCCCAGCTCCCGTGGGCGAGCACTGGGATGCAGACCTCCTGCGGCAAGGTGACCACCGCAACGTGGTGGACCGCTACCGCTATTGGCGGCATGAGGCGATAGTCGCGGATCTTGATGCTCGCAGGCACTCCTTTCATGTGGCCATTGAGAACTGGCAACACGACTTCAACATCGGCTCTGTGGTGCGTACTGCCAATGCTTTCATGGCCGCTGAGGTGCACATTGTGGGGCGCCGACGCTGGAATCGGCGGGGTGCCATGGTGACCGATCGCTATCAACATGTGAGGCACCATCCCACTGTGGAGGGGTTCGCCGAATGGGCATATGGCGCGGGACTCGCTGTGATCGGCATCGACAACTTGCCGGGTTCTGTGCCGCTTGAAACGTACGCCTTACCCAAGGCGTGTGTGCTGGTGTTTGGCCAGGAGAGCGCCGGTTTGTCTGATGCGATTCGTGAAATCGCCGATGCCACCCTCGCCATTGCGCAGTACGGCTCCACTCGCTCCATCAACGCCGGGGCGGCGGCCGCCATTGCGATGCACGCGTGGATTCGCCAGCACGGTGATTTCGACGCGGGCCACCAGTGAGGCAATCGGCGATTGGCGCAACTCTCGTCGCGCACTTCCGCGCGCGTAAACAAGGTTTGCACTAGCCTTCGAACGTGGCAGCTTTCTCAAGACTCTACGAAATCGCATCCTTTCGCGCAGCGTTTGGTGCCTTCTTGATCGCGGACGAGGCTGAGGTAGTCGACGCAGGCCGCCAGGGCACTGATCCCGAGACGCTCGCAAGCCTGGAGCCATCGAGCGCGGATATCGTTGGGGTGCTTCAGGTGCTTCGCGAGATCGTTCAGAACGAAGGCATTGAGTTGCTCGTAGCGGATCTCGAGCAGCAGCTGAATCCACCCGAAGTGGACAAGGTGCGGCGCGTCATCACCCGACTTGGTTTCGCCCAAGTCGACCCTCGCGACGCACTAATTACGCGAGCTGAGAATTCCTACCTGCCGGTGGTGACCTTCTTGACCGCAACCACCGACTACCGAGTCGTTGCGCTTGAGGACGCGGAGGGCCCGGAACTCGTGCCTGTCACCATTGTTCGAATGAGCTTCGACGAGCCGATTGGTGGCGGATCGAACGCTATCGTGTTCCAGCTGCGCAGTGACGAGTTTCGCTTGATCCAGGCTGAACTCGCGAAAGTTGAGAAGCAGCGCAGTCACTTCGACGACAAGGTCGGCGCATTGCTCAGGGAGAAGCTGGATCCTGGGGATGCATAGCCCGACCCTTATCGGTTCCGCTGCACTGGATGAAGCTTCGGTGAGCGACTGGTACCTCTGGCCGGCTATCGTCGCCGTTGCCGTCCCGCTAGTCGTCGCTGGACTGCAGATCCTGCAGGATTACCTTAAGGACCGTCGGCGGCCTGCCGATACAAAGGTTGCACTGGACACCTTGCGTGAAACCAATAAGGATCTGAGAGATCTCATCCGAGGGCTACGCGATTCTGTAAAGCAGCTCACAACCTCAGTGACCGCACTGGCTGAATCGGTAGTAGCGTCTCGGAGTGTCGAACAGGAGAAGTGATCCGTAATATGGTATGTCGACAGTTTCGTCGATAATTGATTCAGTGAGTTGTCTAGCAAGGGAGGGGAGTCGCAACAGTGAGTCCAGTTGATCCCGCGATCCTGACCGGAGTCGTCGCCGCGACTGGTCTAGGTCTAGTCGGATTGCAGTATGCGCTTGGGCGACGGGACTCTCGGATACCCCGAGTTGAAGTGGATGCTTCCCTCGGAGAGTTGTCGCAGTCGCTTGCGGAGCTACGCTCCGCAGTCCAAGAGTTGACACACCTCTCGGATGTGGTCGGCGCAATTGGAATTGACACGCTGCCTGTCGGCGGATCGGTGAAGGACGCGACTGCGCGCCACCCACTTTCGGATCTGCGGGATCGAGACCCTGACTGGTACGCAAGGGTGGGCGATGCATGGCGCGAGGTCACGGCTCCTGAGCAAACACTCAAGCGACGCGATGGTGTGGATATCTCTGTCTACTTGCGAAGTTTGAAGTCCCTGGCGAAGGATCCAAATTCTCTCGCAGCCTGCTGATCATTGCTGGTGGCGGCTCGTCGCACTGAGCGCCTTCCGCGATCCACACTTGAATGGATGCGTCCCCACTCGGACATTGATGTGCGCCGCTGCTGCGATCGCGATGCACAGCTGGATCCGCCAACACGTACCGGGGACCTAGGCCGCAGACGCGTGGTCCCGGTATCTGACACAATGGTCAGCGGTTCAAGCACGCCAGACTTCAGGAGAATACTCATGGCACTCGCCACGCCCGAAAGCTACAACGCAATGTTGGATGCCGCGAAGAGCGGCGGTTACGCCTTCCCGGCGATTAACATCACCTCGTCATCCACCGTGACCGCAGCAATCCAGGGATTCGCTGAGGCTGAGTCGGACGGCATCATTCAGGTGTCCGTGGGTGGTGGCCAGTACGCATCTGGTAGCACCATCAAGGACCAGGTGGTCGGCTCCCTCGCTCTCGCCGCGTACGCGCGCGAAGTGGCTAACAGCTACGGCGTCACCATCGCCTTGCACACCGACCACTGCCACAAGGACTACGTGGACAACTGGCTGCGCCCCTTGCTCGCCGCTTCCACCGAGCGCGTGAAGGCTGGCCAGGAGCCCATCTTCCAGTCGCACATGTGGGATGGATCGTCCGTTCCTCTTGAGGACAACCTCGCGCTCGCAGCGGAATTGCTTGAGCTGTCGCAGGCCGCCAAGACCATCCTCGAGATCGAGATTGGTGTTGTCGGTGGAGAAGAGGACGGCCACGCTGCCGAGATCAACGAGAAGCTCTACACCACCCCTGAAGACGGCTTGAAGACCGTCGAGGCCCTGGGTGCTGGCGAAAAGGGTCGCTACCTGACCGCCCTCACGTTCGGCAATGTGCACGGTGTCTACAAGCCCGGTGCTGTTAAGCTCCGCCCCGAATTGCTGGGCGAGATCCAGGCCGAGGTGGGTGCCAAGGTGGGCAAGGACAAGCCCTTTGACCTCGTGTTCCACGGTGGCTCCGGCTCCTCCGCGGAGGAGATCGCCTTGGCCGTGTCCCACGGTGTCATCAAGATGAACATCGACACCGACACTCAGTACGCCTACACCCGTCCCGTGGCGGACTTCATGCTGAAGAACTACGACGGCGTGCTCAAGGTGGACGGCGAAATCGGTGACAAGAAGCGCTACGACCCCCGTGCATGGGGCAAGATTGCCGAGGCTGGAATGGCAGCTCGCGTTGTCGAGGCGTGCCAGCAGCTCGGTTCTGCAGGCAAGAAGATCTAACAAGCGATCATGTGGGAAGCCCCCGTGGTCGTGAACCGCGGGGGCTTCCGCACGTGAGGGGAGGGCTGAGATGCCCGCAGCAGTAATCGTTGGTGCCCAGTGGGGCGATGAAGGCAAGGGCAAGGCAACCGACTTGCTCGGTTCCCGCGTCGACTACGTGGTCAAGTTCAACGGCGGCAACAACGCCGGCCACACAGTGGTGATTGGCGACCAGAAATTCGCGTTGCACTTGTTGCCCTCTGGCATCCTCACGCCCAGCTGCACACCGGTCATTGGCAACGGCGTGGTCATCGACCTGCGCGTGTTGTTTGAGGAGCTGGATGCGCTAGGCGAACGAGGTGTGGACACTTCGGACTTGTTGGTCTCCAACGCTGCGCACATCATCGCGCCCTACGCGCGCACTCTCGACAACGTCACAGAACGTTTCCTGGGATCACGCAAGATCGGCACCACTGGCCGCGGCATCGGGCCCGCGTATGCCGACAAGATCAACCGCGTGGGCCTGCGCATCGGCGATCTCTTTGATGAATCGGTACTGCGCGACAAGATCGAGGGTGCGCTCGCCACTAAGAACCACTTGCTCGTCAAGGTCTACAACCGCCGTGCCATCACGGTGGATGAGGTGGCCGACGAGCTGCTTGCCTACCGTGACCGGCTTGAGCCTCATGTGGCAGACACCTCGCTAGTCCTTAATACCGCTCTGGACGAGGGCCGCACGGTGCTGTTCGAGGGCGGTCAAGCAACCATGCTCGATGTGGATCACGGCACCTATCCGTTTGTCACGTCGTCTTCCGCTACGGCTGGCGGCGCATGCACCGGTTCGGGCGTGGGCCCCACGCGCATTGACTCGGTCATTGGCATTGCCAAGGCGTACACCACGCGCGTGGGCGAGGGCCCCATGCCCACCGAACTCTTGGATGACAAGGGCGAGCGTTTGCGCCAAGTAGGCCACGAGTTTGGCACCACCACCGGTCGTCCCCGACGCTGCGGTTGGTACGACGCCGTGGTGTCCCGTTACGCGTCGCGCGTCAACGGTCTCACCGACATTGTGCTCACCAAGTTGGACGTGCTCACTGGGCTTGAGGAAATCCCCGTGTGCGTGGCCTACGACGTCAACGGGGTGCGTTACCAAGACTTGCCACTGGATCAAGGTGCGTTCGCGGCGGCCGAGCCCGTCTACGAAACCTTGCCCGGTTGGAGCGAAGACATCACGGGTGCACGCGAGTTGAGCGACCTGCCCAAGGCGGCACAGGACTACGTCAAGGCCGTTGAGGAGTTCTCGGACTGCCGCATCTCCACTATTGGTGTGGGGCCGGGCCGCGACGAGATCATCCAGATCAACGATCTCTTGCACGAGCGCTAGTTTCAGCGTGCCTTTGCGATCCTTCGCGCTTGTCGCAAGCGTCACCACCGCGCTATTGGTGCTTAGTGCCTGCAGCGACTCCGGCACCGACGAGGCGAAAGGTGACTGGGGTTTCGCCCCCACAATTGAACGCATACTTGTCGATGCGCGGGCAGCGGGAGCATCAGAGGCGCAAATCGAAACGCTCCAAGAATGGTTGGAAATACAAGACACGCCCGTGAGTGACGTTGAAGCTGCGTTTCACAGAATGTCCGCTTGTCTAGACGCCGCAGGTATTGGCTACTTTCAGAACTCACTGTCGGGTGGGCAGGACTACCCAGAGTTTCGATACGGCGTGTACGCCAACACAGATGCCGAAGTTCAAGTGATGAATGTATGCGACACACGTGAGTTCTATTTTGTGAGCATGGCGTACCAAGTGAGCCCGGATGTCACCGCGCGCCGTGCGCGCCAGGATGCTGAGCATTTGCCCAGGGCAATCACGTGCCTGGAAGACCATGGAATCGAAGTCTCTGAGGTGAGCACCCTTGAGGATCTGAACCGGTGGCTCGCGGAAGAAGGCTTGGAAGATCCTTGGTCGTGCACCGCCCCGCCCTACACGAGCGCAGACATGTGAACACATATCGCTGCCCCTAGGGACTCAAGAGCGAGGCGCACCAAGACGAGACGTGCCTCGGTAGACTCGCTGGCGTGATCGTCCTCCTCGTTGGCTCCGGCGCTCGTGAGCACGCTCTCGCGCGTTCTCTCAGCCGGGACCCCGCGGTCACCGCCATACACGCAGCACCCGGCAACCCTGGCATCGGCGAACTTGCAACTCTGCACGCGGTGAACCCGCTAGACGGGCTGGCGGTAGCAGCGCTTGCCACGTCCATTGGCGCTCAACTGGTGGTGGTGGGTCCTGAGGCGCCGCTCGTGGCGGGAGTGGCCGATGCGGTGCGCGAGGCAGGCATCCCAGTGTTCGGTCCCAGTGCGCAAGCAGCAATGCTTGAGGGATCCAAGGCGTTTGCCAAGGAAGTCATGGAGGCCGCTGGCGTTCCCACCGCAGAAAGCCGTACGTGCAGGTCAGGGTCCGAACTTGCGACAGCGCTCGCCGAGTTTGGCGCGCCACACGTGGTCAAAGACGACGGTTTGGCTGCGGGCAAAGGCGTAGTGGTCACTGACGATCGCGACGAGGCGCTCGCTCACGGCGACGCGATTCTTACTGCCGGCGGCACCGTGGTGGTGGAGGACTTCCTCGACGGCCCGGAGGTGAGCCTCTTTGTGGTGTGCGACGGTGCCTCAGTGGTGCCGCTCCAGCCCGCTCAAGACTTCAAACGCGTAGGTGATAACGGTGCTGGGCCCAATACCGGCGGCATGGGCGCCTACTCGCCGCTCCCGTGGGCCCCGCCAGGCTTGGTGGCGGAGGTTGTGGCGCACGTGGCCCAGCCCACAGTGGACGAGATGGCGCGCCGAGGCACCCCGTTTGTAGGAGTGCTGTACTGCGGCCTCGCGCTCACTAGCAAGGGCGTCAAGGTGATCGAGTTCAACGCCCGCTTTGGTGACCCTGAAACTCAAGTGGTGCTGGCCCGTTTGCAGACACCACTCGCTGGACTGCTCATGGCAGCCGCGCGCGGTGAACTCGCTGAGTTCCCCGCGCTCGAGTGGAGCGAGGATTCCGCGGTCACTGTAGTGGTGGCCGCCAAGAACTACCCGGCCGAGCCCGTGAAGGGTGATGCGATCACGGGGCTCGCGGAAGCGAACGCTTTGCCCGGCGTGCATGTGCTCCACGCGGGCACGGCTCTAGACGCCGACGGCCAGCTGGTGTCTGCGGGAGGGCGAGTGCTCTCCGTCGTGGGCACTGGCGAGCACCTAGCACAGGCGCGCGAGGCCGCATACGCGGGCGTCGCCCAGGTTGGCCTGTCCGGTTCGCACCACCGCAGCGACATTGCGCTGACAGCCGCGCGAATAGTCTCGGACTAGGGGCGCGGACCATGCCCGGACACGCCGCTGCGCCCACATTGCTTGAACTGGATGGCTGGACGCACGTCTACTCCGGCAAAGTGCGTGACCTGTATGTGCCAGCCACACCCCATCCCCGCGGGGACGTGGTGTTGGTGGTGGCATCGGACCGTATTAGCGCCTACGACTGGGTGCTGCCCACCGAAATCCCTGGCAAAGGAGCGATTCTCACGGCGCTCAGCTTGTGGTGGTTCGACCAGATCAGGGAAATCGTGCCCAACCACACCGTGGAAGCTCCCGTGCCAGTCGAGGTAGAGGGTCGAGCCATGGTGTGCAAGCGTCTCGATATGTTCCCCGTGGAGTGTGTAGCGCGGGGGTACCTCACCGGATCTGGATTGGTGGAGTACAACGCCAACCGCGAAGTGTGCGGGGTGCCGCTGCCCGAGGGTCTCGTGGATGGCTCGCGCTTGCCGGAGCCCATCTTCACGCCAGCCGCCAAGGCGGACGTGGGTGAGCACGACGAGAACGTCACCTTTGAAGAAGTGGAGGCCAAGGTCGGCGCTCAGGACGCACAGCGCTTGCGTGAGCTGACGTTGGCGATCTACGCCAGGGCGCATGAGCTGGCGGCGGACCGCGGGATCATTCTGGCTGACACCAAGTTTGAGTTTGGGCGCGACTCCCACGGTGAGATTCTCATCGGTGACGAGGTGCTCACCCCTGACTCCTCGCGCTTTTGGCCCATGGACTCATGGGAGCCCGGTCACGCCCAGCCCAGCTACGACAAGCAATACGTGCGTGACTGGCTCACGTCCCCGGCATCGGGCTGGGATAGGAACGGGGATGCCCCTCCGCCGGCCCTGCCGGACGATGTCGTGGAGCGCACGCGCCAGCGTTACCTTGAGGCGTACGACAAGCTAGCCCGGTCCTAGCTTGAGCGCGGCCTATGTCGATTCGCTAAGTTATTCGACATGAGGGTGGGCATCTACGTTGACGCGTTCAACGTCTACTACGGGGGACGCGCGCTAGCGAACCACCAGCAAGATCCTGATTCTTGGAAGTGGTTCAACCTGGCAGGCTTCGCCATGAGCCAGGTTGACGCGGGTCTGTGGCCGAACGCCAGCATCGCAAACCTGAGTTACTGTTCCGCGCCACGTAGTCAAACGGGCGATACCCGGGGCTCTGCAGATCAGAACGCGTACTTTGATGCACTCGAAGCGCAGGCAGTGAGTTGCGGGTATGAGTTTCAATTGGAACTCGGTCGTTATGTCCACACAAAGAAGTCGGGATTGTTGCTGGCTGGTACATCGGGAAACATGGTGCGATGGACGCAAGTCCAGGCTATGGCCACTCGGCCTAGATGGTTGAGGTTGAGACGTCAAAGGCATGTGGATGGCGTGGAGTACGCGCTGGGTGACTTCAAGGCGTTCGAAGAAAAGGGCTCTGATGTCAACGTGGCCTCACGGTTACTTGTCGACGTGATCTCTCGTGAAGTGGACGCGGCGATCGTCTTCTCCAACGACAGTGACCTTGCGTATCCGCTCGCTGAAGCACGGAAGCGGGTGCCCGTAGGGCTCATCAATCCCACGGCGCGACCGACGGCGTCGCACCTCAAAGCTGACCGCAACACCGGTGTGGGTGGCCACTGGTGGCGCCGCATGTCGCACTCTGACTTTGCTCACCACCAACTGCCGAATCCCTGCGGGATCGTCGCCAAGCCCAAGGATTGGTAGCAAGTACGCCAATCGTGAAATGCCTCACAGAGATGTCGCGAAGTCTGCGCCTATGCACTACATTTGAGCCACACCACCCCGTTCTCTCGCTTCGCGAGGGGCGGGGTCTTTTTCTCTTTCGCAGCCTCGTGTTGCATCGCTCCGACCCAACGATGAGGGGTCTAGCGGGCGTCTAGTGACTATGAAGAACCTCAGTAGGGTTGTCGCATTAGCGGCGATGCTCGTGGTGCTTGCCGCCTGCGCCGTACTTGGGGGCCCTCGCGAAGGCGGCTCGCCCATGGACCTCGGCAAGCCCGGGGAACTTCTGGACCACACACCGGGCGTGGCGTTCTACCCAGCGTGCGGCAACGAGACGTTGCGCTTTGACGGCGCCACCTATTACCAGTTCACCCCAAGCAACGTTGAAGATTTCACCCCGCCCGCACGGGCGGTTGCGCCTCACGGCAAGTCGCGCGGCCTTTTGCCGCAAGTGCCTGCGCCTGGACCAGGTGAGGACCTTGGCACCCTCACGCGCTACGAGGGCGGGTTCGCGTACTGGGTTTCTGACAACGGCCGACTGTCCACCTGGCTCACTACACAAGAGATCATCTACAACTGGGTTTGCTAGCTGGTGTGCTGAGGGGGGTGACCGCGCCAGGCCGCTAAACTCAAAGCATGGCAACCATCCTCGTTCACGTGATGCCCAAGCCCGAGATCCTCGACCCGCAAGGCAAGGCCGTGGGCGCGGCCATGGCTCGCCTGGGCTTTGAAGGCGTGGCCGAGGTCCGTCAAGGAAAGCGCTTTGAACTCACCATTGACGGCGAAGTCACCGACGAGGTGCTCGCCCGCGTGCGCGAAGCAGCCGCCACGCTCTTGAGCAACCCCGTGATCGAGGATGTCGTCCAGGTCAAGGTGGTGGGCTCCGGTTGCGGTTGCGGCGGTCACGGTGGTGGAGGTCATGGACACGGCCACGGACACGGCCACGGCCACGGCCACGGCCACGGTGGCCACGACCACGGTGAGAACCCGCTGTCCAAGTTCGGCATCGAAAAGAAGGACTTGCTCGCGTGAGCGCGCGCATCGGCGTAGTCACGTTCCCGGGCTCGCTCGACGACCGTGACGCCATGCGCGCGGTCAGGCTGGCCGGCGCTGAGGCCGTTGCTCTATGGCACGCCGACGCTGATCTGCACGCCGTTGACGCAGTGGTCTTGCCCGGTGGCTTCAGCTATGGCGACTACTTGCGGGCCGGCGCCATTGCGCGGTTTGCGCCCATCATGGACTCCATCGTGGATGCGGCAAACGGCGGCCTGCCGGTACTAGGAATCTGCAACGGATTCCAGGTGCTCACTGAGGTGCACTTGCTGCCCGGCTCCATGATCAAGAACGACCACCGCGCATTTGTGTGCCGCGACCAGACTCTCCGCGTGGAGAACACGCAGACGGTGTGGACCAGCGACTACGAGGTCGGTGAAGAAATCACCGTGCCGCTCAAGAACCAAGACGGCCAGTACGTGGCCGACGAGCGGGTCTTGGACGAACTGGAGGCTGAAGGCCGCGTGGTGTTCCGCTACGTGGGCTGGAACCCCAACGGCTCCCGCCGAGACATCGCGGGAATCTCCAACGCTCGCGGCAACGTCGTGGGCCTCATGCCGCACCCCGAGCACGCCGTCGAGCCCGGCTTTGGGCCCGACTCCCGCGACACGGGCCGTGCAGGCACGGATGGCATCGCGTTCTTCACCTCGGTCATCAAGAGTCTCGTCAACGCCTGAGCCGGTGAGCACGCGCGCACAGGTACTGAATACGCTCGCCCGGCTCATCCCTTTGCCTAGCGGGCACCCCTTGCGTGTGGCCGTCGATGGCATGACCGGCGTGGGCAAGACCTCCATGCGCGGCGAATTGGCCAATGCCTTGCGGGCGTTAGGCCGCACCGTCGTGGAGGCGTCGGGCGATGACTTCCACCACCAGCGAGGGCACCGTTACGCCCAAGGCAAGGGTTCGCCACGTGGCTACTACGAAGATGCCTACGACTACTACGCCATGGCCTCTAAGCTCCTGGCCCCGTTGGGCGATCAAGGGGATGCGCATGTGCGCTTGCGGCACCACGATCTGGTCACCGACCAGATTCTGGACCGCGAGCCGATGGTGAACGTGGGCGCGGACAGCACCGTGGTGGTGGACGGTTCCTTCTTGATGCGGCCCGAGGTGGCGGACTTGTGGGACTTCGTAGTGCTGGTGGAATCCCCGCGTGAAGTTTCCGTGGCGCGGCAAGCGGTGCGCGACGGCGCACCCACGGACGCGGATGACCCGTATCACCGCCGCTACCTAGGTGCATATGACCTCTACGTCGCCCGGTGCGACCCGCGCTCGCGGGCGCACGTGCTCGTGGACAACGCTGACATCCAGCACCCAGTGCTTCATGTCATGCACTGAGAAAGCCTCCGTGACGCCCGTGCGCTCGGGGGCGAGGGGCGCGCGCGGGGGTGGGCAGGGGCAGACCACGGCCTCGTGGGCGAGCGGCGGCGCAGGTACTGTAAAGACTCAGACCCATCCGCAGCCGATCGGAGTCAGCATGACCAACAAGGACACCGCCGACGCAGTTTCCGGCGAGATCGTCACCCTAGACGCTCATGACGTGGTGGTGAAGCCCTCTGACCTCGTGGACGCCAAGGACATGGAGTCCCGCATCTTCAAGGCGATCTCGGTCCAGCGCCCCGTAGTGGTGGAGTATTTGAAGTCGCTGCGCCGCGACAATCCCGAGGCAACCCCGGCCCAACTGTTGAAGGAGTTGGAGAAGCGCTACGTCTCCACGGTAACCGTGACGGGTGCGGGTGTGGGCGCATCGGCCGCCATCCCGGGTGTGGGTGTTCCGCTTGCGCTTGGACTCGGCGCGGTAGACCTGCTGTTCTTCTACGAGACGAGCGCCCTGTACGTGCTCGCAGCAACGGAGCTCCACGGCATTGAGGTGCAGGATTCGGACCGAGCTCGCCCGCTTGTCTTTGGCATACTCACCGGCGAGAAGTCCCAAAGCAAGGTCACAAAGATGGTGTTACAGGCCTCGGGTGCGGGGAGCATTGACCAAGCGCGGGCCGTGGCCGCCGGAACCGTAGGCAAAGCGCTGCCCAACGGCTGGGGTGAAGTGCTGACCACGCAGTTGCCTGACTCGGCGCTCGCGCCGCTGTCCACCGTGCTCGCCAAGCAAGCGCTCAAGGGCGGGGCGCGCATGGGCGCAGGGACTCTCGGCAAAGTGATCCCGTTTGGCGTGGGTGCCGTCGTGGGTGGCGTGGGCAGTTACACCTTTGGCCGCGACGTGGTGAAGGCGGCGAGGCTTGCCTTCCCCACCACACCTTCCGAGTTCCCCGCATGGTTGCAGGACTACAGCAAGCCCGAACAAGGGCTCATCAAGTCGTCACGAGCCGCGCGGGCGCTCGAGTCCGCGGTGCATGTGGCATCCGATGCTGGTCTCACCACCTGGGGGGCGGCCTTCCGCGGCGCACGCAAGGTCAACGCCAAGATCAGGAGTGGCCGCAAAGGCAAGCAAGAGTCCACACCGGCCGATGCTGGGGACAGTGAGGACTAAGCCAGGGCGTCCCGGATTTCAGCCAAAGCCGCGAAGGTGGAGTGGTTGAAGTCGGCACCCAGCTGGTTGGGAACGGTCACCAGCAGGGTGTCCGCTGACATGACAGCCTCGTCGTCGCGCAACTCCGCCACCAGCTTGTCTAGCTCGCCCACGTACGTCTTGCCAAACGTAGAGATGGTGTTGTCGATCTCGCCGATCTGATCACGGTTACCGCCCATGCGTTCCTTCTCCAGGTACGGCCCAAAGTAGGCGCGGGAGAGCTCGTCCACGATGGGCATGACGGAGCGGGACACAGAGACGCGCGGCTCTCCCACATGGCCAGCCGCGCGCCAGGATTCGCGGAATGCCTCGATCTGACGCGCTTGGACCACCGCGAGTGGCTCGCCTGTGGCTTCCAACACCAACGTCGAGGACATGAGGTGCATGCCCAGTTCGCCCACGCGTCGGGCTGACTCGGTGTTGCCTGCGCCATACCAAATCCGCCCGTCCAAGCCAGGGGATTGCGGTTGGATGGGTAGCTTCTGCTCGGGCATGACATGGGCGCTTGGCCCGGGAGCAGCGATGCCTTCACCGGAAATCGCGCGGCGGAACGTAGCGATGCGCTCAGCGGCGTCCTCCACGGGTAGCTTGCCCTCGGGCAGGGGATAGCCAAACTCGGCGGGGCCGTCGGCCGCCTGTTCGGGTGAACCTCGCGACACTCCCAGTTGCAACCGTCCGCCCACCAGCAGGTCAGCGGTGGCCGCCAGCTCAGCCATGTACAGCGGGTTCTCGTAGCGCATGTTGATGACGCCGGTGCCTAACTCAATGCGCGAGGTACGCATGCCCATGGCGGTCAGGATGGGAAAAGGCGAGCTCAGGTTCTGTTCCCAGTGGTGCACGCGAATCCACGCGCCGTCCAGCCCCACGTCCTCGGCTGCCTCCGCAAGGCGCACAGTGTCCGCGAGCACTTCGCTCGCGTTGCGCACTTGGGAGCCGGGAGCAGCGCTCCACCAGCCAAAGGACAGGAAACCGATGTTCTTCATGACCCTCGCAACGATGCCACAGCTGCCAGCATTCCGGGCCGTACTCTGGGCGCATGATCACCGTGGAGTCCGTGGCAATCGATGATCCGCGCGCACGAGCGCTGTGGGCCGAGCAGCAGTCTGAACTGTCTGAGCGCTACGGGGAGCCCGACATCGCCGGGGACTTTGCGGACAGGCTTCCACCGGGTGAGTTGCTCGCCTCGCTGCTCGCCCTGGACAGCTCCGGTAAGCCGGTGGGGACCGGCCTGGTGCGTTGGTCCCCGTACGAGACGGGCGCCGGTTCGGTGGAGGTCAAGCGCCTCTACGTGCGTCCGCAGCACCGAGGCAAGGGGTACTCGAGGGTCATCATGGGCGCCATTGAGCGTGTGGCCTGGCGCGCCGGCGCCGTCAAGCTCGTGCTGGAAACTGGCGACGCCCAGCCGGAGGCCATCGCGCTGTATCGCGGCATCGGCTACAGCGACTACACGCAGTTTGGGCCGTACGTGGGTGAAGCGCGCTCGGTGTGCTTTGCCAAGGACCTGCCCACGCGCGTGTTGGTGCTCAACGGCACCATGGGCGCTGGCAAGACGGAGATATTGGGCGCCACCATGGCTGTATTGGCCGATGCCGGGGCGAGGGTGGCGGCCATCGACGCCGACTGGCTGTGCCAAGGTGCGCCGGCCGCCCAAGAAGGTGACGGATTCAACGAGCGCTTCATGTTCGACAACCTCACGGCTGTGGCACCCAATTATCGCCGCGCAGGCTATGGCCTGGTGCTCGTGGCTCGTCCCGTGGAGGATCCGCGCGGGCGGGATGAGTACGCTCGTGCCTTTGCCGATGCTGTGGCTGGCTTGGCCCAAGTGGCGATCATCCGGCTCGACGCGAGTGAGCAGACGCGGCAGGCGCGTCTCAAAGCCCGTGAGCCCGACGGCTTCTATGAGCAGTTCGCCAAGGGTCGCACGAGCGAGTTGCAGGCGAGCTTGGAGGACCTTGATCTCGATGACGGTGTGGTGGACAACGACGGCGCTGACCGCTACGACGTGGCGCGTGCGGTGCTCGCAGCCGCCGACTGGTGGGTGCCGGGAGTGCAGCCGCTGGCATAGTGCTGGTAAGGCCGCACTGGGTCAGTGTGGCCAGACAGGCTCGGGGATGCGCGCGGGTGGTGGTGCGTCTGGGCCGTCGCCGCGCAACTGTTCCGCGACCCAGTCCAGGCCTTCGAGGTTGTCGCGCAGGCGTAACTCCACGTCGTCCATGGTGTGGCCAAGGAGTGTGAGGAGGCCATCCCAGCCGGACTCGGCGACTATCCGGGCGAGTACCACGTCTTGCGGACCGCGCCCGTACGGATGGATTTTGCGGCCGCGCGCGGCGGCGGTGGGGTCCACCGAGAGCGGGATCATGCCGTTGAGGCCCAGTGCGATCACGCGCGGAGCAATGACCGGCCACAAGCGCGCCCACCTGTCCACGTGCGTGTGCCCATGGTGTTGCTGATAGACAAGGCCCACGTTGGTGAGGCCTTGGGCGGCCAGGGCATCGGCCACCTCCATCAGGTTCTCTGGCTCTCCTGCCCAACCCATGTGGTTGTACAGACCCACGGTCATGCCGTGCTCGGCGGCCAGCGCCGCGAGCGGTGCAGTCCGGGCGGCGGCCGCCGCTACCCGCGCCTCTTGATCGACGACGTCCGGCGGGCCCTCCCACGGCGGGCCGAACTCAAGGCATGTCCACAATTGCGGGGTGAGCCCTGCATGGGCGGATTGGGACACGAGTGAAGCCACCGAGGAGGGCACGCCGCTAGCACCCGGGTCCGCAAGCGGGCACCAGATGCCGGCCATGTGAATCCCTTGGTCCTCGAGTGCGCGCAGTTCTTGGCCAAACAAAGGCAGGTGTTCGTCGCGCCAGTCCCATACCGCCGCGGCGATGCCCAACTTTGCCAAGAGGGCGGCGCGCTGTTGCGGCGTGCGCTGGACGGTGTCATAGGGGACGTAACACCACGCGGCTACATCGCCACGCTCAAAGATCGCGCTGGACACATGTCCAGGCTAATCCGAAAGCATGAACTCCAACGCCGCATCAACATGCAGTTGCATGGAGTCAAAAAGCGGCACGTCAAGGTCGTCCTGAGTGAGGACCAGGGGCACCTCAGTGCACCCGCTGATGATGGCGCGGGCGCCGCGGGAGACGAGCTTGGCGGCGGCCTCGCGGGCGCCTGCGCGGTCCTGGTCCTCGATGATGCCTTGACCCACCCGGTTGTAGATGAGCTCATGGAAGGCGGAGAGGTCAGGCTCTTCCGGGGCCAGCACGTCCACGCCATTCGCAACCATGCGGTCGCGGTAGAACGGCATACGCATGGTGTAGCCGGTGGCCAAGAGGCCTGCACTGTCAAGGCCAGCAGTGAGGATGGCCTTGGCCGTCTCATCGATGATGTTGATGACCGGAATGTCTACGGCTTCCTCCACCGCCGGGGCCACCTTGTGCATGGTGTTGGCGCAAATGAGGATCGCTTCCGCTCCACCGTCTTGGAGCCAACGAGCATCGGCGGCGTAGAGAACGCCCAAGCCATCCCAGTCATCGGTGGCATGTGCGGCGGAGATTTCGCCAAAGTTGTAGGAGCGGATCACGAGGTCCGCGGTCTGGCCAGGGAGGGCCTTTTGAACGCCCTCGTTGAGGAGCTGTTCATAGATGATCGAGGAGTGCCAGGTGGTGCCGCCGAGCAGTCCGATGCGGCGAGGTGAAGTGCGCATGTTCCCCAGGCTACGTCGGCCACGGGGTGCCAGCGGCGGGAAAGCGGCACCGCACGCCAGGACTGCAGTCCCGGGCGCCTCTCAAGACCTTCCAGTACACTAGAACGATGCGTATTGGAGAACTTGCTGAGCGTGCGGGCGTGAGCGCCAAGACTGTGCGCTTCTACGAAAGCATCGGGCTCATGGATGAGCCGGAGCGTCACGCCAACGGCTACCGGGACTACGACTCCGCAGCGCTGGAGCGCCTGCGCTTCATTCGCGACGCCCAAGCCGCGGGATTAACCCTGGCCGAGGCGCGGGAAATCGTGGAACTCAAGGCACGCGGCGAGGCATCGTGCCACCACACCACGGCAATCTTGGAGCGGCACTTGGCAGAGGTCGACAAGCAGATCGCCAGCTTGCAGGCCGCTCGGGCTGAGGTGGTGAGCCTTCTGGGGCGTGCAGAGTCGCTCGACCCGGCTCAGTGCACAGACGGATCCAAGTGCCAAGTAATCAGTCTTGACACGGCCGGTTACAGAAGTAGCAGCGCACCGCTTGACATTCCAGTGCACAGTAACGTTTAGCGTGGTCTCATGACCACTGACACTGAAGCGATCACCCTCGCCGTAGGCGGGATGACATGCGCCGGTTGCGCGTCCACCATCCAGCGCGGCCTTGCCCAAATCCCGGGTGTCGCAGGCGCCGACGTCAACGTCGCCACCCGCCGTGCCACCATTCGCCCCGACGGCACCATGGACCCCGAGCTCCTAGACGATGCCATGCGCGCCGCGATCACCGGGCTGGGTTACCAGGTGCTCACCCCGCGCGCGGAGGCTGCGCCCCAGCACGCCGACCACGGCGACAGCCACGGCACGCACAGCACCGCGAGCCATGAGACGCGGCACAACGAGCACGATGCCCACCTCAAGGCCGATGCCTCGCGCGCCGCCGACCTCTTGCGTCGGCTGATTGTCGCGGCAGTTCTCACGGTGCCTCTCACCGTGATCTCCATGGTCCCCGCCGCACAGTTCGACGGTTGGGAGTGGGTAGTTGGTGCCTTGGCCACGCCGGTGTTCTTATACGGCGGATGGCCGTTCCACACCAGCACGTGGCGCAGCGCCCGTCACGGTGCCGTCCAGATGGACACTCTCGTGACCATGGGCACGGCCGCGGCATGGCTGTGGTCCGTGGTGGTCCTGCTCGGCGGGGCCGCAGGTGTTCCTGCGCTGGAGATGGCACACGTCTACTTTGAGACGGGCGCGGTGATCGTTTCGCTCATCTTGCTCGGCAAGTGGCTCGAGGTCCGGTCCACCTCCCGCGCAGGCGAGGCCATACGCGCATTGGGCGCCCGCCTCAGCCCCACCGTGCGGCTCGCTGACGGGCGTGACATCAACCGCGACAGCCTGGAACAGGGGATGCACTTCGTGGTGCGGCCCGGCGAGGCGGTTGCCACGGACGGCCGCGTGATTGAGGGGACCGCGGCTATTGACGCGTCCATCGTGACCGGCGAGTCAGTGCCCGTGGCCGTGGGTCCCGGCGATGACGTCATCGGCGGCACCATCGCGACCGACGGCGCTCTCACTGTCGAGGCCACGCGCGTGGGTGACGAGACCATGCTCGCCCAAGTGGCGTCCATGGTGGAGAAGGCGCTCACCGGAAAGGCGCGCGTGCAGCGTCTCGCTGATCGCATCTCCGCCATCTTTGTACCGATTGTCATCCTCATTGCGCTGGGCACTCTCGCCGGCTGGTTGATCGCGACTGGCGATGTGGACCGAGCATTCACAGCCGCCGTGGCAGTGCTCATCATCAGTTGCCCGTGCGCGCTCGGCCTTGCCACTCCGTTGGCGCTGCTCGTGGGCACTGGCCGCGGCGCGCAATTAGGCGTCTTGGTCTCCGGACCGGAGTCTCTCGAGGACACGCGCAGCATCCAGACCATCGTGCTGGACAAGACCGGAACTCTCACCGAGGGCCGCATGTCCGTCGCGGCCGCCTACACCGCTGACCTTGCCGAGGCCGATGCCACTCGCCTGCTCACGGCGGTAGCTTCCGTGGAGGCTCGCTCAGAGCACCCCGTGGCCCATGCCATCGCCACGACCTATACCGATCGCCTGAAGCTCAAGGACTTCCGCTCCACCCCCGGTCAAGGCGTCACCGCTACGGTGCAGGCCGCAGGCGCGGACGGCGCCGATGCCGATGTCACCGTGGGTTCAAAGCGCCTCTTTGACGCTGTCCCTGAGTCCCTCGTGGAGTGGGCGACTGAGCACGAAGGCCGCGGCCTCACTGTGGTGTTCGCTGGGCGCTCGGGCGCCGTGGGCACCGGACTGCTGGGCGGCGAGAGCGGCACCAAGACGCGTCAGCAGCTCACCGCAGAAGCCGCCATCGCCGTGGCAGACACCATCAAGGAATCCAGTGCGAGTGCCATCAAGGCATTCCGCGAACTGGGCCTCGACGTAGTGCTGCTGACAGGTGACAACGAGCGCGCCGCCAGAGCGGTTGCGGGACAGTTGGGCATTGAGACAGTCCACGCGGGTGTACTGCCGGGCGACAAGGCCCACGTGATCGAGAGCCTGCAGCAGGGTGGACGTCGTGTGGCCATGGTGGGCGACGGCGTCAACGACGCCCCAGCACTCGCTCAAGCGGACTTGGGCATCGCCATAGGTACGGGCGCGGACGTGGCGAGGGAAGCGTCGGACCTCACCATAGTTTCGGGTGACCCGCGCGCGGCGGCCGATGCCATTGCCTTGTCACGCCGGACGCTCGGCGTGATCCGTGGCAACTTGTTCTGGGCGTTTGCCTACAACGTGGCAGCCATCCCACTCGCGGCATTGGGCATTCTCAACCCGATGATTGCCGCGGGCGCCATGGGAGCGAGCTCGCTGTTCGTGGTGGGCAACTCGCTGCGGCTACGCAGGTTTGCCGGCTACCGCCACTAGCCTTTGCCGCTCTACTGCGGCGAGGGAAGCGGTGATTGCCTCGGCGAACGGGGTGGGCGAGAAGGTGAACGCCGTCTCAAACGCTGAGGCGTCTGCGATGTACGGCCTGTCCCACTCGAACATCATCTCTTTGGTCTCGCGAAGCACTGGCATGAATAGCGACAGGGCACTGAGCCCGAGGCCTCGAATTGATTGAACCTTGGTCTTGCCGCTCTGGCCAGCGGCTTCCCACGCAGCCTTGGAGAAGTCCGCGATGGTGATGGGAGGCATGACCGGCGCGATCCACACGTTGCCCCAACCATGCGCGCTGCCACCCAACGTGGCAAGGGCGCGGGCAACGTCTGGCGTGTAGCTGAACGAGTGAGGCTGGTCCTGGCGCCCAAGCCACTGCATCGGCTTGCCATCGAGTGCGCGCCGAAAGACCATGGACTCAGTGAGCGCGTAGCCCGGCCCAAAGTAGTTGGACGGCCTTGCCACGACTACCTGTAAGCGGCCCTGTCGATGCGCGTCGAGCGCTGCCCTGGTGATGGCGCGTCGCACGGCACCCTTCTTTGTGGTCGCCGTCTCCGGGGAGGCCTCCGTGATGACGCCGCCCTTGGGGTCGCCGTAGGCGTAGAGGTTGTCGAGAATCACGAGGCGTGAGCCGGCTCGTGCCGCGGCGTCGACGATTCCAGCCTGAAGCGCAGGGAACTCCTGAGCCCAACGGTGGTAGGCCGGCTGGGTCGTTTGGTAGGTCACGGTGGCGCCGTTGAGCGCACGCTGGGCCTGGTCGAGCTGGGTGAGGTCAGCTGCTATCACCTCGACGGACTCCGGCAGATCTCCGCGATCGCCCGAGCGGTTGACGGCCCGTACGCTCTTGCCTTGATCCGCGAGGTGGCGCGCGAGCGCTCCTCCCACGGCACCAGTTCCGAGTACTACGTGCAGTTCCTTTTCCATGGTGTGTCTCTCCTTTGATGGTGTGGTTAACAGTGTTAAGTGATGCTCAAAAAAAGGGATGGGGTCGTGCGTCACGAGCTTGCGGTCAAGATGGCCTCCGTCACTGCCACTGCCCGGGCGCGCACGGCGTCGTCGTCCAAACCGGCGATTTGGTCGTTCATGGAGATCGCCAGTGCCGCAACGCCATGCAATCCGGCCCATAAACGCATGGCCAATTCACGGACATCACCGGCCTGTTCGTGCAAGGCGCCAGCGTCCACCGCGGCTTGGACTGCGGTCACTAGCCCGGCAAGCGACGGAGGATCTGCGCGGTCCGTGCCCACGCGCTCATCGGTCATCGCCCCGATGGCCCACTCCTTGGGTCGAATGAACATGACGTCGTAGTGCAAGGGGTGCGTGAGTGCAAAATCGATGTACGCGCGGCCCAGAGCACGGAGTCGCTCCACAGGGTCGGCATGCGAGGCGGCAGCCTGTTCAAGGGAGGCCCCAAACTCCTCAAAGCCAGCGACGCACACCGCGTACATGAGGTCGTTCTTGTCTTTGAAGTACAAGTAGATGGTGGTGGCCGAGAACCCTATGGCGCCCGCGATCTGGCGCATCGAGAAACCGTCAACGCCGTGCTGTTGGAACAACCGCGTAGCCTCGGCGAGGATTGCGCCGCGGGTGTCGCGGCTCGACGCGATGTGCTGTGCAGCGGCCATGGTGTGAGAGTACTTAACGGTGTTAAGTTCGTCAAGCGGTGGGCCGTTGCTAGGTAGTCGGAAGCACCCGCCTAGATCGCGGCGAGCGCTTGGTCCAGATCCGCCCGCAGATCCTCGACATCCTCGAG
>JBIQJT010000010.1:68992-74885 GCA_044507265.1 Actinomycetales bacterium | reverse complement strand
CGGCCTTGAGGAACGCCGTCACTCCAAGTCCTGAGGCAAACCGTGCGGTGCCGCCAGTGGGCAGTACGTGGTTGGAGCCAGAGAGGTAGTCGCCCAACGGCACCGGGCTGTAGGGCCCCACAAAGATGGCGCCCGCGTTGCGAATCCTCGCAGCCACGGCCGCGGCGTCTGCGGTGTGGATCTCGAGGTGCTCGGCGCCATACGCGTCAGCCACCGCAATGGACTGATCGAGCCCGTCCGTGAGCACGATCGCACTTTGCACGCCAGTGAGAGCCACCCGCACCCGGTCGGCGTGCTTGGTGACCGCCGCAAGCTTGGCGAGGGCCGCATTCACGGCATCGGCCAAGTCCGGGCTCTCCGTGATGAGCACCGAGCCTGCGAGCGGATCGTGTTCTGCTTGGCTCAACAGGTCATAGGCGACGTACAGCGGGTCCGCAGTGGAGTCGGCAATGACGGCAATCTCCGTGGGCCCTGCCTCAGAGTCGATACCCACCACGCCGTTCACGGCACGTTTGGCAGCGGCCACAAACACGTTTCCAGGGCCCGTAATGACGTCCACGGGTTCGCACAGCACACCGCCCTCCGGGGAGGTGGCGGTAGCGGCAGATGCGGCACCGTAAGCGAGCATCGCAATCGCTTGCGCACCGCCAACGGCATAGACCTCGTCCACGCCCAGCAGCGCACACGCAGCCAGGATGGTGGGGTGCGGGGCGCCGTCAAAGTCCTTTTGCGGGGGCGTGGCGACCACAATCTGGTCTACCCCAGCCGCCTGAGCGGCCACCACGTTCATCACCACGGACGAGGGGTAGACGGCCAAACCACCAGGGACATACAGCCCTACTCGCGCTACCGGAATCCATCGTTGGCTCACCACCGCTCCAGGGGCCAATTCCACGCGAGAAGGTGGCGGGACGGTGGCCTCGTGATACTTCCGGACGCGAGCAATGGCCTCCAAGAGGGCGTCCTTGACTGCAACATCCACCGATGCGAGTGCCGCCTCGATCTGGGACTCTGGCACGCGCAGGCTCGCAGGGCTCACTCCGTCAAAGCGCTCGCCGTACTCGCGGATGGCGACCTCTCCCCTCGACCGGACGTCGGCGAGGATGGGCGCCACGGTGGCCATGGCGTCGGCTACATCCCGCTCGGCTCGAGGCATGGCCTCGCGCAACTCACGCGTGGTGAGGTGGCGGCCGCGAAGATCAATGGTTCTGAGCACGCCACGAGCCTACTCGGCGTGAGGGGGGCGGGTCTCGTGCTTGCCGATCCACCCCAAGTGCGTGTGCTGGAACGAGTCAGCATGCTTGAGTCCGTAGCCGAGCGCGCGGTCTGCGGCCACGTGAAATGCCCACGCGAGAGCGACAAGCAGCACCCACCGACCACTTCCGCCGATGCCCACTACCGCCACCCACGCGGCAAGCAGCACGGGGCCAATGTAGGAATGCACCGCGTTATATATCGCAGCGCCTAGCCGGGTGTTGGCGAGGTACCCCAACGCGGACACATCCCACACCAAGAACACGGCCAACGGGAACCACCACAAGTCCAGTAGTGCCGATGCCATGAGCGCCACCGCCGCGATGGCCACGGATTCCACGCGTTGCCACACCACGGGTGTCATGAGCCGGCCAAGCAACTGGGGCCCAGCGCCGCCTTGAGGTCCCCATACAACGCCGACGAACGGGCCACCCTGAACTCGTCACCAAGGCGCATCGTCAGCGGCTTATCGGAGCCGGTCAACACCATGCGCACCTCCACGGTGCCGGGGTGCGAACGCAGAATCCCCTTGACCTCCTCCACCAACGGAGGCGTTACGCGTGCCGCTGGCAAGGTGATGGCCATGGGTGAGTTGTCCACCACATTGACATTGGGGATCCGTAGCTCCACTGCGGAGAACTGCACGCCACCGTCACCGCGCTCACGGGCGCGCACCTTGATGGACACCACCGCATCGTCGGTGAGATCGCGCGCGTACGTCTCGTAGGTGCGATTGAAGAACGAGATCTCGGTGTCGCCGGTCATGTCTTCCAGGACCACGATCGCGTAGGCGTTGCCGGAGCGCGCAATGCGCCGGTCCACACGCGTGATGAGGCCTGCCAACACTATTTGCGCGCCGTCGTCCACGCCGTGGGCTGGGTTGGCGGAAATGATCTGGTGGGTGGCTTCCGAGCGCAAGATGTGCTCCAGGCCTGAGAGCGGGTGGTCGGAGACGTACAGGCCCAACATGTCCCGCTCAAAGCCAAGGAGAGTCTTCTTGTCCCACTCCTCCATCACTGGCACCTCAACGCGCACGCCCACGCCTAGGTCGATCTCGCCGCCGAAGAGGTCAAACTGACCCGTGGCCTCTTGGCGCTTGACTCCCACCACGGAGTCCACCGCGTTCTCGTGGATCGCGTTGAGCGCGCGCCGAGTGTGCCCCAAGGAGTCAAAGGCACCTGCCTTGACCAACGAGTCAATAGTGCGCTTGTTGCACACCGTCGCTGGCACTTTCTCCAAGAAGTCTGCAAAGGACGTGAACGCGCCCTTGGCCTCGCGTGCCTTGACGATCTCCGCCACCACGTTGGCCCCCACGTTGCGCACGGCACTGAGACCAAAGCGAATGTCGTCACCCACCGCGCGGAAGTTGGCGGTGGATGAGTTGACGTCGGGCGGCAACACGGTGATGCCCATGCGGCGGCACTCAGCCAAGTACAGCGCCGACTTGTCCTTGTCGCCACCCACGGAGGTGAGCAGCGCCGCCATGAACTCCGTGGGGTAATGCGCCTTGAGGTATGCCGTCCAGAAGGACAAGATTCCGTACGACGCCGTGTGGGCTTTGTTGAAGGCGTAATCAGCAAACGGGACAAGGGTGTCCCACAACGTTGTAATGGCGTCCTCGGAGTAGCCCCGCTCACGCATGCCGGCGCTAAAGGGCTCGAACTCCTTGGCCAGCACCTCGGGCTTCTTCTTACCCATCGCACGGCGCAGCATGTCTGCGGCGCCCAGGGTGTACCCGGCCACGATCTGCGCAATGCGCTGCACTTGCTCTTGGTAGACGATGAGCCCGTACGTGATCTCGAGCACTTCCTTGAGCGGCTCAGCCAGCTCGGCGTGGATGTAGTCCACTTCCTGACGGCCGTTCTTGCGCTCTGCGTACTTGGTGTGCGCGTTCACGCCCATAGGACCTGGCCGGTACAGCGCCAGCACGGCGGAGATGTCCTCAAACGAGTCGGGCTTCATCTGCCGCAGCAATTGGCGCATGGCCACACCATCAAGCTGGAACACACCCAAGGTGTCGCCGCGCCCTAGCAGCTCAAACGTGGCATCGTCCGCGAGAGCCAACTCCTCGAGCACCAAGGTGCCCTTGCCGTTGGACTCAATGTTTTCCAGCGCATCGTCCAGGATGGTGAGATTGCGCAAGCCCAAGAAGTCCATCTTGACCAAGCCGAGCGACTCACACGTGGGGTAATCAAACTGGGTGATGATGGCGCCGTCTTGCTCGCGACGCATGATGGGGATGATGTCGATGAGCGGCTCACTCGACATGATGACGCCGGCAGCGTGCACTCCCCACTGGCGCTTGAGGTTCTCAAGGCCCTCGGCAAGCTCCATGACTTCTTTGGCGTCAGGGTCACTTTCCAGCAGTGCGCGAAAGTCAGCACCTTCGCCGTAGCGCTCGTGCTCGGGGTCTGAGACTCCGGCCAGAGGCATGTCGCGGCCCTGCACGGGCTCCGGGTAGGCCTTGGTGAGTTGCTCCCCTAACGCGAACGGCTTGCCCAGTACTCGCGCTGCGTCCTTGAGCGCTTGCTTGGCCTTGATGGTGCCGAAGGTGACGATCTGCGCCACCTTGTCTTCGCCGTACTTGTCGGTGACGTATCGGATCACTTCGCCGCGACGACGCTCGTCAAAGTCGATGTCAAAGTCAGGCTTGGACTCGCGTTCAGGGTTGAGGAAGCGCTCAAAGTACAACTGGTGAACGATGGGGTCCAGGTCAGTGATCTCCATGGCGTACGCGGCCATGGATCCAGGGCCCGAACCACGCCCGGGGCCCACGCGGATTCCTTGAGACTTGGCCCACTTCACAAAGTCGGCCACCACAAGGAAGTACCCCGGGTAGCCCTTCTGGGAGATGACCTCAATCTCAAAGTTGGCGCGCTCCTGGACGTGCGCGGGGACGTCTGCACCGTAGCGGCGTTCCAGACCTCGCTGAACTTCCTTGACAAACCACGAGTGCTCGTCCTCACCCTGCGGCACGTCATAACGAGGCATGTAGTCGGCGGCGGTGTTGAACTCCACTTCGCACCGTTCGGCAATAGCCACGGTGTTGGTGAGCGCCTCGGGGTGCTCGGTGCCCCAGATCTTCCACATGGCCTCGGTGGACTTCACAAAATAGTCGTCACCGTCAAAGGCAAAGCGCTTGCCTCCTTGGTCATAGGTGGGCTCTGACAGCGTGGAGCCTGACTGCACACACAGCAGCGCTTCATGCGCGTGCGAGTCTTCTTTGCGCGTGTAGTGGAGGTCATTGGTCGCCACGAGTGGAGCGCCAATGTGCTTGGAGATGGCGATCAGGTCTTGGATGACGCGGCGCTCAATGTCCAGCCCATGGTCCATGAGCTCCACGTAATAGTTCTCTTTGCCAAAGATGTCCTGGAACTCCGCGGCGGCCTTGACTGCGGCATCGAACTGTCCCAGACGCAGCCTGGTCTGGACCTCGCCGCTGGGGCAACCGGTGGTAGCAATGATGCCCTTGGAGAAGCGCTGCAAGAGCTCACGGTCCATGCGGGCCTTGTGGAAGTGACCCTCCAGACTTGCAATGGAGGCCATGCGGAAGAGGTTGTGCATTCCGCCCGTGTCTGCCGCCCACATGGTGGCGTGGGTGTAGGCGCCACCGGAGGCCACGTCGTCGTTCTCTTGGCCACGCTCGCCCCACCGCACTCGAGTGCGGTCTTGCCTGGCGGTTCCAGGAGTCAGATACGCCTCGATGCCCACAATTGGCTTGATACCAGCGGCTTTAGCCTTTGACCAGAACTCGTAGGCGCCAAAGAGGTAGCCGTGGTCGGTCATGGCCACCGCACTTTGGCCCTGGCGCTTCACCTCTTCAACAAGATCGCCGATGCGCGCCGCGCCGTCCAACATCGAGTACTCGGTGTGAACGTGAAGATGGACAAAATCCGGGCCCGGCATGCAAGCGATTCTAGGCTGGGCGCGGCTGGGCCGAGGCCGCGAAACGCGGCGCTAGCGCGATGGGTGAGGTCAGTGGCGACTACGCAGCGCCGGTAGAGGCGTTTCCTCGATGTACTTGTACAGCCGGTCCTGGTCGGTGAAGTCCTTCACCTCTGCGCCGGAGCCCTCCTGAGCGTCGGTTGTGAAGTACTCGCCTGGGTGGTCCACCCATTCGATTCCGGAAACAGCTCCGGCTGGGCAATACAAGATGGTGGCGGCCAATCGGGGCGGAACATCGAAGTCGTCTATTGCGCGGAAGCATTCGCCTGCGTTGGGCTCGCCTGCGAAGTCCGCCGTGGTGAAGGTCCGCGGGTCTTCGCTCAGCGAGCGCCCTGCAGGCCACACGTAGGAGTCCCCCGAGGACCAATGGATGACGGGTAGGTCGACCTCAAAGCAACCGGTGCCGTCCCCTCCAAAGCACCACGTGCCTTGGGCATCGAGCAATGACGGCTCCCCTGTGTCCACCACAGCAGGTTCAACAGTGGGCGTGTCCGGCACGGCCGTCACGGCGTCCTGCACCGACGATGAGGAGCAGGCGGTGAGGCTGCCAGCCAGTACCACCGTGGCCAAGATCCCGATGACACGTACTGCGCCTGCGTGGATGGTCGTCGTCATGTTCCCGTCCCGTAGCGCTCACGTGTCTGGCCCTTCAGACTCTAGCGAGCAGAGCCCGTCAAGGCGCGGTCAGGTCCTT
>JBIQJT010000010.1:0-68892 GCA_044507265.1 Actinomycetales bacterium | reverse complement strand
GTCTGGCCCTTCAGACTCTAGCGAGCAGAGCCCGTCAAGGCGCGGTCAGGTCCTTGTACGCGTCGTGGTGCCAGATGCCCTCGTCGAGGTAGCCCTCGCCGTGGACGGTGTAACCGAGGCGCTCATAAAACGGCATCGCTTGGTCTTGGGCGCTGAGTTCCACGCGCACAGTGCGCGCGCCATCAGGCCCCGGAGCGCCAAACTTCTCGAGCGCCGCGGCCTCGAGGGCTTCCATCACCGCACGCCCCGCCCCAGTGCCTCGCGCCCGCGCCACTACGGCTACGCGGCCGATGTGCGGAGTGGCGGGGTCCATGGCGCCATGGGCAGTGCCCTCGCCGTGCGCGGAGTCGCTGTGAGGCGCAAGCAAGCGGCCCGCGGCCAGGATTGCGCCAGCCTCAAAGCCTGTCCCATCCCCGGCGTCGGCAATCACCACGCAATGAAGAGTGCGGGGGTCTGTGTCCAGGTCGTCGCGCTCACCCTCGGGCGAGACGCCCTGCTCGTCGACGAACACCTCAAAGCGCACCGCGTAGGCGGCGTCCATCCGCTCAGGGCTCTCCACTTGAACTGCGTGCATGGCTCAACCTCGCAAGATTTCCAGCGCCCGTGCAAGGTCCTCGGGGTACTCGCTTGTCACACGCACCTCGCCTCCTTTGGTCGGGTGTTCAAAGGCCAGCTCGCGCGCGTGGAGCCATTGGCGTCCCAAGCCCAAGCGGGTAGCGAGCGTGGGGTCCGAACCGTACGCCGGGTCGCCCACGAGCGGATGCTTGAGCGCTGCCATGTGCACCCTGATCTGGTGCGTGCGGCCAGTCTCCAAGTGGATCTCCACGAGCGACGCCGAGGGGAACATCTCGAGGACTTCGTAATGCGTAATAGACGGCCGGCCGCCCTCCACCACTGCGAACTTGTAGTCCGAACTTGGGTGGCGGCCAATGGGCGCGTCAATGGTGCCAGCCGTGGGATCCACATGACCCTGCGCAATGGCGTGATAGATCTTCTCCACCGTGCGCTCCTTGAACGCGCGCTTGAGCGCGGAGTAGGCGGACACGGACTTGGCCACCACCATGAGGCCGGACGTCCCCACGTCCAAGCGGTGCACTATGCCCTGGCGCTCAGGTGGTCCGGCCTGCGCCAGGCTTACGCCGGCCGATGCCAGGGAGCCCACTACCGTAGGCCCTTCCCACCCTGGAGAGGGGTGGGCAGCCACGCCCACGGGCTTGTCGATCACCACGAGGTCTTCGTCTTCAAAGAGACGCGTCAGCCCACCTTCAATGGCGGGCTCTGGCGGGGCCTCACGCTCGACAGGGATGGTGATGGCCAACACGCCGTCAACGATGCGGTCAGACTTGCTCAGCACGGTGCCGTTGAGCAGGGCTCCGCCGCCGTCAAGGAGGTCCACGACCTTGGTACGTGACATGCCCAGGATCCGCGCCAAGGCCGCATCCGCGCGCTCACCCAGTACCGCATCGGGCACTGGCATGAAGCGGGACTCAGCCACGGTCTGAGCTGTCCTCGGCGTCAGTGTCGCCCTCAGCGGGCTCAAGTACGCGCTTGCCCGCGAGCCCGAACACCACAAAGGCAGTAGCGGCGCCCACGATGGCGATGTCCGCCACGTTGCCCACAAAGAAGTCGTTGTAGTTGATCATGTCCACCACGTGACCCTGACCAAACGAAGGAGCACGGAAGACGCGATCGATGAGGTTGCCCACCGCGCCACCGAGGCCGATGCCAAAGAGCATGAGCCCTAACCTGGTACGGACCCTGCGCGCAAAGTAGATGATGCCCGCCGTCACGGCGGCAGCCACAATGGTCAGCACCCATGTGTACCCGGAGCCCAGGGAAAACGCGGCTCCATCGTTGAACACCAACTGCAGCGACAACCACTCGCCGATCAGCGGCTTGGGTGCACCGTCTTGAAGATTCTCAAGCGCCCATTGCTTGGTGACGAAGTCCGCCACCACCACCGCCCCAGCGATCAACCACACTGCGGGGCGAACGGTCAACGACGCTCCTCGCGCTGCTTGCAGGTCACGCAGTGCGTGGCACGCGGGAACGCCTGCAGCCGCGCCTTGCCAATGCCTTCGCCGCACACGATGCACGCGCCAAAGGTGCCCGTCTTCACGCGGCGCAGCGCGTCAACCGACTGCTCCAACATCTCGCGGGTGTTGTTGACGATGGACATCTCCTGCTCACGCTCGAGCGCGGTGGAGCCGGCGTCGGCTTGGTCGTCGCCTGCACCCTCCGAGGTGTGCAACAGGTCCTCAAGCTCGCTTTCGGTGGTGCGGAACTCCTCCAGCAGGCGCTCTACGTCTGCGTTGAGGGTCTTCACGATGTCGCGGAGCTCGCCAACCTTCCAGGGCTCGTCACCTTCACGTACTGGAAGGTCCTTGACGTCGGCCGCCTTGATCTCGGCGGGGTCGACCTCAACGAGGGGTACTTCGGTGCTAGTCATGGCTTCCTCACTCGCGCGTTCTCGCGTGTATCGGAGCGAGACTAGTCCGGACGGCGACGGTTCGCAAAGCGCCGCGCCCAAGGGCAGGCGAAGGCCGGCGGTCCGAAATGTCCGTTCCGGCGCTCAGAACGCTACTGCGTGGGCCATTGAGGCACGGAGCCCGTGGACTGTGCAGGAGAGCCCAATGGCGCAAACGGGTGCGGAGTCTGCTCGGTCGCCGGTGCTGGCACGGCGGCGGGCATCGGAGCGGACACAGGCGCAGCCTGGACGGGCTGAGACGCGCTGACAGGCTCGGTCACTGCGGCGGGCGCCGGTGCCACTGCCTGAGGCACGCTTCCAGTGCCCGATGTGCCCTCACCCTTTTGAGCGCCGTGCTCGAGGTCACCGAGCAGGTTCTCGAGGTAGCTCTTGAGGTGACCGCGGTAGTCACGCTCAAAGCGGCGCAAGTCGTCGATCTTGCGCTCCAGGTCGGCGCGTTCGGCTTCAAGCGAGGCGATGCGCTGGGTGGTCTCCGCCTCGAGCGAAGCGATGCGCTGCCTGCTCTCAGACTCGAGTGCAGAAAGCTGCGACGCACGCTGGGCTTCGAGAGCCGCCACCTTGCTCTGTGCATCCTTCTCGGCGTTGGCGAGCATGGCGTCGGCCTGCTGACGGGCCTCTGCGAGGATGCGTGACTTCTCTTCCTCAGCGGCGGTGAGGTAGTCGTCGTGCAGTTTCTGAGCCATGGCGAGCATGGAAGTCGCTGACTGATCGCCGCCGAGAGCGGCGCTGGGTACAGGTACGGGTGCTGCGACGGGAGCGGCGGGGGCAGACGCAGCGGCGGGAGCCACGGCTCCACCGGCCTGCATTTGGGTCAGGCGCGAGGCGTACTCGTCGCGCTCGGCGGTCAAGGTGGCGATGGTGTTGGCCACCTCATCAAGGAAGTCGTCAACCTCGTCCTGGTCAAAGCCCTCGCGGTACTTGGTCTTAGAGAAGGCTTTGTTGAGCACATCCTCGGCTGTCAGCAGAGCCATTGGTCAACCATCCTCCATCCATCGCGGGCGGACTTCACCCGCAACACGCACTTCCGTCACTGTACCTACCCTCTGTATCGGCGCCCACTTGAGAACGCACGAGGGGTTCACGCCGTTACACGGCCCCCAGAATTTGGTAGGCAAAAGAACATCCGATCAACAGGATCAGAAAGCCCAAGTCAAGGCGCAAAGAACCCAAGTTCAGTGGCGGAATGATGCGCCGCAGCGCCTTCACCGGCGGGTCCGTCACGGTGTAGACACCCTCCACCACGATCAGCGCCAAGCCAGTGGGCCGCCAGTCACGCGAAAACGAGATCACTAGCGAGAGCACCACTCGCGCGAGCAGCAGCAACATGAACAAAAAGAAGAACAGCCGCAACGCGTCGATGAAGATGTCCACCGGGATAGCCTACCTGCGCGTTTTGTGCACTTTTGCGCCACCCGTTGAAGGCGCGCGCGTGCAGTCAGCGACTAGTGCTGGTTGAAGAAGGCCTGGTCCGACGCTGAGTGGTCGGTGTCCACCGCGATCTCCACGTGCGCGGGCGAAAGCAGGAACACCGCCGTGGTCACGCGCTCGATGGATCCGTGCAAACCAAACGACAAGCCGGCCGAGAAGTCCACGAGGCGCTTGGCGTCGGCGTCGGACATTTCTGTGAGGTTCATGATAACGGGCACGCCCTGGCGGAATGCCTCGCCGATGAGGCGGGCGTCGTTGTAGGAGCGAGGCTTGATCGTCTGGATGCGACGCAAGTCGGAAGCCGACGCGGAGCGTTGCTGACGCACAGCTGCGGTGCGCGGTCCACGTTCGCGGATCTCCTGGACGTCGTGGAGGTTGGTGACCGGCGCGAGGTCGTGGTCTTCGTAGTCGTACTCGTACTCGTCGTGGGGGGTCACGTCAAAACCCAAGTACTGCATTGCCTTACGCATTGCGCCCATTGCGGTCACCTCACTTTCACGCAGAAATGTCTGCTTGTCTCACGGTAGGTGGCGATTCGTCCCTGACGGACGCGACACGCCGGGCCCTTCACACACGATGACGCCGCCCTGCCGGCCGGTCACGCCGTCCATGCGGTGCGAAAAAAGGTTGGGGTCTTCAAACGTGCAATGCGCGAGCCTGACCACTGTGACGCCGAGCTCGGCCATGCGGGCCTCCACTGCACGGGGGAGGTCAAGCGCTGGTGTCCCCCACTTCGTGGTAGCGAACGCCGCCGGGTGGCGTTCCGAAACCTCGGTACGCATTGCTTCGGGGACTTCGTAGCATTTGCCGCAAATGGCGGGACCGATCACTGCGGTGATGCTGCGCATGTCCTTCCACGCCCCACGCACGTCTGCGAGGGCGGCCACTAGGTTGTCCACCGCTCCTCCGTACAGTCCCATACGGCCGATGTGCGCGGCAGCCACCGCTCCGCTCACCGGATCGTGGGCCAGGATGGGAACACAATCCGCCGCGAGTGTCACGAGGGCAACACCGGGCTCAGTGGTGAGGAGTATGTCCGCCACTGGAGCCTTGGTGCCCGGCTTGGCAATGCGGGCCACGGTGGCGCCGTGCTCGGGATTCATGATAGTGACCGGTGCGCCTGCAAGCTCCGCGAGGATGGCGCGGTTCTTCTTCACCGCAGCAGGCTTGTCCCCCACATGATCCGCGAGGTTCAAGGAGTCATAGGGCGCTTCGCTCACGCCACCCTCCCTGTTCGTAAAGAATGCTCGAACCGGGAGGCCAGCGTGCGTCATGTCGGCTACTTCAGGAAGTCGGGGATGTCCAGAGCATCGGCGCTATCAAAGACAGGCCTGGTCTCAATGGCATCGGTATGCGCCACCGGCTCCTCAATCAACGGATTGCGTAGTGCGTCGATCTCCACGGGTGCGTCTACAGGCTCCAGAGCCTCTGCGGCCGGGGCCGCGACGGCGCCGTCTACCGAGCCAAGGGCCCCTGCGTGCGGGCGGTACGGCGGTGCGCCCCCGTCAAAGCCTGCGGCAATGACCGTGATGCGGAGCTCGTCGCCAAGTGCGTCGTCGATCACCGTTCCAAAGATGATGTTTGCCTCAGGGTGGGCGGCCTCGCGCACGAGCCGCGCGGCAGTCTCCACTTCCTTGATGCCGAGGTTGGAGCCACCTGCAATGGACAGCAGCACTCCGTGCGCACCCTCAATCGAGGCCTCCAGCAGCGGCGAGGAGATGGCTCCTTCTGCCGCGACGAGTGCGCGGTTCTCGCCGCGAGCGCTGCTCACGCCCATGAGCGCCGTTCCGGCACCCTTCATCACTGACTTCACGTCGTTGAAGTCCACGTTGATGAGGCCGGGAGTGGTGATGAGGTCGGTGATGCCTTGCACGCCGCCCTGCAGTACTTGGTCCGCCGCAGCAAAGGCGCCGAGCACGCTCAAGTGGGCGTCGTTGATATCCAGCAAACGGTCGTTAGGGATGACGATGAGCGTGTCGACTTCTTCGCGCAGTCGCTCGATGCCGAGTTCGGCTTGGTCAGAGCGTCGGCGGCCTTCAAAGCTGAATGGGCGGGTGACAACTCCCACCGTGAGCGCTCCTTGATTGCGGGCAATCTTGGCCACCACCGGCGCGCCACCGGTTCCGGTGCCACCGCCTTCACCTGCGGTGACAAACACCATGTCCGCGCCGCGGAGGGCCTCCGCGATTTCGTCTTCGTGGTCTTCGGCTGCCTTCCGCCCCACTTCAGGGTCAGCGCCTGCACCGAGTCCGCGCGTGAGTTCGCGGCCGATGTCAAGCTTGACGTCGGCGTCCGACATCAGCAGAGCCTGGGCATCGGTGTTGATTGCGATGAACTCTGCGCCTCGCAACCCCACGTCGATCATGCGATTGACAGCGTTCACGCCGCCCCCACCAACGCCCACAACCTTGATGGCGGTGATGTAGTTCTGCGGTGCAGTCATATCCCGTGCCCTTTCAACCTTAACGTTCAACTTGAGAGTTATAGTTATGTCAAGTTGATCCACCTTGAAGGTAAGGGCGCGCGAGTCCAAGACCCCGCATTGGCGCGCGTGTCGCGTGAGTTTTTGGATGGCTGCGCGCGCGTCCTCAACGACTGTAGGGCCTGCTACTCACTCCGCGTCGTGGCCAAGGTGGGCGCCGAAACGTCAATCACACCCGCCGAAGCCGCTTGAGGTGATTGCAACAGCACCATCAGCACTTGCGCCTTGAGCGCAGACTGCTCGGCGCTTCCCCACTCCACGCGAGGACCGTCGCGCAACTGGAACGTCACCGAGTCCTCCGTGGGCGCCGCCACGTCGTGGACGCGAGCGCGCACGTCAGCAGGCAACTCGTTGATTACGGCGATGACTGCGCTGAGGATGCGCTCATTGCCCTCCCCCACCGGGATGTTCACCACGGGAATGTCTCCGGGCACCGCCTGGATGACAGCCACTCGCTGAGCCTCATCGTCCAGCAGCACAAAGGTGCCGTCCGCTTGAGGGATCGCGGCGACCGGTACGCGCGTGGTCACGTCAATGCGCAGTCCGGCCGGCCACACGCGAGCCACGGTAGCGGTGCGCACACCCGGGATCTCAGCGAGTTGGTGTTGCAAGTGCACCACGTTGAGTGTGGTCAGAGAGGAGCCCACATAGGGGGCCACCGCAGCATCGACCGCGGCGGGGTCCACCACCACTCCCAATCCAGAGACCTCCACCTTCTCGGCGTCGAGGTCAAAGACAGGCGAAAGCAGGAGTATCCACACCGCGCCTGCGATCACTCCGGCGACCAGTAGCCGCTTGCCGGCGGCCGTGAGCTTGCGCCTGCGCTGGACCCTTTGCTTCTCTTGGATGCGCTCGTTGACGCGATGAGTCACTGCGGCAGTGGCGCGATGACCTGGGTCCACCGGCGCCCACGGTGACGGTGCCGACGCTCGCGGCTGCACCTCTACGGCAGGCGCACGCCTTGCCACCGGCGCCCGCGCACTTCGCGCGGGAGGCGACGGCTTAGGCGGCGCCGCACGGCGAGCAGTTTTGTCAGTCTGCGAGGGCCGCGGCGGCCTACCGTTCACCCCCCTTGGCAGTCCGGGGCGCCGCTCGGTCATCGTCCGCTTGCTCCCGCGCCCGGCGCATCTGCCCGCGCCTGCAGCGCATCGAGAATCCATTGCGCGGCCTCCGTCACCGTGCCCGAGCCCACGGTGAGGACAAGGTCTCCCTCCCGTGCAGCATCGGCAGCGACAGTGGCGGCCTCTTCCAGAGACGAGGCAAGCACGAGTGCCTGCTCCGGCTTGAGCGTCACAGCATCGGCAATGAGCTGGCTGGAGACTCCCTCAATGGGGTCCTCGCGATCCCCGTGCACTGGCGCGAGCACCACAAAGGCATTGGGTTGAGACAAGGCCTGACCAAACTCTCGAGCCAATAACTGGGTGCGGCTGAACAGCGCAGGCTGGAACAAGACCACCAACCGCTGTTCCTGGGTGGAGCGAGCAGCCGTCAAGAGCGCGGCCACCTCGGTGGGGTGATGCGCGTAGTCGTCAATGACGGTGATGCCGCGCGCGTGACCGCGCAACTGGAAGCGTCGGCCAGTGCCAGCAAATCCGGCAAGCGCTGCCGCGGCCTTGTGCGGATCAGCACCCATCTCCACCGCAGCAATCCATGCTGCCGCGGCGTTGAGGCGGTTGTGCGCACCTGGCACTGGCACGCGCAGGGGGTAGTCCACTCCATCCCTCACGATGAGGTCGTCGGTGACCACCACATCGGGACTCCCAGTCCGCTTGGGCCCCTGCGCACCGTATGTCACTACGCGAGGCCCGCCCTCATGGCTCGCCAGTTCTCGCGCTAAAGCCGAGGCACGCGGGTCATCGGCACACACCACTAGTACCTTGGCCGACGCCGCAAACTCGCCGAACGCCGCAATGAGCGCGTCTTCAGTGCCGTAGTGATCAAGGTGGTCGATCTCAATATTGGTCACGATCGCCACTTCCGGCTGGTAGCGCAGGAAGGAGCCGTCGGATTCGTCTGCCTCGACCACCGCAATGGCCGAGTCCCCGCCGTAGCCACCTGCCACAGCGCCCTCAATTCCAAACACTCGCGCACCCACGGCAAAGCTCGCATCAATGCCAGCGCCGTGCAGGGCCGTCGCCACCATGGCCGACGTCGTGGTCTTGCCGTGCGAACCGGCCACCGCCACGAGGCGGCGTCCTTCAAGCACCTTCACGAGCGCCTCGGACCTGTGCCACACCTCGATGCCTGCCGCGCGGGCCGCTTCGAGTTCGGGGTTGGATTCGCGCACTGCGGACGAGATCACCACCGCGTCTACGCCCTCCACCATGGAAGCGTCATGTCCCACGCGCACATCCGCGCCGGAGGCCTCAAGCGCCTCAAAGTACGCGGTGCGGCGACGGTCGGTGCCCGTCACTGTGGCGCCACGACACACCCATAACTGCGCTACGGCGGACATTCCCGAACCGCCCACGCCAATGAAGTGCAATCGAGTCACTGACTTTCCGCCTTTGCTTTTCCCTGACCGGCGCGGATGGCGCCTTCCACCAAGTTCGCGAGCCGCTGCGCGCCGTCACGGATCCCGATGCTCGCCGCAGCGGCTCTAGCGGCACGGCTTGCATCCGGGTCAAGAACCAATCGCTCCGCCTGTTGTTCCAGGGCGGTCGGAGTGAGGTCGGCATCGCTGATGAGCACCGCAGCGCCCGCCTCCACGGCGGCCGCCGCATTGAGCGCCTGTTCGCCATTACCGTGAGCCAGCGGCACGTACACCGCCGGCAGTCCAAGAGCCGTCACTTCACTGACGGTGGCTGCGCCGGCCCTGCACGCCACAGCGTCCGCGGCTGCAAAGACTTGCTCCATGTCGTGGGCGTACTCACGCACGTCGTACATGGCGCGCAGGCCTGGCTCCAGGTCTGCGTGCACGCGCAGTGCGTCCTCTGACTTGCCCTTGCCAGTGAGGTGCACCACGTGCACGCCGTGGCTCACAAGGTGGGGCACCGCCGCCACGGTGGCAGCGTTGAGGCTCGCGGCGCCGAGCGATCCGCCGGTCACCAACAGCACGGGAGCATCCGGGGCCCAACCCAAGCGCCTGCGTGCGGCAGCGCGGATGGCAGTAGCGCTTTCGGGAACCACCAGGTCCTCCGCCAGCATGCGTACTTCTTCGCGCAGCGGCAGTCCAGTCAGCACCGCTCCACGTAGCGCAGTGCCCGGGAACGTGATCGCCACCGCGGCGGCCTTGCGCGCGCCCAAGCGGTTGGCCAATCCCGGCCGTGCGTTGGCCTCATGCACAATCACCGGAACACCTCGGCGACGTGCGGCAATATACGCAGGAGCGGAGACGTAACCGCCAAAGCCCACCACAGCGTCGGTCATGGTCTCGTCTATGGCAACCCCGGCCGCCTTGACGGCAGCGCTCAACGCGCCAGGCAAGCGCACCACGTCACCCGACGGGCGGCGAGGCAACGGCACTCGAGGGACAAAGTGAAGGGGCACTCCTGCGCGCGGCACGAGCTCTGCCTCCAATCCGGCCTTGGTGCCCAGCGCGGCAACATCATGGCCGCGGTCTGCTAGCTCCGAGGCGGTGGCGAGCAAAGGATTCACGTGTCCGGCGGTTCCTCCGCCAGCGAGCAGGATGCTAGCCACGCCGCCCTCGCGAAATCACGGCTAGAGAACGGCTCACCACCGACGGGCGTGCCGAGAACGCCTCTTGGGCTCCAGGTTCAGTGCGCGCAAAAGCCATGAGCGCGCCTATGGCAGCCAATGACATCACCAACGAAGAACCACCAGATGACACGAGCGGAAGCGGCACACCCGTGACGGGGAGCAACTCCAACACCACGCCAATGTTGATGAGCGCCTGGCCCACAATCCACGCTCCAATGGCACCGGCAGCGATTTTCACAAACGGGTCCCGGTGGCGCTGTACAACCCGGTTGACAGCGATGACTATCAGTCCAAAGGCAATGAGCACCAAGAACGTGCCGATGAGTCCAAACTCCTCGCCCAAGATGGCAAAGATGAAGTCATTGTCAGCGGCGGGCAGATAGCCCCACTTCTCACGGCTCATGCCGGGGCCGAGACCCCACAACCCACCACTCGCGAGCGCCCACGTGCCATGTGTCTGCTGGTAACAATCACTCGTCTTGTCACACGAATCAGATAGCCACACGGACAGGCGCGCCACGCGGGAATCGGCGGACATCACTAACAGCGCGGTGCCAGCGGCCAAGATCACACCACCGGTGACAAAGAAGCGCAGCGGCAAGCCAGCCACCCAGTACGCGGCCGCAGCGAGCATCATCACGATGATCGCGGTTCCCATGTCCCGCCCCGCAAGGACAAGCAAGAGCACCACTCCCGTGGCAATACCGCCGGGCACCAGGATGCTACGCACGGTCACGAGTTGACGCCTGAAGGTGGTGAGCACCACGCCCAAGTACAGCGCGAGGCCAAGCTTTGCCACCTCCGAGGGTTGCGCCGTCACAGGGCCAAAAGCCACCCAGTTGCGGTTACCGCCCGAGGTGATGCCCATGAAGATCACCGCGACGAGTAACGCCATGGATCCGTAGAGGGCCAGCGGTGCCGCGCGCTTCCACCACGTCACGCTCATGCGGGAGCCCCAGGCGAGGCAAGTGAGACCCACTGCAAGCGCAGACAGTTGAATCCAGAACAGCGCGTACGGGTTTCCGTCTTGCTGACGAATGGAGTAGATGGACGATGACGACAGCACCACAGCCAGTCCCACGAGCAACAGAATGCCGGTGGCGGCCGTGAGCAAGTAGTACGTGGCAGCGGGAGATTGCCATGCGGAGGTCTTGACGGGTCGCGAGGCGGTAGCCGTCATCTTTTCCTCCCTAGAGCGCCCTCACCTGAGCGACGAACTGATCGCCCCTGTCTGCATAACTCGTGAACTGGTCCCACGAGGCACACGCAGGAGACAACAGCACGGTGTCGCCCGGTTGGGCGAGCGCCCGCGCAGCGTCCACTGCCCGTGCCATCACAGTGTCTCCCGGCTCAATACGCGTCACGGGGACATCAGCGGCGTGTCTGGCGAGCGCGCCAGCGAGCGGCTCAGGGTCCACACCAATGAGCACGACGCCGCGCAAGCGCCCTGCCACCGCGTGCACCAGGTCATCAAACTGTTGCGACTTGGCGTCGCCACCTGCGATCCACACCACGGAGCGCGCCTCGTAGGCGCCAAAGGCGGCCCTCGTGGCGTGGGCGTTGGTGCCCTTGGAGTCATCCACGTACGTCACGCCAGCGTGAGTGGCCACCACTGCAGTGCGGTGGTGGTCAAGCCTGAAACCGCGCAATCCGTCACGGACGGCATCGGCCGATGCCCCGGCCGCCCGGGCAAGCGCGGCGGCGGACAAGGCGTTGGTGATCAGGTACTGCGGCACGTCGCCCGCGACCAGATGTGACAAGTCGTCAACGTGACCCAACTCCACGGCCTCGCGGTGGCGGAAGTCAGTGAAGGCACGGTCCAAGAGGATTCCCTCCACCACGCCCAACTGGGACACAGAAGGCGCGCCCGCGGTAATGCCCACAGCGCGGCAGCCCTCTTGAACGTCGGCGTCCTCGACCATCGCCTCAATGAGGCGGTCTTGAGCCGGGTACACGCACGCAATGGCTGCATTGGAGTAGACGCGCGCCTTATCGGCGCGATAGGCGGCGAGGGTGCCGTGCCAATCGAGGTGGTCGGAGTCGGCGTTGAGGCACACCGCGGCCACGGGCGCAATTGACTGGGCAAAGTGAAGTTGCAGACTTGCGATCTCCACGGCCAGCACGTCGTGGCCCTCTCGCGCGGCGCCAATGACGGGGATGCCCATATTGCCGCACACCTTGGCGTCAATGCCGCTCGCGGCAACAATAGCTCCCGCCATTTGAGTGGTGGTGGTCTTGCCGTTGGTTCCAGTGACGAGCAACCATGCCGAGTCGGCAGTGCGCACTCGCCACGCGAATTCCATTTCAGACCACACGGGCAATCCCGCCGCGTGCACTGCGGCAATCTCTGCAGACAAAGGTGAGAATGCGGGCGAGGCCATGACGGCATCGAACTGTGCGAGGTTGACCTGCTCCAGTGAGGAGTGGTCGGCGTCCTTGTGGGCATCCACGCTCACTGCGGTGGCACCGATCTCATCCAGCGCCTTGAGCGCGGCTGTTCCTGCCACACCGGTGCCAAGCACCAAGACCGACGTGCCGCGAAGGCTCGCGCCTCCATCGGCGGTAGCGGCGCCTGGGAGATGAAAGTCTGCGGTCACGGCCTAGCCGCCGGGACCAAGGCTTCGCACCCACTCTTCGTAGAACAGGCCCATGCCCACCCCGGTGAACAGACCGGCAATGATCCAGAACCTGGTCACGATGGTGACCTCGCCCCAACCAATCAACTCAAAGTGATGGTGCAAAGGCGCCATCTTGAAGATGCGTTTTCCCTTGGTGATCTTGAAGAAGCCGATCTGCAGTACCGAGCTGGCGACGATGATGACGAAGAGGCCGCCGATGATGGCGCCCAACAGTTCCGTGCGGGACACGATGGTGATACCCGCAATGGCGCCGCCTAGGGAGAGCGACCCCGTGTCGCCCATGAAGATCTTGGCCGGAGAGGCGTTCCACCACAGGAAGCCAAAGCTCGCTCCAGCGATGGCTGCGGCGAGGATGGCGAGGTCACGGGGGTCGCGCACCTCGTAGCAGGTGGCGAGGTCGGTGTTATTGACGCCGCACAACTGGTTGGTCTGCCAAATGTTCACCAACACGTACGCGCCAAAGAAGATGATGGCGGCACCGGTGGCCAATCCATCGAGGCCGTCCGTGAGATTCACTGCGTTGGACCACGCCGTGATGAGGAAGTTGGCCCACAGGATGAACAAGATCAAGCCCACAGCCGGGCCCAGCACCGCAAAGTCCAGGCGTGTGTCCCTTAAGAACGAAATGGCGGTAGACGCTGGCGTCACGCCCGTCTCATCTGGAAAGCGCAGTGCCAGCACGCCGAAGGTGATGCCCACCACGCCTTGGAGGATGAACTTCCACTTGATGTTGAGCCCCAGCGAACGCTCGCGCGTGATCTTGATGCCGTCGTCAAGGAAGCCGACCAAGCCAAGGCCCACCATGAGAAAGACCACGAGAAGCGACGACACATTAGGCGTGCGTTCGCTCATGAGGTTTCCACCCAGCCAACCCACCACGGCCGCCACCACAATGACCAAACCACCCATGATGGGAGTGCCGCGCTTCACGTGGTGCGACTCGGGGCCGTCGTGACGGATGAATTGACCGTACTGGTGGCGAGTGAGGTAACGAATCAACAGCGGGGTGCCGAGCAACGCGATGATCAGTGAAAGACCACCAGCCAGCACTACCGCTCTCATGCGCCTACCTCTTCTGCTTCGCCCACTAGGGCGTCAGCTAACTTCCACAGATGGCTACCGTGCGAGGCCTTAAGAAGGACTGTATCGCCCGGTGCGAGTTCACTTTCGAGTAACGCGCGAGCCTCGTCAATCGTAGCCACGTACACGGCTTCATTGCCCCAAGACCCCTCGCGAACCGCCGCATCAAACGCAGGTTTGGCGCCTTCCCCTACCACGACCAGCCGACCGATGTTGAGTCGTACAGCGTCGAGGCCCACTTCTGCGTGGGCAGCCAGGGATGCCTCGCCCATTTCACGCATCTCACCAATAACCGCCCAGGTGAATCCACCTTGCGCTACCGCGAGCAAGGCGCGGAACGCCGCGCGCATGGATTCGGGGCTCGCGTTGTAGGCATCGTCGAGGATGCGGACATCGTCCTCGCGCACGGTGAGTGCCATGCGGTGGGGACTCGTGGGAGTGGCGGCGCTCAAGGCTTGAGCTGCGGTGGAAAGCGGAAGGCCGCATTCGAGAGCCACGCTGAGCCCCGCGAGCGCATTGGTGATGTGGTGCTCTCCCACCAACAGCAAGTTGACGTGCGCCTGCGTGCCGTCAGCCGTAGCGGTGAATACGGCCCGTCCAGCGTCGAGAGTGACGGCGGTGGCCCTGACGTCGGCCTGCGCTTGTTCACCAAAGGTGCGCACGCGCAAACCGGCCTCACGCGCAGGCCCGGCCATGTGCGCCACTCGCGAATCGTCAACGTTGAGGATGCCCACTCCCCCAGGCACCACTCCGTCCAACAGCGAGGCCTTCTCGTGCGCCAACGCGTCAGGCGTGGGGTAGTACTGCGCGTGGGCCGAGCCCACCGTGAGCACCACCCCAATGTCTAGCGGCGCAATACGCGTCAAGTAAGCAATGTCGCCAGGCGCACTCGCACCCATCTCGAGTACCAAGTGCCGGGTATCGGCATCGGCCTTGAGTACCGTGAGCGGCAAACCAATCTCGTTATTGAACGAGCCCACCGGCGCCACCGCATCGGGCAATACCTGGGCGAGCAAGTCCTTAGTGGTGGTCTTGCCATTGGAGCCGGTGATCCCCACCACGGTGATTTCACCCTCGGTGCGCAATAGCGCGAGGTACGCCTGGGCCAGCTTGCCCAGCGCCACGGTCACGTCTTCCACCAGCACATGAGGCGCTGCCACCGGTTGCGACACCAGGCACAAGGTCGCACCGGCTCCCATGGCGTTGGCCACAAAATCATGTCCATCGACGCGCTCGCCCACAAACGCCACATAGAGCGCGCCTGGCTCAATAGCGCGAGAGTCCTTCTCCACCGAGGTGACGATCGTGTCGACGTCAGCGGCGAGTTCGCCCGCTACCGCGTTAGCCACCCATTGAGCGGTCAGCGCCCTCATGCGGTAGCCGCCCGCTCGGCCTCGATCCGCGCTTGGGCCTGGAGGTACGCGTCGCGATCGTTATAGCGGTGAAACACTCCTGCGATCTCTTGAGTGGGTTCGTGGCCTTTTCCAGTGACGATGACGGTGTCGCCTGGACCTCCAAGGCGCAGTCCGTACTCCACGGCGGCCACGCGCGGTTCAATCTCGTGGACGTCGTGCAGGTCGGGGCGCACTTTCTGGATGCCTTCGCGGATGGCCTCGCGAATGGCGGCTGGTTCCTCGGAGCGCGGGTTCTCGTCAGTGAGGACGATGATGTCCGCCAGGTTCGCTGCGATCTCCCCCATGACCGGACGCTTGCCTTGGTCACGGTCACCATCTGAGCCAAAGATGAGGATGAGTTTGCCCGGGGTAATGGGGCGAACCCCTTGAAGCGCGAGCGTGAGGGCATCGGGAGTGTGGGCGTAGTCAACGATCGCCAGCGGGTCCTTGTCGCTACGTTCCACGACACGCTCCATGCGGCCAGGCACCGCGTGTGCTGTCGCTACTCCGGCGATTGCTTTGTCCAGCGGCACGCCTGCGGCATGGGCCGCAACGATCGCCACGGCTGCGTTGGACACGTTGACGAGCCCCGGCAGCGGGCTCTGTGCAGCGTGGCGTCCGCCTTGCGGGTCCACCAGCGTGAACTGTGAGCCCACTCCGTCCAAGCCAATCGCGGCATCGGCGACGTTCCAGTCTCCTGCCGGACTTTCGGGCCGGGTGGACACCGTCTCCACCGGAATGTGCACTTCGCGCGCCAACTGCTGTCCGTACTGATCATCGATGCACACCACGCCACGGCGGGAACGCCCAGGCGCAAAGAGCTTGGCCTTGTCCGCCAAGTAACGCTCCATGGTGACGTGGAAGTCCAAGTGATCCCACTGCAAGTTGGTGAAGACCGCCACTGCGAAGTCGGCACCGGAGATGCGGTCCAAAGCTGCCGCGTGCGAGCTCACCTCGGTCACTGCTGCCGTCACGCCCTCTTCAAGCATGCGGGCGAGCAGTCCATGTAGCACCGGCGCCTCTACCGTGGTGCGCGGCGACTCAATGGCCTCGCCACGCACGCGCAACTCCACGGTTCCCATGATTCCCCTGTGGGGATGCGCCTGGGCGAGCGCATTGTCGATGAAGTAGCTCGTGGTGGTCTTGCCGTTGGTGCCTGTCACTCCCACAAACACCAAATGCGTGGAAGGGTCGCCATAGATCAATGCCGCAGCCTCGCCCATGGCAACCCTGGCATCGTCGGCAATCAACACGGGGGTGTGGGGCGCGGTGGTGGATACCAGTTCCGCGCCTGCGGCGTCCGTCAAGATGGCCGACGCTCCGGCGGCCACCGCTTGTGCGGCAAAGGTGGCGCCATGAACCTTGAGGCCCGGGAATGCACCAAAGAGGTCACCTGGCTGGACGTCGCGCGAGTCCACGGTGGCGCCAGTGATCTGTAGCTCTTCGGCGCCCGCGGGACATGTGGTGGCGGCGCGTTGTGCGATGTGTGCCAGGGAACTCGGCTCCACGTGAGCGGGCCTGAGCGCCATGTGCTCCACGATTCACTCCCAAGTAGTCGGGTACAACGTCTCCGGAGGGCCGGAGGGCGGTACGCGCAAGGACTGCAAAGCAAAGGTTGCCACATCCTGGAACAGCGGTGCCGCCACCTCGCTACCCCAGATTGTCCCTTGCGGATCAAAAATGATGACCGACACGACGATACGCGGATTGTCCGCAGGTGCGATGCCCACGAACGAGGACACGATCGACGTCAGTCCCCCCTCGCCATCAGCCGCCTGAGCGGTACCGGTCTTACCTGCCACGCGGTAACCATCAATGCGCGCCTTGCCGCCCGTTCCCTCCACGGTCACCGATTCGAGCATGAGCATGAGCTGATCAGCTGTCTGCTCTGAGATGACGCGTTGCGGCTCTTTGCGATCAGGTGCAGTCACGGTGCCGTCGTCGGCCACAAAGGATTTCACGATGCTCGGTTGCATCTTGACGCCGCCGTTAGCGATGGTCTGATACACCTGCGCCGTCTGCAACGCGGTGGACGCCACACCTTGGCCATACATAGTGGCGTATTTGGTGCGACCGTCCCACTTCTCCCACGGGTGCAAGATTCCGGCAGATTCACCTGGCAGCCCGACCCCGGTGGGTTCACCAAAACCGAATGCACGCATGTAGGCGTAGCGGGTGGCATCGTCCATCTGCTGACCCACCTGAATGGTGCCGGTGTTGGAAGATTCCACCAGCACGCCCGTGAGTGTGAGCTTGAGGTCGGGGTGCACGTGGGAATCGTGGAAGGTCTGGTTGTTGGCGGTCGTGTACTGATAGGGCGCCACAAAGCGAGATTCGGGAGTGGCGATGCCTTCTTCGAGAGCGGCACCAATAGTGATGACCTTGGCTGTAGAGCCGGGCTCAAAGACGTCAGAGACGGCGCGCGAGCCACGGTTGGCAGCAGGGGTATCGCCTGGATTATTGGGGTCCACGGATCCTGAGTCCACGAGCGCATAGATTTCGCCCGTGGCCACGTCCTGAACTACCACCACGGCGCGGCTACCGCCGGTGATGCGCAAATGCTCAGCCACCAGCTGTTGCGCGGCGTACTGGATGTCGCGATCAATGGTGAGCTGGACGCCTGTGCCCGGCTCCGCGGGAGTGTCGGAGCGCACGCCAGTGGGAATGACTGTGCCAAAGCGGCTGCGTTCATAGGTGGTGGAACCTGGTAGGCCCATGAGCAAGTCTTCAAACTGTTGCTCAATACCCGCGAGGCCCCAGATGCCTTGGCGGTCCTCGCGTCCACCCATGAAGCCAATGACGTTGCCTGCGATGGGCCCGTTGGGATAGATGCGTTCCGCGGTCGGCTCAAAGTCCAACCCAGCGATGCGCTCGGCGCGGATAAGGTCCACCACGTCAGGGCTGACGTTCTTGGCCACGTACTGGAAAGACTTCTCCCCCACGAGCTGCGCGGCGAGCTCGGCTTCGCTCACACCCAACAACGGCGCGAGTATCTTGGCGGCGTCAAGCGGTCCTTCGGCCAGGACTTGTCCACCCTCGGTCCGCTTCCACGTGGCGAGCTTGTTCTGGTTGACCCACACGTGATACCTGTCCACCGAGGTGGCTAACACCACGCCGTTGCGGTCAGTGATGTCCGCGCGCGTGGGAGTGACCTCGGCGGTGACAAGGCGTTCTTGAAGCGCCTGCTCAGCGAGCGGTTGCGCATGAACGATCTGCACCTCCACCAGGCGCACCGCAAACACCACCAAGATGATGAGCGACAATAGCGTGGTGACCATATGCCGGCGGCGAGGGTCCCCTACTCGAGGAGTGTGCGCGGGTGGGCGCGTAGGGGGGCCGCCCCTGCCTTGGCGCGGGTCTCGCGAATCCCGAGAGTAGCGGGGGTCGCGGGCGTCGCGCCCGTACCGGGGGTCACGCGAGTCGCGGTACTCCCGCGGATCACGGGCGCGCGTGGATCTTGTCTTGACGGGCGCATAGCCGGTGGCCCCGCCAGCGCCATGCCTCCCTGGCGGCGTGGGCCGCGCAGTCGACTGCCGCGTTGATGCAGATCCGGGCTGGGGTCGCCTGCGCGGCGGCGACTCGACGATCCGAGCCATCCCTACCCCGCCGATCCCAAGACGGCGCTATTGCTGATGGACACAAAGCCAATGTGCTGGGCAGGCACCATACCCAGGTTCTGGGCGGACTGCGCCAATCCACCCGGCGCCGATGCGGCTTCAAGTTGTGTCAGCAAAGTGGCGCGTTGTTGGTGGTAGTTGGCGATCTCGACGCGTAGGCCTTGGGATTCGTACGCCCCGCGGGCCATGGTGGTATTCAAGATGAGTACGGCCGCGAGCGCCGCAATCACGATGCTTAGGCACAGGGTGGCGAACGGCACGAGTGACCTGGATTGTTGTGGCGCGCTGACGGCACGCAAGTGATCGCGAGAGCGTGGGGCCGGTGCTCCCGTGCGGGGGTCGCTAGGGGGCGCCGGAAGAGCCGGAGCGGCGTTGGGGTAACTGTTGCGCAAGGGGGCGGCGCTCATGCGGCCCTCCTTGTGGCAGGTGTCAGCATGGTGCGTTCGGCGGCGCGCAGGCGCACGGACTTGGCGCGTGGGTTGCGTGCCACTTCGTCGTCGCTAGCCTTTTCGGCCCCGCGCGTGAGCAAGCGCAAGTACGGCTTAGCGTCGTCCGGCACTACGGGCATGCCCGGCGGTGCCTGGGACTGTGCCCCGGCAGCGAAGGCACGCTTGACGATGCGGTCCTCCAATGAGTGGTAGGCCATCACCACGACCCGTCCACCCACTCGGGTGCCTTCCACTGCGGCGGGCATGGCGCGCTCGAGCACCTCGAGTTCACGATTCACCGCAATGCGCAACGCTTGAAACGTGCGCTTTGCAGGGTTGCCGCCTGTGGCGCGCGCGGCCGCGGGGATGGCCGCCCGGATGAGTTCCACGAGTTCAGCTGAACGCTCTAGTGGCGCCGTCTCCCGGCGCTTCACAATCGCGCGCGCAATCCGTGGCGCAAAGCGCTCCTCACCGTAGACGCGCAGGATGCGAGCGATCTCGCGCTCGTCGTACTCACGTAGCAAGTCGGCAGCGGTGAACGCGTCGTCGCGGTTCATGCGCATGTCCAGCGGGGCGTCGTGGGCATAGGAGAAGCCGCGCTCCGTCTCGTCCAACTGCAACGAGCTGACGCCGAGGTCAAGCAAGATGGCGTCGGCGACGTCCGCTCCCCCGGCCGCGAGCGCTCCGCGGATGTCGTCGTACTCGGCATGGTGTGCCACAAAGCGGTCGCCAAAGGGGGCGAGCCTGCGCGATGCCAGTGCGATGGCTTGCTTGTCGCGGTCGATTCCCACCACTCGCGCTTGCGGACAGTGGGTGAGGATTGCCTCGGTGTGGCCGCCCATGCCCAATGTGCCGTCAATGGCCAGCGCGCCCGGATGGTCCAGTGCTGGTGCCATGAGCTCCACGCATCGGGAAAGCAAGACGGGGACATGGCGCGACGCAGCGTCGTGTGAAGTGTGCTCCACAGCCCCTCCCTTCCCCGTGCGTCTACGTGCTGTGATGCCGCGTGCACCGTGGTCTCCCACCGGCTCTCTGTCGGGGGGAAGTCCGTCAGAGCTGCCCGGGAGGAGGCCACGGTGCGCGCGCCTACATATCCGAGAAAACTTCCGCTGCGGTAGCGGCGTAACCCTCCTCGCCATCGGCGAGGTATTGCTCCCATGTGGCCGCGTCCCACACTTCGACTCGGGATCCCATGCCCACCACTGCCACGTCTCGGGTGAGCGAGGCGTACGCACGCAGCGGAGCTGACAGCAAGACGCGGCCTTGCTTGTCGGGGATGTCGTCTTGGGCGTGGCCCAAGAAGTTGCGCAAGTAGTCCCTGGCGACCTTGTTCTCAAGCGGTGCGCGCTTGAGGCGTTCGTGGACATGCATGAACTCGTCAACGGGGAAGAGAAACACGCACCTATCAAGGCCGCGAGTGGCTACCAAACCGGTGGCGAGGCGCCCCCGGAACTTGGCCGGAAGGATCAACCGGCCCTTGTCGTCGAGGCGAGGCGTGAACGTGCCGAGGAAGACCCCAGTGGGTCCCAGACCGTGCGTTGGGTCCGTCACAACTTTCACCTCCTCGCGCCACGACTCGCCAGTGCGCCCCACTTTACTCCACTTCACTCCACAAAATGAGGTATTTGTGAGAAATTGCTCGCCACCGACCACAACGATCCTGGTAAACAAAGCGTTATTGGGTGGAGGGCACCGCGCAAGGGATGCCATCGTTTAGGCTCAATCCGAGAGGCGAAGGAGTTTCGATGACGCACCCCCTGCCCACAGAGGCTGAACTCGCGCACGTAGCCGAGGTCACCACGCGAATACGCGCGTCAATCTCGACCGTCCTCAGCGGCTTGGATCAAGCCATCACCGCGACTCTCGCGGTGGTCCTGGCTGAAGGTCACCTCTTGATGGAGGATGTGCCCGGCGTGGGCAAAACCACGCTTGCTAGGGCATTTGCTAAGTCAGTGGATGGCACGGTGGGCCGCATCCAGTTCACTCCGGACCTCTTGCCCTCCGACGTCACCGGCGTGAGCATCTACCGCGCAGACGAGCACCGCTTTGAGTTCCGCCCGGGCCCGATTTTTGCCAACGTGGTCATCGCAGATGAGATAAACCGCGCCTCGCCCAAGACGCAGGCAGCGCTGCTCGAGTCGATGCAGGAGCATGCGGTCACTGCGGACGGTCACACCCGGCCCTTGCCGCGGCCCTTTGTCGTGGTCGCCACACAGAACCCCGTGGAGATGGAAGGCACGTATCCGCTGCCCGAGGCCCAACGCGACCGTTTCATGGCTCAGGTCTCAGTGGGCTACCCCAGCCCGCGGGATGAAATGGCCATGCTGGACAGCCACGACGGCCAGGACCCGCTTGGCAACATCCGGCCCGTGACCGACGCGGCCGATCTCGCCACCTTGGTGAGCATCGCTCGTCGGGTCTACGCGGCACCTGCCATCAAGCAGTACATCGTGGACCTCGTGACCGCCACGCGTGAGGAGTCAGGCTTGCGCTTAGGGGCCTCGCCGCGCGCGGCACTTCAGTTGCTGGCGGCCTCCAAGTCCAGGGCAGCGATGGCCGGGCGCAACCACGTGCTTCCCGACGACGTCAAGTCGCTCGGCGTGGCAGTCCTGGCTCACCGACTCATCCCGAGCACGGAAGCGCGCTTGTCTGGACGCACGGCTCAGCAGATCGCCCAAGAGCTCATCTCTCGCACTCCCGTTCCCACCGCGGCCCGCGACGTTCCCACCAAACGGGAGCAAGCCGTGCACAGCCCTCTCCGTGCACCTGTCGAGTAACTCTCGTGGCTTCTTGACGCATTAGGACGCACTAGGTAAGCGGCTCACCTCATCCAAGGGAGGAACCCAGCGATATGCCAGCAGCAAGCTCAGCCTCGGAGACCGTGATCACCTCACGGGGCATCGGCGTGGGCGCTGCTGGCGTGGTGGTGGGAGCGCTGGGCGTGGGCCTCGCCACTCCGCCGCTCGTGTACATCGGCGCGGCCATGGTCTGCACGGTCACGGTGGCCGGGATGTGGATGCTTCTCTCCGTGAACGCGTTCTTGAGGCGCTTCCCGTACGCGCGCCGCGAGGTGGTGCCGCGCCCGCTCACGGTAGGTGTGCCAGGACGCGTGACCGTCAAGATCCAGGCCGGTACTCACTCGCACAGCCGAGTGCGCAAGGTGCTGACACAGTCACTGGACATTCGTGAACAGGCCGCCTCTGAACTCACCGGAGGCATGGGCACCAAGGCAACCGTTACGCGCACCTCTGATGCGCTCACGTTGAGTTACACCCTCATGCCGTCTCGGCGTGGTCGCTGGCCGCTTGGACCGGCGTTGGTTCACACGTCTGATCCGCTGGGAATGATTTGGTCTGACACTGCGGTAGGCGAAGCCGAACGCGTGCCGGTATGGCCGCCCGTGGTCGAGCTCTCCGCCACCGCTGGCGCACTCATGGGTCAGGCCGACCGCGTGGTGTTGGGTGCTCGCAGCCCTTCCGCCGACGACGCTGCGCTGCGCGACTACCGCGAAGGCGACGACCTTCGCCGGGTGCACTGGCCCTCGAGCGCGCGCTTGGGCACCATGATGGTGCGCTCCGACGAACGCGCCGGACGGCGCCCCGCCACCGTGATCCTCGACCTCTCGCGCGACAGTGAAGCCCTTGAGTGGGGTATCTCAGCCGCCGCCTCCATCGCGCTGTCAGTCCTTGACTCGGGCCACCCAGTGCGACTGCTTTCGGGCAAGGCCCGGCCCGACAGCGGCCGCCATTACGGCGATCACGCGACTGACGCTGCGCGTGCCACGATCCTCAATCAGTGCGTGGATTTTGTGAGCCCGACTTCGCAAGCAGCCGCCACCACCGATGTCATTCGCGCCGCACGCCAAGCCGGCGACGACGCTCCCCAAGGCGAAGTCATCGTCGGCATTTTTGAGCCCCTCGAGAAGGCGGCACTGGACGCACTTGCCCCCATCGGCGACTCCGGCCGCGCATGGGCGATTGTGCGCGCGGGCGATCACGGCGCCACCGCCGAACATGCGGATGCCACCGCGCGAGCCTTGCGCCGCGCTGGCTGGCGCGCCACTACCGCTACCGTGCACAGCGACCTGGAGACAGTCTGGAGCACTCTGCTGACGGCAGGTGACATCGAATGAGAGAGTCCCTGAGCTCGGCGCAGTCGCCCTGGCTTGCCACCCCGTTCGTAGCGTTGGCCGCCTACCTTGGCATCTACGGCCTCAGTTCCATGATCGAGATGGGCCCGTGGCGCGTGAGGATGATCGTGGTGCTCGCCGTGGTGACCGCAGCGATCATGATCACTCGTATCACGAGTCGCTCTCGCATGCTCCCCACAGCAGTGGGCGCGGTGGTGGGCTTCCTCACATGCATCCCCGCATTTGCTCGCGGCGAGGACGGTGAGGTGTTGTGGCTGCCCTCACCGAGCGCCATTGGCGCCCTCGCTCAGTCCGTGCGTAGCGCCATCGATTACGCGAACACCACGGTGGCGCCCGCGCCAGTGACTCTTGAGTTGCTGAGCATCTTCACCATGGGCCTCCTGGCCCTGTTCTTGGTGACCGAACACTTGACCGTGTCCTGGCGTGCCGCGGCATCGGCCGGGCTGCTGTTGATACTGCCGTGGATGCCCTCAGTGGTGCTTCAGCACCGAGTCTCCACCACGATGCTCATGGTCGCTATCGGTGCGTGGGTGCTCACGTTGGGACTCACCAAGAAGCTGTCCGTGACCGACCGCTCCGCGCTACCAGGTCCCTCGATTGTGGCGACCGTTGCGGCCATGGCGCTCGTGATAGTGGTGACGCCCACGGCGCTCGGCGGTAACGGCTGGGGAATGATCCCGCGCTTTGCAGCCACCAACGAATTCGACACCGCCACGCGGCTCAACCTTGCACTTGACTTGCGCAACTCCCTCACCACCGGCGCGGACAACCCTGTCATGTTGTACGTCACCACGGGCGGTCGTCCGGAAGTGCTGCGCCTCTACGCGCTCACGAGCTTTGACGGCGCCGCGTGGGAACGCGAGGATCCGGAACCCACCGAGCGCTCGGCATCGTCCGGTGTGTTGTGGCCTACCGGCGTGGACCAGTGGAACGACCGCAACCGTGACAGGCTCAACATCCAGATCCTTGGGCTCGCGGAGACCAACCTTCCCGTGCCTGCGGTGCCACGCACGGTAGACGTGGACTCACGCTGGTCGTACGTTTCTGAGCTCGACGAGATTGTCACCAACGGCAATGGCACCCAAAACATCACCTACTCGGTAGTGGCGGACTTGCGGTACTTCAGCGCCATGACCCTCTCCGGCATGCGCGACTTGCCGTCGCTGGATCCCGACAATGGCGTGGGGCCTGAGTACGTGGAGGTGGCTCCCGCCATTGACTTGGAGCGCGTGCGCGGTCTGACTCAAGAGATCACGGCGGACTCGCAGTCCCGCTACGACCAAGCTCTGGCCATACAGACGTACTTGCGCAATCCCGACATGTTCACCTACGACACCTCGGTCCAACCCCAAGGCGCAGACACCGTGTCCACGTTCCTGGACCAGAAGTCCGGCTACTGCGTGCAGTTCGCCACGGCCATGGTGACGATGCTGCGGTCCATTGACGTGCCCGCTCGGCTAGCGGTGGGCTTCTTGCCCGGCAACCGAGAGAGTGACGGTGCGTACGTGGTCTACGGAGGCGACGCCCACGCCTGGCCCGAGGTGTGGTTCCCCAATGTGGGCTGGGTACGTTTTGAGCCCACGCCCTCGGCGCAGTCCGGGGCGACTCCCACGTATGCCAACCCCAATAACAACGAGATCCCAGTGCCCCAGTCAGTGATCGATGCTGCGCAGAACGGCCAGCCTGCACCTATCCCCAGTGGCCCCGCCGAGCCCAACCGCGGCCGGCCGGAGCAGTCTGACGCGATCGCCCAAGACCAGGTCACCTCGTGGTGGTACACGGCGGGAGGCGCGGCTGCGCTCGTGGTACTGGTGGGCGGACTCGTGTGGTGGCTGCGTGCGCGACGCAAGGCGATCCTGTCTCACATAGAAGGGCCCGAGGCCGCGTGGTCGCGGCTTCGAGAAGGTCTGGGCGAGGAACTGGCGTGGCCACTCGCGCTCACACCGCATGAGGCAGGCGAGTACGTAGTGAGTGCCGTTGAACATCTAGGTGGGAGGATGTCCGGCCGGGCGCAGGACGCGCTCAGCGTGGTGGTGGAGGCAGTGTCTGACCATCGCTACGCGCCCGCCGGCACGCAACTCAACGAGGCGCAACTCATGGAGCGGGTGGAAGACGTCTTGGAGTCGGTGCGCGAGGCGACCGGCGAAACTACAGGTCGCCCTGCTCGCGGCGGCGCTCGAAGCGCTCTTCCAACTTGGTCATGAAGGGGCGCTCATCCCGCGCGGACTGAGACTTACCCTTGGAGCTCATTCCTTTTGGGCCCGTTGCACCGCCCTTGCCCTGGGCCTTCGGCGTGGTGCCGCGCGGCGCCAACATCGCCCACAAAGTGGCCGCCGCCATGATGGCAAAACCTGCCACTCCCACGAGGATGACCTGGGTGGCAGTACCGATGACAAGCACCGTGAGGCCCGCGATCACCCCAAAGACGCCCAGCACCAAACGGCCGCGCGAACGCGGCTGCTTTGCCAGCGTGCGACCCAATTTGGGGTCCGCTCCGAGGTCGCGCTCGAGCTGCTCGAGTACGCGCTGCTCGTATTCAGACAACGGCATTGGAGGCCTCCTTCACCAAGTGCCTGGTCCCAGTGTAAGTCGCAGGGGCCACTTCTCACTACCCGGACACACGTGAGACCTCTGCGGGACTCACTCGCAACCAGCACAACCTTGCGCTCAATGGCTAGTCATACAACGAGCGGCCCGCCCCGAAGGTTCACTTCGGAATGGGCCGCTCGTGTGCGTCTCAAGGGACGCAAAGACTCGTTTCTCGACGAGAACTAGACGGCGCGAACCTGCTCGGCCTGAGGACCCTTGGGGCCTTCGGTGACCTCGAACTCCACCCGCTGTGCTTCTTCGAGCGACTTGTAACCGTCACCCTCGATGGCGGACCAGTGCACGAATACGTCGGGACCCCCGCCGTCTTGAGCAATAAAGCCATAACCCTTTTCAGAGTTGAACCACTTCACAGAACCCTGTGCCATACCTGCGTTTCCTTCACTACTGCCCAGGACGGGAAGGGCACGCACCTTGCGCCCCTTGTCGCCGCAATGCCTGTCCTTCCCCCTTAAGCGGAAGGGTCATGCCACTACGTATTCGCAACCGCTCACAGCATCCCACGAACTAGGGCTGTGGTGGCAAGTCCCTTCTTTGTTGCTGAGCGAGGAATTTCTCAAACTCAGCACCGATCTCATCGGCGGAAGGAAGCGGTCCTTGGAGCGGCAAACCGCGCTCACGATTGGCCAGGAACTCGTCGTATTGCTCCTCGAGCGTGCCTACGAGTGCGGCGACTTCCTGAGACTCTCGCAGTTGGCGGTCGATCTCCTCGGTGGCCACCTCGGCGGCGCCGTCCAACTGCGCGACATCAAAGTCGAGGCCCGTTAGCGCCTCCACTTCGCTCAGGGCGCGCTGGGCGGCTTGAGGCAACGCCGACTGACCCAAGTAGTAGGGCACGTGCACCACGACGTTGACTGCGTCGAGGCCCCACTGGCCAAAGCGGTACTCCATGAGATTCTGGGCCGATGCCGGGACGGTGACCGTGCCCAGGAAGCTAGAACCATCGGGAAGTAAGTCTTGGCGTGTGCCGTGGACGGTAGCGGTCAGCGGACGAGTGTGCGGGGTGGCCATAGGAATGCCGTGGGCGCCCACAGTGAGACCGACGCCCATGCGGCTCGCCATCTCCTTGACCGCCGCGATGTACTTCTCCCACAGGATGTCAGGCTCCACTCCGTGCAGAAGCAAGAAAGCCCTGCCCTGGGCGTCACGCACCATATCCAAGACGAGGCTCGGCTCGTCGTAGTCGGTCCACTGATTGATGGTGAACGTCATCTGCGGGCGGCGGCTGCGGTAGTCCAGGAGCTGGTCTACGTCAAAGGTGGCCACGCGGACGGGCTCCGTCAACGACAGCACATGCTCTGCCACGAGCGCCCCGGCGCGTCCGGCGTCCACAAAGCCGCGCAGCGAGTGCATGAGCACCGCGCCTTCTCCAGCAGCGTTTGCCCACGCCTCCACTCCGGCGGCGTCCCACGTCACGAGTTTCGTCATTTGATACCAGTCTCCCACTAGCGGTTGCTTGTCAGCATCCGTATCGCGTGGGGCGAACGTACCGCCAAGGTTTGCGATAATGGTTCACTGCCCACTTTGAATCATGCAACGCGGAACTCGCGGAAGGTATGCCATGCAGGACGAGACGACAGTCGCGACCGCGCGCGGCCTTGAGGCCGAACAGCAGGTTGTCGATGGGCTCTACGCGCGCCTGGACGAACTCCGCGACGAGGCCACCACACGCTTGGCTGACATCCGCCGCTCAGGACCTTCCGGCTCGCCCCAGAACCGTTCCGAGCGCGATGCCTTCGCCACGCTTTACGAAGACCGCATCGCCCAACTTGATGCCGTGGAAGACAGGCTGTGCTTCGGGCGTCTTGACCTGGCCGGGGGCGACCGCTTGTACGTGGGACGTATTGGGCTGTCGGATCCGGACCACGTGCCGCTCCTCACCGACTGGCGCGCCCCCGCCGCCACCGCGTTCTACGCAGCCACTGCGGCCAATCCGTCCGGTGTCATCAACCGCCGACACCTCACTACCGTAGGCCGCCGTGTCACCGCCATTGAGGACGACGTGCTGGACGTCGAGGCGCTACGCGAATCCGGTCAGGACTTTGCACTGGCGGGCGAGGGAGCGTTGCTCGCGGCCCTAGGTGCCCGACGCACTGGCCGGATGGGTGACATCGTCGCCACGATCCAGGCGGAGCAAGACGCGGTCATCCGCGCTCCCTTGGCGGGCGCCTTGGTGGTGCAAGGTGGCCCCGGTACTGGCAAGACCGCCGTGGCGCTGCATCGGGCCGCGTATTTGCTGTACCACCACCGCAACCTGCTGGAGAGCCGCGGCGTGCTGCTCATCGGGCCGTCCACGTCGTTCTTGAGGTACATCGACCATGTGTTGCCCTCGCTGGGTGAGACGGGAGCCGTGTCCACCACGCTCGGTGGGCTGGTCAAGGGCGTAGACACGTCCACCCATGAGCGCGAGGAAGTGGCGCGCATCAAGGGTCGCTCTGTGATGGCAGATGTGGTGCGCGCTGCGGTGCGCGAACGCCAGCGACTACCACGTGAGAACCGAGAGGTGAAGATCGACGGCCGCACCGTGGTGATTCGCCGCTCTGACATCCGCGACGCTCAAGCCAAAGCACGCCGCGACGGTAAGCCCCACAACGAGGCCCGCGCGACCTTTGCCAAAGAGATGATCAGTCGCCTCACCACTCAACTCATGGAGCAACTGGAATCCAGCCTGGGCGACGACGACCGGGCTGAGCTAGCGCGCGACATCCGCGACAACCGTGACGTGCGCGTGGCCATCAACTTGTGCTGGTTGCCAGTGACGCCTGAGCGCTTGCTGCGCGACTTGTTCTCCAAACCGCACCTGTTGACGGCGTGCACGGCTGGATTGACCGATGCTGAGCGCGCCTTGCTCGCGAGGCCGGCTGAGGCTCCTTTCACCGATGCCGACATTCCGTTGCTGGACGAGGCGGCGGAACTACTAGGCGACTTGCCCAGCGGCGCACCCAAGGAGAAGTCGGGACCCTCCGCCGAGGAGATCCGCTACGCCAAGGAAGTCCTCCAGAGCTTTGGCGCCCAGAGCATGATCAAGGTGGACGCGCAGACCCTTGCCGAACGCATGCAAGCCACAGAGGCTCGACTCACGGTGGCCGAGCGCGCCTCCGCGGAGCGGACGTGGACGTACGGGCACATCGTGGTGGACGAAGCCCAAGAGCTGAGCCCCATGGCGTGGCGCATGCTCTTGCGTCGTTGCCCCACCCGCTCTTTCACCATCGTGGGCGACGTCGCCCAAACCACAGCCACCGCAGGCACCCGTTGGTGGCCGGAGACCATGGACCCGCTGTTCAGGGACGGTTGGAACCTTCGCGAACTCACCGTGAGTTACCGCATTCCTGCTGCGGTGGCGGAGGCTGCGCAGTCATTTGCCAAGGGCGCTGGCTTGCCGGTGAGCGAGATGAGTGCGGCACGCGAGCTTGAGGATGCGGTGGCCTCCCATCGCGTCGCGGGTGATCCGTTGGCAGCCGCGATGGATCTTGCCAGGGCGGAGTTGGAGCGATTGGACGAGGCTGACGGTGGCCTCGTGGCGGTCATCACGTCCGATGCCGGTGCGGCCGCAGCCCGCGAGGCGGTAGCGGGAACTCACATCCAGGCCATGAGTGCCCGTGAGGCCAAGGGACTCGAGTTTGACTCAGTGGTAGTCGTGGAGCCGGCGGATGTCGCTTCTGTGCCTTCTGACTTGTACGTGGCGCTCACGCGGCCTACCAAGAGGCTGATCCTGGTGCACGCGCAACCGTTGCCAGCCGGACTGGGCCCCGGCCAGTAGTTCGCGTCATTCACACGGGCCAGCGCCCGCAATGGCGAGGCCCTGCAGGTCCCCCGGCCCCCACGAGACTTGGCGGTCGTTGGTCTCGAACATGAGTTCTTGGGGATCCGTGACGTGGGTCAGCCCCACCACATGCGCCAACTCGTGCATGATGATCGCTTGCACTTGAGCCTCGCCTGACTGCGAGGCCAGGAAGATTGCCAAGTCCTGGACATCCAGAATCACCACTCCACCGCGCAAGTACCGCTGTTCGCCGTAGGCGCCCTGAATCGCGTGGGAGCCGCCCACCCCCGCCACCGGACCTTCCAGGTCAGGGTGCGCCTGCGCATCGGACCAACCGATGATGAGCGGTGCGTAGTGCTCCCCGTACCGCTCTTGGAACAACGCGCGCTCAAAGTCAGGCACCTCGTCGGTGGGCCCCAAGTATGTGAACTCAAGCCCCGTGCGCGTCTGGACCTCCTCGATCGCCGCAAACACGATGGGCTCGGCGAACACCGGCTGGTTCGCGGTGGCGAGAACCCACGGCACCGGCCTGCACGGGTCAAAACGCACGGGCCCGGCCTCATCCACAAAGGCAAACGTGTAGGCACCGCTGGTAGTGACGGGAACTTGTGGCAAGCGGCGCGTCGAGGGGCCTTGGGGGTATGGAAGTTCGATCTCGCGGCCGTGATCATCCACGACGTTGCGAGCCTGACCTAGATGCGCGAGGTCACGCAGTTCGCTCCCGGACACCCACATGGCTCCCATGAACACTGCGGCCAGCAACACCACCGTGAGCACGATGCGACCGAGCGTTTTCATGCCGCAAGACTGTCACGGCGGTGCGCCAAATTGGAAACTACGCTCAAGTGCGAGAACATATCGCCCGTGCGCGCACTCTTATTGGAAACTCTCCACCCCAAGGCCACCGAGGTTCTCACTGCTGCCGGAATTGAAGCCGTCAACCACGTGGGAGCCATGGACGAGGACGAGCTGATCGAGGCCCTTGACGGCGTCGACTTGCTTGGAATCCGCTCCAAGACCCAAGTGACGGAGCGCGTCCTCGACGCCGCGCCCTCACTCATCGCCGTGGGTGCCTTCTCCATTGGCACCAACCAGATCGACCTTGCCGCCGCTGCTCGACGCGGTATCGCGGCCTTCAACGCTCCGTTCTCCAACACTCGGTCCGTGGTGGAAATGGCGGTGTCCGAGATGATCTCGCTCACTCGCCGTCTGCCTGACCACAACCGCCTCATGCACCAGGGCGTGTGGAACAAGAGCGCCGACGGTGCCCATGAAATCCGCGGCCGCACTCTCGGGATCGTGGGCTATGGAAACATCGGCTCGCAGCTCTCGGTGATTGCCGAGGCGCTGGGCATGAATGTGATCTTCTACGACAGCGCCGAAAAGCTCGCGCTTGGTAACGCCACCAAGATGCCCACACTCGAGTCGTTGCTGGAGCAGGCGGATGTGGTCACGCTCCACGTGGACGGCCGCATGGGCAACCAGGGATTCTTTGGCCGCAAGCAGTTTGAAGCCATGAAGCCCGGCGCATTGTTCTTGAACCTTTCGCGCGGTTTCATCGTGGACGTGGAGGCGCTCAAGGAGGGCCTCGAGTCAGGCCGCATCGGCGGTGCCGCGGTGGATGTGTTCCCCGAGGAGCCCAAGACTAAGGGTGACCCGTTCGTGAGCCCGCTGCAGGGACTCAACAACGTCATCCTCACCCCCCACATTGGTGGTTCCACCGAGGAAGCGCAGCGTGACATCGGCCAGTTTGTGGCCACGCGCTTGCGTGACTATGTGCAAAACGGCTCGACGTCACTTTCGGTGAATCTGCCCACCTTGTCGCTTGAGCAGCCCAAGGGCACTCACCGCATCACGCACCTGCACCTCAACGTGCCCGGCGTGCTCGCTAAGGTCAACCAGGAGTTGGCCGAGCACGGCGTCAACATTGAGGGTCAGATGTTGTCCACTCGTGGCGAGCTGGGCTACGTAGTCACCGACATCGCCGAAGGCATTGGTGACGACGCGATCAACGACTTGCTGGCCATGCCTGAAACTGTGCGCTTGAGGGTCTTGTCCTAAGCGTCGGACTGTGCTGTCGGGCTGTGGGCGCGGCAACGCGTCACGGGCTCAGGGAGTGCTCTCACCCTCTTTGGCGGCATCTTCTTCGCGCAAGCGGTTGATGGCGGCCTCAAAGGCTTCCAGACTGTCAAAGGCCTGGTAGACGCTCGCGAACCGCAAATACGCGATCTCGTCGAGTTCACGTAGCGGGGGCAGAATTGCCAGACCGATGTCTAGCGCGTCAATCTCTGCCTGACCCGAGGCGCGTATGGACTCTTCTACCTTCTGCGCCAAGAGCGCGAGGTCGTCGTCGCTCACTGGACGTCCTTGGCAGGCCTTGCGCACGCCGGAGATGATCTTGTCGCGCGAGAACGGCTCTACCACTCCAGAGCGCTTCACCACTGACAGCGAGAACGTCTCGACCGTGGAGAATCGCTTGCCGCAGTTAGGGCACTCACGCCTGCGACGGATCTGAGAGCCGTCGTCGGCGGTGCGGGAGTCTACGACGCGAGAGTCGGCGTGGCGGCAGAACGGGCAATGCATGGCACCACTGTGCCACCTCTTGGGCGTGCCGTGTGCACGGGTGGCAATGAACGGCGCGGCTAGCCGCGCGTGGGCACGAGCAACTGGTCACCCGTGCGGATGGCGGTGGATTCGAGAGCATTGATCGCAATGATCTGGTTCACCGTCTCACGCACGTTGCCTCCAGGGCTCGTGTACGCGGTGGCGATGGACCACAAGGTCTCGCCTTCCGCCACGGTCCACGTGTCAGTGGTCCACGTGTCAGTGGTCCACGTGCCGGCCAAAGCGTCCGAAGAGTCCGATGCCATGGCGCGCGGTGCCACGAAGGCCACTACCGCCAACATGACGACAACAACGAAGAAGCGGCGAGCGCGCGCGCCAGCACCGGGCATCGCGGTGATGGTGACATCTCCAACGGTGATTGCCATGGTCCTATCGTCCTTCCGTGCTGCCGTTCACTTCCTCGCGATTCGAACATATGTTCGTCGAACGCTTGTTCTATTAGTACCACCCCAGGGCGACACGCGCAAGAAAAACTCGAACATATGTTTGATTTTCGGTCTCTGTGGCCGTAACGTCTGACTCAGAGCATCGACGACCTCGCGCGGTGGCCTTGTAGACAAGACCATCACGAGGGTCTGACATGGCAAAGATTGCGTGAAGCCACGCACTAGGGAGGAAGCATGAGCGACGCCACCGTTCACGAACTGGGCTCGGACGGCATCACTGCGCGGCAGCGGCAGATCCTCGAGGCCATTCGCGACTCCGTAGAGCAGCGTGGTTATCCTCCGTCAATGCGCGAGATCGGCGAGGTGGTGGGTCTCACCTCAAGTTCCTCCGTTAAGCACCAGCTCAGCGCCCTCCAGGCCAAGGGCTACTTGCGCCAAGACCCCAATCGTCCCCGCGCCCTTGAGGTGGTCATCCCCGGAGAATCGGCCGACGCTCAAGCGCCTGCCGCCAACCCTTCCGCCTCCGTGACGCACGTCAGCGCACTCACTCGAGACCGCGACGACGTCGTGGAGGTTCCATTGGTGGGCCGCATTGCCGCTGGTGGACCGGTACTTGCCGAACAGTCAGTAGAGGACGTCTTCACTCTCCCCCGCCAACTCACTGGCGAAGGAGAACTGTTCTTGCTCAAGGTCACCGGCGACTCGATGATCGACGCCGCCATTTGTGACGGCGACTGGGTAGTGGTGCGCCGCCAAGTGGACGCCGACAACGGCGACATCGTGGCAGCTCTTCTGGACGACGAGGCGACGGTCAAGACGCTCCGCCGCCGCGACGGTCAAGTGTGGCTCATGCCCCACAACCCGGCCTACGAGCCCATTGACGGCACCCACGCCCGCATTATGGGCAAGGTGGTGTCAGTCCTGCGCAAGGTTTAGGCCTGGGCGCGGGTACTACTTCCGCCAGCTCTCGTTCCAATGGAAGCCACCTGTGATGGCCTCACGCATAGCCTTCATGGCGTTTGCGATGGTGGTCTGGTAGACGCGCGATTCCTCGGTTTCCGCGGCCTCCGCACGTGTACGGCTGCCAGCCTCAAAGTGAGCGAGATATTCAGCGAAGCGTTCGCGCTCGGCGGCCTGACCCGCGGCGAACGCCTCGGAATCCTCCACGCGCTGACCGTCCGCCTTCTCACTTACCGCGACCTTCTTGCTCATCACAGGCCTCCTTGGTGCACCAGGGTAAGCCACGTGCGCCACTCGGCGCTCGCGGTTTCGCCAGTCACTGTTGCTTCACCCGTCCCGCTTGTCCTCGCGAGCCCGCGCCGCCTCATCCAAACGGCGTAGCGCTCCCAACACGGCCGCCTTGTCCGTGGTGCCCCACAGCGGCGGCATGGACCTCGCCAAGAAGCCGCCGTACCGCGCGGACGTGAGCCGCGAGTCAAGCACAGCCACCACGCCCTTGTCGTCCATGGTCCGGATGAGTCTTCCCGCGCCTTGGGCCATGAGCAGCGCCGCTTGAGTGGCACTGACCGTCATGAAGCCGTTGCCGCCCCTGGCATCGGCCGCCTCGGTGCGCGCCTGGGTGATGGGGTCGTCGGGCCGGGGGAAGGGAATGCGGTCGATGACTACCAACGACGCCGTGGCGCCCGGGACGTCCACGCCTTGCCACAACGTGGTGGCGCCAAAGAGGCATGCGCGCGGGTCCTCGCGGAAGCGCTCTACCAGGGTGGATACCTGGTCATCGAGTTGATACAGCACCGGCACATCCAGGCGACTGCGCATGGCGTCGGCCGCTATCACTGCCGCCTTGTGGGACGAGAACAGGCCCAAGGTGCGCCCACCCGCGGCCTCAATAAGTTCGGCGAGTTCGTCCAGGGCCTCCTCCGAGATGCCGCCGGCGCCCGGTCGCGGCAAGTGCGAGGCCACGTAGAGCATGCCTTGAGAGGCGTAGTCAAAGGGACTGCCGGCATCGAGAGTCACGGGGTCCTGCAATCCCAAGTGACGAGCAATGGCCTCGAAGCCACCACCCAATGCGAGCGTTGCGGACGTAAAGACCGCGGAACGCTCCCCCACCAATTTGTTCTGGATCAGGCCCGCGACATCAAGCGGAGCGGCCACGATGCGCGCAGGGTGCGGTGCTTCGTAGTCGCCGTCGGGCGGGGCGAGCCACACCACGTACCTTCCGTGTTCGCCTTGCAAGGTGTCGCAGACGTCCCCTATTTCACCTAATGCCGCCGATGCCACTTTGGCGGCCGCACCGTCCGTCTCTCCCGCTTTGGTGACAGCTGAGAGTGCCTCGCGGGTGGCCGAGCGGACGAGTTCCACCGCTTGAGCCAACTGTTCGGGCAGACCGTTGCGGAGCCTGCCGTTGTCTTCGTCGCCCAACGCGGCGTCGAGCGCCCTTGCGGCACGGTCCAGGTTCGTAGGGTCGACTCCGCAGCGCCGGGTGGTGCGGCTCGCGCGTTCCACCTGGCGCACGGTGAGTTCCTGAGTGGCAGAGGATGTGATGCGCGAGACGAGCTCGTGAGCCTCGTCCACAATCAGCGCGCCGTGCTCACCCAGCATGTCGTGGCTCGTGGCCTGCACGCCAAGCACTGCATGGTTCGTCACCACCACGTGCGCGGTGACTGCCTCATCCCTGGCGCGCTGAGAGAAGCATTCGTTGACCATGGGGCATTTGCCCTCGAGGCACTCGCGTCCCACCACTGAGACTTGCGCCCAAGCGCGCCCAGAGACTCCCGGAACGAGATCGTCACGGTCGCCAGTCTCGGTCGTTGCTGCCCATTCGTGCAATCGCGCCACTTGCTTGCCCAGTTCCGAGGTAGGGGCCAGGTTGATCGGCAAGCCGTCATCCTCGGGTTCGGGGTAGCCGCCCGCCATCTTGTGCTTGCACAAGTAGTTCGAGCGGCCCTTGAACAGTGCCGTCCGAGCACGCTCACCCACGAGAGGCTCCAACGCCTCCACCACGAGAGGCAGGTCCTTCACGTACACCTGGCGCTGCAGCGCCAAGGTGGCGGTGGAGACCACCACGCGCTCACCCGCCCTCACCGCATACTCCACGGCGGGCACCAAATAGCCCAGGGACTTTCCGGTTCCGGTGCCCGCTTGGATGAGCGCTGTCTCGCCGTCATGGAGCGCTTCGTGGACGGCGCGTGCCATCCGTTCTTGGCCTTCACGAGGCGACCCGCCCAGCGCCGTGACCGCCGTAGTCAGAAGTGACTCAACGGCCGTCTCGGTGCTCACGTGGTGACCGCGGCATCGTGCATGCGCCGCGCGAGCGACTCCGACACGAGCGCGGTGAGTTGGAATCCCGCCTCTGAATGCTGTTCGCTGAGGACTTCACCGGACTGATGAGCTTCGCTTACGAGGTCGCCCCGCGTGTACGGGAGCGTGAGCTCCACGCGCACCGCCGGCCGGGGCAACATCTCGCCGATTGCCGCGAGGAGGCCATCAATGCCCTCGCCGGTGAGCGCGGAGACTTCTACGGTCCGCTCACGGCGGCCCCTCAAGCGCAGCAACGTCTCGGGCTCGGCGATATCGCTCTTGTTGAGCGCCAGGAGTTCAGGCACGTCCGACGCTCCTGGTACATCGGCCAAGACGGTACGCACTGCTGAAATCTGGCCCTCGGGGTCAGGGTGAGAGGCATCGACCACATGCACGATGAGGTCAGCGTGCGCGGCCTCTTCCAACGTGGACGCAAAGGCGGCCACCAACTGGTGTGGAAGGTTGCGCACAAAGCCCACGGTGTCCGAGACAGTGAACTCGCGACCGTCAGGAGTGTGGGCACGACGCACAGTGGGGTCAAGAGTGGCGAACAGCAGGTTCTGGACGAGCACACCCGCGCCAGTGAGGCGGTTGAGGAGCGAGGATTTGCCTGCGTTGGTGTAGCCCACTATGGCCACGTTGGGCAGTTCGAGCCTGCGCTCTCGCCGCACTTCTCTGGCTGGTTTCATGGCGCGAATCTGGCGCCGCAAGTGCGCCATGCGGGTACGGATCCGGCGGCGGTCAAGCTCAATCTTGGTCTCACCGGGGCCACGCGAGCCGATGCCCTCACCGCCGGCCACTCGACCACCGGCCTGGCGAGACATTGACTCACCCCAACCACGCAAGCGCGGAAGCAGATACTCAAGCTGAGCGAGTTCCACTTGCGCCTTGCCCTCTTTGGACTTGGCGTGTTGGGCAAAGATATCCAGGATCAGCGCGGTGCGGTCAATGACCTTGACCTTCACCACGTCTTCAAGAGCACGGCGCTGGCTGGGCTGGAGTTCGTCATTGACGATGACCGTGTCAGCGCCCACCGCCTTGACGACGTCTCGCAGCTCGTGAGCCTTACCTTTGCCGATGTACGTGGCCGGGTCCGGATGTGGGCGACGCTGAAGGAGCCCGTCCATCACTTGGGAGCCCGCTGTCTCGGCGAGCGCTGCGAGTTCGCGCAGTGAAATTTCTGCGTCGAGGGATGGTCCGCGGGCCCACTGGCCCACCAGCACTACCTTCTCGAGCCGTAGCTGGCGGTACTCCACCTCGGAGATGTCTTCGAGTTCGGTGGACAGGCCGGTGACTCGAGTAAGAGACGCTCGCTCTTCCCTCTCAAACTGGTCGCCGTCGTAGTCAGTGGCGATGTCCTCCCCTGGCGCCACGGCGGTTCCGGCGCGCGAGAGCACCCGCTCGATCACAGCATCGGCGCGGGACGTGACTTGCGGCTCGTCTTCTGGGGACTCAGTCATTGCCCTCCATTGTCTCATTGTGTGCGGCCACCTCCCCCGCCGCCGCACTACGCTCAATCCCGTGAGCGAGGACCACTACTTCTCAGCGCAGCCCGCCTCCGCCACCGAGCGCCGGGAGATTACTGTCACCCTGGCTGGCCAGGAGTTCGTGCTCGAGACGGCTGGGGGTGTGTTCTCTCCCGGGCATATCGACCTGGGCACGACGGTGCTCCTGCGCACAGTTCCTTCGCCAGGTGAGGGTGAACTGCTGGACCTTGGATGCGGTTGGGGGCCCATCGCGCTCACTGCGGCGTTGCGCCAGCCCGGTGCCCGTGTCACGGCGGTGGACGTCAACGAGCGCGCCCTTGATTTGCTCCGCTCCAACGTTGCGCGGGTGGCTCGGCACGCCGCGCTAGCCCCCATCACCGTGGCAACGCCTGAGCAGGTTCCCGCCGATGCCATGTTCGACACCATCTGGTCCAATCCGCCCATTCGCATTGGCAAGGCCGCGCTGCACGAGTTGTTGGCGACGTGGTTGCCGCGCTTGCGGCCGGGCGGAGAGGCCTTCTTGGTGGTGCAAAAGAACTTAGGCGCCGATTCGCTTGGTGGCTGGCTCAATGAACAAGGCTGGGGTGCCGTGCAAAAGATTGCCTCAGCTAAAGGCTTCCGGGTCTTGAAACTCGTGCGCGCGTAATCGAGCGGCGGTTCAGCCACTCACCTCAACGTAGCCATGGGCAACAAGTACAGCAGGGCCTTCAAGCACGGCGTGATCCGGATAGATCCGAACGGTGACCACGCCACCGGGGACCTGCACGTCCCATACTTCCAGTGACGTGTTGCCGGCCCAGGATCGCACCGCGAGCGCCGCGGCTACCGCACCGGTGCCGCAAGACCGTGTCTCGCCCGAGCCGCGCTCATGCACGCGCATGCGCACTACGCCGCGCCGCTCTCCCGATGCGGTGGATTCACCAAGAGGCACCACGAACTCCACGTTGGAACCCTCGGGTGGTGGCGGATCCACTCGCGGGGGCGTGGAAAGGTCCAGCGCTACGAGCTCGTCCTGTGAGGCCAGCGCCACTACGGTGTGCGGGTTGCCTACGTCCACGCTGAGTCCCGGCCGAGGAACCGAGCCGCGCACCGCGACGATGCAGTCAGCGGCATCGTCCTTCTCGGGAATGCGCCAGGGCCCCATACCCACGGCGTACCTCGCACCTCCGAGGGCCGTCAGCGTCTTGCGTCCGCCGCGAGTGCCGATGACGGTGGGCTCACTCAGGTCCAGACCGGCCTCACGCTCAAGGAAGGCTGCAAACACACGCGCTCCGTTGCCGCACATCTCTGAGAGCGAACCGTCGGCGTTCCAGTAGTCCATGAACCACACACCGGGCTCGTATCCCGCACCCACGTCAATAAGGCTTGCCGGTACGGCGCGAATCACACCATCACCGCCGATGCCCGCTCGCCTGTCACACAAGTCCCTCACCAAGGCAGGGTTCAGGTCAATCTCGCCGCGCGGGTCAAAGAACAACACAAAGTCGTTCTCCGTGCCGTGACCCTTGGTGAACTGCAGGCGCGGAGTCGTCTGCGTGGGGTCTGGTGCGCGCAAAGCCATACGCCCAGCGTACGCGGGGCAACGCCTGCTAGGTGTCAGTTACCCAGCGTGACGCTGGTACGCCTCGAGCACGTCCACCGCGGCGCGTTCCACGTCGCTCGGATCCACGGGTCCATCCACCCACACCACGCGCGGGTCCGGCGTGAACCAGCGCCGCTGACGGCGCGCGAGCCGTCGAGTGTTGCGCTTGATGAGGTCTTTGGCCTGGCTGTCGGTGAGTTCACCGTCAATGAACCGGAGCGTCTCCGCGTACCCCACGGCCCTGCGTGCGGTGGTGGCCTCGCGGATTCCCTGCGTCACGAGGCGCTTAACCTCGTCCACGAGGCCTGTGCCCCACATGCCCTCCACGCGCTGGTGAATGCGCTCATCCAAGGCGTCTTGATCAACGTGCAACGCGACTTGCACCGCTGGCAGCGCATACGTGTGCACCGGCAGCGAACTCTCGTAGGAACCGTGCAGTTCCAGAATCTCCAACGCGCGGACGATGCGCTTGGCGTTTTGCGGCGAGATCTTGGCCGCGGCGGCCGGGTCTTTGGCCGCCAGCTCGCGGTGCAGTATCCCAGGCCCTTCCGCCTCAGCCCGTTTCTCGAGCGCTGCCCTCACCTCCGGGTCGGTTCCGGGAAACTCGAATTCATCCAGTAACGCCCGGATGTACAGCCCGGAACCTCCCACCACGAGTGGCAACGCGCCGCGCCCTTGGATGGCGTCGATGTCCGCGCGGCCCTCCTCCTGATAGCGAGCGGCGGAAGCGTCCTGGTCCACGGTCAACGTATCCAACTGGTGGTGAGGAACTCCATGACGCTCTTCCACCGTCAACTTGGCGGTGCCAATATCCATACCCTTGTAGAACTGCATGGAGTCTGCGTTGACCACCTCGGAGCCTCCTTGAGGCTCCAACAGGCGCGCCACAGCAAGGCTCACCGCTGACTTTCCCGATGCCGTGGCTCCCACGATTGCGAGTACAGGAGGCCGCACCCTTTCGGCATCACTCATCGCCGGCGGGCTCACAGCGTCACTGCTCACTTGCGCAATGTGGGCATCCCCAGGCCCACCGGGCCACCAACGCCCACAGACGTGCCGCACGAGTCACCGCAACCCCCTGAACTGTGACTGTGCTCCCCCGCCTGCACTCCCGACCATACGTCGCCCGCGCGAGTGCGGCGCACGGAATAGGTACCGCCTGTGAGCGCGGAGTCGGCCACCAAGTGGTGCGGGGCCGCGTACGTCACGTCCACGGTCACCATGTCGCCTGGCCTCGGAGCAGTCTCGCCAGTGGGCACAGTGAAGTGGACCAAGCGGTTGCCGGGCTCTCGTCCGCTCATGCGGTCCGATGCCTCATCCTTGCGACCGGCCGCATCGAGCACGAGCAACTCCACGGTGCGGCCCACCATGGCCTGGTGGTCCTGCAACGAGAGTTGCTCTTGGAAGGTGTGCAGGCGCTTATAGCGCTCTTGCACGACCTCCTTGGGAAGCGGCTCAAGCCCAAAAGCGGGAGTGCCAGGGCGCGGGCTGTACTGGAATGTAAACGCGCTGGTGAACCGAGCTTGCTCCACTACGTCAAGAGTGGCTTGGAAGTCTCCTTCAGTCTCCCCAGGGAAGCCCACGATCACGTCCGTGGTGATGGCGGCATCGGGAATCGCAGTGCGTACCTTGTCGAGAATTCCGAGGAACTTCTCCGCGCGGTAGGAACGGCGCATGGCACGCAAGATGGAGTCGGAGCCCGACTGCAAAGGCATGTGCAGGCTCGGCATGACGTTGGGGGTCTCGGCCATCGCCTCAATGACGTCGTCGGTAAAGGCAGCGGGATGAGGCGAAGTGAAGCGGACGCGCTCCAATCCCTCAATCTGGCCGCAAGAGCGCAGCAGCTTGGCGAAGGCTCCCTTGTCACCAAACTCCACTCCGTACGAGTTCACGTTCTGGCCCAACAACGTGACCTCAACGGCGCCCTGCGTCACGAGCGCCTCAATCTCGGCGAGGATCTCGCCCGGCCTGCGGTCCTTCTCCTTGCCGCGCAGGCTAGGCACGATGCAGAAGGTGCAGGTGTTGTTGCAGCCCACGGAAATGGATACCCAGCCTGAGGCGATCGCATCCCGCTTGCTTGGCAAGGTAGAGGGGAAGACCTTGAGCGACTCTTCGATCTCGACCTGGGCCTCAGCGTTGTGGCGGGCGCGTTCCAAGAGCACCGGCAGTACGTCGATGTTGTGGGTGCCGAAGACCACGTCCACAAAGGGCGCACGGGTCACAATCTCGCCGCGATCCTTCTGCGCCAAGCAGCCGCCCACGGCGATCTGCATTCCCGGACGCTGGGCCTTGATGGACGCGAGTTGGCCGAGGTTGCCGTAGAGCTTGGAGGAGGCGTTCTCGCGCACTGCGCAAGTGTTGATGACCACCACGTCGGCGATCTCTGCGCCTGGAGGCGCCGCGACGTACCCTGCGCCTTCAAGCAGCCCGGCCATGTGCTCGGAATCGTGGACGTTCATCTGACAACCGAGCGTCTTGACTACGTACGTGGCTGTCTGCGTGGGGGTCATGCCTGTCCCGCGACGGAGTCGGCACGCGTTTCGCGTACTACCGTCACTCTGATCTCGCCTGCAAAACTGAAGTCCTTTTCGATGTCTGCGGCAATTGTACGTGCGAGCGCTTTGACTCCCGCATCGTCTACTTTGTCCGGCTGCACCACCACGCGAAGTTCCCGCCCTGCCGCCATGGCGTACACCTGATCCACGCCTTGGTGCTGGGCCACGAGCTGTTCGAGGCCTTCCATGCGCTCCACGTAGCCTTCTGCGTCTTCACGGCGGGCCGCGGGCCGCGAGGCCGACACAGCATCAGCGATTTGCACGATGACCGCCTCCAGAGTCTGTTGAGGGACGTCATCGTGGTGGGCGGCAATGGCGTTGACTACGTGCGGGGACTCGCCCGCTTGGGCGGCAAGTTGGGCGCCGATGGTGGCGTGAGGCGCGGGATTCTCGTGGGTGCGCGCCTTACCTAAGTCATGGAGGAAGGCGGCCCTGCGCGCGAGCTCAACGTCAGCGCCCACGCTTTGCGCAATGGCGGCCGCGATCTTGGCTGACTCCACCAAGTGGTCGAGCACGTTCTGGCCATACGAAGTGCGCAGCCTCAAAGCACCGAGGTCTGCCAGGAGCTCATTGGGGATGCCCTTGACCCCTGCCGCGCCAATGGCGTCCAATGCGGCGTCCATGGCGCGCTGGGGAGCCTCAGCCAGTGCCTTGGCGTACGCCGCTTCTACGCGCTGTGGCTGAATGCGACCGTCGTCCACGAGGGTTTGCAAGGTGACCGCCGCGATCTCCCTGCGCTCCACGTCGAAAGATGACAGTTGAACAGTGTTGATGCCGTCTTCCACGATCACGTTCACGCCGGTGAGCGCTTCGAATGCGCGGATGTTGCGTCCGTCGCGTCCGATGACACGACCCTTCATCTCTTCGGAAGGCAAGTCGATGCGGGTGACCGCTGCTTGTGCAGCCACCTCGCCGGCTTGGCGTTGCATTGCCTCTACCAAGAGGTGACGGGCTTTCTCTTGTGCTTCGGCCTTGGCGCGCTTGACCGTCTGGCGCGCCTCTTGAGCGGCCTCGGATTCCATCTCCTGGCGCAAGTGGCGCGACAACTCTGCCCGTGCGGCGTCTTGACTCAGCCCGGCGACGGCGGCGAGCTTGTCACTGTACTCGGCGCGCATGGCCTCACGATCCGCGATGAGCTTCTTCTCGTCACGTGCCACCACGGCAATGCGCTCCTCTACGGAGCGGGCGTACGCCTGGGCGTTGCGGAGGTCTTCGGCGATCTCCTTCTCGCGCATCGCTACGCGCTCTTCGCGTCGTTGAGCCTCAGACATGAGGGACCGCGCTTCTTCGCGGATGTCTTCAGTGGCTTGGCGGGCCGCCACGCGCTCTTGAGCGGCGTCGCGCCGGGCGAGCATGACCGTGATCAATGCCAGAAGGAGCAAGACGAGGGTGGCGATAGTGGCGCCCGTTTGCATGCGGCCCTCCTCGCCTGTCTCCGGTTACTCCCCTATATCGGCACGTTGCAGTTCTTTCACGAGTGTAAATGCCAGGGACGGCGAGTAACCTTTGCGACCCAAATGACCCACCACGCGCCGCACCCGCACCTCGGTGGGCAAGCTTGAGGTGCCTTGCCATTTGCGTGCAGCTAAAGCGCACGCTGCTTTGTACTCTGCATCGCGATCGATGGGTTCAAGGGCGTGTTCGATGTCGTCTTCGCTGAAGCCCTTGCGCTTGAGTTCCATGGCGATCGCTCGAGCCGACTTGCCGCGCTCGTGATGCCTGGTCCGCGCAATCATTGCGGCGAGGCCGGCATCGTCCAGGAGGCCTACCTCTTGGTAGCGCGCAATGACTTCATCAGCGATCTCAGGCTCTACTTCGCGAGCGAGGAGACCTTCGCGCAACTGCTGAGAGGAACGCGCCGAATGGCTCAGTAGCCTCAGCGCGATTTCACGTGCGCGCTCGGCGGGAGGAAGTGTCGTGGGCTCCTCCTGCCGAGCGCGCCGCTTCTCTCGATGGACCGTCATGGTCATCAAGCCGGAGCCCCTAGAGCGGGGACTCCTCCTTGGCCATGGCGGCCTCGATAGCTTCGTCGTCGAGCGACGAAAGATCGATGTCATCCTCGGCGGAGATGGCCGAGACCTGGCTGCCTTCGCCTACGGGAACGGCGGCACCCACACCGAGGAGGGTCTTGACCTTGACCTCAATCTCGGTGGCGAGTTGCGGGTTGTCCTTGAGGAACTGACGGGCGTTCTCCTTGCCCTGACCCAGCTGGTCGCCCTCGTAGGTGTACCAAGCGCCGGACTTCTTGATGAAGCCGTGCTCCACACCGAGGTCGATGATGCCGCCTTCCTTGGAGATTCCCTGGCCGTAGATGATGTCGAACTCGGCCTGCTTGAAGGGCGGTGCCATCTTGTTCTTGACCACCTTGACGCGAGTGCGGTTACCCACGGCGTCGGTGCCTTCCTTGAGGGTCTCAATGCGGCGGACATCCAAGCGCACGGACGCGTAGAACTTGAGCGCCTTGCCACCCGTGGTGGTCTCGGGGGTGCCGAAGAACACGCCGATCTTCTCGCGCAACTGGTTGATGAAGATTGCGGTGGTGTTGGTGGTGCTGAGCGCACCGGTGATCTTGCGCAGTGCCTGAGACATCAAACGAGCCTGCAGACCCACGTGACTGTCGCCCATTTCGCCTTCGATTTCAGCCTTGGGCACCAGGGCTGCCACCGAGTCGATCACGAGGATGTCGACGCCACCGGAACGGATGAGGATGTCGGCAATCTCCAAGGCCTGCTCACCCGTGTCGGGCTGCGACACGATGAGGTTGTCCACGTCTACGCCAAGGGCGCGGGCGTACTCAGGGTCAAGCGCGTGCTCGGCGTCGATGAACGCTGCGATGCCGCCGGCGCGCTGAGCGCTCGCCACTGCATGCAACGCCACGGTGGTCTTACCGGAAGACTCGGGACCGTAGATTTCGACGATGCGCCCGCGAGGCAATCCGCCAATGCCGAGCGCGATGTCAAGGGAAATGGATCCCGTGGGGATCGCCTCGACAGCGACCTTCTCCTGGTCGCCCAGGCGCATCGCAGAGCCCTTGCCAAACTGCTTGTCAATCTGCCCGAGCGCCGCCTCGAGAGCCTTGCTGCGGTCTGTGGGTTGTGCCATGTCTGTGTCCCTTGCGTTCGTGCCCGGGTACTGCCCGTGCGCTTACCGTTGCGTTCTTTTCTTTGCCAACAGTGACGCTATGCCCTGCCTCTGACATGGGATTCGCATTGCTTCCCACCCTGGTGGGGCCGACACGATTCAACGTCCTGGGCACGACGATAATCGAACGCGTGTTCGAATGGAAGCGACACGCCGCAATCGGCGTGTCGGCGAACACCACCCTCCTATCGCGGCGGCGGCACCATCCGGCGCTTGTCTCCGCCGTCACGCTTTTCCGGAGGCACGCCCATTTGATCGCACAGCGCATGCCACACATCTCGAGGCGCCACACCGGCAGCCAACGCGGCATCGGCCGTCATGGAATCACACGCGTCAAGAGCGACGTCACGCAACGCGGTGCTGGCGTAAGCCTCGCCGAACACTGCCTCAGCCAGCGAGCGAAACTCGCTCAGCCTCACTTAGCGTCCGCGAATGGAGCCCAAAAGCTCGGGCACGGTGTCAGGAATGGTGGGCATCACCGAAGCCGCGGCAAACGACTCAGCCATGGCAAAGCGGTCAGCGACTTCGTGCAGGATCACGGACATGGGCATGTCGAGGGCGTCGCAAATCGAAGCAAGCAACTCGCTCGACGCTTCCTTCTGGCCGCGCTCCACTTCGCTGAGGTAACCCAGCGACACGCGCGCTTCAGAGGAGATGTCACGCAACGTCTTGCCTTGAGTCAGGCGCGCGTCGCGGAGCACATCACCGAGTTCATTGCGAAGAACTGGCATGCGTACTCCCCTCCCCATCAACTTTCCACTGTCCATGCTAGACACAACGCAGATTACCTCACGCCTGTTCCCCGGCGTGAAGCCCTTTTTCTTGAAGCGAATCAAGCGTGTCGCTCAACACCTTGAGCGCCTCGCCCACCACGCCGTGGGTGACGGCATCGCGATCTCCCTCAAGATGGAGTTCCTTGACGGCGAGCACCTCTTTGCCCCGGCACACGGCCACAAAGGCCGTGCCGGGCGGCTTGCCTCCGTGAGGTTCGGGTCCCGCGGCGCCCGTCGTCGCCAGGCCAATGTCCGCTCCGGTAGCTTCACATACGCCCGACGCCATGGCCTGGGCCACTTCAGCACTCACCGGGCCGGGCCCGTCCAGAAGTGCGGCACTGACGCCGAGCAAGGACTCCTTCAGCGCGATGTCGTACGCCACCACCGCGCCCCTGACCACTTGGGATGCTCCAGGCATTTCCACGAGAGCCACACAGACGGCTCCACCCGTGAGTGATTCAGCAACTCCCACGCGAAGGCCTAGCTCCAGCGCCCGCCTCACGGCATGTGCCGCGAGCGCCGAATGCTCTCCGTTGGCCTCAATCACGGCGCGCTCTGCGCCAACTCTGCGCTGGCACGCTTGTGCAGCCTCGCGGCACGCGCAATCTTGATGGCGTAGTCCACTCCCGTCACCACTGCCACCGCCACAGCCGCCATGAGCATCCAGAACGCGGCCACGTCTACCCAGTGAGGCATCTGGGGCAACAAGAAGGCGAAGATGGAGGTGTTTTGCATGACCGTCTTGAGCTTGCCCCCGCGAGAGGCAGCAATCACGGCATCGGACACCACCGCTAGCCGGCCTGCCGTCACCCCCACCTCGCGGGCAGCCAGAATGATGATGGGCCACCACGCCAGTTCGCCACCGTAAGCGAGCATGGCAAAGGCACCAAGCACAAGAGCCTTGTCGGCAATGGGGTCTGCGATCTTGCCAAAAGCAGTCACTACTTGCCAGCGCCGCGCGAGGTAGCCGTCCAGTAGGTCAGTGGCCGCAGCCACCAGGAACACCAGCAAAGCCAGCCATCGCAACCGCGCCTCGTGACCAGCATCGGCTTGATATAGCCACACCATGACGGGCACGGCAAGGAGGCGTAAGACCGTGAGGACATTGGGCAGCGCTGACATATCGCCTTCACCCTACCGGCGGATGGGTTCGCCCACCTCGCAGGGCCGGGATAATGGTCGCCATGCCTCGAGCCGCTCACTCCACTCAGTCAGACCGGCCCCTGCCCATGTGGGTGGGATGGCTGGTAGCCGCCGTTGCTGGAGTAGCGGTCGCGCTCGTGTTGGTGTGGTTCTCTGGCCGCCCGCCACTCGAAGAAACACTCGCCGAGCCGAGCCCTTCGCCGAGCCCGTCGCCTACCTTCCAGTCGCCTCCTCCAAGCCCATCGCCCACCCCTGAACCCGTCATCCCTACCGTCCAATTCACGTTGGTGGCTGCAGGCGATGTGCTCACTCACACGCCAGTCAATGCCTCGGCGACCTCGGGCGGAGTCATCGATTACTCGCCGCTCATGGCGGCTCTGGATCCGTACGTGTCAGGCGCGGACCTCGCGTGGTGCCACTTGGAGATCCCCATTGCCCCCGCGGGCCAAAGCCCCAGCGGATATCCGATGTTTGCCGCACCCGCGGAGTTGGTGGGCGACATTGCGGAGGCAGGTTGGGATGGGTGTTCTCAGGCCTCTAACCACTCTGTGGACCGCAAGTTCGCGGGCGTCGTCACCACTCTCGACTGGTTTGATGCCTACCGTTTGGGCTTTGCGGGCACCGCGCGCACGGCCGAGGAGGCGACGCGAGTGCAGTTGTACTCAGTGCGCGAGGGCTCGCGAGTCATCAAGGTGGGGCATATCTCGTTCACCTACGGACTCAACGGTCTGCCCATGCCGTCGGAAGCTCCGTGGGCTGTCAACGTCTTCAACGCCAATGCCGCAGATGCGAGCCCCATCATCGCTGCAGCCCAAGAGGCTCGCGCCCAAGGGGCGGACATTGTGGTCGCCTCAGTGCACTGCTGTGTGGAATACCAAACCGCGCCCACGGCCGCCCAACGTTCCATCGTGGAGCAGATTGCGGCATCCGGAGAGGTGGACCTGTACATCGGTCACCACGCTCACGTACCACAGCCCATTGAGCTCATTCCGGGCGGGCCCAGCGGGGAGGGCATGTGGGCCGCGTTCGGTTTGGGCAACTACATCTCTAACCAAGACACTCAGTGCTGCGTGCCCCATACAAATTCCGGCGTGCTGCTTACGGCGACGTTCACCGTCGATCCCGAGGATCATGTGTCAGTGGGTGTGGAATGGACCGCCATCACCGTGGATCGACTCAACCGCCACACCATGTACGTCTTGCGTGACGTCCCAGACGGCGCAGGGCGCCTCAGTGCTGCAGAGGTTCAGGCACGTTTGACGCGGGTGGCCGAAGCCGTAGGCCCACAAGCGCCTGAGCGTGTCACTCCCCCGCCCACGCTCGCCGACGCCGCGTACGTGGATCCGCGAAAGCCCTGGTCGCCTTCCTAGCGCCTAACGTTTACGCCCGCCCCAAAGGGGAGGCAGGTCGAAAGGATTGTCGTTCTCTTGGGGCCTGGGGTCAATGAGACTTGAGGAGTGTTCAACTCCGTTGCTGAGCACCGCAGCCGGGGCCTGCGCCACGCCAAAGAGCCAGCCTTGGCCGTACCGCCACCCGCATCGGGCCAAGAAGTCAGCTTGAGACTCCGTCTCAATGCCTTCCGCGATAGTCGCCAGGCCCAGCTCGCGCGCGAGGGCGCCCAGAGCACGGGACACGCGGGCACCCGCTGGATCCTCGGGGATGCCTGCCACAAAGGACATGTCAAGCTTCACGCCGGAAACTGGCAGGTCCCTCAAGTAGGACAACGGTGAGACGCCGGTGCCAAAGTCGTCAAGCAAGATCGGCACGCCCGCGTTGCGCAATTCCGTGAGCTCGTGGCGCACTCGCGTATTGGGTGCCACGAGGGACGCCTCGGTGAGCTCCACCACCAGTCGTTGAGGGCCCAAGTGATACTTGCCGATGGCGCCCAGTACGGAGCTAGCGAACTCGCTGTCGCCCAATTGGTCAGCAGAGACGTTGAGCGACACCCATGCGGTCTCGGAAGGCACTGTGGTGAGGAATTGTGCAGCTTGCTCCACCAGCGAGGTCCCGAGCGAGACTGCGAGTTTGCGGTCCTCCAGCAAGCTCAGGAACGCGCCAGGCAGCAGTAGTCCGCGCGTGGGGTGTTGCCACCTCACAAGGGCCTCGTAGCCCACAACGGTGCGTGTGGCGAGGTCCAGGATGGGCTGGTAATGCAAGACCAAATCGCCATTCTCAATCGCCTCGGCCAGTTCTCCAGCCAACGCAATCTGCTTGTCGGAGACAGTGCGCATGGAGGCGTCAAAGACTTCGGTGCGGGATTTGCCCGATGCCTTGGCTCGGTACATCGCGGCATCGGCGGCGCTGAGCAGGCTGAGGGCACCACCGGCCACCATCTCCTCGTCCGCCAACGCAATGCCTACGGAGGCGTTGAGGTGGATCTGGTGGCGCTTGACCTGAAGGGGTCGCTTGAGTCCAGCGTGAATCGCCTCAGCAATCGTGTAGAGCGCGCGCGAGCAGTCGTTGTCTTGGACCACCACCACAAACTCGTCGCCGCCCAAGCGAGCCACGGTGCCGCGCCCGGCCGTAGCGCTACGCAGTACCGCGGCCACGTGCACCAGTGCGGTGTCACCGGTGGCATGACCAAAACGGTCGTTGAGGCCCTTGAAGCCATCAAGGTCCACCGCAATTGCTCCCACTCGTCGCGTGGCGTCGGGCTGCTCAAGGACCTGCTGAACTACCTCATGGAGCAAGGTGCGGTTAGCGAGACCGGTGAGGGGGTCGTGCATGGCGCGGTGGGACAGCAGTTCGGACTGCATGCGGTCATCAGTGGAGTCGCGCACATGGACCACGTAGTGGTCGGGCGCGCCGCCCGCGTAACGCACAAGGCCCACGTCCAGCACGGCCCACACTACGTTTCCGTCGGAACGCACGTATCGCTTCTCCACCGAGAACTGGGTCTGGTGCCCGTCGTATAGCCGCTGCAACTGGTCACGCTCAGCGCCCACGTCTTGCGGATGGGACAGCGCGCTGAAGGGAGTACCGCGCAATGCAGCCACGGTGGAGCCCATCATCTCCGCAAAGGCTTTGTTGACTTCCATCAGTCGCCACTCGAGGTCAACCAGTGCCATGCCTACGGGGGCATTCTCCATGGCCTTGCGGAAGTGAGCATCGGAACGGCCCAATGCTTCCGCTGCCTCGCGCAATCCCGACGTGTCGGTGACGGTGGAGATCACTGCTGCCTGGCCCTCGATGACGTCTTCCACGATGCGCGACTGCACGTGGAACCACCGCACGTCCTCGCCCACTCGCCGCCCTGCCACGCCGTACCCACGTGGCTTCTGGTCGCTCACTGAGGGATTGAAGACCTCAACGGGAGTGACTTGGCGGGACCGCTCGTCGATCGCGCGCAGCGGCATCTGGGAAATATCCTTGCCCACCGCGTCCTCAGACTCCACCGCTAAGAGGTGCTCCGCGGCATCGGAAAGCAACACCACCTCACCACTGTGCGAGACCACCACCACGCCTTCGCGGGTGCTGCTGAGGATGGCTTCAAACTGGCGGCGGTATTGCTGTTCGCGGCGTTCAGCGGCATCCCGAGCTTTGCGAGCACGTGCCGATCTGGCGAAGAAAATGAATGCGAGGATGAACCCAAGAACAACCAACGCCGATGCTGAATAGGCCACTGAGGGCTGGCTGAACAGCTCTACGAGTTCTCCCATGTCCCTTCCCCGGGGTCGGAGGTGGCCCTGTCGACCTCCACCGTACTCGGAGACTCGCCCCTCAGGCTTGCGAGAGTCGATACAAGTTCGTCAGGTGTGACAAGAACCTCGCGTGCCTTGGAGCCTTGCGAGGGACCCACAATCTCGCGGCTCTCCAGCAAGTCCATGAGCCTGCCAGCTTTGGCAAAGCCCACGCGCAGCTTGCGTTGGAGCATGGAGGTGGATCCCAACTGGGTAGTGATGACCAGTTCCGCAGCCGCCAACAACTCTTCTAGGTCACCGCCGATGTCCTCGGCGACCACCGCTTGGGAAGTCGCCGCAATGACGTCTTCCCTAAATTGAGGCTGGGCCTGGCTCTTCACGTGCTCCACCGCGGCGTGTATCTCTGTCTCGCTCACCCAAGCGCCTTGGACGCGCATTCCCTTCGATTCACCCATAGGCAGGAACAGGGCGTCACCCTGGCCGATGAGCTTCTCGGCACCCGGCATGTCCAGCACCACGCGTGAGTCCGCGAGGCTCGACGTAGCGAACGCCAGTCGACTCGGGACATTAGCTTTGATGGTGCCCGTGATGATGTCCACCGAGGGGCGCTGGGTCGCCAGCACCAAGTGGATTCCGGCTGCGCGAGCCAGCTGGGTGATGCGCTGAATGGAATCGTCCACGTCACGCGGGGCGACCATCATGAGGTCCGCGAGCTCATCCACGATCACCAGCAAGTACGGGTAAGTGGTGATCTTTCGCTCGCTACCGGGAAGCGGCTTGACCCTGCCGGCACGCACCGCCTTATTGAAGTCGTCGATGTGCTTGTAGCCGTACATCGCGAGATCGTCGTACCTCATGTCCATCTCCTTCACCACCCACTCGAGGGCCTGTGCGGCCTTCTTGGGGTCAGTGATGATGGGCGTGATGAGGTGCGGGATGCCCTCGTAGATGGATAGCTCCACGCGCTTGGGGTCCACCAGGATCATGCGCACCTCGCGCGGGGTGGCGCGCATGAGGATCGAGGTGATCATCGCGTTGACAAAGCTGGACTTACCGGCACCGGTTGCTCCCGCGACCAGCAAGTGAGGCATCTTGGCGAGGTTGGCCATCACGTAGCCGCCCTCCACGTCTTTGCCCACGCCAATGACCATGGGGTGGTCCATGCGTTGCGCGGTCTGGGAGCGCAATACGTCGCCCAAAGACACGGTTTCGCGGTCCACGTTGGGGATTTCGATGCCGATGGCAGACTTGCCTGGGATGGGCGACAGGATGCGGATGTCTGGGCTAGCGACCGCGTAGGCAATGTTCTTGGCGAGCTGGGTGATCTTCTCCACCTTGACACCGGTACCCAAGTTGATTTCGTACCGCGTGACGGTGGGCCCGCGGGTGAATCCCGTGACCTGCGCGTCCACTTCAAACTGGTCAAAGACCGCGGTGAGGGACGCGACAACGCGGTCGTTAGCGCTTGAGCGGGTCTTGTGGGGTGCACCCTTGGCCAGTACGTCAAGGTTGGGTAGCACGTACGGCGCGGAGTCTTCGAGTTTGCCTTGCTCACCTGCTGGAACCACGTGGGTTTCCGCGGGCGGCTGGGGCTCCTTGTGGGTGGCAATGGCCACGGTGGGCGCATTGCGCGCATCGAGATCGTCTGCGTCGAGAGCGTCCAACTCCGAGTCTCCGGTGGGTGCATACGGGTTGGGAACGCCGTGAGCGGGTGTGGCGTGACGCGGGTGAACCACCCTGTTGCCAGGCATCGGCGTGGGGGGGTAAGGGTTCTCCTGAGTGTCCACCTCTTCCGGGTTAAACGCACCGTACGGGCTAATGAGGCGGTCAAAGTTGCTTGGTTCGCGAGCTGCAGCGTGGGCGAAGGCTTCGTCCGCCTCATAGCCGTCAAGACGTGAGCCCTTGCCCTTGAGCTTGCGGCCGGTGAGGCTGCGGCGTTCAAGGGTGCGGTGTTCAGGGAGGTCGAGCTCTTCTGCCTCGTGCTCGCCGGCGCGAGCACCCCACAAGCGATGGGCGAGCGCACGGAGGTTCATGATGACGTCACGTAGCGGCATTCCCATCACCACCAGCACGCCCAGCAAGGTGAGCAGCACCAGAACCGCCACGGCCAGCCCTGCCGTCATGAGCCTGGCAAAAGGGGTGCCGATCAGGAAGCCCAGAATGCCGCCCGCCTGTTCCAAGGCAAGCATGCCGTTGGAAGGCGAGGGCATGCCCTTGGCAATGTGGATGATGCCGCCCACCGTGAGCGACAGGATGAGACCACCAAACGTGATGCGGTAGTTGGCATCGGTCTCTTGGGGCGCACGGAACAGTCGGATGGACATGGCCAGCAGCACCACGGGGATGAGGAAGGCGAGCATGCCAAACGTGCCTGCGACAACGGCGTGGATGAATGCGCCGAGCCAGCTATCCAGGCTCCACCACTCGCGCGCGGCAATGAGCACGGCGAGGATGAGCAAGACGATGGCGAGGCCGTCTCGCCTTACCTCAGGGCTCACATCGCGCGCTCCGTGGCCAACGCGCCGTACTGCGCCGCCTACGCCGTGCGAGACTCCCCTGCCCGTTGCGGCGATGGCGCGCAACAGTAGCGGGGGCCTCTTCTTGGCGGGTGCTCGGCTTGAGCGCGCGGGTGCGCGACCCCCGCTGTTGCGTGGGGGTTGGCGGCTTGTGGGCGTGCGTGACTGAGCCATGGCCCTTTCACGCTACCCCGGCATCGGCGTGGGACTGCGGAGGCACTCCGTAGTGATTGCACACGACCACTGTGCGCCCAGAGATGAGCGGCCCGACCGCCGCACCGCACCGCACCGCACTCAGGAATTACTGCGGTGGGCCTTCGACGTAGAAGATCATGCAGTCAGGCCCGGCTGGGCCACGGATGTCCACGCCGCCACTCGCGTCTTGTGAAGCCAGCTCCTCTGCGGTCAGTCCGGTCAATACCTCTCGAGACAATTGCCTCAACTCATCGAAGCTTGCGTCCTCGTCCACGGTCTTGCCTGCCTCGATGAGGCACTCAGCGATGTAAGGGCTGACCCTTTGCACGAAGGCATCATTGAGTGCGAGTGATGACGGCTGGAGGACATAGGCGGCCTCGATGAACTGGCTGTGTGTTGTTCTGCATGTGTCGCTTATGCGTTGCCCTGCATCAGGATCGTTGGGGTCTCCACCGAGGACGGTGTACGAGAGTTCTGTCAAGCCGCTCGGCGAGACCTGTTCGTCGAGCTCGATCCACATGCCTGCCGCTTCAACACATGTTGCAGTATTCGCGACGGCCTCGCGCAGAACTTCAAGGGGAAGTTCGCCGGAATCGGCTGCTGCCTCAAGCGCCTCGACTTGCGCTTCGCTCGCGCCCGCCAGTTTCGCTTCCGCGAGAACGTCCGCAAGACCTGGCTGGGTCTCCCCGTGCGGCTCGCTGGGCGCCGCGCTGGAGCATGCCGAGACTGCCAAAGCAACTGCGGCTACAAGCATTCCAGCGCGGCACCTTGACATCGCGTTACGAGCCACCGTGGTAGCCGGCGTTCATCACAGCAGCTGCTGTTGTGCGGGCGTAGATCGGGTCGGAGTCGTAGTTGTACGCGACAATGGCCGTACCGGGCGGCGTATAGCGGTGCTGCGCCCACACCGTACTGCATCCAGACAACGCCTCCGTGGACGCCCAGTGGCTGGACCAATTGTTGGTCCAGTTGTAGCTACACGCCACCGCAGACGCCGGTAGCGCAACGACTGTGGTGCCTGCTACTGCCAACAGTCCTGCTGATAGCGCACCGATTCCCCGTGCAACCACGGCGCGCGCACTCTTCTGGTTCCATCTCCTCATGAGTCCTCCTTGACCCGTGTCCGATGGCGCCGATGGCAAAACTACGCCGCTCTTTGGAGGTTCGCAATACATAGAGTCGGCCCCTTAGGGCTATCCCCACAAATCGGGGCACAGCCGGAGGGCCGCTAGGCCTCAATCACAATCGGGATGATCATCGGCCGCCTGCGCAGCTTGGTGCCAACAAAACGGCCCACCACGCGGCGCATGACCTGCTGAAGAGCGTGAATGTCCGTGGAACCACCTTTGGCAGCGTCTTCTAGTGCGATTTTGATCTCGGGCAGGATCGAGTCGAACACGCTGTCGTCCTCGGCAAGGCCGCGCGCGTGCACTTCGGGGCCGCTCACTACGGTGCCGTTGGCGGAGTCGATGACCGCGAACACGGACACAAAGCCTTCCTCCGCAAGGATGCGCCTGTCCTTGAGCTCAGTGTCGGTGATCTCGCCCACTGAGGAGCCGTCCACGTAGACGTTGTGGACCGGGATGGCGCCCACCACTTTGGCGACGCCGTCGCGTACGTCCACTACTACGCCGTTCTCAGCGAACACCACGTTCTCGGCAGGAATCCCGGTCTTCATTGCCAAGCGGCCGTTAGCGAGCAAGTGCCGCACCTCACCGTGAATGGGCATCACGTTCTTGGGCCGAATGATGTTGAAGCAGTACAGCAACTCCCCCGCGCTCGCGTGGCCAGAGACGTGCACCCGCGCGCTGCCTTGGTGCACCACGGTAGCGCCCAAACGCATGAGGCCATTGATGACCCGGTACACCGCGTTCTCGTTTCCCGGGATAAGGGACGATGCCAAGATCACCAAGTCCCCAGCGCCCACCGTGACCTTGTGGTCCTGAGAGGCCATGCGGCTCAGCGCGGCCATGGGCTCTCCTTGAGAGCCGGTGGACATGTAGACCACTTGATTGGCCGGCATGTCGTCGGCCTTCTTGGGGTCAATCAAGATGCCGTCCGGGACCCGCAGGAACCCCATTTCCGACGCAATGGTCATGTTGCGCACCATGGAACGGCCTACAAATGCCACGCGCCTGCCATGCGCCTGTGCCGCGTCGATCACTTGCTGTACGCGGTGCACGTGGCTGGCAAACGACGCCACCACCACGCGGCCCTGGCACTGCGCAAAGAGCCGGTCCAGCGTGGGGCCTATCTCCACCTCGGAGGTGGTGAAGCCGGGGACCTCCGCGTTGGTGGAGTCCACCATGAACACGTCTACGCCCTCTTCGCCAAGGCGAGCAAAGGCGCGCAAGTCGGTGATGCGGCCGTCTAGGGGCAACTGGTCCATCTTGAAGTCGCCGGTGTTGAGCACCGTGCCGCCGGGCGTACGCACAAACACGGCAAGGCCGTCGGGAATGGAATGGTTGACGGCGACAAACTCCAGGTCAAACACACCCAACTTCTCGCGTCCTCCCTCGCGCACGGCAAGAGTGACCGGAGTGATGCGGTGTTCCTTGAGCTTGGCCTCAATGAACGCGAGCGTGAGCTGGGAGCCGATGATGGGGATGTCTTGGCGCAAGCGCAGCAAGTACGGCACCGCGCCAATGTGGTCCTCGTGGCCGTGAGTGAGGAAGATCGCCTCGATGTCCTCCAGCCGGTCCTCGAGCGAGCTGAAGTCGGGCAGGATCAAGTCCACGCCGGGCTGGTTGTCCTCGGGGAACAGCACGCCACAGTCGATGACGAGAATCTTGCCGTCGTATTCGAGCACCGACATATTGCGGCCCACCTCGCCCAATCCGCCCAGCGGGGTGATTCTCAGTGTGCCTTCAGGGAGTGCTGGTGGGGCGGAAAGCTCAGGGTGGAAGTTCACGTGACTCCGTAGGTGTACTAGTTGTCGAGCAGCCCAGCGCTAGAGAGCACGGCCTCAAGGTGGGAATACTCCTCGGGGTTGGCTGGTAGCAGAGGCAGGCGCATCGCCCGCGAAGGGATCACTCCCATGATCTGCATTGCTGCTTTGGCATTGGTGGCACCGGGACCGTTGAAAATGGCGTCGTGCACGGGCATGAGGCGTTCGTGGATGCTTTCGGCTTCCGCGACGTCCCCGGCATCGTGCGCCTGAATCATGGCCTTAATCTCGCGCGAGGCAACGTGGGACGAGACCGAAACCGTGCCCACCGCACCTTGACGCAACAACTCAAGGTTGAGCGGGTCATCACCCGAATACCAGGCAAGTCCCGTGCGCGCGATGCGGTCCTTAGCGGCCGCGGGGTTTCCAGTGGCGTCTTTGTTGGCCACGATGTTGTCGCGCGTGGCCAGCTGGTCAAAGGACTCGTCGGTGAGGGCAACGCCAGTGCGGCCAGGGATGTCGTAAAGCATCACGGGCTTGTCAGAGGCGTCGTGAATGGCCGTGAGGTGCGCGACGATGCCCGGTTGCGACGGCTTGGAGTAGTACGGCACCAACGCGAGAATGCCGTCCACGCCGGCCTCGGCAGCTTGCTCCGCCATGCGCACCGCGTGGGCGGTGTCGTTGGATCCCGCGCCGGAGAGGATCTTGACGTCCGCACCCACGGCAGCGCGCACTGCGTGGATAAGTTCCACCTTCTCAGGGGCGTGCGTGGTGGGGGCCTCACCCGTGGTGCCTGACAGGACCAAGCCGTCATGGCCGCGGTCCACCAAGAAGCGGGCGAGGTTAGCGGCGGCATCGAGGTCCAGGGAGCCGTCCTCGTGCATGGGCGTCACCATGGCGCACAACAAGGCACCAAATGGCCGATGCGGGATGGTCATGTGCCTAACTTAGCGTGCGCGGCGAGGTTCCCATGCTGAGCCCGGCCTAGAACAACCAGGAGATCAGCACGCCGCCGCCTGCACCCACCAGCATGGCGGCAATGGTGATCATGGCGATGAGCCGCAAGCGTCGGTCACGCGTTTGTCTGTCAGTCATCGCACAACCCTTGCCGCACTCATGGCGAGACTCTGCCGTTCTTGTTGAAGGCGTCGTACGTCATGGGCATGAGTTCCGCCCAGAAGTCCTCCATCTTTTCCGCCACCATCTCGATCTCGCGTTGCGGGAAGCTGGCGAAGTGGGTGCCTTCGCGCATGGTGCGCAAGCTGAGGAAGTTCATGAGCGCGCGGGCGTTCATGGTGACGTACATGGAGCTGTAGATGGTGACAGGAAGCACCGCGCGCGCCACCTCCCGGGCCACACCGGAGTCGAGCATGCGCTGATAGGCCTCGTAGGCCTGCGTGCAACTGGCCTTGATTTCCCTGTCTACGAGCTCGTGCTGCTCGGCTGAGCCAGGCTCAAAGGTGTACGCGCCTGGCTTTCCTACCTGGACCAGCTTGCGCTCCGGGCCGGGCACATAGAACACGGGGCGCAACTCGCGGTAGCGGCCGGATTCCTCGTTGTACGACGCGATGCGGTGGCGCATGAACTCGCGGAACACAAATATGGGCGCCTGCACGTAGAACGTCATGGAGTTGTGCTCAAACGGGCTGCCGTGGCGGTCGCGCATCAAGTAGTTGATGAGGCCCGCGCTCTTGGAAGCATCCGAGCCCACGTCCTCGAGGGACTGCTCGCCTTTGGTGGACACGCGAGCCGCGAACAACACGTCGGCGTCCTGGGCGGCGGCCCGCACCAAGTCCACTGTGACATCGGAACGGAACTGAATCTGGTGGTCGGTCACGGCGCCAGCCTACTGGTGCTGCCCTAGGACCCGGCGGTGCGGCACTCCGCTGAGGCTATGGTCGCTCCACGCGCCGCGCGGCCCAAGCGCTGCGGAGGTGCAAAAGTGCATGGAAGGCTCGCGTGCACGCACTCGTGCACCTCCAGCACGCTCACGCCGGTGCAGCGGAGTGAGGCTGCCCTGGCATGTCAGAATCAGCGCATGAGTTCACCGCAGTGGAATGTGCCGGATCGGATTGAGACGGAGCGCTTAGTAATGCGCCGCTACGAGCACGCCGATGCCGAGGCACTCGCGGTGGTCATCCCCCGCAACATTGCTCACCTCGAGCGCTACATGGAGTGGATCAAGTTCGAGCCGCAGACGGTGGAGCAGCGCCGCGAGTGGATCGCCCACACCCACACCGAGTTTGACAACGGCGCGGACTACACCCTGGGCATCTTCGACCGCGCCACCGGCGACCTCATCGGCGGCACCGGCTTCCACGTGCGCAAGGACCCCGAGCGCCTGGACATCGGGTACTGGATTGACCAAGACTGGGAGGGCAAAGGGCTGGTCACACAGGCTGTTGCCGCCCTCACCCGCGTGGGTTTGGAGTACACACAGTCGCCCCTCATGGGGGTCACGCACGTGCCGTCCAACACGCGCAGCGCGGCCATTCCTGAGCGGCTGGGTTATGAGCGCCAGGCCGATGCCGGTGAAGCCTGTCACGAAAGCGGCGAAAAGATCCCCAGCGTGGTGTGGCGCGCCACCGCCCAGACGCTCACCAAGGAGCCGTTGGCGTCCACGCCGCGGCCCGCTCTGTTCACACGCGGGGGCGTACCTCTCGAGTGGCCCGCGTGAGCCCTGGCACTTCAATCGCCAAGACGGCGCGTCAGCAGGCCATCTCCGTCTCCGTTGCCACGGGCGCCTACGCCATCAGCTTTGGGGCATTGTCCGTCGCGGCTGGCCTTGACGTGTGGCAGACCATGGCCCTGTCGTTGCTGGTGTTCTCCGGCGGATCGCAGTTCGCTTTCGTGGGCGTGGTGGCCGCGGGTGGCGCGCCGGTAGCGGCTGTTGCCACCTCCACCTTCTTGGGCGTACGCAACGGCTTCTACGGCGTGAGCCTTGCACCCATCCTGCGCCCGATGCGCGGGTTGCGGCTGGCCGGGGCGGCTCAAGTCACCATTGACGAATCAACCGCAGTGGCGCTCGCTCAACCAGCGGAAGACGTTCCGGCTAGACGCGTAGGTTTTTGGTGGACCGGCATCGGGGTCTTTGTGCTGTGGAACGCCATCACCGTCGTGGGTGCGCTGGCAGGCTCGCGCATTGGCGACCCCGCGGATTGGGGCCTCGACGCCGCAGCTGCCGCTGCCTTCCTGGCGCTCGTGTGGCCGCGCTTGGGATCCCGCCGCGCCCAAGTGGTGGCCGGTGTTGCGGCCATCGTGGCCCTGACGCTCACGCCTGTGGCGCCCGCCGGTGTGCCTATTCTGTGCGCCGCCCTCGTGGGCATCGTGGCCGGATGGCAAGTGCCTCGCTCCAAGGATGAGGTGCCCGAATGAGCACGTACGTCGGGATGTGGATCGCCATTGTGGCGGCGGGTTTGCTGGCGTGGCTGACCAAGCTCGCGGGCCACGTGGTGCCGGAGCGTGTGGTGGACAATCCGCGCATTCACCGGATCGCGGCGTACATCACCGTGGCGTTGCTCGCGGCGCTGGCCGCGGTGCAGGCTTTCACCACTGGCCACTCGGTGGTCGCCGACGCGCGTATGGCCGCGGTCATCGTGGCCGTGGTGGCGTTGGTGTTGCGCGCGCCGTTCATCGTGGTGGTGGCACTCGCCGCCGTGACAGCGGCCGGATTGCGCCTTCTAGGCTGGGGTTGATGGCTTGGGCGCGTGATTGGGGCTAAAGCCCGGTGCGCTCAAGCCTGCTCAGCCCTTAGGCTCAGGACATGACCACCACGCCCCAAGCCGACGTTGCCGTACGGCCAGCACGCCCTGGCGATGAGGCGGACATCGCTCGCATCCAAGTGAACTCCTGGGTGGCCGCGCTCGGTGAGCGCTTGGGACCGCGCAGGCACACTGCTTTTGATCGCGATGCCATTGGGGAGGGCTGGCGCAACGCGATTCACCAGCCCCCCTCGCCTGGCCACCAAGTGTTTGTAGCCACGCAGGATGGCGTGATCGTAGGGTTCGCGGCAGTGTCTCCCCCTAGCGATCTGATCGCTCTGGAGGTGGCACCTGACCGCCGGCGCCGCGGCCATGGCTCCCGTTTGCTCGCCGCGTGCGTGGACCACTTGCGTGAGCGCGGGGGTGAAACCATGCGCATTTGGTCACTGGAGAAGGATGTGATCCGCGCGCAGTACTTGCGTGAGGCGGGGTTCGCTGAGGCCGGAATGCGCCGTGAACTGGACGGCCCTGGCATCGTGATTCCTGAGGTGTTGTGGCACACGTCGCTGGCCCCCGAACCTGAGCATCACGCCTGACCGCATTCATAGCGCTCCCCTCCGTCCGCACCACAAATCCACTGCGTGGGGCGATCTGACGCCCAAAACGCCCGAATCCGCATGCTTTGTGGTGCGGACGGCGGTGGTTGTGGGGCGCCGGGAAGGTGCTGAGTTCTCTATCCGTGCGCGCGGTACAAGTCTGCCGCGTGACGTAAGGCCCGCCGCGCTTGACGCCGGTCCCCGCCCGCCTCATAGGCGAACGCCACGTTGAACCACGCGGCCCAGTCGTCGGGGCGGGCGTCCACGTCTTGCTTGGCGTCGGCGAACACCCGGAGCGCCGCTTCTTCACTGATACGGCCCGACGGCCGGGCTTCCTCATCGAACACGGGCAAGCGGTCTTGGGCTTCCAGGGTGTCGGCCATGCGCTGCACAGTGCTACCGAGTTGCCACTCTTTAATGACCCACCACACGCCTAGAGCGGGGAGCACCAACAGTGCGATGCCGAGCGCCACTGCCACCGGATCGCCGGTGCGAATGAACACCACCGCGCGGCTCGCCACCAGCGCGAAGTAGAGCCCCAAGATGGCGCACATGGCCACGGCGGCCATGAAGCCTTTGCGTCGTAGCAGCCCCATAGCCGGTCGCCTGCGCCTACAAGTCCAGGAAGTGCTCGAGCCCCACGGTAAGCCCGGGCCGGTTCAGCACCTCGCGCACGCCCAACAGCACGCCGGGCATGAAGCTCACGCGGTCAAAGCTGTCGTGGCGAATGCTGAATTGCTCGCCCGCATTGCCAAAAAGCACTTCCTCATGGGCGGTGAGCCCACGCAACCGCACCGCGTGCACCCGCACGCCGTCTACGAGTGCCCCCCGCGCCCCGTCGGGGTCCTGGGTTGTGGCATCGGGAGAAGGGCCGATGCCCGCAGCAGCCCGAGCGGCGGCGATACCTGCCGCGGTGTGCACGGCGGTACCGGAGGGGGCGTCAACCTTGTCGGGGTGGTGCAACTCGATGATTTCCACCGACTCGAAGTACCGGGCGGCGGCAGCACTGAATCGCATTGCCAGCACCGCGCCAAACGCAAAGTTGGGGGCGATCAACACACCCAAGTCGGGGCGTTCGCGCAAGTGCTCTTCCACGCGAGCCAAGGCATCGGCCGTCCAACCGGAGGTGCCCACCACAGCGTTGATGCCGGCATCGATGAGGGCGTGGACGTTTGCCTCGGTGGCGGAGGGCACTGTGAAGTCCACGGCCACGTGGGCACGGGCGCGCGCGGCCACCGCGATGTTGTCGTCCATGTCCAGGGCGGCAACGAGCGCCATGTCCTCGGCGGCGTCCACGGCGCGCACCACCGTTGCACCCATGCGCCCGGAGGCGCCCAATACGGCCACGTTGATCATGCTGAGAGCCTACCCGCGAGCGCGCTCACCGCGGCGAGGCTCACGCGGCCGGACCGACTCGCACTTCTACGCGCGGGCGGGAGGCGAGCTCGGCGGCAATGCCCACCACTTCGTCGGCGGTGACGGCGCGTACCTGGTCCAACACCTCGCCGATGCTCCACAGGTCCCCGTACACAAGCTCGGCTTTGCCGAGGCGAGACATACGCGAGTAGGAGTCCTCGAGGCGCAGCACTGAGGAGCCCGCGATCTGACCCTTGGCACGCTCCAGCTCGCTTTCAGTGACGCCCTCGGCCATGCGCTCAAACTCGGCCACCATGAGCCTCGCCACCTCATCCACCTTGGACGCCGTAGCGCCCGCGTACATGCCAAAGACGCCCGTCTCGGCACTGGGTGCGCCAAACGAGTACACCGTGTATGCGAGGCCGCGCTTTTCGCGGATCTCCTGGAATAGCCGCGAGGACATGCCGCCGCCCAGGATCGCGGAGAACACACCGAGCGCGGTGCGACGGTCATCGGTGGCCTTGAGGCCTTCGCAACCGATCACCACATGGGCTTGTTCGATGTCTCGCGCAATGACGACGCTGGGGGTGCGCGTCGCGGCCACCTCACCTGTGGTGTCGCGGCGGGCAAGAGGTGCCTGCTGGGTGGTGACGTCCCAGCCTCCCTTGGCCAGGGCATCGGCGACAAGGGCACAGACGATGTCGTGGTCCACTCCCCCGGCGGCTGTCACGATGAGGCCTTGGGGGACGTAATGCTCCGCGTAGTGGGCGAGCATGGACTCGCGCGTGACGGCCTTGATAATGTCCGGAGTGCCGCCGATGGGACGGCCCAGTGGGTGCCCGCCGAGCACTGCCTCGGTGAACTTTTCGTGCGCGACGTCGCTGGGGTCGTCGTCGTTCATGGCGAGCTCTTCGAGGATCACGCCTCGCTCGGTGTCAAAGTCCTCAGGGTCAAAGGCGGCGGAGGTCACCATGTCCAGGATCACGTCGATGGCCATGGGCAGGTCGGTGTCAATCACGCGGGCGTAGTAGCAGGTGTATTCCTTGCCTGTCATGGCGTTGGACTCGCCGCCCACGCGGTCAAACGACTCGGCGATTTCCAGGGCGTCGCGGCTGGCCGTGCCCTTGAAAAGCAAGTGCTCAAGAAAGTGCGTGGAGCCGGCGTGCTCTGGGGTCTCGTCGCGAGAGCCCACGCCAATCCAGGCGCCCAGGGTCGCGGAGCGCATGCCGGGGATGGTCTCTGTGAAGACGCGGACGCCGCCTGGCAGGATGCTGCGCTTGATCACCGCGCCGTGGTCTTGCTCGATGGTGATGGCGCTTCCCATGGACTGCGCGGCAACGAGCGGTAGAGCGTGAGGCATGAGGGTGAGCCTAATGCGGGACGGGCTCAACACTGGCGCGCGGGGCGTGCCGCCTACCCGAAGATTGCCTCCGCGACCATCTGGTTGAGCCAAATGATGGGATACGCCAAAGCGACCGCGATGGCCACCGGCACGACCACCTTGGCTGCAGTGCCGAGCACGGGTCGCTTGAGGATCCACATGAAGAGATAGTGAAGGGCGATAGCGGCGACGATGCCAATGACGCCTATCGCAAGGATGAGGAAGATCAGCGGCAAGAACGCCACCCACAGGACGCCTGCAGGGGGAAGCGGCAGTTCAAACACTCGGCGGCCCTCAAAGTCGAGTTTGGGGTAGCCGGGGAGCATGCTGGACATCTTGAGCTTGCCGGTGGAGCCGTCCTGCATGGGGATCTTGTAGGTCTGACCCATGCCCTTCTTGGCGCGGGCGCCGTTGACGGTCACATTGGGCGAAAGCCCATCGGTACCGGTGAGGTGAACCGCGCCGGAGACGCCGGGGCTTGACTCCTGGACGCCCCCGATGGGGATCAGGACTGTGTCTGCGGGAAGGGTCTCAGCGTGTGACGTCATCCTTGGAGCCTAGCGATACCAGGGGGTTTGTGCGCGGGATAGGGTCGCGCACACCGCTAACTCGCCGACGCTGCGCACACTGAGATTGGCAAGCGGTATGAGGCTATGGCGTCACCTTGATATTCGCTGAAATCCAGGTTGTCCTCAACGAGCTGCATTTCAGACCCCCCCTACGGACACCCACATCTGCTGGATGAATTCGTCCGAATCGTAATTTGACGACGTCGAGCCTGCGGCCTCGATTCGCACGCCATAGTCGTTAGACCCCGGGGGCGGCACCGCCGAAAGCCACACACTGATCTCCGTGTCGCAGGGGTTTGAGGCCCAGACTTCCTGCTGCTCGCGCGTACACGCCGCGAGCGACAGCACGGCACCCAAAGTCGCAACTGCTGCCGCCCCGCGTGTCACCCTGCTCCCGGCCACTAGCAATAATGGAAATGCCTCTCACAGATGGCCATTTCCTTCCGCCTGCTGTTCGAGCGCAACCGAAAACGACTCGACCAAGATGCGTGCCGCAATCCCGAGTGCCATGTCCGACGTCCCAAGGTAGTCGGTACCGCACCGGTCGATCACGAGCGTCCCGGGGCCTGGTGCTGCACCATGAATGAAGACCGGCGCATCCAAGACGGCGTTGACGTATTCCATTGGGAGACCCGCCGAGAGCTTGCCGCCCAGCGGCGCGCGGAACCGTCGGGATATTGCGTCACTGGGCATTGCGGCACAGATGACGGTCAACACGCCTGCTGGGGCGGGCAAGAAGTAGCCTCCCAACAGGGCGCGGCCGATTACGCCACCCATGTCCTTTCGAACATCCACCACGCACCGCTTTGGACTCGGCGTAGCACGGGACTGCCCCCGGTTTGGTTGACTCCTGACTTGGGGCCGGCTGTGCCGGTCCTGGGAGGATGTTGCTATGCCTAGGAAGTATCCAGAGGAGTTTCGCCGCGACGTGGTTGCGGTGGCCCGGCGTGGGGATGTGACGTTGCGGCAGGTTGCTGAGGATTTCGGTGTCTCGTCGACGTGTGTGCAGCGGTGGGTCGCGCAAGCTGACATCGAAGATGGGAGGCGACCGGGAGTCACGTCCGCAGAGTCGGCTGAGATGCGCGAGTTGCGGCGTCGTAACCGTCTGCTCGAGCAGGAGAACGAGGTTCTGCGTCGTGCTGCCGCATACCTCTCCCGGGGTGCGCTCCCAAAATGATGTTCCCGCTGGTCCGTGACCTTGCTGCGACCGGTGCCCGCGTGCGGGTGCCGGTTGCGGTGGCCTGCCGGGTGCTGGGGTTCTCCAAACAGGCCTACTACCAATGGGTGGCCTCGCCTGTAACGGCGAGGGACTGGGCGGACGCTCACGTGGTGAACGCTGCGATGGACATTCACGGTGACGATCCCGAGTTTGGGTATCGCTTCATCGCTCAAGAACTCACCAAGGCTGGAGAGAGTGTGGGGTTAAACCGGGTGGCGCGCTTGTGCTCTCAGCAGCGTTTGTGGAGCTCCCATGCGAAACGTCGTGGCCCGGCACGCGTGCCAGGGCCACCCGTGCATGGTGACTTGGTGCTGCGCGACTTCACCGCCACCGGACCAAACGAGTTGTGGCTGACTGACATCACGGAGCACCCCACGAGCGAAGGCAAGCTCTACCTGTGTGCGGTCAAGGACGTGTACTCCAACCGCATCGTGGGCTACTCGATGAACTCTCGCATGACCGCGGACTTGGCGATCGCCGCTTTGAACATGGCGATCCAACGCCGTCGCCCTGCAGGCACCATCGTCCATTCCGATCGTGGCAGCCAGTTTCGAGCCCGCTCCTACGTCCACGCCCTCAACAACGCTGGCTTGGTCGGATCCATGGGGCGCGTGGGTGCCTGCGCTGACAACGCAGCCATGGAATCGTTCTTCGTACTCCTGCAAAAGAACGTCCTCAACCGGGGCCGCTGGACCACCCGCGAAGACCTCCGCCTCGCAATCATCACCTGGATCGAAGGGACCTACCACCGCCGCCGTGGCCAAGAACGCCTCGACCGATTGACGCCCATCCAATACGAAGCCATCATGAACCAAGCCGCAGCCCTCGCGGCCTAAAAAACGAGTCAACCAAACCGGGGGCAGTCCCAAGCTTCTCGTTATAGATCCGCAGCGCCTCAGCCTCACGGGTCGTACCCGCACGCGCATACGCATAGTTCTCCGCTTGGTACTGCTTCAACTGCGCCTGATAATCCGCATACGCAATCACTTGCAACGCGTACGCATACCCGCGCACATGCAACGGCTGCTGCGCCATGAACCTCGCAGGCGACTGCGCCTGCCACTTCATGTAGCACCCGTAACCTGAACAGTTCGTGGGCGCAGCCCGATAGGCAGCCTTCTGCGCCGCGAGCCATGCCGCTTCAGCAGCCGCCAGGCGTTGCGCTTCCAACGCGGCAGCAGCACGGAAGAACCCCAGGTGGTCCACGAACGATTCCGGTGCACCCTCCACATACGCATACCGGTTCATCGACGATGCCCGCGTCACTTGACCCCGGTAGGTGTCATCCGACACCCACACCCTGGCCTCAACGTCATACGACCGGGTCACAAACTCCGTGAGCCCCGCAGTGTCGACCTTGCCCGTAAACCCAGTGACCGTGTCCCACCCCGGCTCAGTGAGCTCTTCACCAAAGTCACCAAACAACCGCAGATCCGCATCAATCACACCGTCAACAGCCACCGCAACCGTGGAACCCAACACATCAGTCAAGACGTCTTGCTGACGAGTCACAGTGGTCGCCCACCGACCATTGCCCTCAACAACGTGGTCCAGTTCAGCCAGCACCCCACCAAACGGGTCCCGCACCAGTTGAGTGCCACCAGAAGCGACCACAAGGTGCCCGTCAAAGAGCCGCTCACGTGTCACAGCCCCCTCAGTGGCCGTGAGTGCTCGACCCAAACCATCACGCTCAAACACGGTCACCGTGTCGTCGGAGGTTTTGTTCAGGTTCTTACCCGCATCCCTGACCGTCACCACCTGGTCCATACCGTCAAAGGCGTACGTCACCAACGACTCCACCTTCGCGGAATTACCCGTGCCCCTGGTGGTGGTCTCAGACACCCTGTTACCCCGGGAGTCATACACAAACCGCTCAGTCACCGTGTGAGAGGCAGGCAATGCATACGGATCCACCACCACCTGCGTGAGCTGATTGATCGCATTCACACTGCGCGTGGCGGTGTAACCATCGTTCTTCTTGGACGTCGACAAATCCTCAGACACCAACTCAAACACCAGATTCGACGCAGCCGGAGTTGCAGCCTGATCGCCTCGACCGCACCCGCCCGTCACCCGTGCTCTGTCACATTGAGACACTAACGGCGTGGGCGAAATGTACGGAGCTCATGCGAGATTGGACTCCGAAAGTGATTCCCAACTCGCGGGAACGCCGCGACGATTCAGTTCTTCTGTGAGGTCCGTGAAAATGGCGAGACATGGGTCGGCTCCTGGTGCCCACACTGCATCACACTCATTGCAAACGAGCAACGTGTCCTCACTGCCCACAACGCGATACGCGCGGACACACCCTTGCTTACAGCGCGGGCAGATGCACGAGACGCTCATCATGATGGGAACGCCGTCACAATTTCGTTCGTACCCGCGCGAACGATGATAGTGACATTGGACTCGCCACCGACACCAACGGGTCTCTCCATAGGAATAACATACTTGCCGGCATCCGCCGGGTCAGGCAAACCACGCTTCGCCCATGCCTCGTCTACTACACGCAACGTTGACAGACCATCACTGAAAACGCTGTGTACCGGCTTGCTAGCGTCTGGGAACGCGTGTTGAAGGACGTGTGTGAGCCTGTGCCCGTGGACCGAGCCGGGTCCGTAAACCAAGCCCGCGGGGGTTTCGTACAAGGACGCGCCTAGATCGCGGAGCACAAACGACTGCGCTACCACAGGCTCCGCCACCGCGGTGGGCTTGGCTGGCACTTTGGGTAATGTCTTCACCGGCAGTAGTAGTGCTCCGGTTTCCACGGAAGCAAGGTGGTAGTCAAATAGGGATCGCCCGTACTGGTCCCAGTCACCGGTTTGTTGTGCCGCGTGAACGCTGTACCCAGCATCAATCAAGTGGTAGACCGGGTTGACGGTCATGTTGATTTGCGACCACCAGCCGTTGTCCTCAACACCCTGAACAAACCCGCCCACAAGGTTCGCCCACGCCTGCGCATGCCTGTCAGGCGTCAAGTACTGGCTGGTCGACGACAAGTCATAGACACCTACCGCTGTGGACCATGCCTGCGACGCCCACCCCGTGACAGCAGCACCAACATTGCCGAAGAACCCACGGTCTTGATACCGCTGATCCTCAGGGACGTAACCCGTGGCGGCATGAATTTGTGCCACGTCAGCATGAATCTTCGCCTCATACCACCGTGCTGTGGCCTTATCAATCGCTTGTTGCGACCACATGGTGCGAGCCAACGACTCGTTGTTTCTCGCGTACGAATCCAACGCCTGCTGGGACCACATGGTGCGAGCCAGGTTCTCGTTGTAGTTGATGATCGCAGTACGAGACCAGGCGTTCTTCGCCGATGCATACGAGGCCGCCGCATACGCATCCCGGTACTGCTGCGCATACGTTTTGGACTGTGCACACCCGTAATACCCGCCACACAACGGTTGTGCCCGCACCCACGCATCCACTGCTGCGAGCCATGCCGCTTCAGCAGCCGCCAGGCGTTGCGCCTCCAACGCCGCAGCGGCACGGAAGAACCCCAGGTGGTCCACGAACGATTCCGGTGCACCCTCCACATAGGCATACCGGTTCATCGACGATGCCCGCGTCACTTGACCCCGATAGGTGTCATCCGACACCCACACCCTGGCCTCAACGTCATACGACCGGGTCACAAACTCCGTGAGCCCCGCAGTGTCGACCTTCCCTGTGAAACCGGTGACGGTGTCCCAGCCGGGTTCGGTGAGCTCTTCACCAAAGTCACCAAACAAACGCAGGTCCGCATCAATCACACCATCCACAGCAACCGCCACGGTCGAACCTAGCACATCGGTGAGGACCTCTTGTTGGCGGGTGACCATGGTCGCCCACCGCCCATTGCCCTCAACAACGTGGTCCAGTTCAGCAAGCACCCCACCAAACGGGTCCCGCACCAATTGAGTGCCACCAGAAGCCACCATGAGGTGCCCGTCAAAGAGCCGCTCACGTGTCACAGCCCCCTCAGTGACCGTGAGTGCTCGACCCAGACCGTCACGCTCAAACACGGTCACCGTGTCGTCGGAGGTTTTGTTCAGGTTCTTACCCGCATCCCTGACCGTCACCACCTGGTCCATACCGTCAAAGGCATACGTCACCAACGACTCCACCTTCGCGGCATTACCCGTGCCACGCGT
>JBIQJT010000022.1:2033-14858 GCA_044507265.1 Actinomycetales bacterium | reverse complement strand
GCCAGGAGCGTGAGGTTGGGGCCCGGGATCGACGCGATTCCAGCGGCGGCAGCGGCGGCGCCTGGGAAGAGTGCCTCGTCAAATATGCGTTGCGTCAGCAACGGCGGAATGATGGTCGCGGCCGCTGATGCGAAGACCAAGACGGCGGTCAGAGCAATGGCAGGGCGATACGGCCTGAACAACCCGCCCACGCGCTTCCACAAGTGGGGAATCTGCGGTGCGCTCTCGTTTGCAGCCCGAATGGCGTCTTCGTCCTTGCCTGCGGTGAGACCTCTAGCAGACATACCCGCACCGCCTGAGGCACGGCGAGAGCCCACGGGTGGATGCGACACGCTGTAAGCCTAAGTCCTGCAGTTTGCGTTGGCTCAATACGAGCCGCGACACTAAGCGGTGCACGCCGCCAGCAGCGCGGTGCTTGAGGGCCTGAGGAGGCAATCGCAGTGAAGACCAACGTAGTGGCACGTGTCACGGCGGTCGCCGCCATTGCTGGCCTTCTCGCGGGATGCGGCTACTCGTTCCCCGCTGACACGCCCAACCCCTGCACGCTCATCACGCCCGAGCAACTCCAAGAGATCCTCATCTTGCAATTTAAGGACGGCGCGCCCAAACCCGACTACTCCAACGACCACCAGAACGTGTGCCAGTGGAACCGGACCGATGCCGAGGGTGAGTTCATCCAAGTCCTCGTGGCCACCAACGTGGAGCGCTTTGAGGCGGAGCGGGAGGAAGTGGACGGCGGCACGGGTGTCACGGCTGCGCACACCGTTCCCGATGCTGACGAGGCCTACTACGCCCTCGGGGGCAGCCTCATCGCCTTCACCGTAGACGGCTACTTTGTGAACATCGCCAACTACACCGCCGCTCCCGGTCCCCGCCTGGAGACCACTACCGAGGTGGCTGGAATCATCGCCGGCAACGTCCGCGCCGCATCCGGGGACTCGTGACCACTGCCCCGGCCGCTTTGCCTGCAATGGCTTTCTATGAGCCACGCATTCCGCAGAACACGGGCGCTGCCATCAGGCTTTCCGCCGTGACAGGCTCGCCGCTGCGGCTCATTGAGCCGCTGGGCTTTGAGTTGGACGAGCCGCGCCTCAAGCGCGCTGGCTTGGACTATCACGACCTCGCTTTGGTCACCGTCCACTCCAGCCTGGACTCGCTGTTAGGGGAGGCACCCGACGCGCGCGTATTCGCGTTCACCGCCCAGGGCTCCACCCGCTACTCAGACATCGCCTACCAGCCGAGCGACATCTTGCTCTTTGGCCCCGAACCCACTGGACTGCCGGAGGTCGCGCTCGCGCACCCGCGCATCACGGAGCAGGTCAGAATACCGATGCTCCCCGGCAGGCGTTCGCTCAACCTTGCCAACGCCGCGGCGATTGTGGTCTATGAGGCCGCGCGCCAAGCAGGATTCCCGGGCCAGCAGTAACGACAGTCAGTCCCCTACGCCACCGGCGCCCTGTCGTCGTAATCCCGGAACGAGTACGCGCGGCCGCCAAAGCGCACCCGCGTCAGCACCGCGATGAGACCAATGATGAGCAGGCCGCCCAACAACGGCGGACACCACAGGCCCACAGCCGCCGCCGCAATTCCGGCATAGAGATCGCCGATGCGTGGGCCGCCCGTCACCACCACGATGAAGATTCCTTGGAGTCGCCCACGCATCTGATCCGGCACGGCCTGAATGATCATGGATTGGCGGAAGATGGCACTTACCTCATCCGAGGCGCCCATGCCCACCATGGTCAACCCGAGCAGGATGAGAGCTGGCCAGTAGATGCCACCCCAACCGGGCCCGGCATCGTGCTCAATAGCTAGCATCAGCACGCTGACGACGCCAAAGAGCAGGGAGAACACACCGAACACGGTGATGGCGCGCGCGATAGCAACGCCGTGCTTGTGCACGCGACCTACAGGCCCGGAGAAGACACTTGTGAGCATGGTGCCTACGGCTCCGGCGGCAGTCAGCGCGCCCACGGTGAGCGAGCCACCACCCACCACGAGCGCACCCAGGGCCGGGAACAACACATACGGTCGGCCAAAGGTCATGGCCACAATGTCCACCACAAAACTCATGCGAATAGTGGGTGCATGGCGCAAGAACGCCAGACCCTCCTTGAGCATCCCCCAGCCCGCCTCGGCCTTCTCGCCCAGTCGTGGCAGTGGGGGCAGCATCCATACACCCAAGAATCCAAAGGTGAACAGGATGGCGTCGATGGCAAAGGTCCACGGCAGGCCCACCGTGGCCGCAAGCACGCCCGCCACCGCGGGCCCAATGGTCACCATGGCGCCAAAGCTGATGCCGTTGAGCGCGGTGGCACGCGAGATCAAATGCTCCGGCATGATGCGGCCCACCACGGATCCGCGAGTGGCACTGGCGATAGTGGACGCCACTGCGTTGACCGTGGTGACGATGAAGAACGGCCAAATCGGCGCGTGACCACCGTCGCCTTGAAGCAGCGCATCCCACGTGCTCAACGCCACCAAGCCGAGGACTGAAACCCACGCCACAATCGACGCCGCAATGAGTACGCGGCGTCGGTCAAAGACATCGGCAATCACCCCGCCCCACAAGCCGGCAATGACCATGGGAACCAATGCCACGCCGCCCACCAAGCCCACCATGAAGGTGGACTCAGTGATCTCGTAGATCTGCAGACCCACGGCAACTTGCGACATGAACGCGCCGATGCCGGAGATGGTCCCGCCGATCCACATGCGGGCGAAGGCCGGGCTGGCGCGCAACGGCGTGAGGTCCACTAACTTGCGGGTGGGGTGCACGTGGTGACCCTCGGGCACGTCCTGCTCCGGACCTTGGGCGGTGGGATTCACCAGAAGAGAATACGTGCGGTGTGAGGCCTACTTTGCAGCGGCCACGGCGGTGAGTTTGCCGTCCACCATCTCCAGTACGCGGTCGCAGTGCTCCAGAATGTCGCGGTCGTGGGTCACGATGACCACGGCCACGTTGGCTTCGTGGGCTCGGTCGGCCAGCAATTGCACCACCTCGTGGCTACGGACACGGTCGAGAGCAGCAGTGGGCTCGTCTACCAGCAGCAACGTGGGGTGGTTCACCAGTGCCCGGGCAATGCCCACGCGCTGACGCTCACCTCCGGAGAGCTGGCCAGGGCGGTTGCCTGCGCGATGCTCCATGCCCACGGACTCGAGCAGAGCCTTGGGGTCCACGTGACGGTTGCCCGCCAGGCGGCCCGCAAGTCGCAATTGATCAGCCGCGGTGAGCGCCGGGATGAGGTTTCCTGACTGGAACACAAACCCAATGTTCTTGAGGCGGAAGCGTGTTGCGGCTCCACGCGACAAGGTGGACAAGTCAGTGCCGTGCACCTTGACTGTGCCGCTGTCAGGGTTGGCCATGGCGCCGGCGATGGCCAACAGCGAGGACTTTCCTGAGCCGGAAGGTCCCACGATGGCCACTACCTCGCCGGGCATGACGGTGAGTGAGACATCGTCAAGCGCGCGGACCACAGAGCCGCCGTCACCAAACTCCAAGATGGCGTTGGAGACCTCGAGCGCGGGAATGTTGTCGGTGTTCATCGCTGGCCTCCCAATGCCTGCAGCGGGTCTACCCGGGTGATGCGGAATACGGCCACAGCCGCTCCCACCATGCCCAGGACAATGGTCAGTACTGAGGCCACCGCAATGGGTCCGGCCTCCAAGTCAAACGGCATGGCATCGGGCATTGCGGCACCCAGGGCTACACCAATCGCCACTCCCACCGCAGTGAACGTGACAAGCAAGATGCCCGCCTGAGCCAGCGCATCGCGGATCAGGTAGCGGCTCGAGGCACCCACGGCGCGGAGCACCGCGGTGTCGTGGCTGCGCTGGATGGTCCACACCACAAAGAACGCACCCACGACCAGCCCACAAATGGCGTAGAGGAACACCTGGATCATGCTCAAGGTGAGGGTCTCGGCCTCGTAGCCTGGCGAAGCGTTGAAGGACTCGGTCAGCGACATGGTCTTGGTGTCAGCTACCTTGTCCACGGCCTCAAAGTCAACGGATGCGCCGTCCTCGGCAAGCAGAGCAACCACACTCGCGTAGTCGTAGTCCATAGCGTCAACCTGGGCCTGGGTGGGGGCACCGGGCTGCGAGGCACTGGCTGCCATGAGGCGCCACGTGTCCAAGGGCAGGTAGGCCATGTCCACGTGGCCAAATGTCGCCTGACCCTGAGTGAAGCCGATGACGGTGAGTTCAACATCGGAGCGCTCCAACGTCACCACGGTGCCGATTTCCACGCCCGCATCCCGCAAGGGCTCGGAGACCACGATTCCGTTAAGCGGGCCTACGGTCTCGCCTTCGGAAGGTTCGGGGGCTAGGAAACCGCCCGGCTCGATGCCAAAGAGCGTGAGGTCAATCTGGGTGCCGTCGTCGGTCACGCCGTTGACGATGTTGACGCCCATGTGCTCGGCCTGGGCAACTCCGGGGGTTTCCTTCCAGGCGGCCAACTGTTCCTGGTCCACTAGGGAGCGGCTAAAGGCGTTGTCTTTCATAGTGCCTTCATCGAAGGCAAAGGCGGTGACCTTCATGGCCTTGAGGCCAGAGACACCGTCATTGACCAGGTCGGAAGACAACCCGGACAGCAACACCACAAGGACAGAGATCAGGGCAATAACGGTGCCGATGAGGGCGAATCGGCCTCGTGCAAAGGCAAGCTCGCGCACAGCAAGAAACATGTGAAATCCACTCGGCTTTTTGCCGACACGGTGTCGGCACGGTCTCCAGTGTCCCACCAACCAGGTGGCACATCAAGTTGAGCGGTTAAGCCGCCCGCGAACTACGCGCCCAGGACTCCGTGGGTGAGGACTCGATACACGTCGGTGGAGACCTGATCCGGGTCGTGACCATGCATGACCAGCTTCATGCCCGCGTCTAGCACGCCCTGCATCAGCGCCACCCTGGAACGCGAAGCCTCGACTCCCACGTGCTCCAGTACATCCGTGGCTGGCTTCAGCAGCGCCTCGTGCAGGGTCATCAAATCCTCCATGTGGCTGGGGCTCAACTCCGCATCTCGGATCAGCCCCGCGATGGCGTGCTTGCGGTCCGCAGTCATGGTCATGGTGGCCTTCACAAAGGCCTCGAGCTGATCCGGCCCAGGTGGTACCTCACGTAACGCCTTCTCGATGGCCGCCCCCCATCGTTCAATAGCCGTGATGGCAATCGCGACCAGGAGGTCGTCCTTGGTGGAGAAGTAGTCGTAGAAGCTGGACCTCGCCATGCCAGCGCGCTCGGCGACGGCTCCGGCAGAGAATCCGGCCAGGCCGCCCTCTTCCAACACCTCTTCCCCGGCACGCACCAAAGCGGCGCGTTGTAACGCCCGATGCTCGGCAACAGTGGGTGCTGAAATTTTGGGCATGACTACTTCTTCACCGCATTGAAGAACGCTGCAGGGATGGTGGGGTCATTGTCGTTGCGGTCCGCAACCTGCGTTGCCGACGTGGTGAAACGCCTGCGGAAGTGGTCGTCGTGCTGCAAGTCAAAGACTTGCTGACCCGCGGTGTATTCAGGCGCGTACCGAGCGCCCGGGTTGCGGTACTTCTTGTTGATGGAACTCCACACGATCCACCCGACAACGGGTCCCGCGAGCAGTGAGATCACAAAGAGAAGTTCCATTAGCCCAGCACCCCAAAGATGAAGATTGCGATAGAGATCGGCCACAAGATGGTCGAGATACCAATAGCCGTGCCCCAAGCCGCCCACAAAGCCTTACTCCGGTTCACGGGAATGGAGCCCATGACGTAGCCGGTGCGGCCATTCACAGCAATGTAGTGAGTGATGGCTTTGCCGTTCCGATTCTCCACAAAACCGTAGAGCCACACGGGCAGCAGCACGGAGGTCCAGCGTGTGCCCTTGATGTTGACCTGCTCGGCAGTCCACCGCACGCCGCGGTTGTAACCGGCGATGGAATGCTTCACCGCGTTGCGGGCAATGCTCAAGAAGTGCCTCACTGCGTAACTCTCAGCATGGGTCACGTTCATGTCGCGGCGCTCGGAGGTGAACTGAGTGCCCAAGTAGTGAGCGTTGAAGCGCACGATGTTCTTCACGTCAAACGGCAGAATCGCGTTGATGACGTTGTTAGTGCCCACCTCGGAGTAGATGTTGGCCTTGTTGGACGAGGTCTCCACAATGACGTCATCCACATGCAGGCCCAGCGTGCGCGCCACCGAGAACTCATTCACCGTGTACGTGGTTTGACCCTTGGAGCGGTGGTGCGCCTTGACCAGCACCTCACCCAAGCCGTCTAAGCGCACCGAGAAGTTTCCATCCACGGTCATGTACGGCATGTAGACGCCCATCACGTTTTCCGGCCGGAAGGTCGCCTTGAACGCGGGGTGTTGGAACGAGCTGCGGTCCCCCGCGAACTTGGCGATGGCCGCCATTGCGTACTCCTTGGAAATGGAGAACGGCAAGATGCCATCCGGGACTGCGCCATTGGGGACACGGTCGTTGAGCGATAAGACGTGGCGGCACCAGTGGCAGCGGGCGTGCAAGGAAGCATCGGTGTTGATGACCACCTCAGCGCCGCAACCTGCGCACTTCAGGGTGACCAGCGCATTGTCTGACGTAATGTCCAGCGCCGCCGATGCCATGACAGTGCCGTCGAGTTGATCGAAGCCATGGCTGAGACCCATCGCTTGATCCAAGCTCAGTTCTTGCCACGTGTGGCGGCAGAACGCGCACATGAAGGTGGCCGTGGCGGCTGTGTACTGGACCTCGCTGGCTCCACATTGGGCGCACGTGGCAACACCCTGACCAGCACCCGTGGGGGTCTTGAGTTCCGAGAGGATCGGACCTTGGGGCTGCGGCGCGGGAGGTTCCACTGCCGGAGCGGGCGGCGGGCCCGGCTCAGGGTCTTGTGGAAGCCACTGCGTTGTGGTCACTGATTGTCTCCCCTCGGACACTCGGTCAGTTTGCGTTGTTCCCGAGTGTAGCGACGGCGTGAGCCTAGACGGTTGGCTCTATACGGTCACTGCAGGCCCAGCACCTTTGCTTTGACTGCTTGGTAGTCGTCTTCGGTGATGAGGCCTTCTGTCACCATCTGGCGGTAGTTCTCCAGGGTGGCTCGCTGTGCAGAGGCGGTGAGAGCAGTTGCGGGAGTGGGCGGCACCATGTGTCCCATGCCGCCCATGAAGCCGCCAGCCATGACGATTCCGGCGCCTCCTGCGATGCCCATGCCGGCATCGGAACCGGCAACGTCGCCCAGCAAGCCTCCGCCATCTCCGAAGCCGCCGTCGCCGCCGAAACCGTCCATGGTGAGCGTCCGTGAGCGCTAGCTCTTGACTGCCTTCGATACCTTGAGGCGCACGGTGTGGCTCCTCTCGTTGCGGCCATCGACTGACGAGTTCTCGCTGACGATGTCCTTGAGGAACGTGTCCTCGGCCTCCAGGTTGTGGACCTCGTGGGCGACCGTGCGCTCAGGCATGTAGCGGGCCGCACGGTTGCGGTACTTGGCTTGAATCCAGCCCCACAAGACGAGTCCCGCGCCCGGGCCAGCAGCAAAGAGCGCCAGGACTAGCGCTCCGGTGCCTTCGGAGTCATCCACTAGCGCACCTCCTCAACAATCGGTAGACAGGCTGTGGGTCAGCCCAATAGCAGTACGGCAATAGCCATGGGCCAGGTAACCAGTGAGACCACACCCGTCACGAGCCAGCACACGGCGGCGGCCTTCTTGGTGTTGATGGGCACGGAGCCCATCACGTAGCCATTGCGGCCATTGACGGCCAGGTAGTGGGTGACTTGCTTGCCCTTCTTGGTCTCCACAAAGCCGTAGAGCCACACGGGCAGCAACATAGAAGTCCAACGCGAACCTTTGACGTTGACTTGCTCCGCCTCCCACCGCACGCCACGGCCGTAGCGCGAAATGGACGGCACCACCGCATTGCGCGCAATGGTCATGAAGTGGTGCACCGCGTAACTCTCAGCCTGGTCCACGTTCATGTCGCGGCGCTCACTGGTGTACTCGGTGCCCAGGTAGTTGGCGTCAAAGCGGGCGATATTCTTCACATCGAACGGCAGGATGGCGTTGATGATGTTGTTGGTGCTCTCCTCGGAGTGAATGTTCACCTTGTCCGAGGAAGTCTCAACAATCAGGTCATCAATGTGCAGATCGAGCTTGCGCACCACTTGGAATTGCTTGGCGTGGTACTCGGTCTTCTTGTCGTTGACGCGCACCGTCTTGGTGAGGATCTCGCCCACGCCGTCTAGGCGGGCCGAGATGTTCCCGTCCACCGTCATGTAGGGCATATACACGCCCATGATGTTCTCTGGCTTGAAACTGGCCTTGAACGCCGGGTGCTGGAAGGTACTGCGCTTGCCCGCAAACCCGCTGATGGCCGCCATGGCCTGTTCCTTGGTGATGGTGAACGGCAAGATGCCATCGGGCACCGCTCCGTTGTCCATGCGGTTATTGATGGACAGAGTGTGCTTGCACCAGTGGCAACGCGCTTGGAGCGTGTTTTCGGTGTTCACCACCACCTCTGCGCCACAGCCCGAGCACTTCATAGTGACCAAGTGCTCGTCGGACGTGAGGTCCACGGCGTTGGAGGACAACGTGGTGCCCTTCAGTTCGCCGATGCCGTGGCTGAGTCCCATGGCTTCGTCGAGTTTGGCCGCTGACCACTTGTGGCGGCAGAACGCGCAGGAGAACATCTCCGTCTTGGCGTTGTACGTGACCTCACTCGCGCCACAACTGACGCAAACGATGAGTCCGTCCTTGGCGCCCTCGGGCGTGACGTTCTCGGTGAACGCCGGTTCTGGTGTTGCGCTCTCGGTTGTCATTACCGCAGGGGCGTCCGTCCGAATGGACTAGAGACCCAGAACCTTCTTCTTGAGCGAGTCGAAATCATCCTGCGTGATGAGGCCGTCGTCGAGCATCTTCTTGTACTCGGCCAACTGCGCCTTGGGGTCTGCAGGAGCTGCTGCGCCACCGCCGGTGGGCGGGACCAGGTTGCCCAAGGCACCCATTCCCACACCCATCATGGCTAGGCCCGTGCCGCCGCCACCTTCGTTGCTTCCGGCAGCCTCCACACCGCGGGCCACCGACTGCTTGAGGAAGGTGTCCGCGCGGCCGCCGCTGAGAGCATCGGCCTTACGCACGTCGCTCAAGAGCGCGGTGGTGTCTTCGTCGTATTCGATGGCGACGATGGTTGCGGTGGAGATGGTCAGACCGCGAGCGGACTCCCACTCATAGTTGTTCTGCACCTCGGCGGCGAGCGACTTGGCGAAGCCCACGGAGTCGGACTGGATCTTGGTGATGCGGTTGCCCTTGTCGCCGTCGTTGACGTAGCGCGAGAACGCGCCGGCCAAGGAGCCCACTACCTCGGTGAAGAGCTGCTCGCTGACGTCGTTGTCGGTGTCTTGGAAGTCAAAGACGCCGGAGCCTGCGGAGATGTAGCTCGCAGGGAGAAGGGTCTTGACGAACAGGATGGGGTCAACAATTTTGATGACGTACGTGCCGCGCGTGATGGCGCCCGCCTGCGCGTTCAGGTAGGCGTCGTCCCAGTAAATGGGGCTTTGCGTGCCGAACTTGTTGTTGGGGATCTCTTTGAGGTTGACGTAGATCGCCAGCTGCTGGCTGCCGGGGCGGCCACCAAACTTGAAGCGCTCCCATGAGGTCTTGAGGGTGGAGCTGAAGATGCCGCCGCCGCTGAACACGGACTTGGAGTTCTGGTCTTCGCTGTCCCACTTGTACGCGCCGGGCTCGCCAATCACTGCGGTGACGGCGCCGTCCTGGAAGGTGAGGAGTCCGTAGCCCTCGGGCACGACCACCACGGAGCCGTTGGTGATGATGTTCTCGGAGCCGCGAGTGTTCTGGCCGCGGCCAGCGTTTGTGCCCTGGGTGACGGCGGGGAACACCACGGCGGTGTCGCTAAGCCCGCTGGGCGGCACAAGGAAGTCTAGGAACTGATCGCCAAAGGTTCCCTTAAGAGAATCCCATCCAGCGCCAACGACAATCTGCAAGAACCCCACGACAACTCCTGTCTTAGTGAGGACTCGGTCCCGAGCCCCCTTAATCGTGACGCGATGAATCTATCGTGTCGCGGGCGGGTGTGGCTAGGTGGGGTTAGTGCTGGTCGAGCGTTGGTGCCGGGGTGCGCGGTTGCTGAGGGCAGCAGGTCTGCGGCCGAGCCTTCATGGCGTGTATGACGAGTTCGTTGCCGCTGTCGAACACAAGGACCACTGTCTCGAGCATTCGGCCGTGCGTGCCAATACCGAGCCGCAGTTGCCGCGCGGGGCTGTCGTCGTCAAGGTCTTCGATCCACAGCGCCCATGTCGCCGCGTGGATGGCGTCCGCTTCCTCGAACCCGTGCTTGAGCGCGGAGGCATGAACCTTCACGAAGTGGAGTGTGCCAGCGCGTCTCGGATCGCTTCCGAACGCGTCCTACCGGTGCGTTCCGCGACCGCATCGATCGCGGCTAGTTCTTCAACGGTGAGTCGCAGTGCGACTACTTGCGTCGGTTCGGCTCCGCGACCTGGGCGTCCTCGCCCTCGCTTCTTCAGCGCCTCTACGTCGTAGCCCGCTTCGGCTTCGGCAGTCCACGCCGCAATCTGCTCTTCCGTAACTGGAACTCCGCCGATCGCCTCTCTGCTCGTCATTCGAATATTGTATTACGCAATTGCTTGTTGTGCTGGCTCCTGCTCTAAGGCGCGACAGCTAGTCCCTCTGATGGGAAAGCAATGCTGGGCGGTCGTCAATCGCTGGAGTGCCACTCGGGACACGTCCGCGGTGAACTCCGCCTCCCGTTGACGTGCGGCTCGACTGGTGGGAAATCCGAGCGCCAGGGACGCGGCGTCCAATAGACTCCCAGGCAACTGCCATCGTGAGGGAAAGTGCAGACTTATGACCGAGGCCACCCCGCCGTACCCGAGTCAACCGATGATGTCGCCGCGAGATCAGAAGCGCATGATGAAGGAGATGGAGCGCGAACGGCGCCGGATCGAAGCCGAACAGCGACGCGCTGAGGAAGAGGCCCGCCTGGAAGCCGCGCGGCGACAGGCCGTTCGCGACGCAGCTGACCGGCTCCTTGATGCAAGCGGCCGAGGCGTTGGCCTCGTAGCTTTTCGCAACCTTGAGGCCACGATCAAGCGGGTGTATCCGCAGGCCCCACCTGAGTACTTTGACACCGTCTTGCACTCGATCGGCTTTGATCGCCAAGCAATCGCGTCGCCGCGCTTCGGTTACCTGAACGTCACTGACGGGCATTTCGAGATCTTCCGGGATTACGTCATCAAGGGTCAGGAGGCGTACGACGTTGAGCCCAGCACCCGGGGTCAGGTGTACGTAGACGGAGCTATACAAGTGACACAGCGCGTCGTAGTGGACAGTCGTGGGCGCCAGAGTGTCGTCAACGACAAGCACGATATGCGAACCGCGCAGATTCAGTTCACGAGCAAGTCCTGGGCGCTCCAGGCCGCGATACACCCTGACGCTGTGCCCGCCGCCCGGCAATATGTCGAGCAACTGGCAACTCACGTCGATTCACTGAAACCTCAACAAGTGTCGGCGGCTGACATTCGCAACATGGTCGACTCCATCCTCAACAACACCGGACAGCCACCGGCAGAAAAACTGCGCCAGCTCTCAAACCTTCGTTACGAGCATTTGCTTTCGGAAGACGAGTTCAAGCGCGCCAAGACAAAGATTCTCGACATCTAGTTTCTGCGTCGCGATTCACCGCGCGACAACCACCTGGCGCAGCATTGTCGGGTACTTCGGCTCTGGCCCCGCCAACCATTCGTGACAGAATCGAACACATGCCAGGAACCAATCTCACGCGCGTTGAGGCCGAGGCCCGCGCCGCCCACGTCTCTACAGAGACCTACGCCATCACGCTGGACCTCACCACCAATGAGGACACCTTCGAGTCCACCAGCACGGTCACCTTCACCGCCACGCCCGGCGAGGAGACCTTCATCGACCTCATCGCGCCCGAGGTCCTCGAGATCACCCTCAACGGCGAGTCCCTAGACCCCACCACGCACTTCGCGGACAGCCGCATCGGCCTTCCCAGCCTGCAGGCCACCGGAAGTTAGCTCCCACAGTTCTCCATTTGTACGTGTGCAAGGGCGGCCGCCCTCGAATCCAAACCTCACTCTCGTCAATGAGGCAGTTCCCCGAGCGGTTGCACGCATCCCGTGTTAGGTTCGATAACAGCAAGGCCCGCTGCTTGGAGGGTTTCCACAAATCGGCGGAGGAGGGGCGATGGAGCCCATCGCTAAGAAGCGCACGCGAAGAGTTCCGGCCGTTCTCGGGCTAGCGCTCTTGTTTGTTGTTGCAGGCGGTGTGGCGGCCTACGCCGCGACCGTGTACAGCACCGTTGGCATCACGGCAGTCATTCAGGGCCAGAAGTTTGAGAACCGAGCGACGCTCACGGTGCCCGGCTTGTCGCATGCCTACTCCGCCCAGGCGCAGGTGACGCCGCGCACTTACGCAGTGGCGGCCGGAAACGTGGGTGTTCGGGCTCGTGCTTACTTCTCCGACGGGACCCTCATTTATCAGAGCAGCGCATGGTACAACTCGTCAAGCGTCCCAGCAGGGTCGTGGTTTACCTTCGGCAGCGGGACGGATCCAGCGCCGTTTTCGTCGGTCTACTCGAAGGGCACGTCGTATATATGGAACGGCTCCGCCTGGGTGTCCTACACCACCTTCGCAACCATCGCGCTAGTAACTCAGTAAACGAGTGAAAAGGATTCCTCCTCATGAGTCGACCTAATTTGAGCCCCAGAGCCGTAATCGCTGGCATCGCGTCTGTTTTACTTGTCATCGCGGGCGGTGCCGCGTCTGGCGTCGCGTATGCGCACGCGGCAAAGCCAGCC
>JBIQJT010000022.1:0-1933 GCA_044507265.1 Actinomycetales bacterium | reverse complement strand
AAGAGCGCGCAGCAAGCGGCGAGGAAGTCTCAGTGCCCGTGTACGAGGTGGACGGCAAGACCGTGATTGGAAAGTTCGTCATCGGTTAGTCGCCGCCGTGTGAACTTCACGCTCAACGCGTCGGAGAATTGCGCCGTTGCGCAGTAGCCATCGTGCCCCGCGTGACAGAATCGACAACATGCCAGGAACCAATCTCACGCGCGTTGAGGCCGAGGCCCGCGCCGCCCACGTCTCTACAGAGACCTACGCCATCACGCTGGACCTCACCACCAATGAGGACACCTTTGAATCCACCAGCACCGTCACCTTCACCGCCACCCCCGGCGAAGCGACCTTCATCGACCTGATCGCCCCCGAGGTGCTCGCGATCACCCTCAACGGCGACTCGCTCGACCCGGCCACGCACTTCGCGGACAGCCGCATCAGCCTCCCCAACCTGCAGGCCAACAACACCCTCACCGTGCGAGCCAAGTGCGCCTACATGAACACCGGCGAGGGCCTGCACCGCTTTGTGGACCCCGAGGACGGCGAGACCTACCTCTACAGCCAATTCGAGGTCGCCGACACCCGCCGCGTCTTCGCGGTGTTCGAGCAGCCTGACCTCAAGGCCACCTTCCAGTTCACCGTCACCGCGCCCAAGCACTGGCACGTCATTTCCAATTCGCCGACGCCAACACCGGCTCCCATCGACGGCACCGAAACCGCCACCTGGGAGTTCGCCCCCACCGTGCGCATCCCCTGCTACGTGACCGCCATTGTTGCCGGCCCGTACCACCGCGTGGAAGGCTCCGTCCTGTCACGCAAGGGACGCATCGGCGCGGATGTGTATTGCCGCCCAGGCCTGGCACCCTTCTTGGACGCTGACGTTATCCTGGACGACACTCAGCGCGGCTTTGAGTTCTATGAGAAGCACTTTGAGATGGACTACCCCTTTGAGAAGTACGACCAGCTCTTTGTGCCGGAATTCAACGCGGGCGCCATGGAAAACGCGGGTTGCGTGACGTTCCTGGAGGACTACATCTTCCGTAGCAAGCCACCGCAGGCTCGCGTGGAGCGCCGCACCACTACCGTGCTGCATGAGTTGGCACACATGTGGTTCGGGGACTTGGTCACCATGAAATGGTGGAACGACCTGTGGCTCAACGAGTCCTTCGCGGAGTACGTCTCCACTCTCGCCACCGCCGAGACCACCAAGTGGAAGAACAACTGGGTGACGTTCAACTCGCTGGAGAAGTCTTGGGCGTACCGCCAAGACCAGCTGCCCAGCACGCACCCCATCATGGCCAACATCCGCGACCTCGAAGACGTTGAGGTCAACTTTGACGGCATCACCTACGCCAAGGGCGCCTCAGTGCTCAAGCAACTGGTGGCATGGGTGGGCCAAGAGCAGTTCTTTGCCGGTGTGGCCGAGTACATGCGCAAGCACCACCACGCCAACACCACCCTCCAGGACCTCATGGATGAACTGGAGAAGGCATCGGGCCGTGACCTCACCCCGTGGTCAGATGTGTGGCTGGAGAAGGCGGGCGTCACCACGCTGCGCCCGGTCATCGAGACGGACGATGCCGAGGTCATCACCTACTTCGCCATCGCCCAAGAGGTTCCTGCGGAATGGCCCACTCAGCGTCCGCACCGCCTTGGTATTGGTGGCTATGACCCCGTGCACGGCGAACTGGAACGCACGTTCATTGTGCATGTGGACATCGACGGCGAACTCACCGAGATTCCCGAGATGGTGGGCAAGCAACGCCCCGCGCTACTGCTGGTCAACGACGATGACCTCGCCTATGCCAAGGTGCGCCTTGACGACGCTTCGCTCGCCACAGCCGTGGGCCTGCTGTCCACGCTGCCTCCACTGCCCCGCTCGCTCGTCCTGAGCGCCGCGTGGGACATGACGCGCGACGGCGAGATGCCTGCGCGCCAGTTCATCGAG
>JBIQJT010000033.1:0-2283 GCA_044507265.1 Actinomycetales bacterium | reverse complement strand
ACCTGTAGGTGCCGGCGTCCTCCCAGGCTGCGTTCCAGCGGTCTTCCAGACCGTCGACGGTGGCCTTGTCCGGGATGCGCTGATTCATGTGGGCCATTCTTTCAGACGTGAACGAGGTGACCGTCCGGATGAGGCGCCTCGGGCGCAAGGGGGAGGTGACGGCGCGGCACAAATGGTCACTTTGGCCGATGCCGGGGACCCCTGTGGCCGATGCCACGGCGCGCGTCGCCTCCCTAGATTGGGCACGGCAGTTCAACGAACAGCGCCGGCGTGGTCCGCACGCGGCGCCTGATATGGGGAGAGGCAATGACAACCAAGGCAGTGGAAGTACCGCAGGAGAAGCCAGTGCGGCCTGCACGCAAGCGAAACATCGTGGTCTATGTGATCGCGGTGCTCGCCCTGTCCACCTTGGGTGGGCTGATCGCGTATGGAGAAACGGGAGAACTGGGCAGTCCTGATGCGGCGGAGAGCGCGGGCATGTTGCTCTTTATCCTCAGCCCCATAGTGGTGGCGTCGCTGTTGAGGTGGTTTGGCAAGGATGGTTGGGCCGATGCCGGTTTGAGGTTCAGATTCAAGGGCAATGGGCGCTGGTATGCGTTTTCACTCGTCCTGTTCCCTGCGCTGAGCGCGGTGGCGGTGGGCCTGGGTGCGCTGACGGGCGCCCTGACGTTCGCGCCGGGAGCGGCCAGCGAGTTCGCGGTGGCGTTTGCAGCGACGCTCGTAGTGCGCGTCGTGTTCGCGCTGTTCGAGGAGTTTGGCTGGCGCGGTTACCTGGAGCCGCGGCTTCAGAACCTTGGGGTCTCGGCAGGCAGGCGCCACCTGATGGTGGCCGCCGTGTGGGGACTGTGGCACATTCCGTATGTGCTCGTAGTGGATCTCATGACTGACTTGTCGCTCGCCGCGTACATTCCGCTGTTCTTGGTGGCGGTAGTGCCCATGAGTTTCATTTACGGGATTGTTCGCGAGCGAACCGCGTCCGTGTGGCCGGCGGTGCTCATGCACGGCATGGCCAATGCGGTGGCGTTCCCGTTGCTCATGCCCGAGGTAGTCGCTGAGACCAACGAGGTGTGGTTTGCGGCGCGGCCCGAGGGTCTGGTGATGCTTGCGGGTCTCACTGCGGTGGCAGTGGTGATGTGGCGCCGCAGGACCGCCCTGCTGGTTCAGCGCTAGCCAACGTGACGATGCCCGGCTTCCTCTGCGATCGCTCGCGAGGGAAGCCGGGCATCCAACGTGCGTAGGCCGCAGCGTCTAGGCGATTGACGTCCGGCTGCGAGCCTTGCGCAACGCCGGGATGATGTCGCTGAGCGCCACGATCACCACGATTCCGGCCGTGATGAGCTCCGCCGTTTCGAGTGAGAGAGGCGAAACCGCATCGGGCCAGCCGATCTCCGCGAACAACTCTCGGTTGAGGAACCGTCCTTGGAGCAGAGGTGGCAACAGCAACGCCATGGTGGCGAGGTTGAGCACAACGGTGGCCCACCAGTCGCGCATGGTCCAGCGGCCTCGCGCGTGACGCATGATCACCGTCACGAGCTCCACGGCCATCACCACCAGCAACGCGGGGATGACAAAGGCCCACAGGTCGGGGTTGAGGATCGGCAGTCCCTCGCCCTGGGCCGTGCTCGCCCATGGCGACACGTGTTGCCACACGATGAATGCGGCACCTACCAGGATCCCCACGGCCGACGTAATGGTTTCGCCGCCCGAGACGTTGGCCTGCGGCGGTTCGGTGAGGTCGTCAACGGTCCACTTGTCGGCGAGATCCTTGTCTTTGCCGTAGCGCTCGAGCAACGCAAAGATCAAGGTGATGGCAAACGTCATGTTGACGCCCACGCCAATGCCCGCACCAAATGCGGTGGCCAGCACGGTAGCGGGGTCTTCGCCAGCAAACGCTGACCCCACTCCTGCGAGCACGGTGATGATGGGTACCACAATCCACAGCAGCAGTTTGAGCAGTCGCTTCCACACCAAGTACAGCGTGGGGCCAATCAATGCCAGCGGCCGGTTGGAGTACGTTGCCGCCAAGCGCTCCGGGTCGCCGAGGTCTTCAAGTACCGACTTCTCGACCGACGCTGGGTCACCTGGGTAGGCCTCCACGGCATCGGCGATGGACGCCTGGAGTTCGGCCTTGACCTCGTCACGCTGGTCGAGGGGCAAGTGGGCAATGGTTGCCGCAATGTAGCGGTCGGTGAGAGTCATGAGAGGTCTCCAATCTGGTTGATGGCTTCAGTGAGGGCGTCCCAGTCGCGGCGCAGCAACTCGATGAGAGCGCGGCCTTGGGCT
>JBIQJT010000021.1:5256-15884 GCA_044507265.1 Actinomycetales bacterium | reverse complement strand
CCTGGCGTCGGGCCTGTGCTTGTTACGCCGCTTGCGAAGCGGCCGCCGCTGCGCCCAGGAGGAACAGGATGAGCCCCGCGGCGAGCGTGTTGATAATGGGCAGAGCCACGCGCAAGGGCAGCGGCATCTGGGGATTCTTGATGATGAGGATGTTCATGAAGAACATCAGAATGCCCAGCGCCAATCCGAACAGAGGGCTGATGAAGATCAGCAGCAGTGGCAAGAAGGCCACGGCACGCAACCACTTGGGAACGGCGGCGCCAAACTGGTACACCGGCTCGCCATTGGCGACGAGCCGCGTAAAGCCGGGGAAGAAGCCGCGCTGGCGGAGCTCGACGGTCTTGTCGCCGCCCGCCGGGACAAGCCAGCGGCCCTTGGTGGGCTTCAACACCTCACCGTTGTGCACGATGCGGTAGAAGATGCCGTTGGTGCCGTGCACCTCGAGCGTGCCTTTGGCGCCCGGCACCTTCAGGGTGTCGACGTTGTCCATGCTGGTACTCCCTCTTGCGTGCGCCGGGGTGATCCGGCCTCGGGGGGTGAGACTATCAGCGCGCATGTTGCGTGCGTGTGTCGGGGTGGGTGGTGCGCGCGCGGCGCGTGCCCGGGCCGCTCTGTTGTCGTGCCCGCCGTGCCCACCCCGCCTGGGCGCCCCGCTCTGTTGTCGTGCCCGCCGTGCTCCGTTGTCGTGCCCGCCCCGCGGGCCGCCCCGTGTGCCCGCCCCATGCTCGCCTCGCCTGCCCGCCCCATGCTCGCCCCGCCTGCCCGCCCCGCTCCGTTGTCGTGCCCAGGCTGTTGAAGGCGATTCCGTTTCCACAGTTTGCAACGGTTTGAACTCGTTCGGAGGCATTTGTCAGAGGTCTGTGATGGAATTGATCCATGCAGTTCTCCACGGCCCCCATCGACGCCGCGCTCGCTCCAGCCCGCGCGTTCGTCGGTGCTGACGTGCGCGAATTGCCGCGCGGAGACCTGCTCGCCGCCCAGGCCGCCGTGGCCAATGTGCGCCGCGCGGCGGAACTCCTGCTCGCGTCCATCGCCGGTGAAGTAGCCCGACGCTCCACTCCAGACCTCGGCGCCGGCAGCCTCGCGCGCACGGAGGGATACTCGTCAGCACCGCGCCTCGTTGCAGCCGCCACAGGTGGTTCCCTTGCCGATGCCCACCGGCTCATTGAGGCCGGCACTGCCCTCGCGCCTTCGCCCCAAGACCCGGACGATGCCCCGGCTCCCGGTAGCCTGCGCGCGGCTTTGCTTGAGGGTCGCGTGGGAGTGGAGGCGTCCGGGGCGATTCGCGCCACGCTGGCCAAGGTGGCGGACCCTGATGGCGAGCTTGAACGACGCCTGGTCGCGCAGGCGCAGCGGGTGAGCCTCGCGGACCTACGCGAGTCGTGCACGCGAGCCGAGGCCAACGCCAATGGCGCGGCATGGCGCGAGCGCGAGTTGCGCCAGTACCAGATGCGGTCAGCTTCACTCTCCAGTGATGCCGACGGGATGGTGGTCCTCACGGCGCGGCTCGACCCACCGTCAGCGTTGCCGATCAAGACGTGGCTCGACGCCCAGGTGCGCGACGCGTTTCAGCGGCAGCGCGACCGCGGCCCGGACGGTGAGCTTGCTGATACGCGTACCGCGGGTCAAATGCGCGCCGATGCCCTGGTTTCCCTCGCTCGGCACGGCCTCGCTTGCGACGAGCCCACCTCGGGAGTGTCCACCACGGTGATTGTCCGCATGGACCTGGAGGCATTGCGCTCCGGTGTGGGGCTCGGCGACGCGGACACCATGGGCGCTCCCGTCTCAATAGAGGCGTTGAGGCGAGCGGCAGCGGATGCAGAAGTCATCCCCATGGTGCTCGGTGGGCCTAGCGAGGTGCTGGATCTGGGACGTTCCCGGCGGTTGTTCTCACGGGCTCAGCGCCTAGCGCTCGTCGAACGTGATGGCGGGTGCGCGTGGTGTCATGCCCCACCCTCCTATTGCGAAGCACATCACATCCGCTGGTGGGATCGAGATACGGGCACTTCGGACCTGAGCAACGGGGTACTGCTGTGCACGTCGTGTCATCACCGGCTGCATGACACCGGCTGGGAAGTCGAAGCAACTGACGGGCGTGTGTGGTTTGTGCCGCCTGCGTCAGTGGACCCCGCACGAGCGCCGCGACTCGGCGGGCGCGCGGCACTGGACCTCCCTGATGACGTGGTCGGCGCCGTTGGCGACGCGGCATAGCTGGGTTGTGCTTGATGCTGGGCTGCGCTGTGCTTACCGCTGCGCGAGTGCGCTGGCGTAAAGCGCCACCGCCGCTGCCGCCGCGAGGTTGAGCGACTCCGCCTTGCCAAAAATCGGGATCCGCACGCTGTGGTCGGCGAGCGCGATCTCCTCAGCGCTCAGCCCGTGGGCCTCATTGCCAAACAGCCACGCCGTAGGCGCCGCAAGGTCGAGGGCGGGTCCGTTTGCGTCCGAGCTCACGCCTGTGCGTGCGCCTTCGCCTTCGCCAACTCCCGCACCCGCACCTGCCCCCGCGCCTGCTCCGGCACCCGCACCTGCCCCCGCGCCTGCTCCGGCACCCGAACCCGCGCCCAACTCCAGCTCTCCCCCACCATCGGCGGCGAGCACCGTGAGCCCTGCCTCGCGCGCGGCGGCCACGGCATCGGCCACCGCAATGCCCCGCACCACCGGAATGTGGAACAGGCTGCCCGCCGTCGCACGGACCACCTTGGGGTTGAAAACGTCCACGCTCTCACCGGCGAGGACCACGAGCTCGGCGCCCGCGGCATCGGCCACGCGAATCACCGTGCCGGCGTTGCCAGGATCCCGCGCAGTACTGAAGATGGCCACGAGTCGCGCCCCGTGGGGAATGAGAGTGCTGGAGCCGGACCCGGCAGGGTTGGCGACCGTGCTCACATCCCACATCCGAGCCACCGCAGCAATGCCCTGCGAGTCGCCAGAAATCGCCGCCGAGACCTCGTCGGTCACAGGGTGCACAAACAACTCAGCCTCGAGCGCAGCGTCCACGATGTCGGCGTGGGCGAGTTGCGCGGCGTCGGACACGTAAATGTCGCGAACCAACTCAGCCCGGTGGCGCACCAACTCGCGCACCGCTTGCGGGCCCTCCACGAGGAACAGCCCGGACCGCTCCCGCGCGCCCGCGCCCGCCCCACCTCCAGACGCAGAACGCCCCGCAAGGGCAGCGACCTGCTTGATGCGATCCGCCTTCGGGTTCGAAAGCGACTCGCGCAGACCGCGCCCTGCGGGGCGTGCTGTCATTGGACTACCTGAGCTAACCGAGTTAGCCGAGCAGACTAGCCGGAGCCTTACGCGGCCGAGGCGGGAGCGTTGACGTCGGCCGGGAGCGCCTTGCGGGCGATCTCAACCAGCGCCGTGAACGCTGCCTCGTCATTCACCGCGAGCTCGGCCAGCATGCGACGGTCCACGTCCACCTCAGCCAGCTTGAGGCCCTGGATGAGACGGTTGTACGTCATGTTGTTGGCGCGGGCCGCAGCGTTAATGCGCTGGATCCACAGCTTGCGGAACTCACCCTTGCGTGCGCGACGGTCGCGGTACGCGTAGACCATCGAGTGCGTGACCTGCTCCTTGGCCTTGCGGTAAAGGCGCGAACGCTGACCGCGGTAGCCCTGAGCCCGCTCAAGGGTAGTACGACGCTTCTTCTGGGCATTGACCGCCCTCTTGACGCGTGCCATGAGACTTCTCCTTCAGGTTCTTGGGGCTACTTGCCCAGCATCTTCTTGATGTTCTTGGCGTCCTTACCCGTGAGGATTCCATCCACGGCGACGCGGCGCTTGCGAGCGCTTCGCTTCTCTTCAAACTTGTGGACATCCATGGCGGACGCGTGCTTCACCTTGCCGGAGCCGGTCAGCTTGAAGCGCTTCTTGGCACCCGAGTGGGTCTTGTTCTTGGGGCTCATGCCCTCTCCTTCCTTAGCCCGCTAGCGGGCACGTGGTCCCGGACCTGCTGGTCCGGCAAACTCTGGTGGCGTGTGCAACGAGGTGTTGCACGTGCCGGGACTACTCCTCTTTGGCCGATGCTTTGGTTGCGGGCTTTGCGGCCGGCTTGGCTGCAGGCTTTGCGGCTGCTGCAGGCTTTGCGGCTGCTGCAGGCTTAGCCGCGGGTGCCTTGGGTGCAGCCTTGGCCGCAGGAGCCTTGGGTGCAGCCTTGGCCGCAGGAGCCTTGGGTGCAGCCTTAGTGGCGGGAGCCTTCGGTGCAGCCTTAGCGGCGGGAGCCTTCGGTGCGGCCTCGGCCTCGGGAGCATCAGCGGCGGTGTCAGCAACAGGAGCCTCAGCAACCTCGACCTCGTCAGACACCTCGACACCAGCAGCCTCGACCTCGTCGGCCGCCTCGGCACCAGCGCCACGAGGAGCCTTGCGCGCAAGACGCTCCCCCTTAGCCTCAGCCTGGCGAGCCACGCGAGCAAGCCGCTGCTCTTCCTTTGCCTCGGCCTTCTTGCGTAGCGGGCCAAGAACAATCGACATGCGGCGGCCCTCAAGGCTCGGCATGTTCTCGACCACACCAAACTCGGTCACTTCTTCGGCAAGCTTGAGGAGCATGCGTCGGCCCATCTCAGGGCGGGACTGCTCACGGCCCCTGAAGATGATGGTGAGCTTGACCTTGTCGCCACCCTTGAGGAAGCGAATGACGTGACCCTTCTTGGTCTCGTAGTCGTGCTCATCGATCTTCAGGCCAAAGCGCATTTCCTTGATCTCGGTGTTGACCTGGTTGCGTCGCGCTTCACGCGCCTTCATTGCTGCCTCGTACTTGAACTTGCCGTAGTCCATGAGCTTGACAACAGGGGGACGCGAATCAGGTGCCACCTCGACCAGGTCAAGATCAGCTTCCTGAGCAAGGCGCAGGGCGTCCTCAATACGGACGATGCCTACTTGCTCGCCTTGAGGGCCGACCAAGCGGACCTCAGGGACGCGGATGCGCTCGTTAATGCGGGGCTCGTTGATGGTTGCTCCAAACGTGTACGTCACCGCCAGGGAGGCTGTGTCACCCCGCAGCGATGTACTCGCTCCAGAAACAACAACAGCCCCTACCCGAACACGAGTAGAGGCCACCGAGTACACGGCGAACTGGCCACGCAATGGCGCGTGCCGCCGTGACCATTACCCTGGCCCATCGTGTGGCCCTAGGGTGGGAGGTGGACTCCACTTGCGCGCCGCAGGCTTTCCTACGGCCGGTCGATCTAGAAGGATAGCACCATGACCTCTGATTCGCCCAGCCCCAAGGCGGCGCGCGGCGCTGGCAAGGGTGCCTACGCCAGCGCCAGTGCCGACGCCAGCAACAGTCCCGACGCCAGCGCCAGTGCCGACGCCGCGCGTAAGGCAAGCAAGCAGGCCCCCAAGCCAGCCAAGGCGCCCCGCAAGGGTAAGGCACCCAACGCTTCTGCCGTCCCGGCCGTTAGTGATGGTGTGACCGTTGTCGCCGATGCCGCGCCCGCCCCCGCCGTAGGCACCCGCGTGCGCGACCGCTCCCCCATTGACCCCGGCGATCCCACCGCCGCCACGTCCAGCGCCGCACGCGACATCGCCGACGTGAGCGCCGTGGAACTCGTGTCCACCGTGAGCGTGCACCTCCTCAGCGCCGCCGCGCTGCGATGCGGCCTGGCAGATGAGGGTGAGGACCTCCAAGACCTGAGCGAAGCTCGGGTCATCATCAACGCCCTGGCCGGCCTCATCACTGCCGCCGCTCCAGACCTGGGCGACACCCACGCGAGAGCCCTCCGAGACGGGCTCCGGAGCGTACAGTTGGCATTCCGAGAGGCTTCCATGGTTCCCGATGCACCAGGCGAGGGCCCCGGGGAGAAGTACACGGGTCCGGTGCGCTAGAACTGGGCACTCAGCAATGGCAAAGCAACACAGAGAAAAACAAAGCAGGTAGACGATGACAAGCACGACGCCACCGGCAAGTTCCGGTTCCGTGCCGCGCGTTGCCGACAATGAAGTCACCACCGTCCTCACGCCCATTTCCAGCGGCACCTCGCCCATCGACCGCATCCCGCTGAGCCAGAAGCGCCGCTGGATTGTGCTCACGTCCGCGCTGGGCGTCCTGCTGCTTACCGCCCTTGGATTTGCCATTTACCTGTGGGACGTCTCCAAGGAGTGGGAAGCACAAGTCATCGAGGTCAACGCCGCCAACGTTGACTTGGGCCAGCGCCTCGCCGAGGAGCAGTCAGAGGTGGTGCGCCAGCAACAGCAGATCGACTTGCTGACCGAACAGCTCAAGACCGCCCAGGCACGCATCATCGAACTCGCGGACATCAATGCCCAAGCGGGCGACAACGTGCAGTACTACGCCCAAGAAATCAACCGCCTGAATGAGACGGTGGGTGTGGCATCGGCCGTTGCCAATGCCTTGGACCGATGCGTGGAGGGCCACGAGCAGCTCCTCACCTACGTGCGCAACCCTGGCAATTACGACGCTGGCGAGGTGGCCGCGTTTGAGTCCAGCCTCAACACGCTGTGCACCAATGCGGAGTCCGCGAACCGGCAGTTGCAGACCGCGCTGGGGTCCTGATGGGGGCGCGGGTGGAGACGCCGGCTTGGGCTCAGCCGCGGCCCGGCGCGGGGGTGCGGGCCGGCAAGAGGCGCACCCTCGCGGCCGTGAGACTCGTGAGCCTCGCAAGCATCGCGGGCCTTACCCTCACCGCATGCGGCGTGCCCCAACACCCTGATCCGCTCAACACCAACTACGTCCCCACCGTCTCGGCGGCGCCATCGCTGGACCGCGGAGCGCTCTCCCCTTACGGATTCACTCAAGCGCAGCGCATGACAGTGCGCGTGCGCAATATCGGGTGCAGCGGACTGTCCACTGGCACCGGCTTTGCCATTGACGCCAACACCTTGGTGACCAACCGCCACGTGGTGGAGAACTCGCGCGAGATTGAGATCACCACCTACGACGGCCGCACTGTGGACGTCACCGCCACCGCTGTCACCACCGTGGCGGACTTGGCTATCGTCACCACGGCGGAGACCATTGCGGCGGTGGCGCCAGTCCTTGCCCAGGCCGATGCCGTGGAGGGCGACGCCATCACCGTGGTGGGTTACCCCCGCGGCGGCCAATTGACCACCGTGTCCGGAGTGGTGATTGGCGAGGCGACGGATCCGCTGGGCTCCTCGCTCGGGCGCGTCGTGGCGACGACTGCGCCAGTGGAGCCGGGCTCCTCGGGTTCGCCTGCGCTTAACGAAGCCGGTGAAGTGGTGGGCGTCATTTACGCCAAGAACGACAGCGAGCAGAGCTTCATGGTGCCGGTGTCCATGTTGCGAAGTCTCTTGCAACAAGACGGTCTGCTGGCACCGCAACCCCACGTGTGCGAGTCGCCCACGCCTTCAGCCACTCCCGGGACATAACGCGACGGTTGACGGGCGCCTCAGATGGAGGGCTGCGGCGCGCCTGGCCCTCCTGTGGGGGCGCTACTCTGTCGCGTAGCACTAGGACGTGCAGCGCGTCATCCACGAGGAGGGGCAATGACCGAGCCTGAGTACCACGATCCCCACACCCCTGCAGTCGGCCCTGTGCCAGGTGGTGAGCAGATGGCCGGCGCGGCAAACCAGATCCCGGTGACTCCAGTCGAGGTCTATGACGTCCAGGTAGTGCCCGACTCCCCCGCAGCGGCCGGCGCCACCGACGGTTCCGGCGTGGCCGCTGCCCCGGGCAAGCGCAGTCTGAAGTGGCTATGGATCACCTTGACCTCGCTCGTGGTGGCGGGGCTCATCGCGCTGTCCGTGTACATGATCGTGATCACCAACGGCTGGCGCGACTACGCCGCCGAACTCGAGGTTGCAGTAGAAGACTTGCGTGCGACCGCAGCCGAGGACCGCGCCACCACGGAGGCCACCCAGTCACGGCTCGACACGGTCCAGTTACAACTCGACAACGCCAACGCGCGTATCACCGAGCTCGCCAATGAAGAGGCAAACGCCACCGACACGCGCGCCATCCTGCGCAACTACATGGAAGCCATGATCAGTTGCGCGGATGAGCGCCAAGAACTGATTCGCGCGCTCAAGAACCCCAACCTCAACTACCGGGGCAAGACGAAGCAGCAAGTGGAGAACGAGATCACTGAGTACTGTGAGGACGTCAAGAGCGACTACTACGCCCACTTGGCCGAGTGACCATGGCTGAGATCTCTCGAGCTCCCCGCACCGCTCTGCAAGCATCGGTCCTCACGGCGTCGGCCCTGGCGATAGCTGCCCTGGTGGCATCGTGCGGACCCGTGCCGCCCCCGCCTCCAGGCGCCCTGCCTCCCACCGATGTGCCGTACGTCAAACCCACCATCAACATTGAGGGCGTCGACACCTCGGACGGTTTCACGCCGCAACAGCACACCGCCGTGCGATTGCGCGTGACCACGTGCACGGGGTGGACCAACGGCTCGGGATTCATCCTGGATGACAGCCACATCATCACCAATAAGCACGTGATCGCGAACGCCACCGAGATTGAGGTGACCACGTACGACGGCCGCGACTACAAGGCGATCAGCTCGCAGGTGGCGCCGGTGGCCGACCTTGGCATCGTGACACTAGAGCCGGTGTTCACGGAGTGGGCGACGCTCGCTGACGAGAAACTTGAGCCCCGTGACCCTGTGTTTTCAGTGGGGTTCCCCGATGCTCAAGCCATGGTGGTCTCCGACGGCTACTTCCTCACCACGACCCCCGACGAGCTAGGCGAGACGGGCGAGTTCGTCTACGAGTTCAAGCTATTCAGCAAGCAAGGCAGTTCCGGCTCAGCTATCTATAACGAGGCGGGCGAAGTGGCGTCCATCCTCCACGGAGGCGACGAGCAAGGCTGGTCGCTCGGATGGCCGGTCTCGTGGTTGCACCGTCACTTGAACGACCCCGACACATGGGTGCCCAACACGCCTAGTTGTTAGGCGGTGGGTGGTCAGGCAGGGCTGGCGCTGCGTAGTACTCAGCTAGTCAGCTTGAGTTCCAGGGAGTCCACCCGCTGAGCAATCGCGTCCGACGCAGCAAGCTCCCGCTGCACGCGCGCCAGGACGTCCTCCAGTTCCGCTCGCGTAAGTCCGGGCGCCAACCGCAGCAACACGGCAACTTCAGAGGCACTGCCTGGATGGGCGTCCACCTCCAGCACCGCCTCGTCGAGAGAGACAGCGTCCACCACGGCCTCCCGGACGGTGGCGTCAACGGCACCTTGCACCACTGCCGGTCGCCACACCTCTCCCTTGCCCAAAGCCCATACCGCGGGCCTCGGGATCACCACTGATTCCATGCCCGGGTTGAGGACCATCACGCCCCAGTCCTCGGCCACTGCGGCGAGTGCGGCTCGCGGACCTTCGGCGGGAATCGGCCGCGCTTGCGGACGCCAGGCGCGCATGGCATCGACATCCGTGAAGATCGGCAAGGCGGTGCGGCCGTCGGGCATCTGCACGGCCACCACGCCGGTGGACGCGACTTCGTCTTGTTCGAGTCCGTGCTTGCCTACATGGCGTTGCTCGCCGCTTGCCAGCACCGGCACTAGCACGCGCGCGTACGCGAGCGCGTCCACGACCTCGGCTACCGGGGCCTTGCCGTGCGAGTGGCGAATGAGCGCTTGGGCGAGCCGGGCGTCGGCCGTGCCATCGTCGTCGGCAAAGATCGATTCCGGGATGGTCTTCCCGTTGGAGTCTTCGCCGTGTCCGTCCCCGTCCATGAGACCAGGTTAGGGGCGGCCGGCGATGTCCAACGCCTGAGGCAGCGTGAAGTTGCCGTTGTAGAGCGCCTTGCCCACGATCGCGCCCTCAATGCCCTCAGGGGTGAGTCCGCGGAGTGCGGCAATGTCATCAAGAGAACTAATACCGCCCGATGCCACCACGGGTGCCGTGGTAGCGGCCGCCACCTGGCGCAGCAGTTCAATGTTGGGGCCGCTCAGCATGCCGTCCTTCTTGACGTCAGTGAGGACGTAGCGGGCGCAACCCTCGGAGTCCAAGCGGGAGAGCACTTCCCACAAGTCGCCGCCGTCCTTGGTCCAACCGCGTGCGGCAAGGGTGGTGCCACGCACGTCGAGGCCCACGGCTACGCGGTCGCCGTATTCGGCAATGGCCTGCGCGGTCCACTCAGGGTTCTCCAGCGCGGCGGTGCCCAGGTTCACGCGAGCGCAACCGGTGGCCATAGCGCGAGTCAGCGAGGCATCGTCCCGAATGCCGCCGGAGAGCTCCACCTTGACGCCGGTGCCGTCGGTGACTTCGCGGACCACGTTGGCGAGGAGCTCGGCGTTGGAGCCGCGGCCAAAGGCGGCGTCGAGGTCCACCAAGTGGATCCACTCGGCGCCCCCGGCAACCCAGTCCAGCGCAGCGGCGAGCGGGTCGCCGTAACTGGTCTCGGAGCCGGCCTCGCCCTGGGTGAGGCGGACGGCTTGGCCGTCGGCCACGTCTACGGCGGGCAAGAGTTCAAGGCGGGGGGTGGCGCCATTGGCGGCAGGGAGAGGCTCAGTCACGGCCACAAGGGTACCGGGATCGCGAAGCGCTCAAGACGGGCGGCTGGTGTGGGCCTGAGGTCGGGCGAGGGCGGTGGGCGAACCGTCCGCACCGCAAAGTGGTGTTCCGGGTGCCAAAGTGCCCGTTTGCGCCGCTTATCCGTGCGCACGGCCCAGGGCGTGCAGGGTGCGCACGGCGCAGGGTGTGC
>JBIQJT010000021.1:0-5156 GCA_044507265.1 Actinomycetales bacterium | reverse complement strand
GGGTGCGCACGGCGCAGGGTGTGCAGGGTGCGCACGGCGCAGGGTGTGCAGGGTGCGCACGGCGCAGGGTGTGCCTGGCAACGGCAGGCTAGAGCCCCGCGACCCAGTTGCGCAGAAGGTGAAGTCCAGCTTCTCCAGACTTCTCAGGGTGGAATTGCGTAGCGCACAGGGGACCGTTTTCAACGGCGGCCACGAAGCGATCGGCATCGTCGCCCTCCCCTGCCGTGGACCACGTGACCAACGGCGCGGCAAAGCGACCCGTGTCCTCCGTGGTGCCCAGCGGGAATTTGCGCGCGCCGTACGAGTGCACAAAGTAGAAACGCTCGTCCTCCACGCCCTCAAACAGGCGAGTCTCAGCGGGCGGCTCCACGTGCGCCCAGCCCATGTTGGGCACCACCCTGGTGCGTAGGAGTTCCACCGTGCCGGGCCACTGATCAAGGCCCGCGCTCTCCACGCCGTGTTCAACTCCGCGCTCAAAAAGCACTTGCATACCCACGCAGATTCCCATGACGGCGCGCCCGCCTGCCAAGCGCCGCCCGATGATCTGGTCACCGCGAGCGGCCCGCAAGCCTTGCATGACGGACTCAAAGGCACCCACGCCTGGGACCAGTAGCCCGTCAGCGTTCTCAGCAACGGAGCGATCGCTCGTGAGCTCTACGCGCGCGCCCACGTGCTCCAGCGCGCGCGTGGCGGAGCGCACGTTGCCAAAGCCGTAGTCAAAGACGCACACGAGGGGTTGGGTCACGGAGAAAGTCTAGGCGGGGCTGCGTGGGGCCAGGTGCGCGGGCGCGGGGCGCGCGGTAGGGCTCGGGCGCGGCGCTCGTGAGCAGGCGCCGGCAGGGCGTCGCGACCTACTTCTGCCGCGAGCGCTGTGCCTGCTGCCTGCGGCCCTCGCGGCCCAGTCTCTGGAGCGCCCAGAACGCACTCCACTTGGACCCGCGCGCCACAAAGACCTTGTCGGGGTGCGTGGCGACCAAATCGTCCATGGTCTGCCCACCCGTAGCCAGAGACAGCAACACACCCGGGGCGTCACTCAGCGCTAGGCCCGGAGGCAAAGACTTCACGTGGCGGCCCGCCTGAAACATGTCCACAGTCATCTGCCCGTCGCGGCGGTCAAGCACCAACACCTGCAGGTTCTTGGCATACACCGAGACCACCTCACCGGCCTTGGTGCCCGCGCCCGGAGCGTTGTCGTCGAGCACACTCAAGGTCCCCGCCGCGGTCTCCAACACGCGTGCCTTAAGGCCGTTGAGCTGGCACAGCGCGGCCATCACCTTGCCGTTGGGGATGGGCGCAAAGATCGCGGTGAAGTCCTCGCCGGAGTGGTCTGCCATCACATGCCCTTCGCTAGCGGTCTCAGTACTTCCCGTGTCGCACTACCCGCCGGGACTACAGCGCGCCCTTGGTGGAAGGCACGCCCTTGACGCGAGCATCGGGCGCAATGGCGGCCCTCAACGCACGAGCCAGCGCCTTGAACTGTGCCTCCACGATGTGGTGCGGGTCGCGCCCTGCGAGCACGCGCATGTGCACGCAAATTCCCGCGTGGTGCGCAATGGACTCCAATACGTGACCGGTGAGCGAGCCCGCAAAGTTGCCGCCGATGAGGTGCGTGGCCTGGCCCACGGGCTCGCCTGAGTGCACAAAGTAGGGACGGCCGGAGACATCCACGACGCATTGGGCCAGCGCCTCGTCCAGCGGCACCAAAGCGTCACCAAAGCGAGAGATGCCCACCTTGTCGCCTAGGGCCTCGCGCAGCGCCTCGCCGATGCAGATGCCTACGTCCTCCACCGTGTGGTGCGAGTCAATGTGCACGTCGCCCGTGGCGCGCGCGGTGAGGTCGATGAGCGAGTGCTTGCCCAGCGCGGTGAGCATGTGGTCGTAGAACGGCACTCCGGTGGAGATGTCGGTGACGCCGGAGCCGTCAAGGTTCAGCTCAACCAGCACACTCGATTCACTCGTGGCGCGCTCGATGCGTCCAGTGCGTGCTGTGGTGCTCATGCGGTGCCCTCCCGTGGCTGTGATCGAGCACTACCTTCTCACGAACCTGGTCGTGAATGGCGCGGAGTGCCTCGCGTAACCTCAACCAGCGCGTTACGGAAACGTGCCATCTCTTGAGGCGTGCCTATGGATACGCGCAACCAGCCCTCGGGGCCGGTGACGCGGATCAACACTCCGCGATCCAATAAGCCTTGGAAGACCGCCTCGCGGTCATCGAACGGGCCAAAGAGCGCAAAGTTGGCGTCACTGTCAGCAACCGTGAAGCCTTGCTCGCGCAGCCATGTGACGGTCTCATCGCGCTCGGCACGAATCTCGTCCACTTGGGCTTGGAGTTCGCGGTGGTGCGCGAGGGCCGCACGCGCCGTCGCCTGGGTGACGGCGCTGAGGTGGTACGGCAGCCGGACGATGCGGCACGCGTCCACGACGGGTTGGTGCGCTGCCATGTAGCCCACGCGGCCGCCTGCTAGCGCAAACGCCTTTGACATGGTGCGAGTGATCACCAAGTTGGGGTGCTCGGGCAGGATGCTCGCTGCGCTGGGCACGCCCCTGCGTCGGAATTCTCCATACGCCTCATCCACCACCACGAGGCAACCCCCGGGCACCTTGGCCGCTGCAGCGCACAACGCCTCAACGTCGGAAAGCGGCAAAGCCGTACCGGTGGGGTTGTTGGGGCTCGCGAGGATGACCATGGAAGGCTCCATCTCGGCAACCGCCGCCACAGCCGCCTCAACGTCAATGCCAAAGTCTTCGCGGCGCGGCAAGGTGACGTAGTCCGTGACGGTGTCGCGCGCGTACTCCGGGTACATCGAGTACGTGGGCGCAAAGCTCAACACTCGCCGGCCGGGCCCACCAAAGGCCTGGTGCAAGTGGAGCATGATCTCGTTGGAGCCGTTGGCGGCCCAGATGTTCTTGACCTCGAGGAAATCCACGTGGCTCTCGGCCGCCAGATAGTGCGCGAGGTCCGCGCGCAATGCCGGAAAGTCACGGTCCGGGTAGCGGTTGAGACCCTCAGCGGCCTTGTGCACCGCTGCGGCAATAGCGTCCACCACTGACGGCGGCGGCGAGTACGGGTTCTCGTTGACATTGAGGCACACCGGCACATCAAGCTGCGGCGCCCCATACGGAGTGAGTCCCGCAAGCTCCGGTCGCAACGGCAGGGTCATGCGGCAGAGTCTAGTGGCGGGCGCAGGTCCCGCACGCTGCACGATAAGGTCACCTTATGAAGCTCAGGGGGATATCGCTCGCCATTGTCACGGTCTTGTTGTTGGCCGGTTGCACTGTTCCACCCATACGTGAGGGAGAGTTTGAACGGCGCATGACGTCGCTAGACGGCGTGGCCAGCGCGTACATCGGCCGCCAAGAAAACTTACCGTTCATTTACGAGTACCACGCTCATGTGGGCGTAGACAGCGACATCACATCTGAGCAGCTGCGAGCAGCATTCAGCGAACTGGCGGCCTTGCCAGCGTTTAGCCGCTACTCGATGGGCGAGGGGAACGAGCACCTGCTAGGAGTGCGCTGGAGTTCCTCGGATATTCCAGTGGAACGCGAGCTTGACTTCGTTGTGTCCATATGGCCCGTGGCTGCGGCACTCCCCGAAGGCACCACTGTGGACTTTTCTAACCTCCGTGATGTCACTGACGTGCGAGTGAGACAGTCACCAGACGAGCCGTCCGACCCCGAAGTGAACGCCGTGATAGCCGCCCAGTTTGCTGCCCACATCGCCCACGCAGAATCGCTCAGTGAACTGACGGTGGATATTCACTCTGTTGGCTTTGACGGTGTCCCGGGCCGTTGTCCCGGCTTGGTCGAGGCCGTGGATGTGCTCGTTGAATCGACGGAATTGGCTTCACTCGACGTGGTGTGCGGGAACACCAATCGCGTGGCTGCCTCGGTGGGCGATGATCCGCAGGCCATCCTCACGGAGCTCGAGGAGCCCTTACACGCTTTGGGTTTTGACCTTGTTGTCACTCCAGACTGGTTCCGGGCGAGCGCTGACTTGCCGGCGGACTTGTTCGCAGACTTCGCTGCGGTGGTAGAAGCCAGCCAGCAGGTGCCCGGGGCGCCCGCAGCGCGCGCCACCTCCGAGGGGATCGAGTTCCAGACCGCAGATGAGCAAACCGTCCGCGCCTTGGTGGCCGCAGTTGAATCAATGCCCGAGTACGAACGCATCGGGTTCACCGTCCACATGAAACTCCCCGAAACGGACTTTGTGCTCCCGTTCTCCAAGAGGCCGAGGCAAGATCTCTACCTCGATCCCTTTGTCGCGATGGGCAAGCACCCGAGCTTCATGAGTCTGCGCGCAGATAGCCCTTTCGGCGACCCGGTGGCGCCGTCCTTGCACTTCAATGCGGCCAACATTGACGACGCGGTCTCCATTCTTCACAGCGCAGGGTTTCGGGATGCCGCGGGCCTCATCATGGGCGTCAATGTGTACGTCAACGATCGGGCGATCTTGAACATGTACATCGTCATCCAGGACGACGGCTCGGTGACACCTCGCAACCAGGTTGACGATAACGCCGAGCGTAAGTTCCTCGAGGTGTGGAACACCGCCTAACGGTACGGTGGACACTCACGAAAGGAGGCACCGATGCCTCACATAGTGCCCATGTTGCAGTACCCCGACGCGCCCACGGCGCTCGCGATGCTCACCGACGTGCTGGGTCTGCCCGAGGCCCCCGAGCACCGCATCGAAGACGACGGCGTCATCACCCACGCCCAGCTCGGTGACGGCGCGGTGCGGCTTTTTGTGGCGTCAGTGTGGGAAGCAGGCGGCTTTGCTGCCCCTGACCCGAGCCGTCCTTCCACCGTGGTGTGGTTTCAGACGCCCGACGTTGCGGCGGCCCGGGAGCGCGCCCTCACCTACGGCGGGGATATATCTGAGTTACAGCCCGGCCCCACTGGTGACCTGTTCCGGTGGACGGATCCGCAGGGGCAGCGCTGGTTGATCGCCGCCGAGTAACGCACTCGCAGCGCTAGCTGCGCTCGCTCCGGGCAGTGATCGCCTCACCGTGCGCAGGCAGGTCCTCGGCGTTGGCGAGTGCCACCACCTTGTCTGCCACGGCGGCTAGGGCATCGGCGCTGTAATCGATAGTCGAGACGGCCTTGAGGAACGCCGTCACTCCAAGTCCTGAGGCAAACCGTGCGGTGCCGCC
>JBIQJT010000002.1:208020-235142 GCA_044507265.1 Actinomycetales bacterium | reverse complement strand
CCTTTTTGTCCAGCCGGGACAAGTCCACCCAGATCTCCGGCTCGCGCGCAGCGCGTTCAGCCTTCTGGATGCGCACCGACTTGATCCACAGTCCCAACAGCACAGCCACTACCACCGTGAGCACGGCGAGAATGACCATGGTGGTGGGGAACAGCCACGACGGCGCCTCAGGCCAGATGGAGACGTCCGGCGCAAAAGGGTCAGGGTCGCCCGTGGGTGGGATCGTTGGCCCTACACCCACTAGCGCCACCCCCACCAGCCCTAGCATCGGCTAATCCCGCGTGAGCTTGCGGTACGTGACGCGGTGAGGACGCGCGGCATCGGCGCCCAAACGCTGCACCTTGTTCTCCTCATAGGAGTCGAAGTTACCCTCAAACCAGAACCAACGCCCAGGGTTTTCCTCGTCGCCTTCGTAGGCCAGGATGTGCGTGGCCACGCGGTCCAGGAACCAGCGGTCGTGGCTCACCACCACGGCGCAACCGGGGAAGTCCAGCAACGCGTTTTCCAGCGAACCCAAGGTCTCCACGTCAAGGTCGTTGGTGGGCTCGTCAAGCAGCAGCACGTTGCCACCTTCCTTGAGCGTGAGCGCCAGGTTGAGGCGGTTGCGCTCACCACCGGAGAGCACGCCGGCCGGCTTCTGCTGGTCGGGGCCCTTGAAGCCAAACGCGCTCACATACGCGCGCGAAGGCATTTCCACGTTGCCCACCTTGATGAAGTCAAGGCCGTCGCTCACCACTTCCCACAGGGTTTTCTTGGGGTCGATGCCGCCACGGGACTGGTCCACATAGCTGAGTTTGACCGTTTCACCAACCTTGAGTTCGCCGCCATCCAGCGGCTCCAGCCCCACGATGGTCTTGAACAACGTGGTCTTACCCACACCGTTGGGGCCAATGACACCCACGATGCCGTTGCGCGGAAGCGAGAAGGACAGTCCGTCGATCAGCACGCGGTCGCCAAAGCCCTTCGTGATGTCCTTAGCCTCGATCACCACGTTCCCCAGGCGCGGGCCCGGTGGGATCTGGATCTCTTCAAAGTCCAGCTTCCTGGTCTTCTCGGCCTCGGCAGCCATCTCTTCGTAGCGGCTCAAACGTGACTTGGACTTGGCTTGACGACCCTTGGGGTTCTGACGCACCCACTCCAGTTCCTCCTTGAGTCGTTTCTGGAGCTTCTGGTCCTTCTTGCCCTGGATCTCAAGACGCGCAGCCTTGGTCTCGAGGTAGGTGGAGTAGTTGCCCTCGTACGGGTACAGGCGGCCTCGGTCCACTTCACAAATCCACTGGGCCACGTGGTCTAGGAAGTATCGGTCGTGGGTCACGGCGAGCACCGCGCCGGGGTACTTGGCCAAGTGCTGCTCGAGCCACAGCACTGACTCGGCGTCCAAGTGGTTGGTGGGCTCGTCAAGCAAGAGCAAGTCGGGCTTCTCGAGGAGGAGTTTGCACAATGCGACGCGGCGGCGCTCGCCACCGGAGAGGACCTTCACGTCGGCGTCCGCAGGCGGGCAGCGGAGCGCGTCCATAGCCTGCTCCAGCTGGCTGTCGAGGTCCCAAGCGTCGGCGTGGTCAAGCTCCTCTTGCAGGGTGCCCATCTCGGCCAGCAACTTGTCGTAGTCGGCGTCGGGGTTGGCCATCTCCTCGGAGATCTGGTTGAAGCGTTCCAGCTTGGCGTACACGTCGCCCACACCTTCGCGGATGTTGCCAATAACGTCCTTGTCCTCGTTGAGCGGTGGCTCCTGCAGGAGGATCCCCACGGTGTAACCGGGCGAGAGGCGCGCCTCGCCGTTGGAGGGCTCCTCCAGACCCGCCATGATCTTGAGGATGGTGGATTTACCAGCACCGTTGGGGCCCACTACGCCGATCTTGGCGCCCGGGTAGAAGGACATGGTGACGTCATCGAGGATGACCTTGTCGCCGTGCGCCTTGCGCGCCTTGTACATGGTGTAAATGAACTCAGCCACTGCAACTCCGTGTCTCATGGCACCGCTCATGCGGCCGCCGGATGTTCTGCGCGCTTGGACATCGGGAATGAAGCCCGATGCCGCGCGAACCACGGACTAGCCTACGCGGCCCGCGCTCCGCGCACACACAAGAGGGCGGCGAGGGAGTGTCTCCCTCGCCGCCCCACCCTTACTGTGATGTGAGGTTTCTCAGATCTCGAAGTTGGCGAACAGCAACGACGCGAGTCCGAGAGCCAACAGGATGTTGAAGACCGTTGCTGCACCGAACACAGCCACCGGACGCCAACCTTCCTGCCGGAGATTCTTGACGCGGAACTCCAGGCCGATGCTCACGAATGCGAGGATCAGGAAGTAGGTCCGCAGCGGGTTGACCACTGCCTTCACCCAGTCGGTGTCACCCTCGCCCAAGTTGGACAGGAACAGGGTGCCCACGGCCGAGGCCACGATGAACGCGAGCACGAACTTGGGGAATCGCTCCCATAGTGCACGGCCCACCCCGGCGCGAGCCTCGGTGGCGTCCTTGCGCTCGATCTTGAGTGCGAAGTACAGGGTGAGGGCTACGGCCACCACACCGATGAGCACGTTTTGAGTGAGCTTGACCACTGAGGCGACCTGCAGGGCCTCCTCGCCCACGATCGCACCGGCTGCGGACACGGCGGCGGTGGTGTCGATGTTTCCACCGATCCATGCACCGGCCACCTCAGGGGAGAGACCCAAGATGCCAGCCAGCCACGGCAGGATGAAGATGGACGGCAAAGCGAAGAGGATCACCAGCGTTGCCGCATAGGCGATCTGCTCGCGCTTGGCGCGCACTGCACCGGCCGCGGCGATGGCCGCGCTCACACCGCAAATGGACACCGCCGTGGACAGCAGTGCACGCAACTTGTGGTCCACCTTGAGCACGGATGCAATCCACCAGGTGAAGAAGAACACGCCAGTGACGAGCAACAGCGCTTGGATGATCGCCGGGCCCGCAGCGGACACGATGACGCTCACGTTGATGGACGCACCCAAGAGCACCAGGCCGGTCTTAATGAAGAACTCAGTCTGGAACGCGGGTGAGACTCTCTCGCGAATACCCAAGGCAGTGATGATGGTTCCGCCGATGAGACCCACGATGATGGCGTAGACCGGGAATTCCACGGACTTGACCCACGACCACTCGAGCCATTGGGGAACGTTCTTTTCCAGGAAGCGCGTCAGCGCCGCCAGCCCAACCACGATCACGAGGCCTACAGCTGCCCAGACCCAGTTGGTGGGCTCACGCGGAGCCTCGGGTTGGACCGCCGCCTGCTTCTTGGTAGCGGCCTTGCCCTTGGGCTGCTCTTCCTTCTCGATTTCCTTGATCGCCATTAGTAGATCCACCCCTTCGGAATCGCGCCGAGCAGGGCGACAGCAAGGATGACTAGGCCGGTGATGGCCGCGGCCCAGTCCTCCTTGCTCGCCCCGCCCGAGGGCTTGTCGATGCTCGAAAGCTCGACTTCTGCCTCGTCGTTCTTGGCTGACATAGCCAGACCCCTTTCTAAACCTTAATTCCTATCAACCATATAGGTTTGTGTAACCTGACTGTAACGTGAGTTCAGGAAGAAGGTCAAGGGGCTCGTTCGTCGGGCTTATGTGGATGCTCCTAGACGGCGGCTGGCTCTGCTTCGAACTCCTCTACATCCAGGGCCTCGAGTGCCTCGGTGCCCTCTTCCAGGTCCTCCGGAGCGAGCTCGCCGTCCTCAGCCGGGGCAACAGCGCCGGAGGGACTCGCCTCGGCAGGCAGTTCCGCGGTGCCGGTGGCGCGAGAGAAGGTGGCCACGCCACGAGTCAAGTCGTGACCCACGCTCTGCGCGTCAATCATCAAATCCGTGCGCGGGCCTGAGTCCGATTCCCACTCGTTGGTACGGAAGCGGCCATGCACCGTCACGGGCTGGCCCTTGGCAATGGACTCGGCCACCGTCACGGCTGCGGCGCGGAACACCCGCACGCTGAACCATTCGGTGCGACCATCCACCCATTCGTTCTTGTCGCGGTCAAAGTAGCGCGACGTGGTGGCCAAGCGGAACGTCGTCATGCGCGAGCCCGAGGGCGCCGCGTGCAACTTGGGCTCGGTGGCAACCCAGCCCGTCACGGTAATAGTGAGGTCATTCATTGGATTCTCCTTGCGGCCGCACCATGCGGCTCGCGCCAAGAGTCCTGCCCCTCTCTGGGGGTCTGCCGGGTCCTTTCCCGATGCCGGGGAGACCCGTGCGGCCGCGGCGCCTGGGCACGACAAGACCGATAGTCAGTCCTACTCAGCCAGTTAGTCCAACTCGGTGAGCTCATCAAGGGCCCGGTACGCCTGGTGGATCATCACCGTGGGCTCCACCACATGCGGCGTCACCACGCGCCGGATGGCGTCGCGACCAGCCATGAGGGTGGAGTGGGACGCGGTGACGGCCGCCTTGTGCTTGCGCAGCCTTCCCCACAGGCCAGTCGCGGGCACGACGGGCGGCCACTCCATGGCCCTGAGTGTGGCGTCCAGTTCCACCGCAAGCGCAGGCCCCGCGAGCACCGCCTCGTTAATCACGCGCCGCCACGCCACAGGAAGTCCAGCGCTCGCGGCGTCCACCCATTCGGCCCTGATCTGTTCCACTGCCGCAATAGGCGCACCCAAAGACTCAGGCAATACCTTGCTCTGGCCTGCCGCTACCGCCGCCGCGGCATCGGCCCTGGCCTCCACGCCCGCCGCACGGCCCAGCGCCGCCACGAGCCCGTCAGCACTGGGCAGCACCGGCTCAGATTCCCGCTCCAACGCCTTTTCCAGCATGCGGCCGGCAGCCACCAGGTCCGCGCGCACAGCCTCCGCCGCCACCGACCGGCTGGCCGCAGCCTCCGCCAACTCCGCGCGAAGTCCAGCAATCCCCCGCCCCGTACGCGCACTTGCGAGCCGCACCGGAACGTCCTCGATTCCCTCAGACTGGACCAGCCGCGCCAGATCCTGAGCGACGGCATCGGCGTCAGCGTCCGCCAACCTGTCCACGTGGTTGAGCACCACCAAGGATGGCTGGCCATGGTCCGATGCCACGGTCAGGTACGCGGCATGGAGTGCGTGGTCCGCGTACTTCTGGGGATCCACCACCCACACGATGAGGTCCGCCAGCGGCACCACTCGGTCCACTACGGCGCGGTTGTCCTCGTTGACAGAGTCATGGTCCGGGAGGTCCAGGAGCACCACACCCTGTAGATCATCGTGATTCCCAGGCTGGTTGTTCATCACTAGGCGCCGCTCAGGAGCCACTTGCAACCAATCCAGCAAGGCATCGGCCTCACCCCACACGGCAGCACTCACGTGCGCAGTGGTGGGCCGAGCCACGCCTGGGACCGCAAACTCGGTTCCCGTGAGCGCATTGAATAAAGAAGACTTGCCAGAGCCGGTCCCTCCAGCGAGCGCCACCACGGTGTGATCCACGCCCAGCGCCAGGCGCTCATCGCAACGCGTAATCGTGGCGTTTACCGCCTCCCGCACGGGCGCGTCAATTGCTTCTGATGCCCACTCCATGGACGCGCGCAAACGGTCCACTCGCTCTTGGAGCCGCGTGGTTTCCGTGCGCGGCGGCAAGGTTTTGAACGTGGGGCTCACAGCAAAGCCCTCAGCTCGGCGCGGCGCAACCGCACCTTGGACGAGGAGTCGGGCAACAGCGCTGCTTGGTCCGTGGGCTTCATCATGTCCAGCGCCTCGCGGTTGATGACGAATGCTCGCGCTGCAGTGAGCTCAGCGCGTGCCGCCTCAATGGACTCAGCCATGGCCGGCTGCACGAGTACTCCCAGTGTCGTGCGCGCTTGATCCACACCGAGCGCCGCACTGGCCAACGTGATGCCCAGTCCATCCTCGCCCACCAAAGTGACACCCTTGGCGGCCCCCGGCACGTGCAACACGATCTCCTGACACCGGTCCAACCACGCACGTGCGGCATCGCTGCTACGACGCTCGCGGACCTCGCGGGCGTCACGCGGGTCTCGCTGAGCCGCAAGCCACGGACCCACTCCCCCAGCATCGTCCGTCAGCGCCGCCACCATGCGCTCAGCAGCGCCCGCAGCGGCCGACGACAACGCAGCCTCCACGCCCGCCGTCACGTCCGCGCGAATCCACCGCAAAGCATCGTCCCTAGCCTCGCGCGCCACGCGGCGCTTGGCCCACAGCGAGCCGTTGAGCCTGAACAGTGGGCCGCCTTCGGCTGTGGCTGCTTGCCAGCGCGCGGCCACAGGACCATGCCCGATCACCGTGTACCAGTGAGGGCCGCCGGCCACCTCCGCTTGCGCAGCACATTTGCGGACTTCTGCGCGCACATCCTTGGCTGCGGCGGCCTGGTCATCCATGGACTCCGCCAAAATCTCGAGCCACTCCTTGAGCGATTCGGCACTGCCGTGCAAAGTGCGCTCCACGATGGTCTCCGCTGCGGTCGAGGCCACCGAATCCAGCCAACGGCCTAGGCTGCCCACGACGTCGCGCGGCACCGAGCCGCGGCTCTGTGCGTCCTCCGGAATCACAAACAGCGGGAGCGAGTCCAGCTTCTCCTTAGCCAAGCGAGAGACCAGTTCCCTGCGAACCTGAGCCGCAACGTCGGGCGTGACGCGGTTGAGCACGATGGCAATAGACGCCCCGCGATCGGAGCCGGCGCGCAACGCGGCCCACGGCACCGCATCGCCATAGCGGGCCGCCGTGGTGACAAAGATCCACAGGTCGGCGGCCTCCATGAGTTCCGCCGCGATCTCACGGTTCTCGCCGCGCACCGAGTCCAAATCAGGGCTGTCCACAATCGCCAGCCCGCGCGGCACTGCATCGGATGGGATGACCCGCGCCTTGCGAGCCACCTCCGTGAGGACGTCGCCGTCTAAAGGGTGATGGAACAAGTGCGGCACCTTGGTGGTGGGACGCAGCACTCCCGATGCCGTCAGCGGCTCCCCCAGCAGCGCATTGACCACCGTGGACTTGCCAGCCCCGGTGGACCCCGCGACCACCACAATCGCAGGCGACGCCTCCTGGCTGACGCGCGGAATCAAGTGGTGGTCAAGCTGGTCCAACATCTGCTCCATCACTTCCCGCGCACGAGCCTCACTGTCCGTGGGAAGCGGCAACTGAACCCCCGAAACCACCTTGCGTGTGGCCACCAATGCATCGAGCAAAGCGCCCGGGTAGGACCACGACTTGATGGGACGGAATTCCATGCCCTTAGCATTCCCCATTGCGGCTTGCAGGTGGAGTACCCTCGCCGCTACTACCCTTGACTCACGTAGCCCCCGTAGCTCAACGGATAGAGCAACGGCCTTCTAATCCGTAGGTTGCAGGTTCGAATCCTGCCGGGGGCACTCGCTACGCTCTCCGCCTCCACGTCCGCGTCCCCGTCCCCGTTCCCGTTCTCGTTCCCGTTCCCGTCCCCGTTCCCGTTCCCGTTCCCGTTCCCGAAATGTGTCACTGGCGCGCAATCTGAATGGCCGCGTGCGTCCTATGTGTCACTCACGCGCACAACTCGGAGTCGCTGGACAAAGGCGCAGGTTGGCACGCCCGATGCTGGGGCGGGGGCAGGTGCGGAGCGGGCGGAGGGTGGCAGGTATCGCGCGCGAGGGCGGTGTCAGGGGGCGGCGTCGCGGTACGCGTCACGGATGCCGAGTGGCGGCGAGCGGAGCCCAGCTACTTACAGCGCGCGTGTGGACTGGCGCACTATGAGCTGCGTGGGCAACGGTGTGTCCTCCGTGGTCACGCCGCCCTCCTCCATGGCCACCAGCAGCTTCTGCATCATCATCTGACCAAGCGAGGCAAAGTCTTGGCGGATGGTAGTGAGCGGAGGCATCAAGTACGGCGCTTCCGGCACGTCATCAAAGCCCACGATGCTCACGTCCTCGGGCACGCTCAGGCCCCGCTCGCGGAGCGCAGAAAGCAGCCCTATGGCCATCTGGTCGTTGCCCACAAAGATCGCGCTACCCGGTTCCACATCAAGCTCGATGCCGAGTTCGTAGCCGGACTTCGCCGACCAGTCGCCGTGCTGAGGATCCACCGCGTCCAAGCGGCGCGCAGAGAGTTCATCTCGCCAGCCACGGATGCGCTCAAGGGAGTCCGGCGAACGCGAAGGGCCCGCCAAATGCAAGATGCGCGTGTGCCCCAACTCCGCCAAGTGGCGCACCGCGGTGCGCGCACCCCGGTATTGGTCCAGCGAGACCACCCGTGTATTGCGGCGCGGAGTGGAGGCGGAGGCGATCATGGGGATCGCCACGTCAAAGCCGCGGACCATCTCCAGCACGCCGATGTCCACCACTACCAGCACAATCGCGTCCACGCGCTGGCGCAGCAAAGTGTCCACGGCGGCCCGCACGGCATCGGGATCTCCGTCGGCCGTACTGACCGTATCCACGCTGTAGCGCGCGGCTCGGGCGGCAATATTGAAGTGCATCGCAATGGACGAGGGGCCGTAGTCGGAGATGCTCGGGCTGATGAGGCCGATGGTTCGGGTGCGTCGGGTCACCAGCGCACGGGCCGCGGGGGATGGGCTGTAGCGCAATTGTGCAATGGCCTGCTCTACGCGCTCACGCGTAGCCGGGCGCACATTCGGTAGGCCGTTGAGGACGCGTGACACCGTCTGGTGCGACACTCCCGCAAGGCGCGCCACATCAAAGATGTTGGCAGTGCGTACCGACTTGTCTTCAGCCATGATCGTGCTTCAGTCCCCCGCCACGTCCGGCTGAGTCACCAAGGCCAGCACGGCGTCCACGGTCATCTCGGCGGCTGGCACCGTCTGCACGATGCGCCCGCCGCGCATGATGGCCACGCGGTCACCCACACGCAACACTTCCTCAAGCTCCGCAGAGATGAACATGACCGAGAGTCCGTTGTCCGCGAGCTCACCGACAAGGTTCTGGATCTCCACCTTGGCGCCCACGTCAATGCCGCGAGTGGGTTCATCCAGCACCAGCACGCGTGGAGCCAATGCGAGCAAGCGCGCGAGCAACACCTTCTGCTGGTTGCCTCCCGAGAGCGTTCCCGCACGCTTGTCGATGTCGGGGGGCCTGATGCTCAGCGCCTCTACCCAGCTAGTGGCCAGCTCGCGTTGGCGCGCACGGCGCATGCGCTTGAAGACTCCCTGTTGCGCCTGCAGGCCAAGCGTGATGTTCTCCAGCACGCTGAGCTCACTGAGGATGCCCTCCGTACGCCGGTTCTCCGAGGAGTAGACCACTCCCAACTCCAATGCCTTGCGGGGAGTGTTGAGGTGAGTGTCACGCTGCTCAATACGGATGATGCCCGCCTCCAAGCGGTCCACGCCGGTGAGCGCGCGTGCCAGTTGTGTGCGCCCGGATCCGAGCAGGCCGGCAATACCGAGCACCTCACCCTCGGCAAGGTCCACACTGGCTTCTTTGATTCCAGGAGTCACCGAGACGTTACGGGCGGACAAGAACGACGATGCCGTTTCCTCCTCTTGCACCACGTGGCGGTGGCGGGTCTTGAACTTGGCGGCTTCACGGCCCAGCATCTTCTGCACCAAGTCAATGCGCAGCAACTCCGTGGTGAGGAACTCTCCCACGAGACGCCCGTCTCGAAGCACGGTGATCCGGTCGCAAATCTCGTACACCTGATCAAGGAAGTGCGAGACAAAGAGGATGGCGACTCCTCGCTGCTTGAGCTCCTTGATGATGCGGAAAAGTTCCGCCACTTCATCCGTGTCCAAGCTGGAGGTGGGCTCGTCAAGCACCAACACCTTGACGTCAGTGGAGATGGCGCGGGCGATCGCCACGAGTTGCTGGATCGCTACCGAATGAGTGCCAAGGATGGAAGCCGGGTCAATGTCCAGGCCAAGTTCGGCCAAGACGCCCTTGGCATCGGCCCTCATTGTGGTCTTGTCGATGAGACCCCACTTACGTGGCTCGCGGCCTAATGCGATGTTCTCAGCGACTGACACATTGGGCAGCAAGTCAATCTCTTGGTAGACCGTGCTGACTCCGGCCAGTTGCGCCTCATGCGGGTTGGTGAACTCGACCACCTGGCCGCCCAGCACCAGGGTGCCAGCGTCCAGGCGCAAGGCTCCGGTGATGGCTTTGATGAGCGTGGACTTACCGGCGCCGTTTTCGCCCATGAGCGAGTGCACCTCGCCAGGGAAGAGCCTGAAGTCCACGTTATTGAGCGCGGTTTCAGCACCGAAGCGCACCGTTGCGCCGGTGAGTTCTAGAAGCGGCTGCGCCTCGTCCACCCGGCCATTATTGCGGGTGGAACGAGGCGCAGCCATCACTGGAATGAGTGGTACCGCTATGTACGACGCTCAGCGCGGGCCACGATGATTCGCTGGACCACGATGAACAGCAGCAACAGGGCACCGACGATGATCTGCATCCACGACTGCTCTGCACCCATGAACGAGATGATGGTCTTGATGGTGCCGTACACAAACACACCCACCACAGAGCCGAGCACGTAGCCGCGACCACCGGTGAGCAAGGTGCCACCGATCACCACCGCGGCAATGGCGTCGAGCTCCGTGCCGATGCCGTTGCGCGGGTAGCCCGAACCGGAGTAGGCGGTGAGCAGGAGTCCCGCAAGAGCGGCGCAGACTCCGGAGATCACGTACACGAGCACCTTGGTGCGAGCCACGTTGAGACCCATGAGGCGCGCAGATTGCTCGTTGCCGCCAATGGCGTAGACGGTGCGACCGAACCGGGTGTACTGCATGACGAACGCACCGAGCAACACCACAAGGATGGCGATGATGCCCGTGGGGGCGATGTACCAGTCTCCCAAGCGGAACTTGGTGCGTTGCAGCCAGTTCACGGCGCTGTCCTCCACGAGGATGGAGTTCAGGCTCACCACGAACGCCAAGCCGCGCGCCAAGAACAGACCCGCTAGCGAGGCGATGAATGGTTGGACGTCAAAGTACTGAATCAAGACGCCGATCAAGAGGCCAATCAAGGCACCGCCGATGAGCATCACCGGGATAGCCACGATGGCCGGGATGCCCGTACTGAGCAGCTTGGCCAACAGGATTCCCGTGAACGCCATCACTGAACCCACGGACAAGTCGATACCGGCGGTGACAATGACAAAGGTCATGCCTACCGCGAGTACCAGCAGTGCCGCGTTGTCCAGCAGCAGAGCGGAGATCACGCCCGGGGTGATGAAGGGACGCTTCAAGAAGATCTCTGCACCTGCGAACAACAGTATGAGAATCGCGATGGCCGCGAACGTGGGCAGCAACGACGAGTGACGGCTCACAAGGTTGCGGTACCACGAGCCAAAGCCCGTTGTCTCTGCCGGCGTAGTTTCTACTGCGGTTGTCATGAGGCCACCTCAGCCTTGGCGCTGTCGTTCTCGGCAGCCTTGGGAGCGGCCGACTGGAAGAGGTTGCGAGCCCACTTGTGGACGCGCTTGGACTGGATGAGCACCACCAACACCACCACCACTGCAAAGACCACGGGACTTTGCGCGGGCTTGACGCCAAAGAACAGCATGGTGGAGTTCAGAGTCTGGATGATGAACACACCAATGACGGTTCCGGCAATGGAGAACTTGCCGCCCATGAGAGACGTGCCACCGAGCACCACCGCGAGGATCGCGTACAACTCGATCAAGTAGCCTGCCGCGTTGGCGTCGGCTGCCATGGTGTTGGATGCCACGATGATTCCAGCGACCGCCGCCAGCACACCAGAGGTGATGTACGCACCCCAAATGATGCCGCGCGAGCGGACACCTGCGAGGCGGCTCGCCTCCGGGTTGATGCCCACAGCCTCCGTGAGCACACCCAGAGCAGTGCGGCGCTCCACCAAGGCAACGATGGTGATGGCAACCACGCCGATGAGGAATGCCACGGGCAGATACAACTGGTAACCAGTAGCGATGGACTTGTAGGGCGAGCTGGTCACGGTGGTGATGAAGCCGCCGGTGATCAGCAGGGCCACACCGCGGCCGGCAAACATCAGCACCAGCGTGGCGATGATCGGTTGTATCCCCACCACTGAGACGAGGAAGCCATTCCAGACACCGAGCAAGAAGCCCACCGCCACTGCGATCAGCACGGCCCGAACGACAGTACTGACGGCACCCGGCGAGTCCGAGTTGTCGATGATGGTCAGTGCCACCGCTCCGGACACCGCCATGATGGCGCCCACCGAGAGGTCGATGCCTCGAGTGGCGATCACGATGGTCATTCCCAGGGCCACCAGCATCAGCGGCGCGCTGTTGCGCAAGATGTCGATCAAGGCGCCATACAACTGGCCGTCCCTCACCGTGATCTTGGCAAAGCGGGGGTTGGCAATCGCGTTGACAATGATCAATGCGGCAAGCGCAGCCGATGGCCAGAACAAGCGGTTCTTCACCGCTGTGCGAACTACGTTCATGCCGCACTCTCCTTGCCAGCGTTGGCAATGTAATCAATGAGTCCATCGAGATCGATCTCGTGCGAGTCCAGGACTCCCACTCGCTTGCGGTCACGCATGACCACTACACGCTGGGCTAGACGAAGCACTTCTTCGAGCTCCGATGAAATGAAGATGACAGACAATCCCTTGGCTGACAATTCCGCAACCTTACGCTGGATGTCTGCCTTGGCGCCTACGTCGATGCCACGGGTGGGCTCATCGAGGACGATGAGTTCGGGGGCAGTAGCAAGCCAACGCGCCAGTAGCACCTTCTGCTGGTTTCCACCGGAGAGGTTGCCCGCGAGCATGGTGGGATCCGCGGGACGCACGCCCAGTGCTTCCATGTATTCCGCCACGACTGCGTCCTGCTCGGGCTTGCGCACCTTGTTGAACCAGCCACGACGAGCTTGGATACCGAGCACGATGTTCTCGGCCACCGTGAGGTCGGCAAAGATGCCTTCTTCACGGCGGTTCTCTGAGGAGAACGCGATGCGGTGGTCCATGGCGTGGTGCGGAGAGGTGATGCGGGCGTGAACTCCGCCTACTTCGATTTCACCTGAATCCGCCCGGTCGGCACCGTAGAGCAGTCGCACCAACTCAGTGCGGCCGGATCCCAACAGGCCAGCCAGACCCACCACTTCACCGGGGTAGATATCAATGTCGGCGGCCTCGAGCTTGCCCCGCTTGCCGATTCCCACGGCCTTAATCACCGGGTTACCGGAACGATCAATAGTGCGGTCAGCGGTACGCGAGATGGCAGCGAGGTCGTCCATTTCACGGCCGATCATCTTGCTCACCAGTTGCTCGCGCGGAAGCTTCTCGATGGGGTACTCGCCCACCAGCTGGCCGTTGCGCAACACGGTGATCCGGTCTGCGATCTCGTACACCTGGTCAAGGAAGTGGCTCACAAAGAGCACCGCCACGCCCTTGGCCTTCACATCACGAATGACCTGGAACAGCCGCTCAACCTCATCGCGGTCAAGGCTGGAAGTGGGCTCATCAAGGATGAGCACTCGCGAGTCGATGACCATCGCGCGTGCAATCGCCACCAATTGCTGAATAGCAATCGAGTGGGTTGCAAGCTGCGAGCGGGTATCGAGGTCGAGGCCCAGGCCCTTCAGGAAGTGAGCAGCTTGCTCGTGCAACCGGGCCCAGTCGATGCCCTTGGCGCCGCGAGGCTCGTGCCCGAGCATGACGTTCTCACCGACCGAGAGGTTGTCGCACAGGTTGACCTCTTGGTACACGGTGGAAATGCCAGCCTCTTGAGCATCGGCCGTGGCGTCGAAGGTCCGCTCCACACCGTCCACCGTGATGGTGCCGCTGTCGATCGAATACACACCCGTGAGGGCCTTGATGAGGGTGGACTTCCCTGCGCCGTTCTCGCCCATGAGTGCATGGACTTCGCCGCCGCGAAGGAAGAAATCTACGTTGTCGAGCGCGAGCACACCGGGGAACCGGATGCTGATGTTGCGCATTTCGACGATGGGGGGGACTTCAGTGTCCGCTGCCTTCTTCACCACGTCTGCTTCTCTTTCACTCCGTTGTGGAACGCCCACCGGGGAGCCGATGCTAGGCACCGACCCCCCGGCAGACGTTGCGACCTTGCTACGTAGGCGCTAGACGCTGACGTAGCTCAGTGGCTTTGACTCAGTACAGACGCGAGTCGATAACCGCGGCAGCTGCTGCCTGGTCGAAGGCCTGGTCAACCACGTAGTAGGACTTGTCGACGGACTTGCCGGCGAGAACGTCCTTCACGAGGCCAGCGGCCAGTTCACCGAGGAGCGGGTTGCACTCAACGATGTAGTTGATCTTGCCGTCAACGAGGGCCTGCATGCCGTCCTTGACTGCGTCGATGGTGATGATCTTGATGTCGACACCAGGAACGGCACCGGCAGCTTCGATTGCCTCAATGGCACCGAGACCCATGTCGTCGTTGTGTGCGTACACCAGGTCGATGCCGTCCACGCCGTACTTCTGGAGGAAGCCCTCCATGACGGTCTTTCCACCGTCACGCGTGAAGTCACCGGTCTGCGAGTCGATCTTCTCGATGCCCGAGCCAGCAATGGCCTCGTCGAAGCCCTCAGCGCGGTCGTTGGCCGGAGCCGAACCGGTGGTGCCTTCGAGAACAACCATCTTGGTGGGGGTGTCGCCGAACTCAGCGGCAGCCCACTCACCGGCGAGCACGCCTTCCTGACGGAAGTCGAGACCAACCCAGGTTGCGTACAGGTCGTCAGATGCGCTCACGGTACGGTCTTCGAGGATCACGGGGATGTTGGCATCCTTGGCTTCCTGAAGAACGTCCTCCCAACCGTCGGAAACGATCGGCGCGATCACGATCGCGTCGACGCCCTGGTTGATGAACGAACGCACTGCAGCGATCTGCGCAGCAGGGTCGTTGTCCGCGGCGTTGAAGACCAGCTCAAAGCCGTTCTCAGCGGAGAACGCGGTCTTCATCGACTCGGTGTTAGCGGAACGCCAGCCCGACTCAGAACCGGTCTGAGCAAAGCCCACAACGATCAGGTCGCTACCGCCACCGTCGTTGTTGTTGTTTCCACCAGTGGCCGGGGTCTCCGTGGTTGACGAGCAACCGGCCAAAACGAGAGCCGCGGCCCCCGCCAGCGCAATTCCAGACAGAATCCGCTTGTTCATATCCAAAACCTCCTTGTTCTGGTCCGGCGAGATGCCGGCCTACGTCCCGTGCACGCCACTTCGCATGCCAAGCCGTGCCTGAATATTAGCGCTAACATCGTGGCCGCTCGCAACCTCCCAGAGGTCACATTTGAGTAACGTGCACGCTTGTGAACCCGGTTCAATAGAAGTTCACACGAGGCTTTGCCGGATTGTTACGTGATGGTTCACATTTTGGCTCGCACGCTAGCGGGCTCAAGGGCCCACACCTCGCGCGGTGCGCACGGAATACTCCTGTGTACCACTGTGTTGCGATTCGTGCCCGTTGAGAAGGAAGTGACCTCCAGTGAACACACAGCTCTTCAGCCCCATCGCCGTGCGAACTGTCACCGCGCGCAACCGTCTTTGGGTGTCTCCCATGTGTCAGTACTCGGTAGAGGCTCAAGACGGCGTTCCCACCGATTGGCACTTAGTTCACTTGGGCTCGTACGCGCGCGGCGGAGCCGGCTTGGTGATGGCCGAAGCCACCGCAGTGGTCCCGGAAGGCCGCATCACGCCTTGGGATACGGGATTGTGGAACGATTCCCAGACTGAGGCCTGGAAGCGCATCACCTCATTTGTGCGCGCCCAGGGTGCAGTGGCGGCTATCCAGCTTGCACACGCAGGCCGCAAGGCGTCGGTGTACCGCGACTGGTCCGGCCGTGGCGCGGTTCCGCTCGCCGAAGGTGGCTGGGAACCGGTGGGCCCCTCGCCATTGACCTTTGAAGGGCTGGCGGATCCTCGCGAACTCACGGTGGAAGGCATCGAGACAGTGGTGAAGACTTTTGGTGCCGCTGCCCGCCGAGCGCTCGACGCTGGTTTTGAGGTGCTCGAGATTCATGGCGCCCACGGCTACCTCATCCACGAATTCCTCTCGCCCTTGTCCAACGCACGCACCGATGAGTACGGCGGCTCGCTGGAGAACCGCGCCCGCTTGTTGCTCGCGGTGGTGCGCGAGGTTCGCGGCGTGATCGGTCCTGACGTGCCACTGTTCTTGCGCTTGTCCGCCACCGACTGGATGGAGCCGGAAGGCTGGACTGTGGATCAGACCCAGCAAGTGGCTGCCTGGGCAGTGGACGCGGGAGTTGATCTCATTGACGTCTCTTCGGGCGGCAATGTGCCTCACGCGCACATCCCCACCGGCCCCGGTTACCAGGTGCCCTTCGCCGCAGCGGTCAAGCAATCGACAGGGGCTTTAGTGAGTTCAGTGGGTCAGATTGTTGACGCCCACCAGGCGGAAGAGATCCTCACCACGGGCCAGGCCGACGCCGTCATGGCCGCGCGCGAATTCTTGCGGGATCCTCACTTTGCCTTGCGGGCGGCGCATGAGTTGGGCGAAGACATGTCCATGTGGCCGCCTCAATACACGCGTGGCACGTGGGCGGCACGGCCGTCCCTTGCCGCACCTGCTGAGTGACTACCCCCTCGAGTCATCCACTTCCTCAGCAGTGAGCGCAAGAAAGGGCCCTCCAGCCGCAAGGCAGGAGGGCCCTTTCGCGTGCGCCAACTAGGCGCGAGGAGTTGCTCTACGCAAGAGCAAGAATCCCACCACTGCGAACACCGCGGTGGGCGCCAAGGTCCACGCAAAGATCTCCATGATGGGCGTGGTGGTGAACCAGTGACCAATGGCGTTGGCCCACGAGAACTCCACGATCGCCCAGATGGCGGCTAGCAGCAGTACCGCCAAGAGTCCAAAAAAGGTGATCATTCCGTTGCTTCCCCAGCGGACGTAGACCGTGGCCACTGCTGCACCCAGGAACATGAAGAACAAGTACAGCGCGAACCACCCAAAGGCCACGTGCCACAGCGAGGTGCCCTGAACGAAGATGGGGATGAAGAACGCACCGTTGAAACCCCAGCCATCCGTGGCCCGCTCGATGACGGCGCCCAGGGTCCATCCCGCGGAGTACAGCACTGACAGGACCACAAAGTAGGCGGCGGTGCCTAGGTAGTACTCGCGGCGAGTGAGTGAGATGCCTAGCGCAAACTTGAAGGTTTGGTTCATTGCCTGGATGGCTACCACCATCATGTAAAACAGCGCCCAGCTACCTCCGCCGTTGTAGCCAAACGCATCCGGCTCCAGGTTCTCTACGCCACCGTTGGCCATGGCGATGAGGCTCCAGATGGCATACGTCATGCCAAAGATGGCGAGCATGATGATCCAGGGCAGGATCAACGTTCCCCACGGGTTGGCGGCATGCAGCCGCGCGGCGTGGAAGATCCGTCCGAGCGGATCGGTGCGCACCTTGGGTGCAGCAACGGTGTCGAGGGTGGCGGCGGTCATGATGCCAGCTCCTGTTCTTCAAGGGGGGCGCCGGTACGGCGCACGATGAGTTGTTGAAGTGAAACCGGACTCTGTTCCAACCCGGCCTTGACGGCTTGAGCCTTCTCAGCGTCGGACAAGCCCACGATGGTCACGGTGGCGAGGCCACCCAATTGAGCACGATCGATGACGTCCTTGCCGCGGGCAAAGGCCTCCACATCCGATGCCTTGCCGGCGAGAGTGGTGGCGGCGCCGCGCAAAGCGTCCGCGTCCTCGTTGATGACGATGCGACCTTGGTCGATCACCAGCACTCGCTCCAGGAGCGCCGCCGCCTCATCGATCAGGTGGGTGGACAGCACGATGGTGCGCGGGTGCTCGGCGTAGTCGGCCAAGAGGCGGTCGTAGAAGAGACGACGCGCCACGGCATCCAGGCCGGCATAAGGCTCGTCTAGCAAGGTGAGCTCTGCACGCGAGGCAATTCCGATGACTGCACCCAGGGCGGAACGCTGACCACGCGACATCTTCTTGACCACACGGTCAAGGGGGACACGGAAGTCAGCCACCAACTGGTCGGCGAGCTCCTGGTTCCAGTGCTCGTAGAACCACGGGCCGGTCTTGAGGATGTGCTTGCCCTTGAAGCCGTCCGGGTAGACCTGCGACTCCTTGATAAAGCACACCCTGCGCAGCACGTCGACGTTCTCCACCGGGTGCTCGCCAAACACGCGCAGCTCGCCACCGCTGGCGAACTCCTGGCCGGAGATGAGTTGCATCAGCGTGGTCTTGCCAGCGCCATTGCGTCCCAACAAGCCGTGAATGGCAGGGCCTTCAAGAGCAAACGAGACGTCGTTGACGGCCGTCACTCCCTTGTACTTCTTGGTGAGGCCAGCGACCTCAATGACGGCGCTCATTGCCCCATCTCCTTTCGAATCATCTCTGTAAGTTCTGCTGACGTGAATCCCAACGACCGTGCCCTCACTGCCACCGGGCGCACGTGCTCCTCTTGGAAGTCCGCGCGCCTGCGCTTGAGCAGTTGCGCTCGTGCACCTTCGGCCACGAACATGCCGATGCCGCGGCGCTTGTAGAGCACACCGGCATCTACCAGGAGGTTGATGCCCTTGAGCGCGGTGGCGGGGTTGATCCGGTAGAACGCAGCCAGTTCGTTGATGGACGGGACTTGCGCCTCCTCGGCCATGACGCCGTCGAGAATGTCGCTCTCAATGCGTTCTGCAATCTGCAGGAAGATGGGCCGACCCTCATCCACGTGACGACCTCCGGTTCATTGGTTAGTTACTTACCTAACTAACTAGACCACAGGCGGCCGATGCTGTCAAGCGTGGGGTGCCCACCGACGCATCGGCCCTGAATTTTGGGCGGACTGCATCCCCGGTTCTAGACTTGGCCAGCCACCACTCAACGGCGCTGGGGAGGTTGATGTGCCACGGCCTACCGGCCCTCTGGGCGCGTACCGCCCTGGGCTCGATGGAGTACGTGCCGTGGCGGTCCTCGGGGTCATCGCATACCACGTGGGCGCCCCTTGGCTACCCGGCGGATTGCTCGGCGTAGGAGTCTTCTTCACCCTCTCCGGCTACCTCATCACGTCCATCCTGTTGCGCACATGGGACGAGCACGGCTCGCTCAAACTGGGGCACTTTTGGCTAGCCCGTGCCCGCCGCTTGCTTCCCGCTTTGGGACTTGTACTGGCGGCAGTGTTGGTGGCGACTGCTCTCGCCAGCCCGCGCGAACTCGCAGGGGTGGCCAAGCAAGCGCTGTTCGCAGCCTTCTATGCAGCCAACTGGGCCGACATCGCCACCAGCAACGACTACTTTGCCGCGACCGGCCTGCAGAGCCCGCTCGACCACTTGTGGTCGCTTTCAGTGGAGGAGCAGTTCTACCTAGCGTGGCCTTTGCTCGTCTGGGCCATGCTGGTGTGGGGTCGGGGGCGCCGCACCGTCGTGGGAATCGGCAGTCTCATCCTGGCGTCGGGATCCTTTGTGCTGTTGGCGTTTTTGGCCTCCCCCAGCTTTGACAACACTCGCGCTTACGTAGGCACTGACACCCGCGCGGGCGGACTGCTCTTGGGCGCGGCGCTCGCCGCATGGTGGCGAGGCGGTATCTACAGCACCAAGACCCCCCAGGAGGCGCAACGCGCGCCTTGGTGGTTGGACGGCCTAGCCGGCGTGGGCCTGATAGGGGTGTTCGCGGCGATGGCGACGATGCCCGACCACACCATGGACTTGTACCGGTGGGGACTGCTGGCTCTTACGCTCGCCACACTCGCTCTGCTGGCCGGCGCCGCCCATCCCAATTCTTGGACGTCGCGCTTCCTGGGCTTTGCGCCTTTGCGGTGGATTGGTGAGCGCTCGTACGGCATCTACTTGTGGCACTTGCCCGTGATCGTGTTCTTGCCGCACGCGACGTTCATTGAACTCACCACCGTCACGCAGGGATGGATATGGGCAGTGGTGGTGGCAGCCCTGACCCTCGCGCTCAGCGCCGCGAGTTGGGCGTGGTTGGAGAACCCCATCCGCTCGCGCGGATTCAAGAAGGCGTGGAACACCGGCCGCACTCCCGTGGCGGCTACTGCCTTTGCGTGTGTGGCCGCCAGTGCGCTCACGCTTGCCACTGCGCCGGTAGCCGTGAGCTTCAAGCCTGAACCCTTGGTCCTCGCGGCGGGCATCGCGGAAAAACCCACTGCGCTGGACGACTTGCCCGTGGACAAGGCTGTCCTGCTTCAGTTCCAGGACCGTCCCGCCCACGAGGCAGGCCCCACCGGCAGGACCTCGTGCACGTCCGTGTTGCACATCGGCGACTCATCGTCCTTGGGCATGATCAGCGAGTACTCGTTGCCGGACCCGGCAGACCGGCTGGATGCTCAATACGCGCGAGTAGGCGTGAGCGACATTCGCTTGGACATCTTGGGGGCGCGCTCAGTGATCGAGCGCTACAAGGGCGAACCCAACGCCATGGATGCCCTCATCTCCGCGTTGGACTCGGGCTTCGACGGCTGCATCGTCATTGCCATGGGACTCAACGAAGCCGCCAACGTAGCCGTCGGAGGCCAAACAGGGCTTGAGGAACGCATCGACATTATGCAAAACCTCGCCGGAGGCAGGCCGACGATGTGGCTCACCGTGGAGACGCTGCGCACATCGGGCCCGTGGGCCAACTACGAGATGGACAAGATGAATGCGGAGCTGCTGGACGCGTGCCGCGAGTACCCCTCGATGCGCGTCTACGACTGGGCGCGGGAGGCACCCGACTCGTGGTTCGGCAACGACCGCATCCACTTCACGTCCGAAGGTGACCGAGAGAGGGCAAGGCGCATCGCCGACGCCTTGGCAGTGGCCTTCCCCGAAGGCAACAACCGTCCCTACGAATGCGTGGTCGCATCCACGTGGTCGCCGTCCTGAGCGCCGCTGGCCAAGCGAGAAGACCCTCACCTCTAGAGTTATCCCATGGCTGCAGAACACCTCGTGTGGATTGACTGCGAGATGACTGGCCTCGATGCCAGGACCGATGCCCTGATCGAGGTGGCATGTCTGGTCACCGACGCTGAGCTCAACGTACTGGGCGAGGGAGTGTCTGTGGTCATCAAGCCCTCCCCTGAAGCGCTTGCGGCAATGTCAGATTTTGTGCGCGAGATGCACAGTGCATCCGGCCTGCTGCCGTTGCTTGAGGATGGCTTGGACATGGAGACCGCTCAGGCCCAAGTCCTCGACTATGTGCGGGCCCACGTTCCCGCAGGCAAGGCCCCTTTAGCAGGCAACACAGTGGGCATGGACCGCATCTTCTTGGAACGTGACATGCCACAACTGGTGGAGCATCTGCACTATCGCGTCGTGGACGTCAGCTCGCTCAAGGAGCTCGCGAGGCGTTGGTATCCCCGGGTGTTCTTCCACGCTCCTGCCAAGACTGGCGGGCATCGTGCCTTGGGAGACATCCAAGACTCAATCCGGGAACTCAAGTACTACCGCTCCACCATCCTGGTCGGCCAGCCCGGTCCTGACTCCGATGCCGCCAAGGCCGCGGCATCGGCGTTGCAGTAGTCGGGGCTCGGCTCACGCGGTAGCGGGTTCGGGGTACACTTTTCGCTGGCCCGCTTGCCGGGCCGATGGTGGGTGTAGCTCAGCAGGTAGAGCACCTGGTTGTGGTCCAGGATGTCGCGGGTTCGAGCCCCGTCACTCACCCCAGCACGGACAAGACCCCCGGCCGCTTCCCCGCGACTGGGGGTCTTGTCGTAAGCGCTAGTTAGGAGCGGCGCTTGCCAAACAACGCGCCGCCCACTCCCAACAGGATGATGGCGACTATCACCGAAATGATCCAGCGGATCCAGTCGACGCCGCTGGTCTCTGCCACGCCGAGCATGTCGGCGATCCAGTAACCAAGTAAGGCGCCGCCGATGCCAGCGATCCAGTTGCCCCACCACGGCATTCCCGACTTACCCCGCCGCAACAGCGAGGCGATAATCGCTACAACTGCGCCTGCAATGAGTGCTCCCCAGAAACCCATGTGGACTCCTCTCGTATGAGCGTCGGCATGATGCCGACCTTTCGAGGCTATCGTTATCGTGTGAGTTCCGCTCAGGATGCGGCGCTCCGCGCTACCACCGGGTAGAGCAAGGAGGACTGATGTTCGCTGCACTGACGGGTGCCGGGCTTTCCGCTGCCGCTGGTCTCAACGCGTTCATTCCGCTCGTCATCGTCGGTTTGGCCGCGCGGTTCACTGACTTCATTGACTTGCCCGACAACCTCATGTGGTTGCAGTCATGGCCGACCATCATCATCAGCTTGCTGTTCCTTGCCGCGGAGCTGGTGTTGGACAAGATCCCTGGAGTGGATCACGTCAATGACTTGGTGCAGTCCGCAGTGCGGCCGTTGGTGGGTGGAGTGATCTTTGCCGCCACGGCCGCTGCTGCCGAGATTGACGCTCAGAGCTTCTGGGGAGATAACCCGCTCATCGGCGGCATCGTGGGTGCGCTCATAGCCGGCCTTGTCCATATGGGGAAGTCCGCGGCGAGGCCCGCGGTCAACGCGGCCACTGGCGGTACAGGTGCGCCCATTGCTTCCTTTGCTGAAGACGCCACTTCAGTGGGTCTGTCCTTCGTGGCGATCTTCTTGCCCATCTTGGTGTTGCTGTTCTTCATCGGTATGGGCTTTGCGGTGTACTACATCGTCACTACCGGCAGGCGCAGGCGCCGTAATCGCGAGATCCGCTTGCAGGAAGAGCGGCTGGAGCGAGAGGCAGCCTTGGCGCGCGGTGACAGGCCGAGTTGGTGGCGAGGGCGCAGCAAAGAGAAGTCAGGCACTTAGCGCGGCTTGCCGAGGCTTGAGACAAAGTGAAAGGCCCGGTCCATCTGGACCGGGCCCTTGCTGTACACCCCCTGGGACTCGAACCCAGAACCCACTGATTAAGAGTCAGTTGCTCTGCCAATTGAGCTAGAGGTGCTCCGCCGTGTTGCCACCGCGACGCACCATCGTAGCAAATCCCACGGCTACGAAAGAAACGCTCACGGCGCCTATCTGAGGGTCTTGAGTTTCTCGAACCAGGACGCAAACGCCAGCAGGAGAGAACCCACGATGATCCACGAAATCATGCGCAACACCATGTTGGAGCCCACCACGATCTGAAGCACTGAGACCACGATGGAGGTGATGGCAGTTCCCAGGATGGGAGCAAGCCATTTGAGTCTCACACCCACCACTGCGAGGCCCACGATCGCCAACGTGAGTGCGGCGGTGCGAGGCAAAGAGTCTGGGTCGCCTGCGAGCGCGATGTAGCTGGGGACCAGTGCCAGGCTCAGTCCCGGCCACAGTGCCTGCAGGGAAGGGATGTGAGGTGCCTCGCGGAGCCACAGGACACCTAGAGTGAGCGCGGCAACCGCTGGAGTAATCGTGTACGCCTCAATCTGGCTCACCCCTGCGCCCGCCACGAGCAGGATGGTTCCAAGCGACAATGCAGATGCCGCCCACCACCTACCAAAGCGATCACCGCGGATGGCCATGGCAAACCACGCCACTCCCGCCACCACTAACGCCATTCCTCGAGCAGTGAAGCCGGGCGCTGCTAGCGGAATCACCACAGTGGCGATGCTCACCAGCCACGGAGCCATCTCAGCGCCCTTGTGAACACCCAGCAAGGCGAGCGCGAGCGCCATCCCCGCCGCCACGGCCATCGCCACGGGAGCAATCACCACGGCAGTGCCACCGAGTCCCGCGATCAAAGCAGCCCCGGCGCTGCTGCTCGCAACGGTGGCAAGCACTCCACCCCATGGCCACGCAGACTCGCTCGACCTTCGCCCGACGATGATGCCAATGATTGCCAACACCGCCATGACTCCGGCGACCGTCAGCATTGAAGGCACGGCCCACCCAAGTGCCAAGACGCCCGCGCCGGTAGCAATGGCATCACGCGTGCGCGCGCGCCGACCGACTACTACCGCCGCGAGCGCTAGCGCCGCCAATACCCACGCGGCGGCCACAGGGGGCAGCATCGCTACGACCAACGCTGCCACGGCGAGCACCAAGGTTCCCCAGTGCGCGCGGACCTTGGCAATCACCAGCAAGGCAAGCGCCACGAGGCCCACCGCGCCGTAGCTCCATGGCGAGGAGAGCACGTGCTCCCAAGAGTCGTCTTGCCACGCGGCCACGTACGCGAACAGGGTATCCATGGCGGCGCGGACGACCTCGACGACGGCAACCACGCCAGCAGGGGCCAGACCCACGGCTGTGGCGAGCCGCGCCTTGCCACCCCTCTTCCTCACGAGCCACACCAGACCCGCCACCACCGCCGTCGATGCGAACGCCGCCACCGAGTAGGGGAACCGCGCCTGGCACGCCATGAACACGGCAAAAGTGCCCACCAACGCGGCCGATGCCGCGGCGAGCACGGGTCGGCGGCGCGCAACCAGCATCAGTACCGTCACCACCAGGGCGGTGGCGACCGCACCCACCACACCCAGTACCGTGTCCGCACGCGTGGCCCAAGCCGCGCTCAGACCCAGCGTGGTGAGCCACACCACTGCTCCCCCGCGAAGGACCCGCCGTGCCGGCTCGGAGCCCACCCAGGCATCGGCCAAGGTACTCGCGAGCCGGATCAAGGCCGCCGTGAGCGCCACACCGACACCGGTGGCCGCCGTCACCCAGTACCACTGAGAGTCGGCTTGCTGGGCGAGGCCGCGCACCGTGGAGCCCACCACCACGGTGAGGGCGGCCACCGCCACGGTGGCAAGCACCGCCAGGAGCACCTTGAGGCCCGGGGCGCCGCGAGAGCTTGACGGCGCGCGTACCAAGGCCTCCACCCCAAAAATTGCGGCGATCGCCACCAGCACGGCCCACCACGAGCCCAATTGGCCAACATCGGCGGTTCCCCATGTGAGTACCTGCGCAAATGCGGCTCCAGCGATCACCAGAATCACCATGCCCACTACACCCGCAAATGGAGACAGGCCGAAACCAAGTGCCAGGCGGCTAGTGCGGCCAAGGCGCAACGAGCCCCACAAGATCAGCGCAGCCACGGCGGTAGCAGCGGCAATCGCGGCAGCGCCTCCTGCTTCCCGGCTGACCACCGCAAGCACCAAGCCCGTAGCCAGGAACGATGCCGGCCCTAGGGACACGGCAGGCCACCAGCGGCCAAAGATTGCCAACACCGCAATGGCGGCGCACGCGAACGCAAGGGGCATTGCCAAGGGCACCCTGGAGTTGGCCACGTTGGCCGCCGCATTGATGCCACAAATCGTGAGCAGAGTTGCCGCACCCACGCCGTTCACCCAACTTGCAGTCCGCGAGCGCCACAAGGCGGTGAACGCCACCGCGGCCAAGGACGCAACCACACCGAACCCGCTCACCGCGCCAGGGACCTCGGCACCCCACAGGTGTGCGCCATCGAAGGCCGCCGCCACGGCTACCACGAGTACCGATGTTGCACCTGCCACGCCTGTGGCGTTGAGCAATGCTTGCGGCATGGGCCAGCGTGCAAAACCTCCCAGTGCAATCGCCGTCACTAGTGCGGGAGCAATCCACATGAGCGACAAGCCGCTGTCCCCGCCACCAGCAACACGCCACACAGTGTCCACGGCTGTGAAGACGCTCGCAGTGAGGCCCACCACCAACGCGGGTGTCAGGCCGATAGCAACAGGCTGAGCCCATGAGCGGGGAACCGCACGACCCGCCCACAGCACCACGGCCGCCATGCCTACCGCCCCAGTGACAATCCATTCGGCGGAGGCGTCGTAACGTCCCAGCACTGCTGACGCGACGAGCGTGAGGAACAATGCGGCCGGCACCATGCCCCACCACGGATGGGTTCGTCCTCGCACTACCAGCAAGGCGATGGGCGCAAGCGCCACGATGAGGGCAAAGGCCAGCGGGATTTCGGTCACCGCCACCGCCCACGCGGAATGACCGGCCGCCACCAACAAGAACGCCCACGCACCAAGACCGGTGAGGAACGCCGCTTGGCGATACGCCCACAGACGCATCACGAACAAGAGCACCACCGCACCCACAGTCATGGCCACAGCCACGGACGAGTGGTAGTCGCGGTTCCACGCCTCTGCAAGGCCAAAAGCGACGATGCCCAGGCCAGTAATCACCATGATCGCGCCCACGCCGGAGGCAGCCTTCACCCACGGCGAGTCCAGCTTCCACAGTCGCAGCTGTGCGATGGACAAGCCAGCCACGAGCGCGGCCACACCTGCCCACAACTGGGTATCCGGCACATACGTGCCGGCAATGATGCGCACCACCGTGATGGTCACGGAGTAGGTGGCGGCGGCTACCGCAACGGTGACATATCCCGGGCTCACGCCCAGCAGTAACGGCAGGCGCACTGAGGTGGGAGCCCACGGACCCAGAGCCAGCAATGCGGCTACCGCAATGGCGATGGCCGTGGCCTGCTGCCACAAACCCGGCTCCCACGTGGACACGAGCGCCGGAGCGATCAGCGTCACGACGAACGCGGCCGGACCTACGGCGAGCACCGGCCACCTGCGGGCAAGCACAGCCAAAGCGACGATGGGTAGGACAGTGAACGCAGCGTCGACCGGAATGCCGTCTCTGGCCCACATCCACAGGCTCGCGCCAGCGCCCACGAGCGAGAGCCACACCACCGACACCCACTTGACGGCAATCTTGGCCACTCGGGACTTCCAGAACGTGTACGTAGCCGCGAGCACCGAGGCCGTCACGGTACCCACGATCACCCACACCCAAATGCCTCGAATCGCGGAAGCCGTTGCGCCAGGGTCGGCGGACGCGGACGCGCCGCGTGTGGCCACCACGGTGTAACCGACGGCCGCTCCGCCAAGGGCCAATGCGGCGGCGGAACCTACCCACTGGATCCCCAGTCGCGCGAGCAATAGGCCTGCCGCGCATGCCACCAATAGCGCCGTGGGGATGTCGTAGCCGCCGAGCGCACCCGTGCCCCGCGAGAACGCCAAGGTGGCCGTGCCTGCAAAGCCCATAGCCACAAAGCCCACAGCACCGCTCGAGACGGTCAGGCCCAGCTTCTTGAGCCACATGGCAATGGCGGACACCAGCACCGCAACGCCGGAGACGATGAGTCCGCGGGTGATGGGTGGGAACGCCGTCCATGCAAGCGCCACAAAGACAATCGATGCTGCGATCAGTAGCGACGAACCAGAGACACCCAGCAGCGCGGGCGCCGTCATTGCGGCCGATGCCGCCTTGCGCGGGCGTTCGAACCTGGACTGGCTGCCCGGGGCGTATGGGTCACCAGGTGCCGGTACCGGGGCGGGCACAGGCTCCGCCGGCACGGGTGCCGGTACCGGGGCGAGCACAGGCTCCGCCGGCACGGGTGCCGCCACGGGCATCGGCTCTTGTGGCAGGTCAGGCTCCGCGTCAGCAGCTTGAGGGCCGGGCC
>JBIQJT010000002.1:173274-207920 GCA_044507265.1 Actinomycetales bacterium | reverse complement strand
GGCATCGGCTCTTGTGGCAGGTCAGGCTCCGCGTCAGCAGCTTGAGGGCCGGGCCAGTCGCGAGGAGCAGTCATCTTCAGCGCGGCTACCGTCGCCTCGCGGTGCGCTTGCCACTGAAGCGTGAGACTCTTGAGCTCCTCGGACCGAGCCGCGAGTTCCGCGAGGGAGCGGTCGGCTTGCACCACCGCGGCGGCCGCGCGCGAGTCATAAGACACACCGCAGAACTCGCAACGACGATCGGGCGTGAGCGCGATCACCTTGTTGCATGCCAGACAGCGGTATTGACCTTCGGCTGTGGCCATGGACTACCCCCTCGTGTCTGTTCTGACGATAGCGAAACCAAGGGCCTTAGCGCGCCATCCGCTGACGCAGTGAGTCAGGGAATCTGCGAGGCACCGGTACCGTTGCCACCACTATGAGCCAATTGACCGTAGGCGAAGCCGCGCCCGATTTCACTGCCCAGACCGATGCCGGAACCTTCACCCTGTCCGAGCATCGGGGCCAGAAGGTGATTCTGTACTTCTACCCGGAGGCCATGACTCCGGGGTGCACGTTGCAGGCATGCGATTTCCGCGACTCCCTGGACCTCCTCAACTCCCAGGGCTACATGGTGGTGGGCATCTCCAGCGACGAGCCTCACAAGCTCGCGGAGTTCCGTGCACAGGAAGGCCTCACCTTTACCCTGGTCTCGGACCCAGACCAAGCCATCCAAAACGCTTACGGCGTGTGGGGTGAGAAGAATCTGTACGGAAACCTTGTGACGGGCACCATCCGCTCCACTGTGGTGGTGGACGGAGATGGCAAAGTCAGTGCGGCGTTCTACAACGTCAAGGCCACTGGGCACGTGCAACGGCTACGCAGGGACTTGGGGCTCGATTAGCCGCGTATCCTTGACGAGCGCGCGAGTGGCGAAATTGGCAGACGCGCTGGATTTAGGTTCCAGTGTCTTAGGACGTGGGGGTTCAAGTCCCCCCTCGCGCACCATACGATGTGTTGCGGTGCTCAGCCGCACGCCAGGGATGGCGTCACCGGGAAGTGCTCATTCGGTGACCATCGAGTCGCACCAATCAGGCCTGGGTACAGGCTTGAGATCAAAACGACCGGATCCCCCACCCAAGTCGACGATGTCGCAGTCCTGGTAGACATCAAAACTGTTCTCATAGGTCATCACGATCGCCACCGGCTTGTCATCTTTGTCCTTCTCCAGCGCCCACGAACCTTCGCGGATTCGGATATAGCTTCCGGCCCCTCTGATCACTTCGAACGTTGTCTCGCCCGTATTCAGGAAGGCCCAGTAGTAGCCATTCGACGGCGTGTACCCCGGCGACGTGAAGCCCCAGGTCTCAAACTCGCACACGATGGCATTGTCGGCTGCAGTGAGCTCATAACCGTCAGTACCGCCAATAGCCTGGTACGCCTGCTCGCCCTCCACCTTGATCGTGATCGTCTGCCTGTCACCACCTTGGCGCGACGTGGCCTTGACCTTGATAGTGCCCGCCTCCCCTTCCTTGCCGGCGGTGAACTGGAAGGTATCGGGGCTCTTGAACTCGGTCTTGCTGATGCTCTTCTCACCGGAGAACTCAAGGGTCACGTTGGATTTCACTGGCTTCTTCGAGGCCCGATGCGGCGTCTCGATTGTGATTTCGGGGGTGGAGTCGGGATCAACCTTGGCCGGAGCGTCGTGCTTAATCTGGACACACCCGCCTAAGATCCAGTGCTTGAACAGCGCAAGCATCTGCCCCGTGGCCAAGGCAACAGCGCGAGAGTCCCCTTGCCTGACCAGCGCTTCCTCTTGCTCCTTGGTCATGTTGCGGCTCGTGCGGTTGACCTTCGATGGGCCCTTATCCATTTCATTGAAGTTGAGGTCGCTGCGAGTCTTGGTGCTCCGCGCAAAGAAGGTGCGGCCGTCCGAGGTCTTTTGAGTAGTCGCCGCCTCCGTCTCCACGTCGTAACGCTCCGGAACAGCGTCTTCGCCAAGTCGCCCTTGAGCCCGCACCACTAGGTTCTGGATCTCCTTGGACTGCCCTGCGGGCGAGGTAGCCGTGACGGTTTGGTCCACCGTGATCCTGACGTCAAAGTCACCGTCAGGCTTAGGGCACATGGTGCCCTCGATCTTGATGCGGAACTCCGTCCTGACGGTGACGTCGCCCTTGACTTCCTCGTGGGTGTTGGAGACTTCAACGTTCGCGTTGTACTCATCGATCTTGGTCATGCGATTGCCACTGCCGGAAGTGGCAGTCGCCCCCACGGGAATGCTCGTCCACCCCTCGGTGACAAAGCCTTGAGCGACGATGTCCGCTGAAGAGGCACCGAGCATGTAGCTAGCACCCAAGGATGTGGATTGCCCAGCGGTCGTAGTAGCCACCGAACCTGGACCTGCGGCGCCGTGGGGCAAACCGGGACCAAACAACGGCCCCTCCCCGGGCACCCTGAGCCCCGGAACAATCAGGCTAGATGGCTCCATGTGCCCAGGCTCACCGGTCTCGCTGAGGTCACCGGGGTCCTGGGAGCCAGAGAAAAGTTCCTCGCCCCATGCCTTCTCATGCGCCTCGATGGAGTCGCGCAACGGGACGATCGACGTGTCCAGCGCGGCCACGTCATCGAACACTTCAAGAATGCCGCTATCCCAGTGGACGGGCGTCTCCACCAGCGCCTCGACATCCGGCAAGTACAAGCCCGATGCATTGGACGCGACTTGGGGTTCGCCCGACGCATCCGTGGGCCCCGCGGGAGAGCACCCGGCAAGCGTGAGAGACAGTAGGAGGGCACAGGCGAAGACCGGCGTAATCCGCATACGCCAATATTGGCGCTCGTGCGTTGTCACGAGCATCTCCCAAAGGGACATTTGGGACCGATGCGAGACGGCCCAGGCCTCAGCCGTCAGGCCTGGGAAAGCACCCGTTCCCGGGCGGTCCGCAGCAAGCGGTAGAACGTCGAGCGCCCCACGTGGAACTCGGCCAACAGGGAGGTCTCACTACGCCGCGGACCCATGTGGGCGGCCTCCAGGATCGCCCGCAGTCGCCGGTCCTCGGCGGTGTCACCAAACGCCTTGTCGATCGCGTCGCGCAAGCGAGCCTCGCGCTCGGGATCGTCCGTGGGAGCCAACAAGTCCACCGACCCTGTGCCACGAGGCTCAAAGCCCTGCTCCGTCAAGACAATCGCTTCCACGAATCCCACGGCCCCCAGCGGGCGGAAGTCAGACACCACCACACCGCGCGGCCCTGCATCGTCAATCTCATGCATGTCGATGGCATTGGATCCTGGACGGCGGTTGGGTTGCGGGAAGGACATGAGGATCACTTCCAGATCCGGCGCGGCGGCGTGGCGCATGAACGCCCCGCTGGCCAAGCGCGAAGCCTCATCGCGCTCCTCGAAGGTGCCGTCTGCGAAAAGAGCAATAGCCCCAAACGTCAGGTCCGTGCGCAGGTCTAGGCGTCGCACCACTTCTTGGTGGCTGACCGCGATCGCGCCACCCGGCGCAACCCTAGACAGCGGCAAGAGGATCACCCACAACAGAGCGTCGCCATGGGCTCGACGGAGCACATATTCGGTAGCCACGTTGCGCCACGCGTTGATCTCGTCAATGTCCGGGCTCTCGGCAAAGCCGTGCGCCGCGGCGAACGCCTCAAATTCGCCCACCCGGGGCTTGTCTGCGTACACGGTGCGACTGGGCTCGTTGCCAATGGCGCTGCGGTATTCGGGTTGCTCGATCAGCTCAGAGAGTTCCAGCAGCGCATCCATGTCGCCCAAGCGGGCGCGCATGGCCAAGTGCTCGGCGATGCGCCGCACTAAGTGGCGGTAGCGCTGGGGTGCTGTGGCCTTGACTCGCTCGCGGATGGCACTCGCCAAGACCGGGTGCATCGAAACACCGGAGCCAAGCGCCTGCATCACCGGGAGCGCGGCCAAACGCGGCATCACATCACGGGTATTGCGTCCAGGCAACGCAGCCGCGAGCAGACGGGCATCGATGACGCGCGCAATCGCAGCCGCCTCCAGCACATCCCGGTCCACGTCAAGCATGGCGCGGCCGGCCAGCCATGCAGTGAGGCGCTCTTCCAAGTGGCTTTCCATGCGCGTGCCCACTTTGCCGCCAGGCGCACTCGCCGCCACAGTGAGCGCCAGGGGGTAGCCTCGCGCCCAGTCGACTACATCGCCGCGGCGCTCGTCATTGGCAAGTCCCCGTTGCGCCAGCAACGTGTGGGCAGCAGCGTCGTCTAATGGCCCCAACGCGAGTTCCACGACGATGCTCGGCAAGCCGCCCGCGCGCCAGGATTGATCGGGCTCCACGCGCCCCGAAAGGATGATGCGAGAGTCCTCGCGCAAGTGATCCAGTAATGCGTCCCGCAGGGGCCCGAGCATGGAGCCCAAGCGCTCCACTCCATCCACGATCAGCGCCACCGGCCCCCTGGGGGAACTGGTGAGTTCAGCCACGGTCTCCTCGAGGCCCCCGTGGAGGGTGCGAGCATCGTGAAATGCGACAGAGAAGCCAGCCTTGGCGGCCTCGCGCGCGGCGGCGCGCAAAAGAGCAGATTTGCCGATCCCGCCGGGGCCATGGACGAGGAGGATGCGGCTCGGAGTGCGCGCGTCCAGAAGATCCTGCACCGCGTTCATCTCGGCCTCGCGGCCTACGAACTGCTCCGCGTCTGAATCCTCACTGAGGGCTCGCAAGGAGCGCGCATCCCCTGTGGGTGACATGCGGCAATCTTGGCACGTGACCCCTGCGGGTCACCACACATTGTGAACTAGTGTCCAGACGCTTCGTGTTCGGCGATCTTGGCGCGGACCTCGTTCATGTCGAGGGCCTCCACTGCCTCTACCAGCTGGGCCAACGCGGGGCCGGGCAGTGCGCCAGCTTGGTTGAACACCATGATGCCGTCGCGGAATGCCATGAGGGTGGGGATGGCGGTGATGCCAAACTGCGCCTGGAGGTCAGGCTCGGCTTCGGTGTCCACCTTGGCGTGAACAATCTCGGTCTTCACCTCAGAGCTCTGCTCAAAGATGGGCGCGAAGCGCTTACAGGGGCCGCACCATTCGGCCCAGAAGTCCACGAGCACAATGCCGTCTTGAGAGACGGTCTGCTCGAACGTTTCAGTAGTCAGGTTCACTGTTGCCATGCTTGATCCTCCCGAGGGCCCATTGCCCGATGCTTCCGTCAACACCCACACAGGGCGGGACTATTCCGCCACTAGGTTCCCACGGCTCGGCGCGCGTCCTGACAAGCCCACGCTGGGCGCGGTACAACAGTCTGTATGACGGACATGGCTGAGCTCCCTGCGGAGCCCAATGGATGGCTTTCGGACCGCGAACTTCAACACGTGCGCTCAGAGTTGCCGCTCCTGTACATCAACGCCATTCCCGTGCGCATCAACGCTTCTGGTGAGGTCACGGAGATTGGCCTCCTGCTGCGTGCCGACGAGGGCATGATCTCCCGGGCCTTAGTAGCCGGCCGCGTGATGTACCACGAGCGCATCCGTGACGCGCTGATCCGCAACTTGGAGAAAGATTTGGGGCCAGTCGCCTTACCGCGTGTGCCCACCTCGCCTACGCCGTTTGCGGTCGCAGAGTACTTCCCCACTCCCGGCAAGACCGCCTTCTACGACTCCCGCCAACACGCGGTGGCACTCGCGTTTGTGGTGCCGGTGGACGGTGATTGTGAGCCTTCGCAGAACGCGCTGGACATTGTGTGGATCACCCCTGAAGAAGCCGCCTCGGAAGAAGTGGCGGCGGACATGGCAGGCGGCCAGCACGTGCTGTTGCGGCAGGCTTTAGCCCACTGCGGTCTATTGACCTAAGCGTTGCGCACCAACCCGCCAAGCTCTTTCCACCAACTCAAGCGATCGCTCCTGCCGTCGTAAAGCGCCCTGCCTTGATTGCGGCCGCTCGGGCTCGGCAGCACAAACACCTTCGCTCCGCCTAGGCGCCACGGCTGATTTCCCAGCCCCGGCGTCGGCGTGCCAAGGAACCGTGCAGCTGCGCGACCTGCCTCCTTGGACGTCAAGGCCAGCCACTCAGGGGCGTGGGCGGTGATGCGGCGCTCCAGACCGGCCACGTCATAGATCAGTCCGCGGTCATGGCTTTGTGCCATGTCCTTCACCAGATCCGTCAGCCCGATGCCGTACTCCAGCACGCGATGATCGTCAGTGGGGTCCAGTGGCTGGGGCACAAAGCCGGCCTCAAAGAGGAAACTCCAAAAGCGGTTGCCCGGGCCTCCGTAGTAGTGCCCGCGTGCGGCGGAGACAAGCCCTGGAGCTGTGCCGCAGAACACCACCCGCAACCCTTGTGCGAGATAGTCGGGCAGCACCGGCTCGGTGGCGGTCACCGGTCGAGCGCCTCCGCAATGGCCGGAGCGAGAGCTCTGAACGCGGCTCCGCGGTGAGAGATCTCGTTCTTGCGCTCAGGGCTCAGTTCGGCGTTGGTGAGCGTCTGTCCGTCGGCGATGAAGATGGGGTCGTAGCCAAAGCCGCCTTGGCCGCCTTGGCCGAGCGCAATGCGGCCCGGCATGATGCCTAGTTCAACGCTCTCATTACCGTCTGGGGTGACCAGCACGGCGGCGCACACAAATTGCGCGGTGCGGTGCGGGTCGCGGATGTCTGCGAGTTGAGCGAGCAGCAGTTCCAGGTTCTCGCGGTCTGCTCCGTGGCGTCCGCTCCACAGCGCGGAGAAAATGCCGGGGGCGCCTCCCATGATGTCCACGGCAATGCCTGAGTCGTCGGCGATGGCCGGTAGGCCGGAAGCCGCCGCGAGCGCCCGCGCCTTGATGAGCGCGTTCTCCTCAAAGCTCGTGCCGTCCTCCACGGGCGCGGGAGTGCCAAGGTCCCCGGCGCTCGCAAAGTCCTCGCGGGCCAGCCCGGGAACCAGCGGCGCGAGAATGTCCCACACTTCGCCCACTTTGTGGGCATTGTGCGAGGCGAACGCCAGCCGCGGCATGTGCGTCAGCGCTCCAGTGGCAAGGCCAAGGCGCTGGCCTGAAGTTGAGCGAGTTGTGCGTTGCCTGCCGAGGCAAGCGCCAACAGGGCATCCAACTCCTCGCGGGAGAAGGGCGCGCCCTCAGCGGTGCCCTGGACCTCCACAAAGCCGCCAGTGCCGGTCATGACCACGTTCATGTCGGTCTCCGCGCGCACATCTTCCTCATACGGCAAGTCCAGCATGGGAACCCCACCAATGATTCCCACGGAGATGGCGCTCACGGAGCCGCTCAAGGGCTTGACCTTCTCGCTGATGGCACCGTTGGCCACACCCCAGGCCACGGCATCGGCCAAAGCCACATAGGCGCCTGTGATGGCCGCCGTGCGCGTGCCGCCGTCTGCGTCAATGACATCGCAGTCGATCATGATGGTGTTCTCGCCCAGCGCCTTGACATCAATGACCGCGCGCAACGAGCGGCCGATGAGGCGCGAGATCTCGTGCGTGCGGCCACCAATCTTGCCGCGCACACTTTCACGGTCGTTGCGGGTGTTGGTGGCGCGCGGGAGCATCGAGTACTCGGCGGTCACCCAGCCCTCGCCGGAGCCTTGCTTCCACCGCGGCACGCCTTGGGTAAACGATGCTGAGCACAACACGCGCGTGCCACCAAAACTCACCAAGCAGGAGCCTTCCGCGTTGCGCTGGAAGCCACGCTCAAATGTCACGGGGCGGAGTTGGTCAACGGCACGGCCGTCAAAGCGAGTCACGGCGTCGTGAGAGTCAGTCATGGGTTGAGCCTAACCGGGTGCGCTGCGGCTTTGGTGCGCCGACTAGATGGCGTGCACGGCGCCCGGCGCGGCCAGCACTGCGCCAGGGAAGTGCACGCGGGCGGCCTCGAGTGTGGCGTGCGGATCCACCCAAGCCGCCACATGAGTCACGACGAGCCGACCCGCCTTGGCCTCGGCGGCCAGTTGCCCCACTTGGGTGCCTGACATGTGCACACCGGGCGGGTTCACCTCGCGATGCGCCCAGCCCGCCTCTCCCAGCAACACGTCGCAGCCCTTGGCCAACTCGTCCACTTCGTCGCATCGGTCAGTGTCACCGGTGTAGACGAGCGACACGCGCCCGCCGCCTTGGCCAGGCCCGGCAGGCTCTCCAGGACCATCAACTCTGAACGCAAGCGCAGGTAGCGGATGCCACGCCCTGGCCACCGTGATGTCAAAGGGTCCTAACGAGATGCGCGCTCCGTGAGCCAGGGACGTGAAGTCAAAGGCTTGGAGATCGTTGCGGTCGTCAGCGCCTGAGATGTCCACAATTCGCTGGTCCATGCCCCGCGGCGCCAGCAAGGGGACGCGCGGCAGTCCCGCATCCTTAGCGGGGCCGTAGCGGAAGAGCACCGAGAGGGCGCCCAGGTCAGCGCAGTGGTCGGGATGTCCGTGGCTCACGAGAACCGCATCGAGCCGCACCGGATCGCAGTACTTCTGCAACGGCCCGATAGCTCCCGAACCCAGGTCAAGTGCCATGCGCCACGTGCGGCCATCGGCATCGGCCTCCAGCAAGTAGCACGACGCTGCGGAGTCGGGGCTGGCCACAGAGCCCGCGCAACCCACGATCGTCAGTCTCACGGGTCCAGCTTCTCCACGTGCGTCACCACCGGGCCAAGGAAGCGTTGAGCGAGGGCCTCAAACTGCGCGGACTCTCCCGTGGCGTAGAAGCGGTGCTCGGGCTCCTCCAAGGAGGTGCGCTCCAAGTTGCTGGCCGCGAGCGCGCGGTAGACGTCGATGGCGGTCTCTGTGGCGGAGTCCACCAGGGTGACGTCCGGTCCCATCACATAGCCGATGGCTCCGGCGAGCATCGGGTAGTGAGTGCAGCCCAAGATAAGCGTGTCCACGTGGGCGTCAATGAGCGGCTGCAAGTACTCGTGCGCCGCTTGCAGCACCTCCGGGCCGCTCGTCACTCCGGCCTCCACAAACTCCACAAACCGCGGGCAGGCTTGGCTCGTCACGGTGATGTCCGGGGCGCCGGCAAGCGCGTCGTCGTATGCGCCCGACGTAATGGTCGCCTTGGTGCCGATCACACCTACTCTGCGGTTGCGGCTCAGGGCAGCTGCGCGGCGCACGGCGGGCACGATCACCTCCACCACGGGAACTGCGCGTTCCTTGGAGAAGCGTTCACGGGCGTCCCTCAGCACCGCCGCAGAGGCCGTATTGCATGCGATTACCAGCAACTTCACGCCGTCGTCAACCAGCGCATCCATGATGTCCATGGCGTGCTGTCGTACTTGAGCAATGGGGAGTGGTCCGTAGGGGCCGTTGAGAGTGTCTCCCACGTAGTGGATGGATTCGCGGGGCATCATGTCCATGATGGCGCGGGCCACCGTGAGACCCCCCACGCCGGAGTCGAAGACGCCGATGGGTGCGTCATTCATGCTCTGCCTCCGCATTGGGTTGACCGTCCCCGGCGATGACCGGATCCCCTGTCAGAAACCCCACTAGAGACTCTTGAAGCCAAGTGAGCGCTTGGTAGAGCATCCCCAGCCACACACGCTCAGGGTTGATGGGGAGGTCGTCGTCGCCGTCCGCCTCCATGGCGTAGGTGGCAAGTTCGATCTCCGCATGCAGGCGCTCCGCGTCCTCATCCGTCACCAATCCCAGGCGCGAGGCCAACACGAGGCGCACATCGGTGAGCGCGCCTGCAGTGGACAGGGCCTCCTCGCCGTCCACCACCCACTCGGGTCCGTCTTCGCTCAGTTGCTCCCACATCCGGCGCAAGCGCTTGAGCTTGAGATCGCGCAGGTCAGCTTCGGTGAGCCTGCGGAACTCATCGGCTACTTCCCTGTCTGTGGGCGCCGCGTTGGGCAACAAGCGGAGCACGGCCGGATCGTGTGGGTCCTGCAAGGCTTCCTCGAGTCCGCGCAAGTGGCGGAAGAGTTCGTCTTCAACCTCGTCGTGCGAGGGGGTCTCCATGCCAAAGGTTTCGCCGGTCAGAAGCAGTCCCACATCTGCAACGATGCGCGCCACCACCATGCGCTCCTCAAGGTCAAGTTCCGCCACCGCGGCCCCGCCTCCCGAGACTGGCACGAACGCCTTCACTCGCCGGCCCTCTGCATGGTGGCCCAAAGGCCGTAAGAGTGCATCGCTTGGACGTCCACTTCCATCTGCTCGCGGCCGCCGGTGGAGACCACGGTGCGGCCCTTCTCATGTACTTCAAGCATGCGCGCTTGGGCGTCAGCCTTGGAAAAGCCAAAGTACGTCTGGAACACGTGGGTCACATAGCTCATGAGGTTGACGGGGTCATTCCACACGATGGTGACCCAGGCATCAGCGGTGCGCGTGGCGACCGAGCCTTCATGCCGGAGTTCCTGCTCTGTGGACACGCCATAAGCCTACGTGTGTGGGCCGCGGGCGCAGGGACGTGACGCGCCACCGCACCGGCGAGGGGTGCTTGCGCCTGCAGCTGATCACTGTGGACCAACAGGGGCGCCACTCTCCGCACTGGTGAGCCTCATGGGGCTCATGGGACAACGAGTTGGTCCTGAGTGACCATGACGCAGCGCCTTAGTCGACAAGTACGTTCAGTGGCGCGCGCCAGCCAGGCTCAGCTGGCCCCTCAGTTGCCCGAGCCGCCGTCCTCAGGGCCGAACACGCCGTCAAGGATCTCCTTGCATGCGGGGCACACAGGGAACTTATTGGGATCACGTCCCGGAACCCACACCTTGCCGCACAGCGCGATCACGGGCTCGCCGGTCATGGCGGACTCGAGGATCTTCTCCTTCTTGACGTAGTGCGCAAAGCGCTCGGCGTCGCCGGGCTCCACCAACTCGCGCGTCTCGGTGCGCTCAATGGTGACCGTACCTGCACTCGGTTGCGAGGGCGCGGGCTGAGGCTCCAAGGGTTCGCTGACACTGTTGGCGGGAGTGGTGCTCATGCGCCCATGGTACGCACTGCTAGCGGACGGCATCCACGAGCGAGCCAGCGCGCCGGTCATAGATGATGCCCCCCGCAGTGACTCCCACTACATACACGACGATGCCGGAGACCGTCCCCAAGATCGCCGAGACCCATGCCCACCGGACATCCACAGCGAGAGTCAATACCAACGGCACCACCGCCACTGGCAACACCACCGCCGTGGCTACGGACGAGACCACTTGCGCAAAGAGCCCCGCTCCCACGGACCCCACCTCTGCCCCAAACGGACTCTCACCAGGGGCGGGAGCCCGGTACGGGAATGTCACTGCCGTGAGGGCGGAGACACCCAAGGTTGCTCCGAGCACTCCAATGGACGCCCCAAGGAGTGCGGGAGCGTAAGACCACAGCCCGGTCCACACCAGTACCAACAGCGCCACTGCCAGCACCGCAGGCGCGGCCCAACTCAACGTGGCTGCAAAGCGGCCGCGGGTAATGGCAGCACCCTGCTTGCCTGCCACCACGTCGAGCCACAGCGCCGAGGAGTCGTACGCGATGTCGTTGTGACGACCCCACCCGATGGTGGCTGCGAGCATCAGCGGAGCGGCAAAGGCCCAGCGAGGGTCAAGGCCGAAGACCGGCAAGATCAGTCCCACCGTGAGCAGCGGCATGAGGAGTACGCCGATGAGGTTGGACAAGTACCGGGGATCGGTGAACCAGTAGTGCAACAAGCGGGCGCGCACGGCCGTGGAGGCGAGCGAGGGCCTCAACGGAAGTCGCCCCGCCGCACCCGCTGTCCGTGCCACTGCACGCTCTCCCGCCGCCAACACAGAGTCCTCGCGTTTGCGAGTGCCGCCTCCCCGGAAGATGGGGTGCACAAAGGTGTGGGCGATGGTGGCGCGCCACGCTGCTAAGAGCACCCCCACCCAGGCGGCCATCATCGCCAGTCGCCAGATGGCGCTAGGCCAGTCACGCGCCACTACGAACTCTGGGGCCGCCATGCCTGCACCAATGGGCGTGCGGCCCAACTGCTCAAGGAGCACGCGTAGGTCGTACTCGAGCACTAGCTCAAGACCGTCCCGCACTACCACCCAAATGGCAGGTCCCACCACGGCAACAACCGCCACTGCGGCCACCAGCGCAGCCAGCCGGGACCTGCGACTGCCTAACACTCGCGCACCCCATGAGGCCGCGAGTCTGGCCGAGAACACGAGCGACATCCAGGTCAGAAAGGCGCCAAGCGCGGCAACCACCAAGGGCCAGGGCTCGGGGTTCTCAATGGCCCACGTGGAGGCGGCTGCACCGAACACCAACGCAAAGAACAACGCAGGAACCGTGAGTAGCGCCGAGACGGCCAACGCGGGCGCCACCTTGCGCACCTCAAGGCCCCAGGGCGCAAACCTGCTGGGGTCCAGCGAGTCATCAAGCCCGGTCACCAACAGCGGTACCAGAATCCAGCCCAGGCCAATGACCGCGGCGAAAGCAACCAAGGCATCGGCCTTATTGGTCGCGTCATAGAAGGACAACGCCCTGGCGGCCCACCACACCGCCGGGAGCAGAGAGAGCGACCACACCGCGCCGCCCACGAGGAACAACACGCGCCACCAGTCGCGGCGCAATTGGTGCACGGTGGTGGTGGCGCGCAAGCGCAAGACCACGCCGATCATCGCCGCACCTGGGCCCGCATGTCAGTGGCTCTTCAGCCAGCCGAGTTCGCGGTGCTCGGCCACGTCGCCCACTAAGTGCACGAAGCGCTCTTCCAGGTCCACGCCGTCGCGCACCTCGTCCAAGGTGCCACTTGCCAGCACGCGGCCGTGGCCCACTATGGCCACGCGGTCACACAGCCGCTCGACCAAGGCCATCACGTGCGAGGACATCACAACGGTGCCTCCCGCCTCCACAAACGCGGAGAGGATGCGGCGGATAGCTCCCGCGGAGACGGGGTCCACCGCCTCAAACGGCTCGTCAAGCACCAGGATGCGGGGCGCGTGAACGAGTGCACAAGCCAGTGAGATCTTCTTCTTCATGCCAGCGGAGAAGTCCGTCACCAAGGTGCGGCTCGAGGGCTCCAGGTCTAGCGCCGCGAGTAAGTCATCTCGCCGTTCACGCACCACAGCGGGGTCCATGCCTCGCAAGAGGCCCGCGTAGGAGATCAGTTCTGCACCGGTGAGTCTGTCGAAAGTATGCAGGCCGTCAGGAAGCACGCCGATGAGCGGCTTCGCCTTGGCCGGGTGACGCCAGAGGTCTGTCCCATGGATGTGAACCGTCCCCGCATCGGGAGTGAGTAGGCCGGTAGCCATGGAGAGTGTGGTGGTTTTACCAGCGCCGTTGGGGCCCACCATGCCGTAGAAGGAACCGGCCGGAATGTCTAGATCCACGCCCGCGACCGCCACCGTGGATCCAAAGCGTTTGTGCAGGCCGCGCATGGCCAGGGCCACGGGCACGTCAGACATGTCGTCAGCGTAGTCCGGGCGTTCTCTCGGCACCATCAGGTGTGACGATGCCGTCAGCGCTTTAACCGTGGCAGGCCCAGACCCACGGAATGGAAGCGCAGCGCGGCTTGTTGACTGGGCAGAGGAAAGCGAGGAACCCGATGTCTGACACGCCCACCTTGGCCCCTGAAACCCGCATGGGTGCAATTGAGCTACTGGTGAAGGATCTGGACGCCATGCTCGCCTACTACCGCGACGTCATTGCGCTCGATCACATCCGCACAGAGGGTGACACCCACATTCTGGGCCGCGGTGGCGTGGAGACCATGAAACTGACGCCTCACGCGCACCTACCCAGCTTCAACCGCAACAGTGCAGGGCTGTATCACACGGCGGTGCTGTTCGACTCGGAGCCGGGCCTCGCCGCAGCGGTCGCGCGCGTCGCCCAGTCAGGGCGCGGAACGTATACCGGCGCTGCAGACCACTTGGTGAGCAAGGCCTTCTACTTTGATGACCCTGAAGGTAACGGCGTTGAGCTCTACGTGGACCGGCCGCGAGACCAGTGGCGCCGTGACGAATGGGGTAATCCCGTCATGGGCGTGGAGGGCCTCGACCCCAACGCGTACATTCAGACCCACCTCTCGGAAGCAGAGTTCACCGCGCCCATGGCCGGTGCCAGCGTGGGCCACGTGCACCTCCAGGTGGGCGACATCCCCACGGCCAAGGCGTTCTACGCGGACGTGCTGGGCTTTGACGTCACCTTCAGCATGAACGCCGCACTGTTCTTGGCCGCCGGTGGGTACCACCACCACATTGGACTCAATACGTGGCACAGCCGGGGAGCGGGTCCACGTGCGGCTTCGCTTGGCCTGGGAACCATGGACATTGAGGTACCTACGCCCGACGACATGGTTGCCTTGCGCGATCGCCTCACCTTTGCCGGGGTGCAGGTCCGCGATGATGGGCAGACGGTGCGCTTCAACGATCCGTGGGGAAGTGAGATCCGCGTTCGCGTGGCGTAGTGCCTAACTCGCCACGGCGAGCAAGTACCCCGTGTAGCCGACGAAGGCGAGCAGCAAGACCACACCTTCGATGCGGTCGATCTTGCCCTTGCCCAATGGCCACACCGCGAACACCACCAACGCGACCGTGAACGCCAACACCACTGGCAAGTCTCGACTCATGACTTCGGACCCCACAGTGGCCGGGGCAATCAGACCGGCAACGCCCAGCACCGCCAAGAGGTTGAAGAGGTTGGAACCGATGATGTTGCCCAACGCCAAGTCGTTCTCACCCTTGCGCGCAGCGGCTATGGACGAGGCCAGTTCCGGCGCGGAGGTGCCCACGGCCACAATCGTCAGACCGATGACCAGTTCCGACCAACCCAGAGCGGTAGCGATCTCCACGGCTCCCCACACCAGCAACCGCGCAGCGAGCACGAGCAGCATCAGGCCAACCACAAGCCACATCCACGCCGCTTTGCGGCTCAACCGCTTGGCCTCGGTCTCTGCGACCACGTCTGCGGCGAGACCGTCGCCGGGGTGACGCCGAGCTTGCCAGACCAGCCAGCCCATCACTGCCACAAGGGCGGCCAACAGAATCCAGGCATCGACCCTGCTCAAGCGCAAGTCCCAAAACAATGCGCCAGCGAGCACGGTCACGCCCAAGACGATCGGCAGTTCACGGCGCAGGATTCCCTTGCTCACCGCAATGGGCATGAGCACTGCGGTGACACCCAAGATGAGACCGATATTGGCGATGTTGGAGCCGAGCACGTTACCCAGGGCAAGCTCGGGGGAGCCGCCCGCCGCCGCGAGCGATGACACGAGCATCTCCGGAGCCGAGGTTCCAAAGCCGATGACGATCATGCCCACAAGGAGCGGGGCCATGCCCAAGTAGCGGGCCACGGCGGAGGCGCCTTCTACGAACCTGTCGGCGCTCCACGCGAGCGCAAGGACGCCTCCAATGGTGGCAAGGACGGCGAGCAACACCCTTGGAGGCTACAGCTTGCGCGGCTGAAGAAACCAAAGGGCCGCCCACCCAGTCCGGGTGCGGCGGCCATTTGGCGTATCACAGGGATGAGTGGAGATGGCGGGAATCGAACCCGCGTCCGCATGTCCAAAAGCAGGTCTTCTCCGGGCGCAGCCTGAGAAGTATTTCTCGGCCCCCCACCCGCATCAGGCGAGCAAGTGAGATAGGCCCAGTTACGGTAAAAGTCCCGGTTGCCGCCGTAACACCAGCAACCAGCAAGTTCTCTAGATGACGCCAGGAACTAGGTCGAGAACGTACCTAGGCTGACGGACTTCGGGGCTCGCTTAGGCAGCGAGGGCGAAGTCGGTGCGCTTTTGATCGGCACCTATAAGTTTGCTGGGGGCGTTGACAAGATAACCCAGCATCCTTGGCCCGCTTCTCCTGCAATGTAAACACACGTCGAAACCGATCATCCCCTGTGCAATTATGTGCGGCTCCGTGGAGCCACCCCTCAAGTTTACCAGCCGCCTCCGCCGCCGCCTCCGCCGCCACCACCGGAGAAGCCGCCTCCGCCACTGCTGCTGAATCCAGAGCCTCCGCTGGAGCCGGGTGCCGGCGCCGAGATGGCAGAGTCAGCGAGGGAAGTGAACCTGGCCATGTCGTTGCCAAAGTTGGAAGCGTGACCCCAGAACGTCCCGTACGGAAAGCTGGATCCGTACCACGTGGGGTCAGGCAAATTGGCCCCTTGGCGTGCGAGTTCCGCGAACTTGGCGGCCCACTTATCCGCCAAGCCAAAGGCAATGGCAAACGGCAAGTACCGGCTGAAGATGTCGTGGCCTTCCTCGTACCGCAACTGATTGGCATCGGCCGTGGCTATGAAGTGCTCAAAGCCTTGAGTCTGCTTCAAGATGGCTGTGCCTTCTGGAGTACGGCCGGGCGCGTGACGCGCTACGAACAAAATGGCGATTCCCACGCCCATGATGGCGAGCGCGAACAGTGCCAACGACGTGGCTGCTGCCAAGAAGAACATCAAGATGAAGCCACCCAAGGTGATGGCAAATCCCACGCCGTACCACGTGGCACGAGCGTATTGAGGATTGCGGCGGAACCAGCCGCGCTTGGTGACGTCTGCATACAACTGCGATTGTGCGGACGCCATGGTGCCCGAGAATGTGGTCTTGAGCGTCTTGAGTTTCACGCTGTCACGGCCTGCAAACAGCGCCGTGAAGATCGTCATTTCGTAAGGCACCAATCCAGGGTCAGCTTGGCGCAACTTGACCAAGGTGTAGTCCTTGGGCTCCTTGCCCTCGCGCTGGTCCACCGGGTCGATGCGCAAGTACCCGCGCACTGCGAGGTCCACGATGGTCGCCGTCACGTCGCGCGGATCTGCACGTTCATCGATGAGCGTGCCCAGTTGGCCGGGCCGCAAGCCTGCGGGTGGCTCAAACTGCACGGCGAGCGGCGCGAACTTGTCGCGTAGCCCCACCTGGGTCTCGTTGTTCCCTACCGGCATGAGGCCGGGCGTGAGGCCCTTGTATTCCTCATCCATTCCACTTACTCGGAAGCGGCGGGCAACAATGAGAAGTCCACCGATGAACACCGCCAAGGAGCCAAAGCCGGTCACCGGCGTCAGGCGGAACGCGCGCGCCACATCGTTGCGCTCAATGAGCGCAGGCGTGGTGTCAAAGGAGTGGGGCGGGTACAGCAAGTTCACGGTGAAGGGCTGGCCGGGATACAGATAACGCTGTGTGAAGACTGCCTCGGTGCCATCGACGCTCACGCTGGTGCACGCTTGCTGGGAGTACGGGGAACCTGCAAAGCACTGCGAGGCGATCACAGGCACGGGAGATTTGACGGTCACCGTGGCGTGCGAGATGGGGATCACCCAACCGTCGCCGATCGCGTTCCAATACAGCTCGTCGTTGACGACTTCGTCGCCCACTCCACCTAGTTCCTCCGCCGTGGTGTCATTCATGACCTTGTGAACCGTCCAGGTGATCACGTAGGTCTGCACTCCACTGACGTTTCCGATGTTCTGGTCGCCAATGCGCACTGTCAGCCAGTTGCGCTCTTCAGTCTTGTAGGAGTGGGAAGGCGCACCCGTGGGGCTCGTAGCACGGAAGTTGGTGATGCGGTACACGCGGTCGTACTTCTCGTTGTAACCCTGGCGCACGGGCAACGTCATGTAGGGACCGTGACCTGGGTCGTTGCCAAAGTCAAAGTCGATCTCCAGGCGCACGTCCATGCCGCCGTCGGGCCTCAGTTCAAAAGTCTGATCCCAGCGCGTGATCTCCCGCCCAATGATGTCGGGATAGTTGGGTTCGGGAGTTGCCGATGCCGCGGCGGGCACCAGTGCAATGACGAACGCGGTAAGAACAGCGCCAACAGCGGCCCACAGTCTGGTCATGCGACCCATCATGCCGTAACGGCACTGTTCGCGTCAGGAGAGGTCGCGGCCTTTTGTGGCCATGGCTCGCTGGGCCTCACGGCTGTCTTGACGCTCCTTGAGTGCGTGGCGCTTGTCGTACAGCTTCTTACCTCGGCCCACACCGATTTCCAGCTTGGCGCGGCCCTTGGTGAAGTACAAGCGCAAAGGCACAATCGTGAGTCCGCGCTCGCGCGTGCGGATCTGCAACTCATCGATCTGGGTGTGGTGCAAGAGCAGTTTGCGCTTGCGCCGCGGAGCGTGGTTGGTCCACGTCCCTTGGGTGTACTCAGGGATGTGCAGGTTCTCTGCCCACGCCTCGCCGTTCTCGATGTGGATGTAGCCGTCGCCAATGGTGGCGCGGCCTTGACGCAAGGCTTTGACCTCGGTGCCGGTCAGCACCAGTCCAGCCTCGTACACCTCATCAATGAAGTAGTCGTGGCGGGCCGCCCGGTTGGTGGCCACTACTTTCACTGCTTCATTCATGACTCACCTCCCGGTTCTCACGATGCCTCTGCCGCGTGCAGGGGCGAGGAGACAGTCTAGGTGAGGGCGGCGCGAGCGGAAAGCGACCATATGCCCGGACGATGCTGGGGGCAGGTTGGCTAGAAGCTTGGCAGCAGCGTGACGGGGTTCACGGTGGCGCCGTCTACGTACACCTCAAAGTGCAAGTGGCACGCGGTGGAGTCACCGGTGTTGCCGGACCAACCCACCACCGAACCACGGTCCACGTTCTGGCCGGCGCCCACATTGAACGACTGCAAGTGGTTGTAACTGGTCATGAGGACCTTGCCGCCCACAATGCCATGGGACATCATCACTTGGTTGCCGTAGCCGCTACGGAACTTGGCCCACTCCACCTTGCCGCCGGCGGCCGCGTAGATGGGCGTGCCGCAGTAGGCGCGGAAGTCGGTGCCAGCGTGGAGGCGGTTCACTCCGTAGATGGGGTGGATGCGGTAGCCGTAGGACGAGGTCACATAGGGGATGGCCGTGGGGAAGCTCAAGTAGCCCTTGCCAAGGCTGCCTCCGCCATTGGCTTCTTCAGCGCGCTTCTTGGCGACCAGTACCGCGAGTTCGTCCAGCAGAGCCTTCTGCTGGGCCTCAAGTTCCGCCTGGGCCGCGAGGAAGGCTTCGCGTTGGGACTCCAAGTACTGCTTGAGTTCCTCGGCTTCAGCGAGCAGGCGCTCTACTTCCGCCTTCTTTTCTTCCGCAAGTTTGCGAGCGGTCTCAGTTTCAATCACCAACTCGTCTGCAATGCGCTTGAGTTCAACGATGTATTCGCGCACCGCGTCTTGGCGGGCCTTGCGGTTGCGGTTGACAGCTTGAAGTTCTTCCATCTCCGCGAGAGCGTTCGATTGCACGCGCGAGGTGGTGAGGCGGAAGGCAAAGTCGTCCACGAATTCGTCAGACGTCGTGGCGCCAAAGATGATGGCGAGCGAGCTGTCCTGACGAGAGCCTTGGTACTGCGCGCGCGCAATCTGCGCGAGCGTGTCACGCAACTGCTCGGACCGCTCTTGGTCGCGTTGCATCTGCGCAGTGAGTTCGCGGTCTTCCGCCTCAGCCGCGGCCAACTTGTTGGCCACGATCTGCTGCTGCAGGATCGCGGCGTCGTAACGCTCTTGGGCAAGGCGCAGTTCCTCTTGCACCACGGGCAGTCGGGCGTTGAGTTCGGTGAGTTGCCGGTTTGCCTGGACGATGCGCGCATCGGTGTTCTCCAACGCGTGCTCAAGCTCCTGGAGACGGCGGTCCTGAGCCGCCTTCTGAGCGTTGGCCTGCGCAATGGCATCGTCATATTGGGAATAGGCGGGGACCGGCGTGTAGGCCTGCGCCACGGACGCCGCGAGCAACGCAGCAAGCACAGCGGCAATAGCGGCCAGCGCAAAGCGCACGGGCCGTGTCTTTCCGCTCCACTGCATCATGCTCGCGTGTACCTTCCCAGCGTGGCCACCGATGCGACCACCGCAAGACCCACCGCAACCAGGATGAGCCATGGGGCCACAAGCCACACGTCTTCCGTACCTATGTAGTCGACAAAAGCGACGGAGTCTTTGAGCCAATCCTCCACCATGTAGTTGACGGAGAACCACAGTCCGCCCACTGCAAGTACTGCCCCTAGCGTGGCTGCAACGGCGCCTTCAAGCAAGAACGGCATCTGAATGAGGCTGCGTGAGGCTCCCACCATGCGCATGATGGTGGTCTCGCGGCGCCTACTGAGAGCCGAGAGCCGGATGGTGGTGGTGATGAGAAGCACCGCGGTCAGGAGCATCACACCCGCGAGCGCCGCGGCAATGATCGTGGCAGCGTTGAGCACACTGAACAGTCCGGTGAAAATCTCTCGCTGGTCCTGAACCAAGTCCACACCGTCCAAGCCCTCCACGGCATCGGCCACCACCGCAAATTGCTCGGGGTCCTTGAGTTTCACCCGGAAACTTGCCGGCATTTGGTCGGCCGTGAGTAGGGCGAAGTCGTTATTGGTGTCGCGAGCGCGCAGGTTCTCGTAGGCCTGTTCGCGGGATTCGTATTCCACGGACTGGACCAAGTGCGAGACGGAGCCGTTCTCCAGGACATCCCGGATGGCATCTTCTTGAACCCCAGTGGCTCCGCCAGAGGCGCACTGGATGGTGCGCGCGTTGTCGGGGCACAAGAAGATGGAGACTTCCACCTTGCCAAACCAGTCGTTCTTGAGGTTGGTGACTTGCAACTGCAAGAGCGCCGCAGCACCCACAAAGGTGAGCGACACGAACGTCACGAGCACCACGGACAGCGCCATGGTGGAGTTGCGGCGCAGACCGTTCCAGACTTCGCCTGCGATGTACCGGAGCCTCATGTGCGCTCCAATCCGTAGACGCCGCGGTCTTGGTCACGTACGAGGTGGCCGCCCTTAAGTTCGATCACGCGCTTGCGCATCTGGTCCACGATCTCATCGTCGTGGGTGGCCATGAGCACCGTGGTTCCCGTGCGGTTGATGCGGTCAAGCAGACGCATAATTCCGACGCTCGTGCCCGGGTCGAGGTTTCCCGTGGGCTCGTCGCACAACAAGATGGGCGGATGGTTCACAAACGCCCTGGCAATGGCCACGCGTTGCTGCTCACCGCCTGAAAGCTCGTGAGGCAAGCGGCGTTCCTTGCCCGCGAGCCCCACGAGCTCGATCATCTCCGGCACCGTCGCGTCGATGTCGTGCTTGCTCTTCCCAATCACCTGCAAGGCAAACGCAACGTTCTGGAACACCGTCTTGTTGGGCAGCAAGCGGAAGTCTTGGAACACCGCGCCAATCTCACGCCGCAAATGCGGGACGCGCCAACTGGACAAGCGGTTGAGGTGGCGGCCGGCCACGTAAATGTCTCCACTCGTAGGCCGCTCTTCACGCAAGATGAGCTTGAGGAATGTGGATTTTCCGGACCCCGAGGACCCCACAAGGAACACAAAATCGCCGCGCTCAATCTCCACGTCAACACTATCGAGCGCGGGGCGAGCGCCTCGCGTGTACACCTTGCTTACGTTGCTGAGTCGAATCATGCCTTTGGGCGCGCGGGGACGGACGCACGCTTCCTAAGCATCGTAAAGAGGCCTGCGGCCTTGTTCGGGGATGCTCAACGGCGCGCCCCTGTGAGATGCACCACGCCCACTCGGAGGCAGTGCAGGCGGGTCTTAGGAGCTCTGCCGGCGCCAGCGCAGGCCCGCGTCGATGAAGTCGTCGATCTGGCCGTCGAACACGCGGTCGGGGTTGGTGGACTCGTGGCCGGTGCGCAGGTCCTTCACCAGTTGCTGGCCATAAAGGAAGTACGAGCGCATTTGGTCGCCCCAGCTGGCCTTGATGTCGCCCGCGAGTTCCTTCTTCTGCGCGGCCTCCTGCTCCTTGCGCAACAGCAACAAGCGGGACTGCAGCACGCGCATGGCGGCAGCGCGGTTCTGGATCTGGCTCTTCTCGTCCTGCATGGAGACCACAATTCCTGTGGGCAAGTGAGTGATGCGGACGGCGGAGTCCGTGGTGTTGACTGACTGACCGCCCGGGCCGGACGACCTGAACACGTCAATCTTGATGTCGGTCTCAGGAATATCCACGTGGTCTGAGCTCTCAATGAGCGGGATCACTTCCACCGCAGCAAAACTGGTCTGGCGCTTGTCGGCCGCACCAAAGGGGCTGATGCGCGCCAAGCGATGAGTGCCCGCCTCCACTGACAGCGTGCCGTACGCGTAGGGGGCATTGACTTCAAAGGTGGCGGACTTGATGCCCGCGCCTTCCGCATACGACGTGTCCAGCACCTTGGCCGCGTAGCCGTGACGCTCTGCCCATCGCAAGTACATGCGCAAGAGCATTTCGGCAAAGTCCGTGGCGTCGTCTCCGCCAGCGCCGGAGCGAATAGTGACTACAGCGTCGCGCTTGTCCCACTCCCCTTGCATCAGGGTGCGCACTTCCAACGCGGAGAGGTCGTTGCGCAAAGCGGCAAGTTCCGCGTCCGCCTCGGCAAGAGTCGCGGCATCGTCGCTCTCTTGTGCCATTTCCACGAGGACTTCAAGGTCGTCGATGCGCTGCTTGAGACCGTCCAGGCGGTCACGTTCGGAGTTGGCTGCTGACAGCGCGGACGTCACTTGTTGCGCGTTGTCGGGGTCATCCCACAAGTCAGGCGCGCCTGCTTGCTCGCTGAGTTCCGCAATGCGCGCCTGGAGGGCGGGGACGTCACTCACCGCTTCGATCTGCGCGTAGGTAGCGCGAATGGCCTCAATCTCTGCGGGAAAGTCGGTAGCCACGGCAGACAAGTCTACGGGGGCCGATGCCAGGGTGACTCCCCCGCTCAGGCCGGGACAGCAAAACTCCCCAGAGCCCCCGATGGGGGTGCCACTGTCCCGGTGGCACCCCCATGGGCTCTTGGGGAGAGAGCTGCTAGGCCTTGGACTTCTTGGCCTTGGTGGCCGTGTCCGTGACCTCGCCTACGGGCAGTTCCTTGCGCTGACGGTCGCGCACTGCCTCAAACGTGGTGCCGTAGTAAGCGGCCTCCATCATGATCTTCATGTCCTCGAGCATCGGCATGCGCGGGTTGGCGGGTGCGCACTGGTCTTCGTACGCGTTCATGGCCAGCGTGTCCAGGCTGCTCATGAACTCCGCTTCTTCCACACCGATCTCTTGGAACGAAGCCTCGATGCCCACTGCGGCACGCAGGTCTTCCACGGCCTTGGCGTATGCCTCGACTGCCTCCGCCGGAGTGGAGCACGGAAGGCCAAGAACCTTGGCGATCTCCTGGAACCGCTCGGGCGCTACGTAGCTTTCGTACTTGGGCCACGAGGTGGGCTTAGTGGGAATCTGACCGTTGTAGCGGATCACGTGCGGCAAGTAGATGGCGTTGGTGCGTCCGTGGGCCACGTGGAACGTCGATCCGGTCACGTGGCTCATGGCGTGCACCAGGCCGAGGAATGCGTTGCCGAATGCCATACCGGCGATGGTCGCCGCGTTGTGCATCTTCTCGCGAGCCTTGACGGCCTTACCGCCCTCGTTCACCGATTCCACGATGTTCTCGAACACCATGCGGATGGCTTGCAAGCACAGGCCGTCGGTGAAGTCGTTGGCGTACACCGAGACGTACGCCTCCGTGGCGTGGGTGAGGGCGTCCATTCCCGAGTCAGCTGCCACTCGTGCCGGCAGGTTAGCGGTGAGGACCGGGTCCACAATCGCCACGGTGGGCGTGAGCGCGTAGTCCGCGAGCGGGTACTTGCGCCCGGTTTCAGTGTCCGTGATGACAGCGAACGGGGTCACCTCCGCACCTGTGCCAGACGTGGTGGGGATGCACACCAGCTTGGCGAGGTCTCCGAGCTTGGGGAAGGTGAAGGCGCGCTTGCGCACATCGAAGAACTTCTCCTTGAGGTCGCTGAAGACCACCTCAGGGTGCTCGTACATGAGCCACATCACCTTGGCGGCGTCCATGGGCGATCCACCGCCCACCGCGATCAAGGTGTCCGGCTTGAAGGCCCGGAGGATCTCCGCGCCATCGCGCACGGTCTTGACCGAGGGCTCGGGTTCCACGTTGTCGATGATCTGGAGAGACACGTTGTTGGAGCGGCGGCGCAGCACGTCGATGATCTTGTCCACCACGCCAATGCGGGTCATGGTGGCGTCGGTGATGATCGTGACGCGCTCCACGCCTTCCATGTCACGCAAGTACTGGATGGCGTTGGGCTCAAAGTACGTCTTGGCAGGAACCTTGAACCACTGCATGTTGTTGTTCCTCCGGCCGATGCGCTTGACGTTGATGAGGTTGACGGCGGTGACGTTGTTGCTCACCGAGTTGTGTCCGTAGGAGCCACAGCCCAGGGTCAGCGAGGGCAAGAAGGCGTTGTAGATGTCGCCGATGCCTCCGTGGCTGGATGGCGAGTTGCAGATCACGCGGATGGCCTTCACTCGCGAACCGAACTCGTGGATCACGTCCTCGTCGGTGGCGTGGATGGCAGCCGAGTGGCCCAGTCCGTGGAACTCCACCATGCACTCGGCGTAGGTCATACCTTGCTCGGTGGATTCCGCCTTGAGCACGGCGAGGACCGGTGCCAGCTTCTCGCGAGTCAGCGGCTCGCTCTCGCCCACAGTGGTCACCTCCGCGATGAGGATCGAGGTGACGTCCGGGACGGTGAAGCCGGCCTGCCTGGCGATCCATTGCGGGGACTTGCCCACCACATCGGGGTTGAGCTTGGCGCCGGCGCAGTTCTCGCCGTTCGCTGCTACACCAAAGATGAACTCTTCGAGCTTGGCCTTCTCTGCACCCGTCACGCGGTAAGCGTGGAGCTTGTCGAACTCAGCCATGGCGTCGTCGTAGATCGCGGCGTCAATGATGGCTGCTTGCTCGGAGGCACACACCATGCCGTTGTCGAATGCCTTGGACACGACGATGTCGTTGACGGCCCGCTTGAGGTTCGCCGAGGTGTGGATGTAGGCAGGGACGTTACCTGCGCCCACGCCCAGCGCTGGCTTGCCGCACGAGTACGCGGCCTTGACCATGGCGTTTCCACCGGTGGCCAAGATGAGCGCCACTCCGGGGTGGTTCATCAACAAGTTGGTCGCCTCGAGCGAAGGAGTCTCCACCCACTGCACGCAGTGCTCGGGAGCTCCCGCCTCGATGGCGGCATCGCGTACCACCTTGGCCGCTGCCACCGACGACTCCTGCGCCGAGGGGTGGAACGCAAAGATGATGGGGTTGCGCGTCTTGAGGGCAATCAGGGACTTGAAGATGGCGGTGGAGGTGGGGTTGGTGACGGGAGTGATGCCTGCCACGACACCCACGGGCTCTGCAATCTCCGTGATGCCCAAGATGGGGTCTTCATGAATGACGCCCACGGTCTTCATGGGGGCCATGGAGTGCGTGACGTGTTCGCACGCGAAGATATTCTTGACGGCCTTGTCTTCAAAGACGCCGCGGCCGGTCTCGTTGACGGCCAGCTGTGCGAGGGCGCCGTGCTGATTCAGGGCAGCCACCGAGGCCTTCTTGACCAACAGATTGACGTCGTCCTGAGTGAACGCGCTGTAAGCGTCGAGAGCCTTCTGCGCGTTGGCAACGAGTGCATCGATCGCCTCCGCAATGGAGGGCGCAGCGTTGGTTACTTCAGAACCAACCTTGCCCTGTGCGGTGTCCGGCGTCGTGGTGCTCATGATCTCTCTCCCTAGTGAATCGGTGCCCTTGACTGGGCTCCGTTGCACTTTCACCGTATGCCCGCTTCTCACCGATCTTTGGGGTCCTAGGTCCCGGGACCAGTGACCTAAAAGGCCCCGGGACCAGGACTGGTGTCTGGTGGGGCATCGGATTTGCCACTGCGTTGACACACCAGTGCGCGGTGCAAGCAGGAGAGGCTGCCTGCACCGCGCACTAGGCGGGATTATCCGGTGAAGAGGGCCGTGGCTTTGATGGCTGTCTGGACGATGCCGTACGCGAGTCCCACACTCACGATGACCCAGAGCACGTAGGCCAGGATGGGCTTCTTAGCCATGTCAGGACTCCTTTCCGATGGCAACGGGCTCAGCCTCGGTGCTGGGCTCGTGGTACTTGGCGGGGATGGGCCGCACCAGCAGGTTGGCCGTGAATCCGATGGCGAGCACCACCACCATCACCAGCAAGGACGGGCGGTACATGGCCGCGCCTGTGTAGCCCTTGCCTTCGAGGTAGTCGAGCATGCCGTTGACGATGAGCGGGCCGGCAATACCTGCAGCGGACCATGCGGTGAGCAGTCGGCCGTGGATGGCTCCCACCTCAAGCTCGCCGAACACGTCCTTGAGGTACGCGGGGATGGTGGCAAAGCCACCGCCGTAGAACGTCAGGATGAGCACCACGAGAGGCACAAAGAGGAGGATTGACGTGGGTCCCCACAGGGCCACCACGGTGTAGGCAATGGCGCCCACGCCGAGGTAGATCATATAGATCCGGCGGCGGCCAATGTAGTCAGAAGCGCTGGACCAACCGATACGACCACCCATGTTGGCGAGCGAGAGCAGTCCCACAAAACCGGCGGCTGCAGCTGCGGTCACGGCCGGGAAGTAGTCGCCAATCATCGGCTTGGCATTTTCCAAGATGCCGATGCCTGCGGTCACGTTGGTGAACAGCACCAACCACAGCATCCAGAAGGTGCGAGTCTTGATGGCGTTCTTGGCGTTGACCTGGCCGGTGGACAGCTTGGGCTTGTGCACGCTGGGCTCCCAGCCCGCGGGCTTCCAGTCCTTGGCAGGCACGCGCACCACGATGGCTCCTAGAGCCATCATCACCAAGTAGATGGCGCCCATGGTGAGGAAGGCAGGTGCGAGGGCGTCCACCTCGGTGTCGCCGAGCTTGGTGAGCAGCAGGGAGGACAGCGGTGCGGCCAACATGGCACCGCCACCAAAGCCCATGATCGCAAGGCCCGTGGCAAGGCCGGGGCGGTCAGGGAACCACTTGATGAGAGTGGACACCGGCGAGATGTAGCCGATGCCCAGACCAATTCCGCCGATGACGCCATAGCCCAAGTACATGAGCCACAACTGGCCGGTGGTGATGGCCACAAAGCTCAACGCAAAGCCGGTGGTCCAACAGATCGCTGCCAAGACCATCGCCTTACGGGGTCCGTTGCGCTCCATCCAGCGGCCACCGAAGGCGGCCGAGAGGCCGAGCATGACGATGGCAATGGAGAAGATGATGCCAACTTCCGTGTGGCTAGCGTCAAAGCGTTCGCGTAGCGCGTCCTTGTAGACAGAAAGGGCATACACCTGGCCGATGCTGAGGTGCACGGCGAGGGCTGCCGGGGGTACTAGCCACCTGGAATATCCGGGTGGTGCCTCGGTGGCGCTGCGGTCAAGGATGGACATCCTAGGGGCCCCTTTCAGTGGACTCTGATGGTCCTATCGTGGGGCCGTCGGGGCCTAGTTCCGCAGGACCTAGGTCCGCAAAGGCCCGGGTGACTTCCTTGTGGGAAGGCAACCCGGGCCCGGGAGCATCGTGCCTGCTAGACCACGTACTCCTTGAGCGAGGCGGAGATTTCCGCCAAACCCTTCTTGGCATCGGCAAAGAGCATTGCGGTCCTATCCAGACCGTAGAGCTCGTTGTCCAATCCGGCGTAGCCGTGGCCCAGTGATCGCTTGATCACCACCACCTGGCGCGCCTTGTCCACGTCGAGGATGGGCATTCCAGAAATGGCGTTGCCTGCACGGCGTGCTGCCGGGTTGGTGACGTCATTGGCACCAACCACGAGTGCAACATCGCAAGACTCGAACTGGGGGTTCACGTCTTCCATTTCGAGCAGTTGCGAGTAGGGAACGTCGGCCTCGGCAAGGAGCACGTTCATGTGCCCTGGCATGCGCCCTGCCACTGGGTGGATGGCAAAGGCCACGCGGATGCCTCGAGCCGCAAGCGACTTGGCGAGCTCTCCTGCCTCACGCTGGGCTTGAGCCGCAGCCAAGCCATAGCCGGGGACGATGATCACGCTCGACGCATAGGCAAGCTGGAGGGCGACATCCTCGGCATCGGTGCGACGCACCGCCACGGCGGCGCCCACAGCCTCCACTGGACCGGAGTCCCCAGTGCCGAATCCGCCCACCATGATGGAAAGCACTGACCTGTTCATGGCGTCTGCCATGAGCTTGGTGAGGATGGCACCGGAGGCACCCACCAGGGCGCCTGCCACGATCAGGATGTCGTTGCCCACTACAAAGCCGGCCATAGCCACTGCCAAACCGGTGAACGCGTTGAGTAGCGAGACCACCACTGGCATGTCCGCACCACCAATGGGCAGCACCATGAGGATGCCGAACGCGAGCGCGGCAACGGTCACCACGAGCAACGGGATGACTCCAGGCGACGCGACAAGCCACACGATGCCGCCAATACCTGCAACGGCGCTCACCAGGGTGAGGAGACGGGAACCGGGGAAGGTCAGCGGTGCACCAGAAACCCAGCCTTGCAGCTTGCCGGCGGCAATGAGCGAGCCCGAGAAGGTGACGGATCCGATGAGTACGTCAAGGCCTACAGGAACGGTGAGCCCAGCCGTCGCGTGGTCAATGTCGAGGGCGCGCATCATCTCCACGATGGCCACCACGGCGGCCGCGCCTCCACCCACCGCGTTGAACACGGAGACCATTTGAGGCATGGCGGTCATCTTGATGCCGCGAGCGCCCCATACTCCTCCCGCTGCACCTACGAGGGTGCCTGCAGCCAGGGCAATCCAGCCCCACATGGTGACGTCAAAGTAGTCCTGCGTCGCCACTAACACCACGGTCGCGGCCACAGCCAGCGCCATGCCGCTTGCGGACAGAAGGTTGCCGTTGCGGGCGGTGCGCGGGGAGCGCATCATGTGCAAGCCGAGCACAAACGTGACTGCGGCAATGAGGTAGGTCGCTCCCACTAGAGACTGCACGGCGTTCATTCGGCGGCCTTTCCACTGGCAGGCTTACGGTCCTTGAACATGCCCAGCATGCGATCGGTGACCACGTAGCCGCCCACCACGTTCATTGCGGCAAACGCTGCCGCGACGAAGGTCAGGACATAGCCGAGCGGAGAGTCCACCACTCCTGCGATCAGCACCGCACCCACGAGGATCACACCGTGGATGGAGTTGGCGCCGGACATCATGGGCGTATGCAAGGTGGCAGGGATCTTGGAGATCACCTCGAATCCCACCAAGAGCGCTAGGACAAACAGTCCCAGGTCTGCCATCAGTTCGGGGCTCACTTTGCTGCCTCCAATACCGCCGTGTCTGCTGCGGGCTGCTCGGTCTCAGGCTCCACTTCAACCGGTGGGTACAGCATCGCCCCGATCACGTCGTCGGCGGGGTCTACCGTGATGGCACCATCCACTGTGATGGCGGCCAAGACCGCCTGGACGTTGCGGGCAAAAGCGTCCGATGCGGCAGGAGCCATCTGCGCGGCGATTGTGCCCGCGCCAATGATCGTCACCCCGTTTGCCGTGACCACCGTCTTGCCGTCCTCGCTGCCATCCACGTTGCCGCCCCATCGGCTCGCAGCAAGATCCACGATGACCGATCCCTGCTTGAGCGCATCCACCGTGCTGGACGTCACCAGCACGGGCGGCTTGCGGCCCGGCACTTTGGCGGTGGCAATGATGATGTCAAAGGCCGCGATCGCCTCCGCGAGGCGCGCTTGCTGCGCTGCGGTCTCCTCCGCCGTCAGCTCACGGGCGTATCCGCCGGCACCTTCGGCGTCCACGCCCGGGTCAAGGAAGGTGCCACCCAACGAGGTGACTTCTTCGCGCGCGGCCGCGCGCACGTCGTACCCGCTCACTCGAGCGCCAAGTCTGCGTGCTGTGGCGATTGCCTGGAGGCCAGCCACTCCCGCACCCAACACCAAGACCGATGCTGGCTTGGCGGTACCAGCCGCCGTCACCATCATCGGCATGTAGCGCCCGTACGCGTGCGCGGCAACCACCGCAGCGCGGTAGCCCGCGATGGACGCTTGCGAGCTCAGGACGTCCATCGTCTGCGCGCGTGAGATCTGGCGCGGCAAGCGCTCCAACGCGATGAACGTGACGCCGCGTGCAGCAGCCGCGTCTAGCGCTTGCGGGTTGTCCCACACGTCGAGTTGCGCAATCACTGCGGCCCCCGGCCGCACAGACTTGAGGACGGTTTCGTCGGGCCTGCCCACGCTCACCAGCACATCGGCGGCCTTGGCGGCGGCCGTGGCCGCGACCACGCTCGCTCCCGCTGCGGTGTATTCGGCATCGGCAAAGCCTGCGGCCAAGCCCACGCCCTTCTCCACGTGAACCTCGTGACCAGCAGACACGAGCTGCTTGGCGACGGCGGGTGAGAGTGCCACGCGAGGGTCGCGCGCGGCGTCGCGCACGGTGGTGATGACGGCCATGGGACCTCCCTGAGTCGGACAATCGCTACTGTCCCACACCCCATGGTGGTGCCGAACCCACCCACCAGCCCGGGACTTTGGGACGGGTGTCGCGCCACGCGCACGTGCTACTCGAAAGGCGCTTGGGTCCACACCAGGCTTGACGACTCTCGCGCCGACTGGCACCGTGTGACCACGCACTCATGGGTGGCAACGGACCTGACCGCAGTGCGAAGCCAGGGGGTGAATCACGATGCCGCGGAATCCCATCGCGCTCGTGCGGGCGCGCACCATGCCCATGTGGCCGCTGTGGTTGCTGGTGTGCGCCACGCCTGTTCTGCACCTCCTGTGGCTCGCCGAACTCTTTGGCACCTCCGAGATTTCGTCGAACGAGACACGCATCTCATACGAGTCCAGCGAGTCTCAGGACCTGTTCCAAGCCTTCTGGCCAGAACTCGCTGCGGTAGGCATCGCAGTGGGCGTATGGGCGTGGTACCACTACACCCGGCGTGACGTGAATCGCTCCCGCTTGGCAGGCGAAGGCTGGTTGTACCGCCGCGGCTGGCTCAATGTCCATCCCGGCCGATTCACGGCGTTTCCACGTCCGCTGCGGTGGGGCGCGATCACCAACATCGCGTGGGGTCCATGGGATGGCACACTCATGTCCTCGTACACGCTGTGGACTTCCAAGGTGCACCGGTACTCGGTGTCGCGAGTGGAGTTGGAGTCTGACCTCCCGAGTGTGGTCGTGGTGCCCCTCGGATGGTTTGAACGCTTTGCTCAGCTGTTCGAGTTCGCGCCTTTCCACGTGGAGTCTGCCCAGTTCAATGCCACCTGGCGCGTGGTGGCGACCGACCCACGCGTCGCATCGGCAGTCCTTCACCCCCGCATGATCGAGCACCTCATCTCTGGCCAGGTGGCTCCCAACGTGGGGATCACCATTGACGATGCGGCGCTGCTGGTATGGAGCCCGGGCGCAGGGTCCACCAAAGACTTGGATTCTCATCTGATTGCGGCGAAGGAACTGGCATCGCTCATCCCTGACTATGTGCACGGTTACCTCGGTACCCCCAGACCTGCCGACTGGGGTCCGTGGTCGATGCGGGAATGGGTGAGTTCCCCTGCGGCGCTGGCGGCGGCGGACCAGATCGCCGCACAGCGCGAGCCGGTCGGTGGACGCCGCGCCGTGGCTCTGCAGCGCCATCAAGCACGCCGCGACGATTACTTCTCGTCACCGGCTGGGCAAGTGGAAATGGCGCATCCGCAGTGGTTTCGCCATGGTGCCGCTGGCCTCCAAGTCACCGCCAACGGGCTTGTCACGGTTCTTGTGCTGTTCTTGATGTTTGCGGTGAACCCGCCCGTCTTCTTGCTGGGGCTTGTCGCGGCAGCCGTGGGTGCAGGCATCACGGGAGTCAATGCCCGTCGCATCGCCAGTTCCTTGGGTACGCCCTGGCGTACCGGACTGCACGCTATCGCGCGCTCGTTGACTCTCCCTGGACGAAGCCGCTGACGCGGAATCCAGCTACAGATTCAACCGACCGTGACGGGCAAGCCGTACATGGCGAACTGGCCCTTCACGCGCGCGATGAGCTCCGCACTCGGCGGCTGGGTGTTCTCCAGTGCGTAGTCCTCGCGCAGCGCGTGCCACTTCTCGCGGCCCATCTGGTGGAACGGCAGAATCTCCACTCGCTCCACACCAGAGAGTGTCGCAGCGTACTTGGCAATGGCGTCCACGTTGTCTTCACCATCGGTGAGGTCAGGCACCAACACAAAGCGCAACCACATGGGAATGCCTTGAGCACTGAGCCTGCGCCCAAAGTCCAGCGTGGGCTCCAGAGCGCGGCCGGTGACTTCGCGGTACACGTCTGGCAGACCGGACTTCACATCCAGCAACACCAGGTCGGTGTCGTGAAGTAGTTGGTTAGAGGCCCGCGCTCCCAGGAAGCCCGAGGTGTCAAGCGTGGTGTGCAGACCCAGTTCCTTAGCGGCCCTGAACAGTCGCTCAACGAACGCGGCCTGGAGCAAGGGCTCCCCGCCTGAGACGGTAAGACCGCCTCCGGTGGCTTTGAGGACTGGCTCGTAGTGAGCAATGCGCTCCGCCACTTCTTCCACACTCTTGCGCTCGCCGTTGCGCATGGTCCAGGTGTCTGGGTTGTGGCAATAGAGGCAACGCAGGGCGCAGCCGGCCAGGAACACGGTGAGGCGTGTTCCTGGACCGTCAACTGCGGTGGCTAACTCCCATGAGTGGACGGATCCCACTTCACCGGTACGAGCTCGCACCGATTCGCGGAGCTGTTCGTCTGCGCCCTCCATGTCTGGCGGCCGCACCTGAGGGGTGGGAACGGTGACAGACATGTCGGCTACATCCCTGCGTGGAAGGTGCGGGAGAGCACGTCAAGCTGCTGTTCGCGGGTGAGGCGAACAAAGTTGACTGCGTATCCCGAGACCCTGATGGTCAGTTGCGGGTACTTCTCTGGGTGTTCCATCGCGTCCTCAAGGGTCTCCTTGTTCAACACGTTGATGTTGACGTGGAAGCCGTTGGACAGGATGTACGCGTCCAGGATTCCCACCAGGTTGCGCACTTGCTCGGAGTGGTCACGGCCAAGTCCCTTGGGCACCACCGTGGTGGTGAGGGAGATGCCGTCTTGAGCGTCGTCGTACGGCAGCTTGGCTACGGACAGGGCCGATGCCACGATGCCGTGGGTGTCGCGCCCGTTCATAGGGTTGGCACCGGGGGCAAAGGGTTCGCCTGCCCTGCGGCCATCGGGCGTGTTGCCAGTGCTCTTGCCGTAGACCACGTTGGACGTGATGGTGAGCACCGATTGAGTGTGCTCAGCGTTGCGGTACGTGGGCTGCTTGCGGATCTTGGTCATGAAGCGGCGGACCAGGTCCACGGCAATCGCGTCGACCTTGTCGTCGTCATTGCCGAACTTCGGGAAGTCACCTTCCACGATGTAGTCCACTGCAAGGCCGGTCTCGTCACGCACGGGACGTACCTTGGCGTACTTCATCGCACTGAGCGAGTCCGCCGCCACTGACAGGCCGGCAATACCGCACGCCATGGTGCGGCGGATGACGCGGTCGTGCAGCGCCATTTCGATGCGCTCGTAGGCGTACTTGTCGTGCATGTAGTGGATGCAATTCAAGGCGTCTACATAGGTCTCGGCCACCCAGTCCAGAAGCTTGTCGTAGGCCTCCAGCACTGTCTCGTAGTCGAGCACCTCGTCCGTGATGGGCGTGGTGGCTGGCGAGACTTGCTTGCCCGTCATCTCGTCGCGGCCGCCATTGATGGCGTACAGCAGCGCCTTGGCGAGGTTGACCCTCGCGCCAAAGAACTGCATTTGCTTGCCCACTGCCATGGCAGAGACGCAACATGCGATAGCAGCGTCGTCACCGCACTGGCTGCGGATGAGCTCGTCGGACTCGTATTGGATTGACGAGGTGTCAATGGACACCTTGGCGCAGAAGTCCTTGAAGCCCCGCGGCAGATCCGCGGCCCACAACACCGTGAGGTTCGGCTCGGGAGCCGGCCCAAGGTTGTACAGCGTCTGCAGGTAGCGGAACGAGGTCTTGGTGACCAAGGTGCGGCCGTCTTCACCCATTCCGCCGATGCTTTCCGTCACCCACGTGGGATCCCCGGAGAACAGCGAGTCGTACTCGGGGGTGCGCAAGAACCGCACAATGCGCAGCTTGATGACAAAGTCATCAATGAGTTCTTGAGCCTCCGTCTCGGTCAGGGTGCCCTCAGCGAGGTCGCGCTGAATGTAGACGTCCAGGAACGTGGACGTACGGCCCAGCGACATGGCGGCACCGTTTTGCTCCTTCACCGCTGCCAAGTACGCCATGTAGAGCCATTGCACGGCTTCCTTGGCGTTGGTGGCGGGGCGGGACACGTCAAAGCCGTAGCTCGCGGCCATTTGCTTGAGTTCGCCAAGCGCCTTGATCTGCTCCGAGTTCTCCTCCCGGTCGCGGATCACTTCCTCGGTGGAGCGCTCCATGTCCATCTCGACGCGCTCGAGCTTCTTGGCCTCGATGAGCGCATCCACGCCGTACAGCGGGACGCGGCGGTAGTCGCCAATGATGCGGCCACGGCCGTACGCGTCGGGAAGGCCGGTGACGATGTGGCTGGAACGGGCCGCGCGGACCGCGGGCGGGTACACGTCAAAGACGCCATCGTTGTGGGTCTTGCGGTACGTGGTGAAGATGTGTTCCAACATCGGGTCTACGGGGTAGCCGTAGGTTTCCAGTTGCTTGACCACCATGCGCCAGCCTCCAAAGGGCATGATCGCGCGCTTGAGGGGGGCGTCGGTCTGGAGACCCACCACGAGGTTGTCGTCCTCGCTGATGTACCCGGGTGCGTGCGAGGTGATGGTCGCAGGGGTGCTGGCGTCAACGTCGTAGACACCGCGCTCGCGCTCCTCGGGGAACATCGCGGCGAGAGTTTCCCATACGCGCGTGGTGCGCTCGGTGGGGCCAACGAGGAACTTGGCGTCGCCCTCGTAAGGCGTGTAGGTGCACTGGATGAATCCGCGCACGTCAATGCTGTCGGTCCAAGGACCCGGGGTGAAACCGCGCCATGCTTGGGCGCGCGCGGTGTCGGCCTCGGGGTGGGCCTTGTGGGTCCCCTTGTCCGATCCGGCGAGGTCTGCCGGCTTTCCATCCGCTTGAATGGTCATGTCAATTGCCTCCTCTAGTGACTCTTTGACCGTACGCGT
>JBIQJT010000002.1:166673-173174 GCA_044507265.1 Actinomycetales bacterium | reverse complement strand
CATGTCAGCTCGCGCTCTCACCGTGAAAGACGTCCACCAAGGCTGGACCTTGACCCACACCGGAGGCCACACCCCGGATCAGGTGGCGGGGGTCACCATTCCCGCTCAGGTTCCCGGCACCAACCACACCGCTCTGCTCGAGGCGGGCCTGATTCCTGACCCGTTCATCAAAGATCATGAGCGGCAGTTGCAGTGGATGTGGCGCACTTCGTGGCGTTACGCCACCACCTTTGAGGAAACCGAGGTAGCGGCCGACGAGCGGGTGGACTTGGTCTTTGACGGTCTAGACACCGTGGCTACCGTCTCACTCAACGGCCGCGAGTTGGGGCGCACGTTCAACATGCACCGTTCTTACCGGTTTGACATTCGCGAGGCACTTGCGGATGGGAAGAACGAGTTGACTGTGGATTTCGCATCCGCACTTGAGTACGCGCTAGAGCGGGAAGCGGTCTTGGGTGACCGCCCCCGCCCGCAGCCCAGTGCCGAACTCATGGCGGAAGCAGCGCGCAGGGGTCTCATCCCCGGCGACCCTGACGAGATCCTGGCCAAAGGACGCGTGTACCCGCAGCCCTTCAACGCCGTGCGAAAGATGGCGTGCTCATTCGGTTGGGACTGGGGACCGGACTTGCAGACGGCCGGCATCTGGAAGCCGGTGCGCATTGAGCGCTGGCGGGTTGCACGGCTCGCATCGGTGCGCCCCTTGATCACTGTGGAAGACGGCACCGGCGTAGCCACCGTGCATGTGGTGGTGGAGCGTGCGGACGCTGACGCGCCGTTGACCGTGCTCGCCCACGTTGCCGGCCACCAGGCTGAGGTAACCATTCCTGCCGGGGCGACCGAGGCATCGGCACGGGTGGAAGTACCCAATCCCACCTTGTGGTGGCCGCACGGCTACGGCGAGGCGCACCTCTATGACCTCACCGTGGAGTTAGGCGCGGGCGAGCAGGTGCTGGACTCGTATGCGCACCGCGTGGGTTTCAGGTCCGTGACAGTAGACCAGACGGACGGCAAGTTCACCTTTGTGGTGAACGGCCGCGAGGTGTTCGTCAAGGGCGCCAACTGGATCCCTGACGACCACTTCCTCACGCGCATCACTCGCGAGCGCCTGGAGCGGCGCGTGGACCAAGCCGTGGGCGCTCACATGAACCTGTTGCGCATTTGGGGCGGGGGAATCTACGAGACCGACGACTTCTACGACGTGTGCGACGAACGCGGAGTGATGGTGTGGCAAGACTTCTTGATGGCTTGCGCGGCGTACGCCGAGGACGCAGAGACGGTCGCGGAAATTGAGGCGGAGGCCCGCGAGAATGTCACCCGCTTGGCGCCGCATGCCTCGCTGGTCTTGTGGAACGGCTCCAACGAGAACGTGTGGGGCTGGTGGGACTGGGGTTGGCGCGATGCGCTCGCCGCCACCGGCATCACCGATTGGGGTCAGACGTACTACGAAGAGGTCTTTCCGCGCGTGCTCGCGGAACTTGACCCCACTCGCCCCTACACCCCGTCCAGCCCGTTCTCCACGTTCCCCTACACGGACGACATCCACCCCAACGACCCGGGCCAAGGCACTGTGCACGAGTGGGAAGTGTGGAACCGCAAGGACTACTCGCACTACCGCGACTACGTGCCGCCGTTCTGTTCAGAGTTTGGCTTCCAAGGTCCGGCCACGTGGGCGACCATGCAACGGTCGTTGCCGCCGCAAGCGTTCAACCAAGACAACGACATTTGGTTGCTCCACCAGAAGGCGGAGGACGGAAACGGCAAACTTAACCGCGGCTTTGAGCCGCATCTGCCGGGCAGTGACGACTTTGAGATGTGGCACTGGATTACCTCGCTCAACCAGGCTCGCGCCATCCGCTACGGCATTGAGCACTTCCGCTCGTGGTGGCCGCAGTGCGCCGGGTCCATCGTGTGGCAGCTCAATGACTGCTGGCCGGTCACCTCGTGGGCTGCGGTGGACGGTGACGAGCGCCCCAAGCCTCTCTATTACGCATTGCGCCAGGCCTACGCGCCGCGTCTTCTGACATTCCAACCGCGCGGTGCCGACGGCGCGGTTGACCCTGCCGGGACCGTGGCGCTCGTGGCAGTCAACGACACGGACGAGCCGTGGTCAGAGACGCTGACGTTCACCCGCATGGGCTTGGATGGCACCGAGCTGGCGGTGGCTACCGCTCACTTGCAGGTTTCGCCCCGGGGTGCTGTCACCGTGGACGTGCCAGCCCATGTGCGGGAGGCCGCCCAGGCATCGGAAGAGGTGCTTGTCGCCGACGCCGGTTACCCGGGCGACGAGGATCACGTGCGCGCGTTGTGGACTTTCGTGGAGGACAAGGACATCGCGTACCAAACGGAACCTTTCACCGCAGTGGCGCAATCGGCACCAGGCGGCTACACCGTCAAGGTGACCGCAAAAGCCCTGGTGAGGGACCTGACGGTACTCGCTGACAAGGTGGCGCCCGATGCCGAGGCGGACCACGCGCTTGTCACCCTTCTTGCGGGCGAAAGCCACATTTTCAAGGTCACCACGGCCGCCGAGGTGGAGGCAAACCGGTTCACTGAACGGGGAGTGCTCGTCAGCGTCAACTCAATTGGCTTAGGGGACTTCTCCAAGGGGTAGCAGGACGAGACCGTATCGTAATCAATCCGTAATCAACGGACCATTGCCCACTGGTGAGGCACGGCTACAGTGTCAAATGCGTCCCAACGAGGGGACGCTGTATTCACCTAAGGGGAATCAATATGAAGTGGACCCGCACCAAGACGGCGAGTGCTCTCGCCCTCGGTACGGCCTCGGCTCTCCTGCTCTCCGCTTGCCAGTCGTCCGGTACTCCTACCGAGACCTCTGCAGCGCCCGAGGAGACCGCAGCACCCGTCACCCTGACGGTTGGTTACTGGGGTAACTTCGGTCTCGAGAACCTGGTTGCCGAGTACGAAGCTGCTCACCCGAACGTCACCATCGAGCTTGCCTCCGGTGACTTCGCTGCTCACCACGACGCTCTCCAGCAGTCGATCATCGCCGGTTCCGGTGCGCCTCAGGTCGCCGCTATCGACGAGGGTTACATCACCGGTTTCGTTGCGCAGTCTGACGGCTTCGTCAACCTGCTCGACCTCGGTGCTGGCAAGTACGAGCAGAACTACCTCCCGTGGAAGTGGGCTCAGGCCGCTAACGCTGACGGCTCCGTCGTCATCGGCCTTGGCTCCGACGTGGGTGGTCTGGCCCTGTGCTACCGCCGCGACCTGTTCGAGGCTGCTGGCCTTCCGACCGACCGTGCCGACGTGGACGCCGCAATTGGCGACTCGTGGGAGGGCTTCATCGAGGTTGGCAAGCAGTACAAGGCTGCTACGGGCAAGGCGTTCGTCGACAACGCGACGAACATCTTCATCCCCGTGCAGACCCAGCTGGGCACCGGTTACGCGTTCTACAACCGTAACAACGAGCTCGACATGGACGCCACGAAGCCTGCATTCGACATCGCGCTTGACGTGATCGAGGCTGGCATCTCGGCCAACATCTCCCCGTGGTCGCCTGAGTGGAACACCGGCTTCGCCAACGGCGACTTCGCTGTTCTCGCTTGCCCCGCGTGGATGATGGGTTACATCCAGGGTCAGATCTCCGCAGACACCTTCGCCGGCCAGTGGGACATCGCTGACATCCCCGGCCCCGGTGGTAACTGGGGTGGCTCGTTCTACACCATCCCCAAGCAGGGTGACCAGGCTACTCAGAAGGCGGCTTACGACTTCATCGAGTGGCTGATCCAGGGCGAGCAGCAGATTGCGATCTTCCAAGAGGTCGGTAACCTGCCTTCGCAGTCGTCGCTGTACTCTGACGCGGGCATCCAGGCCTTCGAGTCCGAGTTCTTCAACGGTGCTCCTGTGGGCCAGATCTTCTCCAAGACCGCTGAGGACATCCCCGCAGCGATCTACTACGGCCCGAAGAACGGTCAGATCAGCCCCGTCGTCCAGAACGTCCTCAACGAGGTTCAGGCCGGCAACGTGGCAATCGCGGACGCCTGGGCTGCAGCTGTTGCTGCCGCTGAGGCTGCTGACGCTGCCTAAGTCTTCTTAGGCACCCGGAATGACACTGGGCGGGGGTAGGCCTACGGGCCTACCCCCGTTCAGTCATTCTGCGGCTAGTATCAAGCCACCGTCTTTGCTACCAATGGAGGTATCCCATGTCCGCCACGAGCGACGCGGCCACTAAGGCTGCAGTCAAGGGCACGGGCAAAGAGACGGTTGAATCTCAGCACAAAGGTCCACAGAAGTCCTCAATCTGGGCCCGATTCGACCACTCTGTCGTCCCATACATTCTGATTTCACCGTTCTTCTTGCTGTTCATTGCCTTTGGCATCTTCCCCATCGTCTACAGCGCACTGATCTCGTTCCAGTCGTACCGCACCGAAACCCCGCGATACATCTCTGGTGAGTCGGATGTCGTCTTCACGCGCCGGTGGGTAGGTCTTGAGAACTACGAGAAGGTAGTCACGAGCCCGGACTTCTTCCAGGCGCTCGGCAACACCTTCGGACTGTTCATCTTGTCCCTGGTGCCACAGCTGATCTTTGCTCTCATCATCGCTTCACTGTTGAACCGACGCTTGCGGGCTCAAACGTTCTTCCGGGTGGGCATCTTGGTGCCCTACATCACCCCCATCGTCGCCTCGTCGCTGGTTTTCGTACAGTTCTTCTCTCAGCGGTACGGCCAAGCCAACTGGCTTCTTGACCTGGTCTCGTTTGGCAACATCAGCCACATCGATGGCTTTGGTGATGCCGCGGTGGAACTGCCCGGTGTTGACTGGCGCAACGCCAGGTGGTCGTCGTGGTTGGCGATCATCATCATGGTCAACTGGAAGTGGACGGGCTACAACGCGCTCTTGTACTTGGCTGCCATGCAGTCCATCCCCAAGGACGTATACGAGGCCGCTGCCCTTGATGGCGCCGGCGCTTGGCGTCAGTTGTGGTCCATCACGGTGCCCATGATCCGCCCCATGGTGATCTTCACCGTGGTGCTAGGAACCATCGGCTCGCTACAACTCTTTGCTGAACCTGTCCAACTCGATGACAACCCAGCCTCCGGTGACGGTGGCGGTAACCGCCACTTGTGGCGTACCGTCGCGCAGCTCATCTGGAAGGTGGGATGGCGTGAAACCAACTTTGGTTACGCCGGCGCAATGTCGTGGGTGTTGTTCGTAGTCGTCGTATTGGTGGCCGCCTTCAACGCCTGGCTGACCAACAAGATTGGAGGCCGCAAGTGAGCGTAGACACCATCGAAAAGCACGAGGCGGCCGCTCAGCCGCGTCGCAAGCGCAGCCGGGAGGCCCTCCTGGGTCGTTCCCCCCAAGACACGGGTGCAGGCTGGTTCAACTATGTGATGTTGATCTTTGTCATCGCCGTGGGCATTTGGCCGCTGTATTGGGCCGGCGTGATCTCCACGTGGCGGGGCGAAGACAAGATCTTCCGTGACGGTGCACCTCAGGTCATTCCTGACTGGTCAGGTCAGGGCCTCAAGTTCAACTGGGAAGTCATCACGGGCAAGATCAGCCCTCCCGGCTACCCCGCGTACGCCTCGGTGGACTTCATCGACTCGTTCAGGAACTCCCTGATCGTGGTGGCCATTGTGGTGACGGCAACGCTGTTCTTCTGCTCGCTGGCAGGGTTCGCGTTCGCCAAGCTGCGCTTCAAGGGCCGTGACGGGCTGTTCTACTTTGTGGTGCTCACGCTCACCATCCCCGCTCAGCTGGGCATCGTGGGTGCGTACCAGATCATGGACCGTCTCGACTGGGTGGGAACGCTCTTCGCGGTGACAGTGCCAGCGCTCGTGTCTGCGTTTGGCGTGTTCTATATGCGCCAATTCATTGAGGACGCCATTCCTGACGAGCTGATCGAGTCCGCTCGTGTGGACGGTGCTTCAACGTTCCGCGTGTACTTGAGCATTGTGTTGCCCATCGTGCGTCCTGCGCTTGGAGTGCTGGGTCTGATCACCGCTGTGGGTGCCTGGAACGAGTACATCTGGGCCCTGGTGGCGGTGGGTAACTCTGACTGGCAGACCATTGGTCCTGCTCTGCACAACTTGCGTGCAGGTTCCACGCCCAAGACGGCCATCATCCTCACGGGTGCGTTCCTTGCGTCGCTGCCCTTGTTGGTGCTGCTGGCCGTGGCTGGCCGTCAGATTGTGCGAGGCATCATGGAAGGCGCCGTCAAGACGTAAACCATGTGCTGAGCGCCTCTGTACGGCTCTCAAACCGCTTAAGGGCGGTTCCTCCTGCGGGAGGGCCGCCCTTTCGGCTGTCTACGGCCCCTGAGGCGGCGCAGCGCCGATGCTGAGCCCCCTCGCGCTACTGAGCCCCCCTCGCGCTGGAGGTGCACGAGTGCGCCTAAGACCACCTGTCGCCGCACTTATGCACCTCCAGGACGTCGGGAGCTAGGCGCTGCTGCACCAATGCACCTCCAGGGCGCCTTGCTGAGCCCCCTCGCGCTACTGAGCCCCCCTCGCGCTGGAGGTGCACGAGTGCG
>JBIQJT010000002.1:79459-166573 GCA_044507265.1 Actinomycetales bacterium | reverse complement strand
TGCTGAGCCCCCTCGCGCTACTGAGCCCCCCTCGCGCTGGAGGTGCACGAGTGCGCCTAAGACACCTGTCGCCGCACTTATGCACCTCCAGGGCGTCGGGAGCTAAGTGCTGCTGCACCAGTGCACCTCCAGGGCGCCGCGCGCGCTAGAAGTTTCGGGCTGTGCCGGTAGCGCGCAGCTCGATGCCGTCAACAAAGGGCATGAGCGGCTCAAGCATCCACAGAGGGTGCACGGTGATGGCGACCGTGACCACTGCGGTGTTGCCGTCAGGGCTTTCCACGCTCAGCACCCGCACCCCGTCCAGATGGCCTTGGCTGCGCACACCCACGTGGTGCTCCACGGCCTGGATCATCCGGGAAGCGGCGAGTTCCACCGCCGCGTCACCAGTGGGGGCTCCGACCTGGCCGCGGTAGTACGCGTCGACGTCCAGAGCGTCGGCCGCGTCAACTGCCAGTTCGTCCGCGAGGTGCACCAGCCGGAGCCGTTGCACGTGCACCGCGGTGGCGGAAGCGATCACTAGAAGCGTCATCATTGTGAGCACCACTAAACCCAGTGTCAGCACACTGATGTTGCCAGCATCGTCCTGGCGCATCCTCGCAAGGCGTCTCATGAATCCGCCGCCAACCCGTCCACCGGAGCTCGGGCGTCACCCGTCACAACGACCTCAAGCGGGATACGCGACCCGACAAAGGCGGGCACACCCGGTAGCACCACAGTCACCTCCACATGGGCCGCGACATTGCCTCCCAAACTCAGGCACGGGGACTCGCTACACGTGAGCGCCACATCGATGTCATCGCGCGAGAAGCCAAAATCCTGCATCGTCACTGCCGCTACAGCCTCGGCACGAGCGGCACCCTGGGCGAACGCGGCATCGTGGCCCTGGCCTTCCTCGATGGCTCGGACGCCTTCCACCACCACGGCACGTGCGATCTCGTGCGCAGTCGCCTCAGCAGCGAAGATTCCAGATTGCACTCGAGCCATCGTGACGACGAGGTAGGTCACGGGCACGAGCAACACAAGGCTCAGCGCGATGAACTCCACGAGTGCACCGCCTGAGTCCTCCTGCACGGCCCGCCGCCGGCCCGCCCAGAAACCCAGCCGCTCAACCACGGTGCACCTCGTCCAAGGCGTGCGCGTCCACCTCGATGTTCCCTACTCCCCACAAACCAAAGAGGGGTATGGGCGCGCTCACCGTGATGCGGTGCGCAGGGACACCGTCGATGACGGTCATGCCGCCCTCCACCGATGCTGGATAGCCCCCCAAGGAGGCGCGAACGAGGTCTTCGGTTCTCTGCACACCGTCGGCAGTGTCGCGGTCATAGGCAGCCGCAAAGCGAGCGCCTTCGGACGCAGCCGAGGTCAGCATGTTCCGCACGTGGAGTGCCACCGCAAGTTGCACGATCCCGAGCGCGATGATCACCACCAAGATGGCGACAAGCACGAACTCGACGAGGACGTTGCCCTCGTCGTCCGTGCTCCTAGCCCCCCGTGACACCTTCGATGGCGGACGTGAACAGATCAGTGAGCGTAGGCCCCGCCACCGCCCAAATCACCGCAACCAGGCCTGCCGTCATGAGGGTGATGAGCACCCAGCCGGGCACATCTCCCCTGTCCTCACGTACGTCGCGCGGCGCAACGGCCGCCCACTCACTCAAGATTTCTCCGAACTTCTTCATTGCTTTCCTCCCTCTGTGATGGGCTAGAAATCGAGGCGAATGGCCACGAGCCCTGGATAGACCGCGAACACCACGGTGACCGGCAGTATCAAGAACACCACCGGCACCAACATGGCGATTTCACGTTTGCCGCCTTCTTCCATCAGGGCGCGGCGACCTTCTGCCCTGACGTCGGTTGCTTGCGCGCGCAGCACGTCAGCAAGCGGAGTGCCACGCTCCACCGCAGTAGCGATGCCATCTGCAAAGCGCCTCAATGCAGCCAAGCCACTGCGGTCCCCCATCTGCTGCAGAGCTTGAGGCAATGGCGTGCCGGTGCGTGCATGGGACAACGTGGTGGCGAGTTCCTGGGCCATCACTCCATGCGTGGTTCGCGTCACGCGCTCCAGCGCACCGAGGGCACCTTCTCCAGCACTCACGGCCAAAGCCAAGAGCTCCGCAACTGTGGGCAGTTCCGCGAGCAACCGCTGCTGACGTTGCTGGATGGCTCGAGTGAGCAACCAGTCCCGCACGGCCACTCCGGCCAACGCGCACACTGCCATGAGGACCGTGAGCGCGAGTACAGACGATCCGCGTGTGGCACTCAGCAGCACAGAGAGCGCGACGCCCACGCCCAAGCCGGCGAGTCCCCCCAAGACCTGCTCTGTACGGAACTGCTCCACGGTGGTGGCGCTCCCCGCCCGTGTCAGTCTTGACCGCAGTTCAGCGGTAGGCGAGCCCCACCGTTCCACGGCGCGCACTCCATCGCGCAGCACAGGCGCAAGCAAGCGTTCCAACGTCGGGAAGGGGGTGACGGTGCCGTGCGCGCCACTGATCTCCTCCGCGTCGGCGGCGCGCACGTAGGGAGCGATGCGCGCCGCGAGGGTGGGCTTGCGGGCGCGCGCCCATGCGGAGACGAGCACCAAGCCAAACCCCAGTGACAGGCCCGGGAGGAGAGCCGTTGCGCTCATCGGAGCACCCGCGCTTCCACAGGTAGGCGGCCAAGACGCACCATGACGCGATATGCGAGCACGGTGGCGCCTCCGCCCACGGCCAACACGGTGATGCCTGTGGCCGTATTGAACGCCTGCGCGTTGCTCCCCCGTGTGGCAAGCATGAGTAGCACCAGCCAGGGTGCGGCCACTGCGAGCCGGGCGGCATTCACCGTCCAACTTTGACGAGCTTCCAGTTCGCCGCGGGTGCGGGCGTCTTCGCGCAAGAAGTCGGAGAGGGTCCGCAACAATCGGCCCACATCGGTACCACCCACGTCTCGAGTGATCCTTAGCGCCTCCACGATGCGGTCAGCCACCGGATCCGCAAGCCTGGCTTTGAGGGTGTCGAGACACTCAGAGAATCTTCCCGATGCCCGGTAGTCCTTGGCGAAAGCAGAGAAGGCCGGTCGCACCGCCTCGGGACCACGGTCACCTAACTGGCTTAAGGCCTCAGGCAAGGACATGCCTGCGCGGATGCCTGACGCCAGGTTGTCGACTACTTCCGGCCACACCTCACGCATGGATGCGCGGTGGCGCCCTGCGCGGTATTGCACCAACGCAAACGGAGCCCTAGCGGCAATAACGCCAAACGCAGCGCCTATGGCAGGAGAGGTGGCCACACCTGCGCCAAGCACGAGCACCACGAACCCCAGCCCCACGGACGCCCACACCAGCGCGGCGGGTTTCACCGCAGGCGCTCCCGCCTGGATGAGTAGATCTTGAGTGCGCGCGCTCCAACCGTCCGTGCGCTTGGCAGAGTCCGCTGGGGGAACCCACATGGAGGACCACACCAACATGGCGCCTCCCCCAAGCACCAGCCCCCACACGATGCTCACGCCGAGCCCCTGCCCAACAGCTCAGGGAGGTCGAATCCCGCTCGAGCAAATCGTTCTTGGTGAGGAGGGTAACCCTCACCCCTCACCAGTTGACCGTCCACCAGGTGATACAGGTCTGACGTCTCCACCACGCCTTGTTCCACCCGCCCAGGGACGCCCACGATCTCGCGCACGCGGCGTCGCCCACGTCCGTCGAGTTCGAGTTGGACCACCAGGTCAATGGCCGATGCCACAGTGGGCACCACAAAGCGGTCCGAGACGTTCTCGCCGGCCAGTAACGGCAAGGTGCACATCTTGACGATCGCGTCTCGCGCGGAGTTGGCGTGGATAGTGCACATGCCCGGGATGCCGGAGTTGAGCGCCACGAGCATGTCGAGCGCCTCAGCCTCGCGCACCTCGCCAATGATGATGCGGCTGGGCCGCATGCGTAGCGCCTCTTTCACCAGGCGCCGCAAAGGAATCTCGCCCGTGCCTTCGAGCGACGCCTGGCGGCACTGGAGCGCCACTACATCGCGCACCGGGATCTTGAGCTCAAAGACTTCCTCGCACGTGATGACGCGCTCGCGCGCAGGGATCGCCCCCGCCAAGGCATTGAGGAAGGTCGTCTTTCCCGCTTGTGTCTGTCCCGCTACCAGCACATTCAGGCCCGATGCCACGGCAGCGGCCAAGAAGTCCGCGGCGGCTTGGGGTAGAGACCCCAGTGCCACGAGGTCCTGCACGTGACTCGCCCTCGTCACGTACTTGCGGATGTTGACGGCCCAGTGCTCGCGTGTGACATCGGGGATGACCGCGTGAAGGCGTTCGCCTCCAGGAAGGGAGGCATCCACAAACGGACTCGAGAGGTCAAGGCGGCGGCCCGAGAGCTTGAGCATCTGCTCCACCAGGTCACGTACCTGCTCGGGGGTGAGGATGGTGGTGGTCAACTCGCTCTCACCACGGCGCGCCACATAGACCTGAGCTGGATCGTTGATCCAGATTTCCTCGATCTCCGGATCATCCAAGTACTGCTGGAGTGGGCCAAGCCCGGCCACGTTGTCCAAGACGGCCTTGGCTGTGGCCGCACGGTCGTCCACGGGCGCCACCGCGCCCACCATTGCCTTCTCATCCCACGCGGCCAGGGCCTCGTCGACCAAGGCGCGCACGGCATCGGCGTCCCGCATGGGATCCACCCCGCGTTTGCGGATCTGGTCGCGCACTTGAGTCTCAATGCGCGCGGCTGCCTCAGCACTCATGGTTGGGCAGGCTAGTGGAGTTCAGGAAAAAGTGCCTGGTGAACTGTGGATAACCGGCATGTGTGGTTCACAAAGAGTTGTACCGTCCGCACCCACGATCGACTCGGTCAAGGCCGCTGCGGAGACCTCTGACCGCATATGGGTGCGGACGGTACAAGTATGGAGGCGGAGCCGGCCGGGCGGCGCGCAAGCGACCAAACCAGCCCCGCCACGTTATTACAGCCCAGGAACTCCAGGAATGGCGGGCACGGTGGAGAGGATCCCTACAGCCAAGTAGACGGCCAACGCCACGGCGCCAAGGGCGCCCACCGTGCCGGAGAAGAGTTCGCGGCGGCGGGCTGCCATGTGCGGCGCACACGCGCGGGAGGCCACACCCGCCAGGGCGCCGGGAACAAACACTCCCAGCAGGGCGGCCCAACCAATTCCCGCGGTGAACGCGCCGTAGGTGCTCGTGGCGATGACAACAAAGCCCATGGCCACCAGGGCTGCGAACACCACGGACCACACTGCAAAAGGCACATCCACAGAGGATTCGGGGCGGCCGTGGCGGGCTGCGCTGGCGTCCAAGCGTCGGCCCAACCAGAAGCTCAAGGTGACTGCACCCAAGCCCATCACGAGCGCGGCAATCATCACGAGCGCAAACTGCGTGGACAACGAGGCGGCAATGTCGCCGCCCTTACCCAGCATGGAGATGGCGGGACCTGCAAGGAAGGCAAAGCCAACGCCGTAGATGATCGCGTATGCACAAGTGGTAGCCCACGCTCCACGCGCGGTCTGCATCCGGACCGGTTCTACAACGCAGGTGCTCATGGCGCCCTCCCTCAGGTGTCAGTGGCTTGTTGCCTCACCCAAAATCGTTCCAGCGCCGCCCCCATGTGTGGTGGCATGGACCCCTGTGAGGGGCCCTCGGAGGGGCAAGGTGACCGATGTCACAGGGCCGCTGAATTGTCCGGTTTGATTCGCTTTTGAGCACAGAATTGGGGTCCCGGGTCCCGGGTGAGGGCTTGCCGTGTGAGGTCTCCGACACGCCAGGCACCCCTAGCGAGTGGCCTATCCGACACGGTGACGTGTCTCACAAAAACGGCACAATGGGGCTATGTGCGGCCGATACGCCAACTTTCTTGCCGAGCAAGACCTCATTGACGCTTTTTCCATTGCGTCCGTCGCCGACGACGCGCGCCTGATACCACCCCGCTACAACATCGGCCCCACGCAACAAGTGCAGATCATCCGGCCTCGCAAGGACGACGCTGGGGTGCGAGAACTTGCCACCGCACGGTGGGGTCTGGTTCCCAGTTGGGCCAAGGACGTGAGCATTGGCGTGAAGATGTTCAACGCCCGGGTGGAGACCATTGCGGACAAGCCCTCGTTCAGCAAAGCTTTCGCTTCACGCCGATGCATAGTGCCGGCGAGCGGTTACTACGAATGGCACACCACCACCCACGGCAAGACCCCGTACTTCATCCATCCGCAAGACGGCTCACCCTTGGCCTTCGCGGGGCTATTTGAGCTGTGGAAGGACCGCACCCAGCCGGATGCTCCGTGGGTAGTGAGCACGAGCATCGTGACCACTGCCTCGCGCGGACCGCTTGCCGAGATCCACGACCGTCAGCCAGCCATGTTCACCGCGGAAAACTGGGAAGTGTGGCTCGACCCTGAGTCCAGCAAAGACGACCTCTTTGCCGCCGTCGCGGACGAGACGCCGGCACTGGCCTGGCATGCGGTGGGTAAAGACGTGGGGAACATCCGCAACGAGGGTCCGGAATTGGCGGAGCCCGCCGCACTGTGACGCGAGGTCTACACGCCGTTGAAACGCGTGAGTGCCAAGAGGAACAGTGGGGCCACAGCCACCACGGCGGTGAGCGCCAACACCACCGACGTGGTGGTGCGGCTGGATAGCACCTTGTCCAGCGCGCGGCGGCTGAGGTAGCCGGCCAGCATTGCCGGAATGACCAGATTGATGATGGGCAGCCAGATGGCCACGGGACCACTGATGAGCACCAACACCATGGGAATGAGCGCGGGGATGGCTGCCAGGAACATGAACCACTTGGCGGCTTCCCGGGGCGGCTGGGTCCACGTGCGCTTGTCAACGGGCATCCCAGCAATGAGCGCGGTACCCAGCGCAACTCCCGGCAGCACCAGCAGCACAAAGATCATGAGGGCGATGTACCCCAAGTCCTCCATGCCCTCCAACTGGCCGGTGCCCAACGGCACCAATAGCCACGTGGGCAGGGTGAAGACAAAGAAGAACACGATGGACATGGCACCGCCGATGATGGCCCTGCGCCACGGTTGCTGACCTTCCGGCCCGCTACCGTGCGCCAACGCCTTGCCGCGGTTGCTCTGTGCCATCACTTGCTCCTTCTCACGCGTACGTCGCCTGCCAAGACTGTCACGTCACCCGACGCAGTGCGGACCACCAATCCGCCGCTGGGAGCCAGGGCCACGGCGGTTCCTGTCACCGGCGGGCCGGCGGGCACGTCCACAGTGACGTCCCAGCCGAGGGTGGCGCAAGCGGCGGCCACGGCATCGGGCGTGGAGGTGCCAACCGGGACGTCCCTCGACTCTTGCTCCGCCACCCACGCGTCAACGGCGTCGCGCAGTTCCGCCGCCAATACTCGCAGCAAGGCCACGCGGTCCAGCGACTCCGCGCCCAGTGTGGCCAAGGAGGCCGCGTGCGGCACCGGCAACTCGGCTGACTCTTGGGACACATTGATGCCAATACCAGCCACGATGGCGTCTTGATCAGGCACTACCTCGCACAAGATGCCTGCGCATTTGCGCCAGCGCCCCCACTCAGGAATCTCGCGAGCCCCGTGCTCCACCACCACGTCATTGGGCCACTTCACGTACGCGCCGGTGCCCATCCGCCGCAACGCGCGCACGGCGGCCAAGCCCACCACGAGCGGCGCCCAGCCCAGCGCCTCGAGCTTCACACCCGGGCGCAGCACAAAGGAAGCAGTAAGGGCCGCGCGCGCGGGAGTGGACCACTCGCGGCCGCTCCTGCCACGCCCTGCCGTCTGATGGTCGGTGACGTACGCGCTCATGTGAGGCCAGGCATCGGCGTCTTGCTGAACCAAGCCCAGCAGCGCGGTGTTGGTAGACGGCGACTGCTTCACCAGCTCAAAGCGTGCCAGCACCCGCTCCGGGCCCACCATGTCCGCAAAGGAAGCGGCAAGCAGCGGGGATCGCGACGCGGACACCCGCGCCGCGGAAGCGGCGGACGATGCAGGGGACACGCGGCTAGGCTATCTGGCAGTTCACCCAAGGGAGAGACGTGGCCCAGAACAAAGATGCAGCAAAGCCCGCCGCAGGCAAGACCACTGCCGCGGCGCTGGAGGCTTTGCGCCGTAAGAACGATGCCGCCGTGGCAACGCCCGAGGCAGTCGCTCAAGAGAAGCAGCACGCGCGCGGCAAGAAGACCGCTCGCGAGCGCGTAGAGCAGTTGCTGGACGAGGGCTCCTTTGTGGAGTTCGACCGTCTGGCGCGTCACCGTTCCACCAACTTTGGCATGGACCGCAACCGCCCATATGGCGACGGTGTCGTGACCGGTTATGGCACCGTCGACGGCCGTCAGGTAGCGGTGTACGCACAAGACTTCACCGTTTTTGGTGGCTCATTGGGCGAGGTGCACGGCCAGAAAATCGCCAAGGTGCAGGACTTCGCGTTGCGCACCGGCGTGCCCATCATTGGCATCTCCGACGGTGGTGGCGCACGCATTCAAGAAGGTGTGGCTGCGCTCACCCAGTTTGCAGAGATCTTCCGCCGCAATGTGGCCTCTTCGGGAGTCATCCCGCAAATCTCCATCATCCTGGGCCCCTCCGCCGGTGGTGCCGTGTACTCCCCCGCTCTCACCGACTTCATTGTCATGGCGGACGGCACCTCGCAGATGTTCATTACTGGCCCCGACGTCATCAAGTCCGTCACCGGCGAGTCGGTCACGTTTGAAGAACTGGGCGGTGGCCAAACCCACAACGTGAAGTCAGGCGTGGCCCACTACTTGGCGTCCGACGAAGACGACGCCCTGGAGTTCGTCAAGCACCTGCTGGACTTCTTGCCACAGAACAACCTCTCGGACCCACCCGTATGGGATGCCGACCACGAGCTTGAGGTCACCGACGCTGACACGGCCCTGGACACCCTGGTGCCTGACAGCGACAACCAGCCTTACGACATGAAGACCGCCATTGAGACGGTGCTCGACGAGGGCGCGTTCTTGGAGATCCAGCCGCTCTTTGCGCCCAACGTGGTGGTGGGCTTTGGCCACGTGGAAGGCCATGCAGTGGGCGTAGTGGCCAACCAGCCACTGTCCATGGCGGGCACGCTGGATATCAATGCCGCCGAGAAGGCCGCTCGCTTTGTGCGCACGTGCGACGCGTTCAACATCCCCGTACTCACGTTTGTAGACGTGCCAGGCTTCTTGCCCGGCACCGACCAGGAATACCAAGGCATCATCCGCCGCGGCGCCAAGCTCATCTACGCGTACGCGGAGGCCACCGTGCCGCTCATCACCGTGATCACGCGCAAGGCCTACGGCGGCGCATACATCGTGATGGCATCCAAGCAACTTGGTGCCGACATCAACCTTGCGTGGCCCACCGCCCAGATTGCCGTGATGGGTGCTTCCGGTGCGGTCAACATCCTTCACCGCCGCACCTTGGCGGATGTGGAGTCCAAGGGCGGCGACGTGGACGCGGAGCGCGCTGGGCTCATCGCCGACTACGACGACAGGATCGTCAACCCGTACGACGCCGCCGACCGCGGCTACGTGGATGCAGTCATTGAGCCCCATGAGACTCGCGCGCAGATTGTGCGCGGTCTGCGCGCACTGCGCACCAAGCGCGCCGCTCACCCACCCAAGAAGCACGGGAACATCCCGCTATGAGCCACGCTGAGTCGCTCGCCAAGTCCGCCGCCGCGCTCAGAATTGTGCGCGGCACTCCCGACGAGGCCGAACTCGCTGCTTTGGTGGCGGGAGTGGTGGCCATGGCATCGGTCACTGAGGACGAGGCTCCCGGTGCGCCCACTTCCGCGTGGATGGACCGCTCTCGTTCGTTGCGTGGCCGACCCATTCGCGGGCCGCTGGGACGCGGTGAGGCCGCGTGGCGGCACTCATTACGATGACTTTTCCCCGACGCTCAGCCGCGCTGCTAGCGGGCTGGGGACTCGCGTCCGTTGCCGCGCCCCAAGTAGCCGCCCGCGTGTGGACGGCTGGCGCGATTCACCCCGCTCACTCCCCCCGCCTTGCGCCCGCCCGTGCCGCAGTGGTGTTGGGAGCGCGAGTGTGGGAAGACGGCCGGCCCTCACGGTTCTTGCGCCAACGCGTGGAAGCCGGGGCGTTGCTGTTCCAGCGGGGACTGGTAGAGACGGTGGTTCTGAGCGGCGCAAGCGTCAACCGAGAGGGTCTCGACGAGACTGCCTCCATGCTGCGCACCGCGCTGGAGCTGGGAGTGCCGCGCGAAGCGATTGAACTTGACGCTTCGGGACTCGACACGGGGGCGTCGGCGCGCAATGCCGCCGATGCCGGTTGGGGCTCAGTGATCATGTGCAGCCAGGAATTCCACTTGCCACGCGCGGTGGCCCTGGCTCGACTGGCTGGACTCGAGGCTCAAGGTGCCTACCCGCCGGTGCTGTTGCGCAAGCATTCGCTCATTGGGTACGTGCGTGAAGTACCGGCGTCATGGAAGGCCGTGAAGACTTCACTGCCGCGGTGAGTGCGCCCAGCCGGGAGCGATCAGGCACTACGCGATCCAGAATGCCAAGTGGATCACCGAGGCGAGCGCAATCAGCAACACGATGATCTTGGCCAGCCATACTCGCGCCACATACGTGCCCGCGAGAAATACGGCCGCCGGTGTTGCCAGTGCGATGGAGACCAAGGCCAAGGCTGCCCTGTGCAAGGACTCGGGGGCACCGTCGAACAGCGTGTACACGAGTCCTGCGTAGACGAGCGGCAAGACCACGGTGAGCGCGGTGACAAACATCAAGCGCGGGAACTGCGTGGCCGCGGGGGCTGAACGCAACGGGTGGAGCAGCAATCCGGCGATGGTGGGTGCGAGAAACACTGCCCACACGCCCAAGAGGATGACCGCTACAACCACGGCGGCGCTCGTGTGGGTCAAAGTCTGGCGATCGGTCCCCACGCCCTCGGTGCGGACAGCCAGCGCGAGAGCCAAGCGAAGCGCCAGGACGCCGATGATCAACGTGAGGGCGGCATCGGCCAGCCGATTCCCTATGCCCAAGGTGGGGCGCGGGACTGCGGATGCCTGTCGCGTGGTGTTGGCGCGCGCCGCCACGGCCCTGGATGAAGCCCGCTCAGTCATGGTGGAAATGGTGTCATTGGTGCCAGCGGCGCACAACCAGCACCACTTGTCGCACCTGCGGTGATGCGTAACTAAACCGTGACCGTATCGCTCCTGAATGTGTCGGTCGCAGGGAGTACGTTTGTGACGTGCCTCACACTCCGCCCGTATCGGGCCTACGCTCGCGCGCGCGTGCATGGGCCGCTTCGTTCTATGAAGCGGCCATTCTGGCGCGTTTGCGCATCTGGCAGATCATGCCGCTTGCGGGATGGTCACGCGTGGTGACGCTCATCGTGGTGAGCATCATCCTTGGCATCTTGCCGCTCATCTTCATGCTTGCCACGAGCGCAATGATCGGCCGCGTTCCCCTCGCGGTGGAGGGCGGCATCGGCTCTCCTGCGTGGGACCGCGTAGTGGAGCTGTTCCTGATTGCCGCCGTGAGCTTTGTGGCGGGCCAGATCTTGGCGCCTGTGCAGCAGATGATCGGATTGGCAGTCCAGCGTCACGTTGACGGCGCTATCCGCGACCAGGCCGTTGCGGCGGTGACCGGATCCGTGGGCATTGCGGCACTCGAAGACGGTCAGGTACTTGCCACCTTCTCCGAGGCGCGCATGCGGTTTGAGAACAATTGGCACACGCCTGGTGGTGCGGTGGCCGGAATGCTCTACCTGTTTGCGAGGTACACGCAGCTGGTGGGACTGCTGGCAATGGTGTGGATCCTGCTGGGGCCGTGGATCGCTCTGGGCATGACCGCAGGCGTGTTGATCTTGCGCACCGGCAACCGCGGCGGCTTGCGCTCGTACTCCCGCTTGTGGCGCACCAACGGCCACTTGCGCAGGCGCTTGATGTACTTCCGTGACTTGTCCATGGGTCCGCTTGCCTCCAAGGAACTGCGGGTCTTTGGCGCCATGCCTTGGGTGTCCGACGGTCACCACCGTGCGCACCACGTCTTTGCAGACCCCGTGCACCTGGAGCGACGGCGAATCTACTTCAAGCCGTACTTGGTCTACACGGCCATCGCTCTCGTGGCCATCCTGTGGGCCTTGATCACGCTCACCTCCACCGCCGCTGGCACTGGAACCGAGCCCGGCGACCTCACCACTGGGGTGATGTCACTCACCGGATTCACGTTGGGCCTTCAAGCGCTCATTGGCGCGCTCATGCTCGGCCGCGACTACGTGGAGTCGGACACCTCCACCCAGTTCGGCATGAACGCTCTCACGGCCATCCGTGACGTGGAGAAGGCAGTGGTGGAAGCTGATACCGCGCCGCGCGGCACCGCCGACGTCCCGGCCGGCGCCCCTGTGAAGTCCATCGAGTTTCGAGATCTGCACTTCGCGTACCCCGGTGCCGACGAGACCGTCTTCTCCGGGCTCAACCTCACCATCGAGGCCGGACGCACCACGGCTATTGTCGGGGTGAACGGTGCCGGCAAGACCACCTTGATGAAGCTCCTGGCACGCCTGTACGAGCCCACCGCCGGAGCCATCTACGTGGATGGTGTCAACATCGCTGACATCGAACTCACGCAGTGGCGGCGCACTTTGTCCGTGGTGTTCCAAGACTTCGTCCGCTACGAGTTCACTGCGGCGGACAACATCGCCATGGGCGCAGCGTTTGATGCTCCTGATCGCGGCGCCATTGAGTCAGCCGCGGCCAAGACAGGGATGCTTGAGACCCTCGCCGATGCCCCGCTGGGCCTGGACACCATCCTCGCCCGGGCCTACAAAGACGGCATTGACCTGAGCGGAGGCCAGTGGCAACGCGTGGCCATCGCGCGCTCGCTCTATGCGGTGGACAAAGGCGCACGCGTGCTGGTGTTGGACGAACCCACAGCCGCCCTCGACGTGCGTGCCGAGGCCGAGTTCTTTGACCAGTTCGTGGAGCTCACGCGCGGGCTCACTACGGTGCTGATCTCCCACCGCTTCTCGTCCGTGCGCCGAGCCGACCACATCGTCGTTGTTGAAGATGGTCGCGTGGTGGAGCAAGGCTCGCACGCGGAGCTGACCAGCACCGACTCCCGGTATAAGCGCCTGTTTGAACTCCAGGCCCGCCGGTTCCGTGAAGGACTCGAAGTGGACGAAGACGCAGACGCAGACGCCATGGAAGGCGCCCTGGCAGGAGAGGAGTCGTAATGGAGCTTCTCAAAGGCATGCGTGACACCGCGTCCTTTGCGTGGGCGGCAGGCAAGTTCAACTTCATCATGGGCTTCTCGCTCATGCTCATCCAGCCGCTCGCCATGCCGTTCGCTGCCGTGGGTTTGCGTGGCGTAGTGGACAGTTCGCTTGCAGGCGAGGCGCGTGCGGCGGTGTTGTGGGCCGTGCTGGTGGCGGTACTGGCCATCACCTCACTCACCGCCGAGCACTTTGCGCACATCTTCTACTTCAAGACCGCCGAGGACATGGCGGTATTGATTGAGTTGCGCGTGGGCGAACTGTCCAACGGTTCCGTGGGGTTGGAGCACCACGAGCGCGCCGACTACGCGGACAGAATGGCGTACATCCGCCGCGAATCCGATCGCGCGGCGTGGGGCACAGTCAACACTCTCTATGGTGGCGTCGCCATAATCGTGGCGCTGATTGTGACGGGCGTGCTACTCGCCACCTTGTCGCCGTGGTTGCTCTTGCTACCCCTGGCCGCGATCCCGCCGCTCTTGCTCGGGCGCAAGGCGGAGGCCCTGGCCAAGGCCGGCCGTGCCGCTGGTGCGCCCGCCACGCGTCAGGCCAACCATTTGTTCAGTTTGCTTGCCGATGCCGGGCCCGTGAAGGAGGTCCGCACGTGCGGCCTTGAGAACGAGGTGCGCACGCGTCAGCAACGCGCGTGGACCGAGGCCTCGCGTCACGAGATCCGCGGCGAGTACAAGGCGGCGTGGTTGCGCGCCGGCGGCCAGATCTTCTTTGCCATCGCGTACGTGGGTGCGACGCTCTTGGTGCTTCGTGACGCAGTGGCCGGCCACGCGAGCGTGGGCGATGTGCTCATGGTCATCACCTTGGCCGCGCAAGTGAACGCTCAAGTCACGGCGGCCGTGAACATGTTGCAGGGCCTCCAGCGGAGCTCGTCGATGTTTGCCGAAATCCGCTGGGCCGCGTCAGTGGTGGCCGCTCAGCAAGGCGTGGAACCGGATCGCGAGGTGCCAGACACACTCACCGACGGCATCACTCTCACTCATGTCACCTTCACCTACCCCGGTACTGATCAGCCCGTACTACGCGACGTGAATCTGCACATCCCCGCAGGGTCCACCGTCGCCATTGTGGGCGAGAACGGCGCCGGAAAGTCGACTCTCATCAAGTTGCTGTGCCGCTTCTACGATCCAGACTCCGGCACCATCACGGTGGACGGAACTGAATTGCAGCGCATGCCCGTCAAGAAATGGCGCGAGCGCATCTCTGCTGGCTTCCAGGACTTCGCAAAGTTCGAGTTCACTGCCCAACAGACGGTGGGTCTGGGCGACTTGCCGCAGATCGACAGCGCCGATGCCGTGAGTGGGGCCTTGTCTCGCGCGCGAGCCGAGGACGTGATGCGTCGCCTGACGCAAGGGCTAGAGACCGTGCTGGGCAAGTCCAACGTGGGTGGCACTGACTTGTCAGGTGGCCAGTGGCAGAAACTCGCACTGGGCCGAGCGATGATGCGCGAGTCGCCGCTACTGCTGCTCTTGGACGAGCCGACATCGGCGCTGGATGCCCAAGCAGAGCACAACCTGTTTGAGCAGTACGCTCTGGGCGCAAGGCGCGTGGCTCAGCGCACCGGCGCCATCACGGTCTTGGTCTCCCACCGCTTCTCCACGGTGCGGATGGCCGACACCATCCTCGTGGTGGGCGATGGCCGGATCGCCGAGGCAGGCTCACACCAAGAACTGGTGGCCCAGGGCGGGCTGTACTCGGACCTGTACGCACTGCAAGCCAAGCAGTACTCCTAACCAGACCTAGGCTTGGGGCCATGACTGTGCCCCTTGTCCTTGGGTCGGCCTCTCCCGCACGGCTTGAGACCCTCACGCGTGCGGGCATCCAGCCTCAAGTCATCGTGTCTGAGGTGGACGAGGATGCGGTGCTGGAGGCTGCACGTGCGGCCGCTATTGCCACGGGAGTGGAATCGTTGCCTCCGGCCGATGCCGTACTGGAGTTGGCGCGAGCCAAAGCGGTGGACGTGGCCGATACCCACAATCCAGATGCGCTCGTCTTGGGCTGTGATTCCATGCTCGAGCTTGCAGGCGAGATCTACGGCAAGCCAGCCACCGCCGCCCAAGCCGTGCAGCGATGGCGCATGATGCGCGGAAGCGAAGGCTGGCTCCACACCGGCCACTGGCTCGTTGACGCGCGTAGGAACGGCACAGGTAGGGCCGTGGGCTCCACCGCGAGCACGCGGGTGAAGTTTGGGGACCTCACAGACGAGGAAATCGACGCCTACGTGGCTACGGGCGAGCCACTCAAAGTCGCTGGTGCCTTCACTGTTGATGGCCTCGGAGGCCCCTACGTCACCGCGATTGAGGGCGATTACCACAACGTCGTAGGCGTGAGCCTGCCCCTATTGCGCGCGCTGTTGGCGCAACTCGGGGTGCCGATCCACTCGCTACGCAAGCAACCACTTTTGTAGCGGCCCCACAACCTACGCCGCCGTAACCACATCCCAAGGCGCAATTCTTTGTAGGAAACGCACAATGTCTGGGCTCAACGCTGTGTCACCGTTCAAACTTGCCCAGTGGGCCCCTGGCGACTGCAGACCGTGGCCCCGACCGCGCTACGGTTTACGCCGTGCCAGCCTTCTCATCGGTTCTCATTGCGAACCGCGGCGAGATCGCAGTACGCGTCATCCGAGCTTGCCAAGACGCTTCACTGCGCTCGATCGCGGTATACGCCGACCCTGATCGAGACGCACCTCACGTGGCGCTAGCCGACGAGGCCTTCGCACTGGGGGGCAACACTGCCCGCGAGTCGTACCTCGACATTGACAAGATCCTGGATGTGGCGGCACGTTCCGGCGCGCAGGCCATCCATCCGGGATACGGCTTCTTGTCGGAGAACGCAGACTTTGCCCGCGCGGTCATCGCGGCCGACCTGGTGTGGATCGGCCCGCCGCCGGAGGCCATCGAGGGCCTGGGCGACAAGGTCAGCGCCCGCCACATCGCGCAGCGAGCTGGCGCTCCCCTGGTACCTGGCACACCGGACCCCGTTGCCAGCGCCGACGAGGTGGTTGCCTTTGCCGACGAACATGGGCTCCCCATTGCCATCAAGGCAGCGTTCGGCGGAGGTGGCCGCGGACTCAAGGTGGCCCGCACTCGCGACGAGATCCCCGAGTTATTCGAGTCCGCGACCCGTGAGGCCGTCGCCGCCTTTGGCCGCGGCGAGTGCTTTGTAGAGCGCTTCCTCGATAAGCCCCGCCACGTAGAGACCCAATGCCTTGCAGACCAACACGGCAATGTAGTGGTGGTCTCCACGCGCGACTGCTCGCTCCAGCGTCGTCACCAGAAGCTTGTTGAAGAGGCACCCGCGCCCTTTCTCACCGATGAGCAGAACGCCACCTTGGTGGCGTCGAGCATCGCCATCCTGAAGGAAGCCCACTACGTGGGCGCTGGCACGTGCGAGTTCCTCGTGGGTAGCGATGGCACCATCAGCTTCCTCGAGGTCAACACCCGCCTGCAGGTGGAACACCCTGTCACCGAGGAGGTCACCGGGGTAGACCTAGTGCGCGAACAGTTCCGTATTGCGGCAGGCGAACCCATCAGCAACCTTGAGCCGCACGTGCGGGCGCACTCCATTGAGTTCCGCCTCAATGGCGAGGACCCCAGTGCAGGCTTCATGCCCGCGCCGGGCCGCATCCACCGCTTGTCGTTCCCCTCGGGTCCGGGCGTGCGCGTGGATGCCGGCGTGCGCCAAGGTGACACAGTCTCCGGCAACTTTGACTCGATGATCGCCAAGATCATCATCACCGGCGCCACTCGCGAGCAGGCCATTGAGCGTGCCCGCCGCGCCTTCACCGAGCTAGTGGTGGAGGGGATTCCCACAGTGGCCCCCTTCCACCAAGCGGTGCTCAATGCGCCCGAGTTCGTGGCAAGTGACGGCGCGTTCGGCGTATTCACTACCTGGATTGAGACTGACTTCGCGGCCACCGTGGCCACGCTCAACTCCGCCGAGACTGCCGCCGCGCCTAACGCGGAACACGCGGGTGCTACCGAGCGCGTGGTGGTAGAGGTGGGAGGCAAGCGCCTCGAAGTGGTGCTGCCCGCATCGCTCGCACAGGCCGGCCGCGCCCGTGCCGGTGCCCCCGCGCGACGCGCGGCTCGCCGCACGAATGGTGCGGTCCGCGTCTCCAGCGGCGTCGACCTGTCCTCGCCCATGCAGGGAACCATCGTCAAGGTGGCTGTGACAGAAGGCGACACCGTGGCCGAGGGTGACCTCATCGTGGTCCTCGAGGCCATGAAGATGGAGCAGCCGCTCACGGCTCACCGCTCTGGCGTCGTCACGGGACTGTCCGCCGCGGTAGGCGACGGCGTGAGCGCGGGTACCTTGATCTGCCAGATCATCGGTGATTCCGCGGACGGTTCCGGTGACGCAGAGGACGTTGCCGAGCCTGCCTCCTAGCCGGAAGAATGGACGCCTAGCGCCACCTTCCGTGGAGGCGCTGTTCCCGATCTTCTGGAGACGAGGTCTTCGCGTGAGGCGTAGGTTGCTGGGGCCATTCGCCCTGGTATGTGCCGTGTGCGTGGCTTTGAGCGCATGCTCCTCGACCAACCGTGGCGCCGATCCTTTACCGTCCCCGGTACCTTCCCAGGCCGCTGAGGCTTCCCTCTATGGCCAGGCAGAGGCGAGCTACCTCCAGGATGTCCGCGAACGCCTGGAAGAACTGGAAGAGGTCACCCAAGAATTCGCGGCGTCATTCACCGCAGGTGACTTCCGCGCGGCCAGGGGACACTACGTGCAAGCGCGAGTGTTGTGGGATTTCGTGAGGCCCGTGGCCAAGCAGTTCCCCGACCTCTACGCGGGCCTCGGCAACCGGCGCACGGACCTGGGCCCCCAGGAACTGTGGACCGGTTGGCACAGAGCCGAGCAAGTCCTATGGCCGGCCGCGGGAGACGCAGAGGTCTCCGAGGCGGAGCGCGCGCAGATCACCGATGCCCTGCTCGCCTACACCGCAAGCCTTGTCGAGCGAGTAGGAGCCGCCGACTTCGCGCTCCCTACCCATGTGATGGCCGAACGCGCCACAGAAACCGTGGGAAGCCTGGCGGTGAACAACGCATTGGGACTGACGGACGCGTACTCGGGTACAGACCTCTGGGGCATCTATGGCGGCGTGCAAGGCTCCGAGGCCGTCTACAGCGCATTGACACCGGTCCTAGAAGGCGCGGATCCCGCGATCACTTCGGAAATTGAGTACCGTTTACAGGCTACATACGCAGAGCTTGCCAAGCACGGTTCGGTGCAGTCGGGCTTCGCTCCGTACAGCGAGCTCTCCGATGCCGAGGTCACGGCCTTGGTGCGGACTCTCGATGCCTTGGCCCAAGCGCTCTCGCGGCTTCCATCCGAGGTCGCTCACCCGGAGGTGAGGTCCCCGTGATCGCGACCGCACCTGGAAAGATGACTCCATGAGGGATCGCGACGACCAGGCGGCGCAAGCGGACTCTGTTACGTCCGCGCAAGCACCTGGTGGCTTCTCCCGGCGCGGATTGCTCGGCGCGGCCGGAGTCGCTGCAGGAGCGCTCACCGTGGGCGGCGTGGGCGGCTTCGCGGCGGGCACGCGTTCTGTGGCAGGGACCTCCGCACCCGAGACCTACGACTTCTTCGGCGAGCACCAGAGTGGCATCCTGACGCCCCAACAGGACCACATGCACTTCGCAGCTTTTGACGTCACCACAGAGGACAAGGACCGCCTCATCGCGCTACTACAGCGCTGGACCGCCGCAGCTACTGACTTGATGGCCGGACGCGAACTTGGCACCGGCACTGCCGGGGCTGCCCCCCTGGCCGCGCCCGACGATTCGGGTGAAGCCCTGGACCTCCCGGCCTCGGCGCTGACCATCACGTTTGGCTTTGGACCCGGACTTTTTGGAAACGTGCGCGCGCCACGCTTTGGTTTGGCATCCAAGCGGCCTGAGGCACTCATTGACCTTCCGCATTTTCCGGGCGACGTGCTTGAGGACCGTTTCACGGGTGGCGATATTTGCATCCAGGCGTGCGCGAATGACCCTCAAGTGGCCGTCCATGCCGTCCGCAACCTCGCTCGCATTGCCGCGGGGGACGCCTCGCTACGCTGGAGCCAGTTGGGCTTTGGCCGCACCGCGTCCACCACCCGCCAGCAGCACACTCCACGCAATCTCATGGGCTTCAAGGACGGTACCCGCAACCTCAAGGCAGAGGACGCGGACTTGGTGGAACGGTGGCTATGGTCGCGTTCAGATGATGGTCAGTCGTGGATGGACGGTGGAACGTTCCTGGTATCTCGCCGTATCCGCATGATGATCGAGAACTGGGACAGGGCGCCGCTGGCGAGCCAAGAGGCCGCTGTAGGCCGTTCTAAGGCCTCTGGGGCGCCTTTGAGCGGCGGTAGCGAGTTCACTGAGCCGGACTTCACCGCTCGTGATGTCGAAGGCGAGAGGCTCATCCCCGGCAACAGCCATGTGGCGCTCAGTCACCCCAACAACAACGGCGGCGTCATGATGCTCCGCCGCGGCTACAACTACACCGACGGCGCGGATGGCCAAGGGAGGTTGGATGCTGGACTGTTCTTCATGGCCTTTGTCCGCGACCCTCGCGTTCAATTTGTCCCCATGCAGGAGCGGCTCGCTTCTCAAGACCCGCTGACGGTGGATTTCCTGCGGACCACTGGTTCCGCGGTGTGGGCCATTCCTCCGGGGGTCCCACCGGGCACGCCCGTGGGTGAGGGCAAAGCGTACGTCGGTGAGGCGCTCTTCTCCTAGGCCTACGCATCGGTGATGTTGTGGAGCCTGCGCGCTACCTCAGCCACCGTGCCCGTAAGCGACGGGTACACCGTGAAGGCAGCCGAGACATCGTCCACCGTGAGGTGTTGTGACACTGCAAGAGAGAGCGGATAGATGTGCTCGCTCGCGCGCGGGCCCACGATCACCGCGCCGAGTATTTGGCCGGTGACGGTGTGGCCAAAGATCTTCACGAAGCCTTGATCAATGCCGAGCATCTTGGCCCTTGGGTTGCGGGCCCAGTCCAGCCTGGAGACCTCGTAGAAGATGCCGCGCTCCACGAGGCTGGCCTCGGTAGCTCCCACGCTTGCGATCTCGGGTGCCGTGAAGACGTTGGAGGCCACGTGGCGAAGGTCGATGGGCTTCACTGCGTCACCCAGCGCATGAGCCATGGCGATGCGGCCCTGCGTGGCTGCCACTGATGCCAGGGGGAACACACCGGTACAGTCGCCTGCCGCGTACACACCTCGTGCAGAGGTGCGAGACACACGGTCCACCGCAATATAGCCTCGATCGTCTAGCTCAACACCGGCCGCCTCTAAGCCCATGTCCTCGGTATTGGGCACGGAGCCCACGGCGAGAAGGCAATGAGACCCCTCAACGACCCGGCCATCTCCAAGCACCACCCGCACTCCATCACCGGTGTTCTCCACCGCGGTGGCGCGGGAGTTGCCCACCACCGTCATGCCACGTTGCGCAAAGACGTCTTGTAGCAGTTCAGCGGCCTCTGGGTCCTGGCTCGTGAGCACGCGGTCTCCCGAAGACACAAGCGTGACCTGGGCGCCTAACAGGCGGTATGCCCCGGCAAACTCGGCGCCCGTCACTCCAGAGCCGACGACCACCAAGTGTTCAGGGACCACGTCAAGGTTGTAGAGCTGAGTCCAGGTGAAGATGCGCTCACCATCAGGCTCCGCGCCGGGGATGACTCGTGGGCGCGCTCCCGTGGCGAGCAAAATGGCGTCGGCCTCGTACGTCTCGTCATTGGCTTGCACCGTGCCGGCGTCAAGGAGGCGCCCTTGACCACTCACTACGGAGACACTGTTCTTCTCCATGCGGGTGGCAATGTCGCCAGACTGCCGCTCCACGAGCGTGCGAATGCGCTCGTTCACCGCGGCCATGTCCACGGCCGTGCGCGCAGCATCGGCTTGTGACGCACCTTGAGTGCGAATTCCGAGTTCAGGGGCACGCTCAGCGATCGTGAGCCACTCTGCGGTGGCGATGATCGTCTTGGAAGGCACTACGTCCGTAAGGACTGCATTGCCACCCAGCCCCTGACGCTCGATGAGCGTGACCTCGGCTCCCGCTTTGGCCGCGACGATCGCCGCCTCGTAGCCGCCGGGGCCACCCCCAACGATGACTACGCGCGATGCCATAGGCCCATTCTCGCTCATACCCAGGACTTGCGTCGCACCTGGACCACCCGCCAGTGCCGCGGCCGCACGCTGCGACCGCGGCACCGAAGGCTTGTGTTTAGTAGTCCCTACCGCGACGGCGCGCCAACACCAGGAACAATCCCACTGCGAGCAGCGCCAATGCGGCAGCCAGGAGGTTGGCACCGGCAAAACCGGTGTCAGCGAACTCGGAACTCTTGACCAGACCAAAGTCGATCGTGAGGTCAGACATCCTGTCGTCGATACCCACCGTGGCCGGGTCGATCTCCAAGATCGGGGCCGCGGCCACCAAAGTCACCACTCCAGACCAGACGGAGAAGTCGGGCATCGTCAGACCGTTGGAGTCAGAGTCAATCTCGTCATCCGGGTCAGACGAGAGTCCAGGACCGGTGGTGGCTGTGTAGAAGTACAGCGGAGCACCGAACGCGAAGTTCTCAGCCGCCAGACCCACACGGTAGCGACCAGCACTCAGGTTGGTGAACATGTACTGACCGTTCGCGTCCGTCACCGTGGTGGCGAGGATGTCCTCGGTGTCAGCATCCATGAGCAGGACAATCAGGCCGGCAGGTGCCGGAGCCTCGATGCCTACGTCGTAAATGCCGTCACGGTTGTCGTCGAACCAGATCTGGTTACCCAGCTCCAGGCCGATGGACGCGTTCCAGAATCCGAAGTCAACCGTGAGGTTGGACTGGTAGTGCGCGTAGCCGCTGCTCGGAGCCGGATCCGTGGTGGGCTCGCCCGCCACTGTCAGCGTCAGCGCAGAGGCGCTCACAGCACCGCCGGAGAAGATGTCGCCGGACTCGGGGTAACCGTTGTCCTCGTCCACGTCATCCAGGTCCGCCGGAGGAGCCGGAGGCACGGCCGGGAGGTCGTTGCCATCGGAGTTGGCGTAGCCCTCCAGAGCACCGCCGGGCGCAAAGTTGGACTCGGCCACGGTGACCACGTATTGGCCTGCAGGCAAACCGGTGAAGCGGTACTCGCCGTTGGCGTCCGTGGTGGTGGTTGCTTGAGTACCGTCAGCGCGGAGGAACGGCGTGGTGCCGTCCGCCTCGAACAGCAGCAGGACCACGTCCTCGAACGCACCTTCAAGCACACGGTCGTACAGGCCGTCGTTGCGGTACACGTACTCACCGGGACCAGTGCCGCCGTTGTCCTCCCAGACCACGCCGCCGAGTTCCATGGCGTAGAAGCCGAAGTCAACAGTGAGGTTGGAGGCTACGTCGGGCGTGCCAGCAGGGTTGTTGTTGGGGTTCTCACCAGTGGGCTCACCGGTAGCAGAAACTGTCGCCGCACCGTCGGAACGCACGGCCCCGTACAAGCTCGCCGGGTCAACGCCGCGGTCACGGTTGTCCGTGGTCACGGTCTCGATGTCACCCTCGGTTCCGGGCGAGGAGAACAAGCCCACGAGGTTGCCCGCACCCACAAACTGCGAAGCCGGAATCTCTACGTAGTACTGACCGCCTTCAACCAGACCGCGGAACAAGTACAGGCCGTCCAGGTCGGTCTCAGTGGTGTCCACGAGAACCCACGTGCTCGAGCTCGTGTCGTAGTGGTACAGGTTCACAGTGACATCGCCGATGCCGTAGTCGCCATCGCCCGGCTCGTACGCACGGTCTCCATCCACGTCAAAGAAGACGAGGTTACCGAGCGTGATCGAATAGAAACCGAAGTCAACGGTGTAGTTGGAGCGGTCGTCATCGATGCGTGCCTGCGGCGGCGCCACTGTGTACGCCTGGCCGAGGTCGTCATCGGTGGCGTCGTCCGCGCGCACCGTCTCGTTCTCGGGTTCGATGTCGGGGTTGCCGCCGGGAGTTGCAGGGCCAAGACGAACCACTCCGGAAAGGTATCCGTCAATGGCGCCAAGGGTGCCGCCATTGGCGTTGGAATCGTTATCCGAGTCGTTGTTGGCGTTGGGTGCAGCCACGGACGACGGCTGGTAGCCGTTGAGCGCGGCGGGTGCCACAGCGGCCGACTGGTCGGTGGGGATGACCACCTGGTAGTCGCCTGCCACGAGGTTCGTGAACTCGTAGTAGCCGTCAATGTCGGTGTGAGTGGAGCCGACCCACGTGGCGCCCTGGTAAAGCTGCACCAGCACTCCTGCGATGCCGGGTTCGCCCGTCTCGGCCACGCCATCGTTGTCCAGGTCGTTCCACACCAGGTTGCCGATGCGGTAGACCGGCACGTCAATGAAGCCGAAGTCCACGGTGAGATACGAGTTCGCGTCCGGGTAGTACGCAGCGCCAGCCGAGCGGGTGTTCGCGTTCGTCTCCGCGTTGCCACCGGAGGCTCCAGGACCGTCGATCTCACTCGTGGGCGCACCGCCAACGGTGAGCACGTACAACGGGCTCACGCTGAGGTAGGACGCCACGGGGTCACCGTCATCCTCACTGTCGTAGTCGAGACCAGAAGGCGTGGTGTTGGTCGACGACTGCACGCCGCCGCCCGGGACACTGTCAATCGCCACGAAATACTCGCCCTCGGGCAGCCCCTCGAAGTAGTAGCGACCCTCTGTGTCGGTCAGTTGCGCACCGACGTAGATGTCCGTGTTGGGGTCAAAGACGCCGTCGCCCTCATCGATCCACAGTTCCACCGTGACTCCAGCAATGGGGGTCTCGTCGGAGTCGTATACACCGTTGTTCTGGTTGTCTCCAGCACCCTCGTCCAGCCACACCTGGTTACCCAGGCGCAAGCCACGCCAGAAGCCGAAGTCAACGGTCTGGTTGGAGCGGTCGTCACGAGGCGCGGTGGGTGCCTCGTCCGACGTGTTGTCATCCGCCTCGCCGGTGGGCTCGGAGTTGTCGTCGCCCTCACCAAGGGTGACAACGCCCGTAGTCCAGCCGCCGTTGCCGGCGTCGGGAACAGCGTTGTTGTCGTTATCAACGTCGTTGTCGGCGTTGGCCACAGGGGCGCCGCCCACGAACCATCCGTCGAGCACGTCTCCGGAACCAGGTGCTGCGATGCGGACCACATAGTCGCCTGCAGGCAGATCCGTGAACTGGTACTGACCGTCGGCGTCGGTGACGTCAGAGTCAAGTAGCGTCGTGAAGTCAGTGTCTGCAGCGTCGTACAGTTCCACGGTCACGCCTTCGATGCCAGGCTCGCCGGCATCGACCACACCGTTGTTGTTCCAGTCTTCCCACACCAGGTTGCCCAGCGCATAGACGGGAACAGGCGAGAAGCCGAAGTCAACGCGCAACTGGGAGAAGCTGTCGCTACGCAGGTACGGAGCGGCACCGTTGAGCGCTTCGTAGAAGGCGTTGAGTGCGGCCTCGGCTGCGCCGGAGGTGCCCTCGAGGAAGTTACCCGCCTCGTCCGTGGGCTCCTGGCCGTAGTCCAGCGTGACAGGACCCGACACCCAGCGGTAACCAGCGGCACCGGTGGATTCACCGTCGTTGTCGTCGTCCGCGGACTCGCTGTCACCTGCGGGGTTGGTGGCGAGACGCAAGGTGTCGAACACCGCCTCATCACCCACGATCGCCACGTAGTACTCGGCGGCGTCGAGGCCATCGAAGGAGTAGATGCCGGCCTGACCGCCAATGGTCTGCGTGTCCACCGCAGCGAGGAACACGTCACCCACGCCAGGGTCGAACCCGTTGTCACCGTCGGACAAGTACAGGTGCACGGTCACTCCGTTGATACCCATCTCACCCGGGTCAGCGATGCCGTTGTTCTCCTTGGTGGGGTCGTAACCGCCCGATACGTTGCCGTCGTCTAGCCAGACCAGGTTGCCAAGGCGCAGCTGCTGGTAGAAGCCGAAGTCAACGGTGAAGTTGGAACGGTTGTCAGTGCCGCCGCTCCAGCCGGTGTCGTCGTCCGTGCTGTCGTTGTCACGGAGCCGCTCACTGATGGGCTCGGTGCCAAAGGCGTCGTCGGGGCCGGCGCCCAGAGTCACCACAGTGGCATTGATCCCCGGTGCAGGGAAGCTCGAGGCGTCGCCGTGCTCCCAGTTGTCGATGTCCGCGTTGCTGGGCACATATCCCGGAGTGTTGACGAGGTTGCTCAGGGCGTATTGGTTAAGGCCCGCCTCGGCACCTGTCTGGTCATCGGGGATGCCCACGTAGTAATCGCCGGCCACCAAGTTCTCGAAGGAGTACTTACCCTCGGAGTCAGTGATCGCCACGGCGAGCTCCGTGCCATCGGCGGCGTAGAGGACCACCTTGACACCAGGAATGCCCGACTCGCCGTCCTCGGCGATGCCGTTGGCGTTGGTGTCGTGCCAGACGAGGTTGCCCACACGGTAGAGCGGCACGTTGACAAAGCCGAAGTCCACCTGGAGCTGCGAGTTGACGTCCAAGTAAGTCACTCCGGAGGCCGCATTGGCCGCGGCCTCGGCAGCACCGATGGCTGCCTCGCCGTAACCGTCGGTCTCGCCGGTCGCTTCGTCGGGGTCAAGCGTCAGCGTGATCTCACGAGATACGGCTTTGTGAGTCACCGTGGGTGCACCGTCGTCATCGTTGTCGAACTGCTCGGAGTCAGCGCTCTGACCAGCCGACGAACGGGCGCCGGAGCTACCGAACGCAGGCGTGACGATGCCTACGTCTTCGATCGCCACGTAGTAGCCGTCGCCCGGGAGCAAGCGCGTGAACAAGTAGTGACCCGAAGCGTCGGTGACCTGGATGTCGAGGAGTTCGTCGTCGCTGAAGACGCCCTGGAACCCGTTTCCATCGATGTCACGCCACAACGTCACCGCCACACCCACGAGCGGAACTTCGCCCGCCTCAGGGTTGTAGAAGCCGTCGTTGTCCGTGGAGACCTCGGTGGCAGGGTCGCTGTCGGACTCGTCGAGCCAGACCAAGTTGCCCAGACGCAGGCGCTCGGAGAATCCGAAGTCGATGGTCTGGTCAGCACGGTCGTCGCGCGGGTAGTTGTCATCTGCCGGGGCAAACGTGTTGGTGTCAACCTCGCCCGTGGGCTCGGAGTGATCGTCCGGACCGTCGCCGAGAATGGTGACGTTGGAGACCCAACCCAACAAGTCGCCGCCGTAGTAGAAGGGGTGACCGTTGTTGTCGTTGTCATGCGCAAGCAGGCTCGGGTTGACGTTGTCGAACCGGCCGAGCGACAAGTCGAGGTGTGCCAAGGCCGTCTGCTCGGGGACGAAGACGAAGTACCGGCCCGCCGGGATGTAGGAGAACGAGTAGCGTCCATCACCGTCAGTGGTCACTTCGCTCAACAACGTGTTGGTCTCGTCGAACTCACCAGGCACCGCGCCGTCATCGGCGAAGAGCTGCACAGTCACGTCGGGGATTCCCAACTCACCAGCGTCAACCAGGCCGTTGTCGTCGTCGAGCCACACCAGGTTGCCCAACTCGTAGCGCGGCGCAGGCTTGAAGCCAAAGTCGATGACGAGGTTGGAGTTGCCGTCGGCCGTGACGCTTCCGAGGTGGAAGTCTGCGTGAGCTTCGTCGCTGGCCTCGCCGTAGGTCATGCCGCCACGAGACAACTGGACGAGCGGCGAAACCGCAGCGAAACCAGCCGCAGGGGCACCGTGGTCGCGGTTGTTGGTGCCAAAGCCATCCGCAGCCTGGCCGTCAGAGTTCAACCAGCCGAACAGCGGCTGACCCGCACTTTGCGCGCTGGCAGGAATGGCTACCCAATAGGCGATGGAGTCGTCGAGGCCCGTGAAGAAGTAGTGGCCGTCGTTATCGGTCATTGTGATTGCCACCGGGGCACCGTCTAGGCCGCCCGGCTCGAACGTGCCGTTGCCGTTGTCCACGTACAGCCACACGGGAACATCCATGATCGGGAGCTCGAACGGGTCATACACGCCGTTGTTCTCGTTGGCGTAGTTGTACGTACCGGCACCCATGTATCCGTCGTCGTACCAGACGAAGTCACCCAAGCGCAGACCTGGGTAGAAACCGAAGTCCACAGTGAAGTTGGAGTGACCGTCAGTGCCGCCGGACCAGCCAGTGTCGTCATCGGTCGGCGAGAGGTGACGCAGAATCTCGTTTGTCGGCTCAGACTGACCTGGGCCAACGGTGATGACAGGCGATGTCCAGTGCGAACCAGTGTCCACGCCGTCGTCGTTGTTGTCGTCGTCAGCGTTGGCATCATCCGGACCGACGGTGTTTACCAGGTCGGTCGTGGAGTTGAGGCCGCTCAATGCACCTACCGAAGCTGGCAAGAAGAACACGGACGCTACCTGGTTCTTGGGGATGCGCACCGTGTAGTCACCGGCGACGAGCGGGCTCGCACCCAGCGAAGGATGCGTAGTAGTGAACTCGTAATTGCCCGCCTGGCCGTTGATGGTGGCAGTGAGCGTCTCGTTGATCACGGTTCCGTTGCTGTCGAGCAATTGAACAAGGACGCCGTTAATGCCGTCCTCACCGACGTCAGCAATGCCGTTGCGGTTCTCGTCGCGCCACACGAGATTTCCGATGCGGTACGTGGGAGGCGCCACAAAGCCGAAGTCGTATTGAAGGTACGAGTCCACATCGCGGTAGACCGTGCCAGCCGTCACGTTGGCCTCGGCCTCAGCTGATCCGTCGGCGGCCGGCAAGGCGTCCTCTTCGCCGGTGAGTGCGCCGCCCACCGTCAGGTCGATCTGCGCGGAGACTGACCTGAATCCGGGAACGCTAGCGCCCTTGTTCTGGTTGTCGGCAGCGCCAATGACACTGCTGGGAACCAAGTGTGTCCACGGACCCAACAGCGATGGGATTGCCACGAAGTACTTGCCCGGCTCCAGGGCGAAGAACAAGTAGTTGCCTTCAAAGTCCGTGTATGCGAAGAGTGCGGACTGGGCGTCGTCACCCGAGGGCTCAAACACGCCGTCTTCGTCGATGTCGCGCCACAGTTCCACCCTGACGCCAGGGAGCACTTGCTCGCCCGCGTCCACCACGCCGTTGTTGTCCGTAGCGGCCACCGTGGTGGGGTCTGCGTCGGACTCGTCATGCCAGACGAGGTTTCCAAGGCGCAGGCCCGGCCAGAAGCCAAAGTCTACGGACTTGTTGGAGCGGGCGTCCGCGAACGAATCGTTGTCGTCGTCGGTGCCGTCGTCGTAGCGCGAGGTCTCATTGGTGGGCTCTGCGCTGGCACCGAGGAACACCGTGCCAGAGGAGAAGCCAATCACGGCCGGGTTGGCGTTGTTGTCGTTGTCAACGTCTTCGCCGGCTCCGGATCCTGCCGCGCGCGGGGTGCCACCGGGGACCAATCCAGCAGGCAGACCCCATCCGGTGACGTGCACCACGTAGTTGCCAGAAGGCAGACCGGTGAACTCGTAGTAGCCGCCACTGCTCGTGGAAGTGGCACCGATGAACTCGCCGTCCTCGGGCCCGCCGTCGCGGTAGAGCTCAACCTCTACGCCGTCCAATCCGGGCTCGCCGGTCTGTGCGAGGCCGTCGTTATTGGCGTCGAACCACACGAGGTTTCCGATGCGGTAAACGGGGCTGAAGCCGAAGTCCACAGTGAAGTTGGAGCGGTTGTCATGGTAGGCAAAGGGACCCACAATGGGGTCGCTCCATGCCATGCCGTTGTCGTCATCGGTGGCTACGCCGTAGCGGAGCACCTCATTGGTGGGCTCGCCGCCCATGTACGCATTGGCAGCGTTGAGCGACACGACGGATGAGGCCCAGCCACCGGAGATCTCCACGCCGTTGTCGTCATTGTCGACGTCCGCATTGGCCACAGCGCCGTCCATGGTGGATACGAGTCCCGCCAGCGGAGCCGAGTTGGCGGCCGCAGCGATGCGCACCACGTAATCGCCAGCCACCAGGTTCTCAAAGGCGTACTTACCGTTGGCGTCGGTGAGGACAGTGGCGAGCGGGGTAGTGAAGGTCACGTCCGATACCGCGAAGAGCTGCACCTGCACACCCTGAATACCAGGCTCGTTGATGTCTGCGCGGCCGTTGTTCTCGTTGGCGGCCACATAGTTCGGTGCGTCGCCACCGTTGTCGAGCCACACGAGGTTGCCCAGGCGGTAGCGAGGCACGTTCACGAAGCCAAAGTCAATGTGCAACTCGGAGTCGTCGTCGTCGTAAGCGGGGCCGGCCAGGTTGGCCTCAATCTCGGCCGTATCGTCGGCAACGCTTACACCGTCTCCCGGCTCCACGGCGTCTTGCTCGTTCTCAGAGGCGTCGCCCAAGCTCGGCGTGAATGCCTTGGAAACGGCGATGTAACCAGCCACGGGGGCACCGTCGTCGTCGTTGTCCGCGTTGACGGGGTCGCTGGACTGGCCAGCTGACGAGGAGGGGTTGACGCCCACTAGCGATCCGATGCTCTGGATCGCCACGAAGTAGGGCAGGTCAGGGCGGACACCGGTGAACCAGTAGTTGCCCTCAGAGTTGGTGACCGTCTCGTCTACCTTCAGGTCAACGAGTGGGTCAAAGTCGCCGTCGTTGGGGTCGACGTCGAGCCAGAGCTCAACCACGACGCCCACAAGGCCCACTTCACCCGCGTCAAACACGCCGTTGTTGTCGGTGGCTACCTGCGTGGTGGGGTCGGCGTCAGACTCGTCGTGCCACACCTGGTTACCGATGCGGACGGACGGGATAAACCCAAAGTCGACAGTCTGGTTGGCACGGTTGTCAGCCACTTGCGGGGCGGGCTGCGCAGGGTCACCGGTGGTGCCGTCACGTTCGCCAATGGGTTCAGCGACACCCACGGGTCCGAGCGAAACGGGGCCGGAGTACCAGCCGGTGCTGCCGTACACCACACCGTTGTTGTTGTTGTCCGTGTCAAGGGGCACCTCGTCACCGACGAGCACGGGCACACCCGAGGTGCCGTAGCCGAGCGGCACGGAAGAGGCGGGAATGAACACGACGTAATCGTCAGCGGCAACGAGGTCGGTGAAGGTGTAGTAACCACCGCCAACGGTCACCGTCGTGGCGATCAGTTCGTCAGGGTGAAGCACGCCGTCATTGGCAACGCCAGCACCGGCACCGTTGTCGCGGTACAACTGCACCTCGACGCCATTGATGCCCCCCTCGTCGGCATCAGCGATGCCGTTGTTGTAGTGGGCACCAGCGCCGTTGTCGAGCCACACGAGGTTGCCCAACTCGTAACGCACCTGCTCGAACACAAAGTCAATGTTCAAGTTGGAGTTGGCGTTGGTGTACGTGCGCGGGAACGTCAGCGCGTCAGCGTCGGCGGTGTCCGCGGTGTCGTTGAGCGGCGCGGCGCCATACGTCAGGATGATGTTGGGCGTACGGGAGATGAATCCCGTCTGGGGCTCACCATCGTTGTCGAAGTTGGCGATGCTCGGCGGGTTGGCCGAAAGCGGCACCGGGTTCCAGTCGTTCAGCGTGGTCGGCTGGGTGGCACCCGACTGATCTGCAGGAATGCCTACTCGGTACGTGCCGGGGTACAACTGGTCGAACGAGTAGTCGCCGCCCGCGTTGGTCACGGTTGACGCAATCACGTTGTCGTCTTCGTCCAATAGCTGCACCAGTACGCCGGGGACCTCTTCGCCCGGGTCGCCTACGTGGTTGCCATTGACGTCCTTGTAGACCGTAGAACCGATGCGTAGCAGTGCGACCTCAACACCTTCGGCGTCGTGGTCGTCCTCGTCCAAGGCGTTGGGACCGTGGACGGGCGCGTTGTCTACGTTGTTGTGCGAGTCAATGGGGAAGACTTGGCCGTTCTCCTGCAACGCATCGTTGTTGGGGTCGGTGTCAGGAGTGGAGTCCAAGTCCTGCACCCAGGACGGCTTGACATTGCCGGTGTCAGCGTCGTTGTCGAAACCCGAAATCTCGGCACGGTTGATCTGCACCGCGTTGGTCAGCGCCAGATCCGTGACGACCTGGAAAGTGATGGAGTCACCCGGTGCGAGGACGGGGATCGTGAACGTGCCGCTCACGGAGTTGTAGGACACGGTCACTGCAGTGTTGGACGGTGACGCCACCAGATTCTGGCTCGCCTGCGTGCTTGCGGAACGTGCAAGTGGCGACACGGGCGAGTCAAGCACCGTCACGTTGTACGCGGTGGTCTCGCCTTGGTTCTTCACCGTGATGTCGAACGTGGCGGTGGAGGAACCGTCAATAACCACGGAGGGCTGGTCGGCGGCGCGCTTCTTGATCAGCGCCAGGTCGTAGATGGGCACGATCGCAATGTCGTGGTCGTCCTCATCGCCCACGGCGTTGTTCTCCGTGCTCGTGCTTGCGGTGTTGGTCCAGCGCTGCAGGTTGATGACGTCGTCGATGAGTACGTCGTTATTGATGGCGTTCGGCTTAGAGTCGATGTCGTAGACATCTCCCGTTGTGGAGTCACCATTGTTGGCGTCGCCGTCGGTGTCAAAGCGCGTGATCTCGGCTGTGTTGAGGAGGCCACTCAAGTTCACTGGCTGCGCAATGGTGAGCGTGACATCGAGCCATACCGACGAGTTACCAGGGATAACGCCGTCGATAGTCACCGTCGGTGAGGTCGTCGACGAGTTGTCCCAGCTGTAAGGCAGAGCTGCAGCGCCGCCGGTTACTCCGGGAGCGGGCAACACCGTCATGGCCTGGAAAGAGTTGGTGTCGATGTAGTCCGTGATGGTGACGTCTTCCACGGAGTCCGCGGTCTGATTGAAGATCTCGATCCGGAAAGTGACACTGCCACCAATCGGCGCGCCATTCATGCCCACAACGGTCTTGCGCAACGCGAGGTCGCGCGCCTGTGGCGGGGTCGGCGCCTTGAAACCGAAGTCAAACGTATGGTCGTTCTCGCCAGGATTCATCGCCGATGCAGGAACCGAGATAGATGGGAATGCATTGACGCCGTAAGTGCCAGCGCCGACTGTCGCATCAGAGTCAAGGAAGTCGCTCTGGCCCACGTACGCCTCAGTGCCGAGAACTGCGTTCGCGGTCGTTGGCAGCAGACCCGCTAACGGACCCGACGAATAGTTGGCCGCGAGGTCAAGACGGATCAGGAATTCTGAGCGGAACTCAAGACCACCACCGGTGTTGTCGTTGTTGCCCGCCGCAGCTTCAGCAAGACCTGTGCGGAAGAAGTACTGACCATTACCACTGGTGACAGCAGTACCGGCGAGGGTCAGGGAATTGCCCGGCCCAACCTTATAAAGACGCACCGTGACACCGTTGATTCCAGGCTCGCCGGCGTCCTGAATTCCGTTGCCGTTCTGGTCATTCCACACGAGATTGCCGATTTCCAGCGGCGCAGCGTCGCACAGAAGCTCGAGGTCGCCGAGACCGTTGGACTTGGCCCAGTGGCGACCCGCGCCACTACCACCAGAGGCGTACACGCGGTAGCCACCTATGTGTGCCGTGCCGTCAGCAGTGTTGCTCTTGCTGAGGTTGACGATTCCGTTCTCGTCGTAGATGTCGCCAATCTCGCTGCCGTTGGTTTGGTATGCACGGGGGTCATACGCGGTGGAGAGCACGCCCGGTTTGCGCGCGTGCACGGCGATTCCGCCGAGGCTCGATTCCTTCCACCAGTCACTGGCCTGGTCGTCACCGAACCACTCGCCGTCAGCGCCGGTGTCACAACCGGTGACACCTACGCCCTGCATCACGTAGTTACCGCCTACAAGGCAGACACGGAGCACGTCACCTTGACCGCGGGGCCAGGGGTTCTGGCTTGTGCCGGACCCACCTTGGCCACCTGCCTCGGGCCGGCCGTTGCCGGGAACTTGGTCACCGTATCGGTCGCGCACACCCAGTACCAGGTCGTTTCCAATGAACTCAATGTCGCTCAGCATGGGCTGCGGGAAGACTTCACGGCCCACATTTGGCCCGGGGTTCGAGGTAGTCGCGCGGTCTGCGAGCGCCCAGTTCTCGTTCCATGTAGCCCACGCGTTCCAGCGAGACATGTAACCGGCGTTGGGAGCGTCGTTCAAGTTAGAACGCGGCATCGTCGCCGAATTGTCAACGTCCAGCGTGGAGACAAGTGTGACGGCCGTGCCGCTGCTGTTGAGCTCCCAGATGTAGTACTTCAAGTCATCGTTGTTGAGCGATGTTGCCGCAGAGCAGACACCACCGATAAGCACGCGGCCATCGGGCGCAATACCAATACCAAACGGCTGGATGTCCGAAGTCGGGCAGTTTCCAATCGAAGCCGTCACGATCGGAATCCGCGCGACGTTAGACGCGGTGGGCGTCTCCGTGGTCGGTACCACGTACAGGTTCTTATCGTTGAGACCGACGGTGTATAGCCACAAGCCGTCGTGCGAGATGTCAAGGTCACCCAGGCCGCGCTTGCCAATCAGATCCGCCGTTGCCGTGTCGTTGAGCCAGTTAGTGCTACCGAGCGGGTGTGGGTTGGGGCCACCAGCTGAATTGGCGTGATTGGTGGTGCCATAGAAGAGCGAATTGAGGTTGGCGTAGACACTCAATGTCCCGTTCTGGAGACGGCGGTAGATGACACCGGTCTCGTCGTTCTGGAACGGTGCCTTACGGCGCAAGTACGAGGAACCGTAGAGGGATCCAGTGACGGAGTCATAGGCCAGGCCGAACATGGGTCCCGTCTGATTGCCTGGCGACAGGACTACCGGGTTCGGAGACGTCGCGTTACGCACCTCAATGGACGAGTACGGGGTACTCACAAAACCAGTCGATGCCAGATCTGCAGGGGTGTTTGTCTGCCACGGAAACACCGTGGTGCAGACGGTGGGATTGTCTTGACAGTAATCGCCTGGAATGACAAGCCCAAAGTGCTGATTGTTGAGGCTTGGGTTCATCCCACCACCGAGTGTGCCGAATCTCACAGACGTCGCGGTGCCCATGCCTCCGGTGCCCACACGCGTGGATTCGTAACCTGCGGGGATCACAACCTCAATGCGCAATGCCGACGTGGCAGCGCCGAGCACGCTGATCGTGTATGCGCCAGCGGAAGAGGTCACTGCCGTGCCGACCAGGTCGCCCGCAGAGTCATAGGCGAGAACGGTCACGTTCTCAATGCCAGGTTCCGTACCAACTTGCCGGCTGCCATCGTGGTTGGAATCGTTGAATACGACACCGGATACAGAGCCGTTGACGGCACTCGCAGTGGTGGCAGAGAAGGGCACAAGAATTACAGCCACCATCGCGATCGCAATGGCCGCTACAAGTGCTCGCGCAGGACGTAGCGCACGCACGGTCATCAATGACTCCCTCAGCTCGGGCAGTAAAAATCCCCAGAAAAGAACCTGGCACGTAGGCCTTCGGTCCTGAGTGTGACATAAATCACAAGCACGCGCTAGACGAATTCCGATTCACCCAAAATGTCCGTTTTCGCTGGTTGACGTGGGTTAGTTCACACGGGAGAGGCGTCCCAAGGCGCCGGAGATTAGGCTCAAAGCATGACTGAGCACAAGTTGGCTGACCAGGCCGCATCCGAGATCGCTCGCCTGACCGGCGTAGCCCACCATGACATCGCGCTTGTTCCAGGCTCCGGCTGGGGTGGAGCTACCGAACTCATAGGTGAAGAGGTGGCGAGCATCCCGGCCAACGAGTTGCCGGGGTTCCACGCTCACGCCATTCCCGGTCATCAGCCCACCATCCGCTCCGTGCGCACGCCCAGCGGCAAGTCGGTGCTCGTGTTGGGAGCACGTGCCCACTTTTACCAAGTCCGGGACGCGGGCAAGGTGGCCCACGCAGTGCGTGTGGCAGCAGCCACCGGGTGCACTCAACTGGTCCTCACTAATGGGTGCGGCTCTACTCGCCCTGAAATCGGACCGGGTTCGGTAGTGCTCATTGCAGATCACATCAATTACACGGCAGCCACTCCGCTCGAGGGAGCCACCTTTGTGGACCTCACCGACGTCTACTCCCCTCGCTTGCGTGACTTGGCGCGGTCCCTCGACCCCTCACTGCCAGAAGGTGTCTACATCCAGTTCCCCGGCCCTCAATACGAGACGCCCGCAGAAGTGCGCATGGCTGCCACGTGGGGTGCGAACCTCATCGGCATGTCCACCGCACTGGAGGCAATTGCCGCACGGGAGGCCGGACTTGAAGTGTTGGGCCTGTCGTTGGTCACTAATCTCGCTGCGGGCATCGGCGGCACCCTGAACCACCAAGAGGTGCTCGATGCCGGCCGCGACGCAGGGCCGCGCATCTCGCGGCTTCTGGCCGACATCATCCAGGCCATGTCATGACCGATCCGTTGCTTGAGTCCGCCCAGCGGTGGATAGAGGACGATCCTGACCCTGCTACCCGTGAAGAACTCGCCCGCTTGCTGGAGGTCTACCAGGCTGGCACTGCGGGAGCCGCGGAGGAACTTGCCAGCCGCTTCTCAGGATTCCTCGAATTTGGCACGGCTGGATTACGCGGCACCTTGGGAGCAGGCCCCCACCGCATGAACCGCGCCGTGGTGATCCGCGCCGCAGCGGGTTTGGCGGCCTACCTCACGGAGGCGCTCACCGCCGCGGGCCAAGAGCGACGCGCGCGCGTAGTGATCGGCCGCGACGCCCGATACGGCTCCGAAGACTTCGCACACGACACCGCCGCGGTCATGACCGCCGCCGGCCACGAGGCCTTGCTCTTACCCTCCGCCTTGCCCACGCCGGTCCTCGCCTATGCGGTCCGGGCGCTTGGCGCCGATGCCGGGGTCATGGTGACCGCGTCCCACAACCCCCCCAAGGACAACGGGTACAAGGTTTACCTCGGCGGTCGCGTAGTAACGGACTGGGGCCAAGGCGCACAAATCGTGCCTCCCTATGACGGACTCATTGCGAGCCACATTGCGGCGGTGCCCAGTGTCGCCTCGGTGCCGCGCGCTGAGAGCGGTTGGCACGTCCTTGGCGATGACGTGGCCGCGGACTACATCGCCGCGGTGTCCGCTCTTGTCCCTCCGCCCGCCGATGCCGTCGCCGCCGCCCGCGCTGCCACTCGCATCGTCTTCACACCCATGCACGGAGTGGGCGGAGAGACACTGCAACGCGTCTTGGACTTGGCCGGCTTCTCAGACGTGCACTCAGTGCCGGAGCAGTCCCAGCCAGACCCCGACTTCCCCACCGTGGACTTCCCCAACCCCGAAGAGCCAGGGGCCATTGACCTTTCTCTTGCGCTAGCGAGCACAGTCAATGCGGACGTAGTCCTCGCCAATGACCCTGACGCCGACCGCTGCGCCATTGCCACGGTGATCGACGGCCAGTGGCACATGCTTCACGGCGACGTAGTGGGATCGCTCTTGGGTGAGCACCTTGCGCGCAAGGGCGGCGGCTCGTCGTCGGTGCTCGCCAACTCCATCGTGTCCTCAGGCCAGTTGGCCGCCATCGCCAAGCGGCACGGGCAGTCCCACAAGAACACACTGACCGGGTTCAAGTGGATCGCCAGGGAGCCAGGCCTCCTCTACGGCTATGAAGAGGCCTTGGGATACTGCGTGGCGCCGCGCCTCGTGGCTGATAAAGACGGAATCTCCGCCGCCCTCGTCATTGCGGACATGGTCGCCTCGCTCAAGGCGGAAGGTCGCACATTGGCCGATGCCATTGACGACCTCGCGCGCACCTACGGCGTCTATCTCACTCGCCAGGTTTCGGCGCGCTTTGCGGATGCTTCACTCATTTCCAAAGCGATGACCGAGATCATGGCCGCGCCGCCCACTTCACTGGGTGGCTCCCCCGTGGTGAGCACCGACGACCTTGGAAACGGAGTCAAAGGCCTGCCTCCCACCACTGGCCTCATGCTGGTCACAGCCGCAGGGGCACGGGTCATCATTCGACCTTCCGGCACCGAACCCAAGGTCAAGGCCTACCTTGAGGTCATCGTGCCGGTGGATGGCGGCGACGTGGGGGCGGCGCGGTCGGTGGCGCGCACCGCCATGGACACTCTCGAAGAGGACGTGCGGGTCGCGCTCGGCTTGTGAGGCGCGGGGCTCTTAGTACCCGTCTCCACCCGCCGTCGCACCGGCCGAGCCCGCACCCACTGAGCCGGCAACGTCCAAGCCATCCAGCACCGCCTTGGTGCCCGACAAGCCCAGGCGGGTGGCCCCTGCCTCCACCATCGCCAGGGCGTCGGCGGCCGTACGTATCCCGCCCGATGCCTTCACCCCCAGGCGCGGACCGACAGTCTTGGCCATCAGGGATACGGCGTGCACCGAGGCTCCGCCAGCGGAGTGGAATCCGGTGGACGTCTTCACAAAGTCAGCACCGGCAGCCTCCGCAGCCTGGCACACCTCAACGATTGCCTCATCGCTCAGCGCTGCGGATTCGATGATCACTTTGAGGATCTTGCCGTGGGGCACCTCGGCCCGGACGGCAGCGATGTCAGCCTGCACGTCGCTGTAGCGTCCCGCGATGGCCGCGCCCACGTCAATGACCATGTCCACTTCGTCGGCCCCGTCTGCGATGGCGCGGGCGGCTTCGGCGGCCTTGACCTCACTCTTGTGCTTGCCGGAGGGGAACCCACAGACAGTCGCCACGGCCACTCCGGCGGGTGGAGTGAGCGGAAGCATTGACGGCGACACGCATACGGAGAAGACGCCGAGCGTGGCAGCCTCGGCCAGCAACTGCTCAATGTCGTCTGCGGTGGCCTCGGGCTTGAGCAGCGTGTGGTCCACCATGTGCGCGAGCTCAGCGCGGGAGATGCTTGCCATGTCCTTACCCTTCGAATCCAAAGCCCTCGACCACTGCATCGGCCAGGGCGGCACGGTCGTCGTACGGAAGGAAAGCCCCCCAGGCCGCGGAGAGCGTCGCTTCGAAGAGGTCTTCGGCGGTCCAGCCTGCTTCCTTCACGAGGACCTCGAACTCCCCTGTCATGCTGACGCCGGAGACCAAGCGGTTGTCGGTGTTGATGGTGACGGCAAAGCCGAGGTCCCTCAGGCCAGAGATGGGGTGCTCCGCAATAGAGCGCGCGGCGGCGGTGTGGACGTTGGAGGTGGGACTGCACTCCAGTGGAATCTGTCGGTCGAGTGCGTCTTGCGCCACCACACCCAACAGGGGCTCGGCGGTGCCAAAGCCATCAATGTCCTCGTGAATCCTCACACCGTGCCCAATGCGGCGAGCCGAGCCCAGGCCCAGAGCCTCGTGGACGGAGGTCACGCCGTCGGCTTCACCTGCGTGGATGGTGACGGGAGTAAGCGCCTCCCGCAACAAGGCGAATGCCTCGCGATGGCGCGAGGGCGGGAACCCTAGCTCGGGCCCCGCGATGTCGAAGCCCACGCAATTGACGCCTCGGTTCGCCACCGTGAGCTCGGCAATCTCCGTGGCGCGGTCAAGGTGGCGCATGGCGCACAGTAGCGCGGCGGCGCGGATGGTGCGGCCCGCCTCGGCCGCCTCGGTCACTCCCTCTTCGATTCCTTGCTGGACGGCCTCCACCACTTGCTGGAGAGTCAGGCCACCAGCGAGGTGTTGCTCGGGCGCGTACCGCAACTCTGCGTAGATAACTCCATCTGCCGCCAAGTCCACCACGGCCTCGCGCGCAATCCGCGTGAGGTGGGGCGCCGTCTGCATCACCGCGGTGGTGTGGGCAAAGGCCTCGAGGTACCTCACTAGGTCGCCCGAATTGGCGTTGGCCACAAAGACCTCTTGGAGAGTGTCCGGGTCGGTGGATGGAAGCTCATGACCAATCTCCGCCGCCAGTTCAATCAAGGTGGCGGGCCGCAACCCCCCGTCGAGGTGATCGTGCAAGAGCACCTTGGGCATCGCCGCTAAGAGGTCACGCGTGAGGGTCATGACTCCAGGCTAACCCGCGGTACCCAGGCCTGCTGACTGCAGTCCCGATGCCTTCCACAGCACTGAGGACCCGGCCTAGAGTGGTGAGTCATGAGCAGGCTTTTCACCATGCCGTTTGCCAAGGTGTACCCGTTGTACATCACCAAAGTGGAGCGCAAGGGCCGCACTGTGACGGAGTTGCGTGAGGTGCTCACATGGCTTACCGGTATGAGCGAAGCCGAGTTGGACCATCACCTTGCCAACGAGAGCACGTTCGAGGAGCTCTTTGCGCAAGCGCGCCTGCACCCCAATGCCTCACAGATCACTGGAGTCATTTGTGGCATGCGCGTGGAGGAGATCGAGGACCCCCTCATGCAGCAGATTCGCTACATGGACAAGTTGGTGGATGAGTTGGCGCGCGGCAAGGCGATGGAGAAGATTCTGCGCCGTTGAACTACGCGCTGCGCCCGCAATGCCGAATCTAGACCCGCTTCTTAGGCAGTACAGCCCACGTTACTCGCGACCAGTTCCCGAGTGCCGCGTGGCCTCCGGCGTGAGGAGTGTGGAGCCGCGAGTCTGGCAAAGGAATGACCTTGCCTGCGCCTGGTTCATACACCAGGAAGCCCTCCGCATCGCGTCCTACCAGTAGCACCACGTGACGCGGGATGACGGCTTGCAGGCCTGCACGTGAATCGCCCCCGCTATAGAGAGGCACGGGGATGCCGTCCGCGAGCGCAGCGCTCGCATGAGCGATGAGCCCTGTGATCTCCGCGGGATCGCGGTCGTCGATGATTCGGCCCTGGAACCTCACTCCCGCAAAGCGGATGGTGTTGTCGATGCGCCACGGCGGAGTGCCCAGTGACCTGGGCCACGGGAACGGACCCAGTGCCCATCGGGTGGCCTCGCGGTGAAGCTCTTTCTGCAATGAGCGCCACCTCTCGCCCACCGTGCGGATCTCCTTAGTGAGCACCTCCGTCACAAGCGGTTCCAGCGGCACGTAGCCACCCACGTGCCTGCCGGTGAGCACCCACAGCGCCACAAAAGGGTCTCCCATCATGAGCATCATGCTCAGAGACGCAGGCCCGCATGTGGTGCCATCCACTTGCCTGGCAGGCACTCCCGCGAGCGTCACCGGCCCAGCGCCCACTTTGCCCACCGGTTGACGCACCGCCGCGCGCTCGGTCTCGTCCAGCGTGTCCCATGCGCCTGCAAAGCTCGCCACGGCAGCCACGTGGGCACCGGTAGCGATGGCGCGGCGCAACACCTGGGCATCGGGGCCTATCTCCTCGAAAGCCACCTCTAGCGCTTTGCGATCCGCTTGGCTTGCGCGGTCAAGCGCCCTTGCGGTGGCCCTGGTGAAGATGTCGTCGGTGCGCGCTGCAAAGGCAGGCTCGGGCGTCCAGGCTCGGCGCAACCTCAAGACGTTGGTGGCGTGCGCTACGGGAGCGGTGACATTCCAGCCCACTTACGTGGCCGTACCTAGGCGTTCCAACACGAGAGGGCCACGGCCCTCGCCATCCTTGGAGATGTCGATGGCACCCGCACCGCCACACGCCTCGTCCAGGGCCTCCTTGCCGCGCTCCACCCGGTGAGCATCCTCGGTGTGGAGTGTGAGGAGCACATCACCCTTGGAGACGCGCTCGCCCAGTGTCTTGTGCAGATACACACCGGCCGATGCCTGGACGGGCTCGCCTTGGTTGGCACGTCCGGCTCCCAATCGCCAGGCGGCGATGCCCACGCCCAGAGCGTCCAGGCGAGTGATGACGCCGTCCTCTTGAGCCACCACTTCTTCCACTACAGGAGCCTCAGGCATGGGCGCTTCGGGGTCTCCACCTTGAGCGGCGATCATCTTGCGCCACGTGTCCATGGCCTTGCCGTTCATCAGCGCCTCAGCCGGGTCAGCATCGGGCACTCCTGCTTGAGCGAGCATCTCGCGCGCAAGAGTGACGGTGAGTTCCACCACGTCTGCTGGACCACCACCGGCGAGCACTTCCACCGACTCGGTGACTTCCAAGCCGTTGCCCACGGCCTTGCCCAACGGAGTGGACATATCAGTGATGAAAGCGGACGTCTTCACTCCCGCATCCAAGCCCAGCTCCACCAAGGTGGCGGCGAGTTCCTGGGACCCTGCGTAGTCCTGGATAAAGGCGCCCGAGCCAGTCTTGACGTCCAGCACGAGCGCGGCCGTGCCCTCGGCGATCTTCTTGGACATGATGGACGCCGCGATCATCGGGATGGACTCCACGGTGCCTGTCACGTCACGCAGTGCGTAAAGTTTGCGGTCCGCGGGGGCCAGCCCCAAGCCAGCGGCGCAAATCACCGCACCCACCTCGCGCAGTTGAGCCTTCATCTCCTCAGTGGTGAGCGCCGCGTTCCAGCCTGGGATGGATTCGAGTTTGTCCAAAGTGCCGCCCGTGTAGCCAAGTCCGCGTCCCGACAATTGCGGCACCGCTACCCCAAACGACGCCACCAGCGGCGCGAGCGGCAAGGTGATCTTGTCCCCCACGCCACCCGTCGAGTGCTTATCCACCGTGGTCATGGGCAAATCAGAGAAGTCCAGTCGCTCGCCCGTGCGAATCATCGCTTGGGTCCAGCGCGCAATCTCTGGCCGTGTCATGCCATTGAGCAATATCGCCATGGCGAGCGCACTCATTTGCGCGTCCGCCACCACCCCTCGCGTGTACGCGTCCACCACCCAATCGATGTACGCGTCTGAGAGCACCCCGCCGTCTCGCTTGGCGCGGATCACCTCATTGGCAGTGAATGGCTCATTCACGGGCTGCCTCCAAGTGGTCCGGACCAAAGGCGTCCGGTAACAAGTGAGAGACGGTCACAGGGCCGCCCGCGTGGTCCACCATCATGGCGGCACCTCCGTGCTCAAAGAGCAACTGACGGCATCGGCCGCATGGCGTCAACACTTCACCCTTGCCATCCACGCACGCGAGCGCGATGAGTCGCTTACCCAGGCCGTCGGTGTGGAGCTTGCACACCACTGCGCATTCGGCACACAAGGTCAGGCCATAACTGGCGTTCTCCACGTTGGCACCGGAGACAATATTCCCGGTGTCCGTGAGCGCGGCCGCTCCCACGGGATATTCGGAGTAGGGGACATAGGCATGCGCCGATGCCGCGCGTGCGGCCTCGCGCAATTGGTCCCAATCAATACTGGTCACTTCTTGTACGGCTTTCCTTCCGCGGCCGGTGGGCGCACGTGGCCCACCAGGCCAGCGACGGCAAAGATCGTGGCGAGGTACGGGAGCATCGCCAAGAACTGGGACGGCACCGAGGAGCCAATAATGCCCAGTTGGTCCTTAAGGGACTCTGCGAATCCAAAGAACAGCGCCGCAGCGAGCGCTCCCTTGGGACTCCACCGACCAAGGATCATGGCGGCCAGAGCAATGAAGCCCTTCCCGGAAGTCATCTCCTTACCGAACGCAAGGCCCGCCGCCACCGTGAAGAAGGCACCGCCAAGACCGGCCACGGCTCCACCCAGGATGGTGTTGCGCACGCGAGTGCGGTTGACCTTGATGCCCACGGTGTCGGCCGCCTTGGGGTGCTCGCCCACGGACCTCAAGCGCAAGCCCCAGCGGGACTTGAACAGCATGATGTTGAGCGTGATGACCACGATGTACATGAGGTATACCAACAGGTTGTGGTTGAACAGCACCGGGCCAATGATGGGGATCTGCGAGAGCAACGGGATGGGCAATCTTGGCAGTCCCAGTGATTGGTTCAGCGATGGGTTGTCGGTCAGCAAGGTGCCGTACAAGAAGTTGGTGATACCGATCACGAGGACGTTGAGCACCACGCCCACCACAATCTGGTCCACCCAGTACTTCACGGCAAACAGGGCGAGCAAAGCACCCACCAGGGCGCCAGCAAGCGGAGCAAAGATGAGTCCCACGTACGGGTTTCCTGTGGCCGACGCCAACACCGCTGCCAAGAAGGCGCCACACAGAAGTTGGCCCTCAATAGCAATGTTGATGACTCCTACCCGTTCACAGATGACGCCGGAGAGCGCACCGAACACGAGCGGCACACTCAAGACCACGGCGCCGGTGAGCAGTCCCGTCACTTGGATGAGAGTGCCCTTGCCAGCGCCAGCCCACGCCAACAGCGAGAGCATGATCGCCACCGCGTAGACGGTGGGCAACCACCACGGGTTGCGCTTGACCTGGCTCGCGAAATACGCGCTCACTCCGGCCAGCAGCAAAGCCACGATGGCCCCGCCAATCGCTAGTCCGCGAGAAGGCACCTGAAAGGAATCGAACTTCACAAAGTCGGTGGCACGCGAAATGGCAAAGTTGGTGCTCTGGCCACCCGCCGTGCCCAGTCCAAACACCAGGAACGCGAGGATCGCGGCGGCTCCCAGTCCAAGGGGAGTGCGCCAATGCCTGGCGAGCGTGATGCCCTCAGATTCCTCAGCGGGAGGAAGTGTCTTGGAGTCAGTCACCGTGGTGGTCACGCTGCCACCTCCTTTACGTGCTTGGGAGCGGGCAATCGGAAGATCAGCCTCACCAACGGTGGTGCCGCAATGAACAGCACGATGAGCGCTTGGAGCACCAGCACGATGTCAATTGGCAGTCCAGCTTGCACCTGCAGGGCGGGGCCAGAGGCCTTGAGTCCACCAAAGAGAATGGCCGCAAACACGATGCCGACCGGCCGGGAGCGGCCTAGGAGCGCCACGGTGATGGCATCGAAGCCAATCGAGCCTGCAATGCCCGCAGTGAGCGCGTGCTGAGTGCCCAGCAACTGCGCGGCACCAGCGAGACCGGCCAGCGCACCCGCAGTCACCATCACCAGCACGTACATGCGGGTCACGTTCATGCCTGCAGTACGTGCCGCGTGAGGGTTGGCACCTGCGGCTCGGAACTGGAAGCCCAATGTGGACCGCTCCATGAGCCACCACACTCCTACGGCAGAGACGATGGCAAGCGGGAAGCCCCAGTGCAACTGGAACTGGCCGCCGAGCATGAGCGGCAACCACGAGTTCTGGTCCAGAATCGGCGTCTGAGGGTTGTCACTGCCGGGACGCTGGAAAGCGTCCTGAGCCAGCAAGTAGGCAACCAAGTTGAGGGCTATGTAGTTGAGCATGATGGTGGTAATCACCTCATGCGCACCCGTCTTTGCCTTGAGGATGCCGGGGATGAAGCCCCACAACGCGCCACCGAGCATGCAGCCCAGCACCGCTACGAGCAAGTGGATGCCAACGGGCAAGTGCCACATGAAGCCCACCATCGCACCCAAGGTGGCACCAATGAGGATCTGCCCCTGAGCACCGATGTTGAACAGGCCTGCACGGAAGCCCACTCCCAGGCCTAGGCCCGCAAAGATGAGCGGAGTGGCCGAGGACAGGGTGTTGGTGAAGGGCTTGATCTTCCCCGCAAAGCTGCCCGCGTTGCCATTGAAGAATGCGCCGTTCCACATCGCGAGGTACGCGGAGGAGACCTCGTTCCAGATGGCGGCAAGGGTGTCGCCGGGACGGGCAAAGAAGTACGACGAAGTCTCGCGCACCTCTTCGCTGGAGAAGACGATGAGCAACGCGCCCACCACGAGAGAGGCGACGATGGCGAGGAACACCACCAGCGCAGAGCTCTCCACGATCTCGCGCATGACTGAACGCGTCTGAGGCAAGTTAGCCTGCGGGACTTCCTTGGGGGTCTTCTCGGACTCAGCCTCGGTGGGCTTGGGATCGGTCACGCCGCCACCTCCCGTCCGGCACCGGCCATCATCAGGCCAAGTTCGTCGCGGTCAGTGTCTGGGGGCACGATTCCTACGATTCTGCCGTGGTACATCACGGCCACTCTGTCTGCGAGCGAGACCACTTCATCCAACTCGGAACTCACAATCAACACGGCGGCGCCTGAGTCACGCTCTTCCACGATGCGCTTGTGCACAAACTCAATGGAGCCCACGTCCAAGCCGCGCGTGGGCTGGGACGCAATGAGGAGTTTGAGCGGGCGTGAGAGTTCGCGCGCGAGCACTACCTTCTGCTGGTTACCGCCTGAAAGCGAGCCGGCGGTGGCCTCAATTGACTCGGTGCGAACATCGAACTGCTCCACGAGTTTGCGGGCCTCGTCGGCAATCACCTTGGTCTGCAGCGCCAATCCCTTGGCGTAAGGAGGCTGATCATGGATGTCGAGGATGAGGTTATTGGCAATAGTGAACGTAGAGACCAATCCATCCTCAGTGCGGTCTTCAGGCACGAAGCCCACGCCTGACATGAGCACGTCCTTGATGGACTTGCCGGTGATCTTCACTCCATCCAGTGTCACCTCACCGGTGGCCGGCTCCACAAGGCCTAAGAGAGCCTCCGTCAGCTCGGTCTGGCCGTTTCCTTGGACACCCGCGATGGCAAGGATCTCCCCCGCCTTGACGTCGAATGTCACTCCGCGCAAGTGCGCCACACCCTCGTCGTCCACTACTGACAGGTCACGCACATGGAGCATCACGTCACCAGGCTTGGCCGGGTCCTTATCCACGGTCATCGACACGTTGCGGCCCACCATCATGGAGGCGAGCTCTTCTTGAGACGCAGTGGGCTTGGCGGTGCCCACCACCTTGCCGCGCCTGATCACGGTGATGGTGTCAGCCACCGCTTGGACCTCGCGCAACTTATGGGTAATGAGCACCACCGCGGTGCCGGAGTCACGTAATTGGCGCACGATGTCCAAGAGCTCGTCGGTCTCTTGAGGGGTCAGCACTGCAGTGGGCTCATCGAGGATGAGCACTTCCGCGCGCTGAGACAAGGCCTTCACAATCTCCACGCGTTGCTGCACACCCACAGGCAGGTTCTCCACGATCGCGTCAGGGTTCACGTCAAACCCAAAGCGGTCAGAAATCTCGCGCACCCTGGCACGCGCGGCGTCCAGGTTGAGGAGCTTGGCAGGGCCGCGCACTTCCTCGTGCCCCAACATCACGTTCTCGGCCACGGTGAAGGGAGGCACCAACATGAAGTGCTGATGCACCATGCCGATGCCCGCAGCCATGGCGTCACCGGGCCCCGAGAAGTTGACTTCCTTGCCGTCCAGTAACACCTGGCCCTCGTCGGCGTCGTACAGGCCAAAGAGCACGTTCATCAACGTGGACTTGCCGGCTCCGTTCTCGCCGAGTAACGCGTGGACTGTTCCAGGTTCCACCACTAGGTCGATGCGATCGTTGGCGGTGAAGTCACCGAATCGCTTAGTGATACCCCTCAGTTCTAGCTTCACGCGTGCTCCCTTGCAGTGCGCTGACGTCCTGATGAACTCAAGTCAAGCACGAGGGGCGCACTGCGTCCACGCAGTGCGCCCCTCGGCTTCACAGGGCCTCAATGGGACCCTAAATGTGGCTTAAGAAGCCGCGATCGTTCCTGCGATGATCTCGGCCTTAATGGCATCGAGAGCAGCAACAACGTCGGCGGGCGCCGCGCTAGCGATGGGGCCAAGACCCACACCCTCGTTAGCCAAGGTGCCCACGTAGAACTCGTTGGTGAAGCCTTCACCAGTTGCCGCAGCGGCAATGGTGTCGTACACCGCGGGTCCCATGTTCTTCATGACCGAGGTCAGGATGATCGAGGAGTACTCGGTGGTCTGGGCCCAGTCGGAGTCCACACCCACGATCCACACGTTGCCAGCTTCCTGAGCGGCAGCGGCGGCACCAAGACCCACAGGGCCGGCCACGGGCAGGATGATGTCCGCACCCTGGTCAATGAAGCCCTGGGCGAGGTTCTGACCCTTGGTCGTGTCCTCAAAGTCGCCAGTGAAGGAACCGGTGTTGCCGTCCCAACCGAGGACCTCAACGGAGGTGCCGTTGGTCTCGTTGAAGTAGTTCACGCCAGCGAGGAAGCCGTCCATGAAGATGACCACGCTGGGGATCTGGATGCCACCAAAAGTAGCGACCTTGCCCGTCTGGGTGGTGCCAGCGGCAACGTAGCCCGCGAGGAACGCGGCCTCGTCGGTGTCGAACACCAGCGGCTTCACGTTGTCGATCGGCGGGTCGTAGGCGAAGTCAATGATCGCGAAGTGCGAGTCAGGGTTGGCGGTAGCTGAAGCCTGAGTGGCGTCACCGAGCAAGAAGCCCACGGTGAAGGTCAGGTCACAACCGGCGGCGACCATGGCGTCGAGGTTGCCCTGGTAATCCGTGTCGGACTGGGACTCAGCGGATGCGATCTCGATGCCGAGGTCACGAGAGGCCTGCTGGAGACCCTCGTAGCCGGCCTGGTTAAAGGACTTGTCGTCAAAACCGCCAGCGTCGGAGACCATACAGGCCTTGAAGTCGACTGACTCCACGGGAGCAGAGCTTGTGGCGCCGTCCGTGGTGGGGGACTCGGAAGGCGCGGACGAGCATGCAGCCAAGGCCAAAGCCGTGGCAGCGGCAAGTGCGCCGATGCGAATCGTGTTCTTCATGAGTGTTTTCCTCACTAGTTGTCTGCCTGAAAAGCGCCAGGCTTGAGCGCTTCTTCAACTCTACGCTCGGCAGGTTTCACGTTCCGTGCCAAATGTGTCCAAATGGCTACGAATTGGTCACATTTTGTGCGTCGGCAACGGCAAGTGAGACATCCTTCACTCTCTGTGCCAAGGCCCGAGTCGTAATGAGGAGGGCTTCTTCCGTATCGACCACCACCACGTCGTCTAGCCCGACGACGGCAACAGGGCGGGTTCCTCCCACCACGACGGCTCCAGTGGACTGCTCGAAAACGGTAGCGACGGTCCTGTCCACTGCCACGCCATCAGGGTTGCCGGGGACGAGGAGCGCCGCGAGGGAATCGAAGTCGCCCACGTCGTACCACTCAAAGCTGGCGGGGACCACGGCCACGCCGCCCTGGGCGGCCACGGGCTCGGCAATGGCGTGGTCGATGGCGATCTTGGTGAGAGTGGGCCACACCCGCTCCAGCGTGGCGGTGCGGTCGGGTCCGTCCCACGCAGCGGCGAGCTCTGCCACGCCACTGGCCAACGTGGGCTGCAGTCGCTCCAGGTGACCCAGAAGCACGTCGGTACGGATCACAAACATTCCCGCGTTCCAGTAGAACGTGCCCCGGTCGATGAACGACTGGGCCGTGACTGCATCGGGCTTCTCGGTGAACGCGTTGACGCGCAGCGCCACAGTGCCAGTCAAGGCCTCGTCGCTCGCATCGATGTAACCGAAGGCCTCGGAGGGCCCGGTGGGCTTAATGCCCAGAGTCACCACCGCTCCTTGCGCTGCCGCCGCGATCGCCTGTTGCACAGTGGAGCGGAAAAGCTCCGTGTCTGGGATGACATGGTCCGCCGCAAAGGAACCCATGGTGATAGGTCCATGCCGATGCTGCAGCACAGCAGCCGCGAGCGCGATGGCGGCCATGGAGTCACGAGGGGAAGGCTCGGCGAGGATGTTCTCTGCCGCAACGTCGGGAAGCTGGGAGGCGACGGCGGCGGCGTGGGCCGCTCCCGTCACCACCACGGTGACCGAAGCGAGCGGCTCGAGTCGGTCGTACGTGGTTTGGAGGAGAGTGCGACCGTGGCCGAGCAGGTCCAGCAGGAACTTGGGACGATGCGGTTGGGACAGCGGCCACAAACGTGAACCGACCCCGCCAGCGGGGATGACGGCAGCGAATTGTTCGACAGGCGTACCGCTCGGCATTGTGGTCACGGGCGCAAGTCTAGGATGGAGCAGTAGCGCACACATCGACAGTGGAGGAGTAGCCGTGTCCCCAGCGCCCACCGTGTATCGCGGCCGCGAGGGAATGTGGAACTGGATTGCGCACCGCGCAGCGGGCGTCGCGATCTTCTTCTTCTTGCTAGTGCACGTGATTGACACCTCGCTCGTGCGCATCTCCCCCGAGGCGTACAACGAGGTCATCGGCTCCTATAAGACGCCATTGTTTGGACTTGTTGAGGCAGGACTCGTGGGTGCCGTGGCCTTCCACGCCTTCAATGGACTGCGCATCATTGCGGTGGATACGTGGACCTGGGCGCTGCGCCGCCAGCGGCTGCTCGCGTGGGTGGTGTGGATCATCGTGGTGGTGATCATGGCTGGCTTCTTGCCCCGACACCTCTCGCACGTCTTTGGAGGTGCGTGATGACTGCCCCCGAACTCACCGCACCTCGACAGCGCCACCCGTCCGGCCGCACCCGGGCCAAAGCGGAACGGTGGTCGTGGATCTTGATGCGAGCATCGGGCGTCTTGTTGCTTGTCCTGATCTTCACGCACCTCTTTGTGAACCTGCTTACCGGCGACGGTGTGAAGCAAATCGACTTTGCCTTTGTGGCAGGCAAGTGGGCCTCGCCGCTGTGGCAGATCTGGGACTTCGCCATGTTGTGGCTCGCAATGCTCCACGGCGGCAACGGCATGCGCCTGCTGGTGAACGACTACGCGGGCAAGCGGACGCGTATCTTGTGGATGTGGCTGTTGGGCATTGCAGTGGCTGTGATCATGGTGCTCGGCTCGCTCGTGATCTTCACGTTTGACCCTTGCCCGGTGGGATACGAACCTCCCATGGTTCCCGAATTCTGTTTGGACGTTCGATGACGGTACATGAGTACGACGTAGTGATCGTGGGTGCTGGCGGCGCCGGTATGCGTGCCGCTCTTGAGAGCTCCCAGCGAGCCAAGACGGCGGTGCTCACCAAGCTTTACCCCACGCGCTCACACACGGGCGCTGCCCAAGGTGGCATGGCCGCCGCACTGGCCAACGTGGAAGACGACAACGCCGAATGGCACACCTTTGACACCATCAAGGGTGGCGACTACTTGGTGGACCAAGACGCCGCGGAAATCCTGTGCCGTGAGGCCGTAGACGCGGTGCTCGACCTGGAAAAGATGGGTCTGCCGTTCAACCGCACCGACGACGGCCACATCGACCAGCGCCGCTTTGGAGGTCACACCCGCAACCATGGCGAAGCGGCGGTGCGTCGCGCGTGCTACTCGGCCGACCGCACCGGTCACATGATCTTGCAGACCCTCTACCAACAGTGCATCAAGCAAGAGGTGGAGTTCTTCAACGAGTTCTACGTGCTCGACCTGATCCTGTCGGGCTCGCCTCAAGACGCTCAGCCGGGCGAGGACATAGCGGTGGCAGGTGTCGTTGCCTACGAACTCGCCACCGGCGTGGTGCACACCTTCCGCGCCAAGTCAGTCGTATTCGCTACCGGCGGTGCCGGCAAGATCTTCAAGACCACGTCCAATGCACACACCCTCACCGGCGACGGCATGGCGTTGGCGCTGCGCGCTGGCCTGCCACTGGAGGACCTGGAGTTCTTCCAATTCCACCCCACAGGCTTGGCTGGCCTGGGCATCCTGCTTTCTGAGGCGGCCCGTGGTGAAGGTGGCATCTTGCGCAACTCCGAGGGCGAGCGCTTCATGGAGCGTTACGCGCCCACCATCAAGGACCTGGCGCCACGCGACATGGTGGCTCGCGCCATGGCCAATGAGGTGCGCGAAGGCCGCGGCGCTGGACCCAACAAGGACTACGTGTTGCTAGACCTCACGCACCTTGAGCCCGCTCACATCGACGCCAAGCTTCCTGACATCACCGAGTTTGCACGCACCTACTTGGGCGTGGAGCCCTACACCGAGCCTGTGCCGGTGTTCCCCACCGCTCACTACGCGATGGGCGGCATCCCCACTACGGTGCACGGCGAGGTCCTACGCAACAACACCGACGTGGTCCGCGGGCTCTATGCGGCCGGCGAATGTGCGTGCGTGTCCGTGCACGGCGCCAACCGTTTGGGCACCAACTCCTTGCTGGACATCAACGTCTTTGGCAAGCGCGCAGGCGTCGCTTCCGCCGAGTACGCGCTCACGGCTGACTTTGCCCCCATCCCGGACGATGCCGCCAACGGCGTCGCATCCACGGTGGAGCGCCTGCGCGCCACCACGGTAGGTGACGGCACCGAGTCCATTGCCGCGCTCCGCAAGGAACTGCAAGAGACCATGGACCGCAATGTCCAGGTGTTCCGCACCGCCGAGTCGCTTGCCGAGGCGGCAGACGTGATCGCCTCCCTCAAGCAGCGCTACGCGAACATCGCCATCCACGACCGCGGCCAGCGCTTCAACACCGATCTGCTCGAGGCCATTGAGTTGGGCTTCCTCATTGACCTCTCTGAGGTGGTGGTGGTGGGTGCTGCTGCCCGCGAGGAGAGCCGTGGCGGTCACTACCGCGAGGACTTCCCCACGCGCGACGACGAGAAGTTCATGGTCCACACCATGGCGTACGCGCAGGAGTCCGGCGTGAAGCTGGACTACAAGCCCGTGACCGTCACCAAGTACCTACCCATGGAACGGAAGTACTAAATGACAGCCGTTGCCGACGCTCCCGTTGAGGTGGGCGCAGTTCCCAGCTTTGAGGTGACCCTGCGCATCCGCCGCAACAACCCTGAAGGGGTGGGCGAACACGCTCCCGGTGAGGACTACTGGGAAGAGTTCAAGGTTCAGGCCCATGGCACCGATCGTGTGCTCGATGCCCTGCACAAGGTGAAGTGGGAGCAAGACGGCTCTCTCGCGTTCCGCCGCTCATGCGCGCACGGTGTGTGTGGTTCCGACGCTATGCGCATCAACGCCAAGAACCGCTTGGCGTGCAAGACGCTGCTCAAGGACCTCAACCCTGCTCGTCCCATCACCATTGAGCCCATTGCTGGCTTGCCGGTGGAGAAGGACCTCATTGTGGACATGGAGCCGTTCTTTGCGAGCTACAGGTCCATCATGCCGTTCCTCATGACCACGGGCACCGCACCCGAGCGCGAGCGCTTGCAGACCCCCGAGCAGCGTGAGCGATTTGACGACACCACCAAGTGCATCATGTGCGCGGCGTGCACCACGGCGTGCCCTGTGTTTTGGACCGACGGTCAGTACTTTGGCCCTCAGGCCATCGTGGGCGCTCACCGCTTCATCTTTGACTCTCGCGACGAGGGCCAGTGGGACCGCCTGGAGATCCTCAATGACCGTGCAGGCGTGTGGAAGTGCCGCACCGCGTTCAACTGCACCGAGGCGTGCCCCCGCGGTATTGAGGTCACCAAGGCCATCTCCGAGGTCAAGAAGGCGCTCAACACCGGCGAGTTCTAGGCCGACTGCCTTCCGGCCGCCCATCCGTTGCCTCACGGCCCCACCCGCCATACCCTCACGGCCCCGCTGAGTGCCGCCTTCTTGGTCACTGGGGACCAACAAGGCGCGCCATGCCGCCGCACGCGTGACTCCTGTGAACAGTGGGACAGTGAGTTGGTCCCTAGTGACGCACTCACAATGACAGCGGGAGCATGTGGGCTCCCAGAGCCAAGGGGACTACCCGAGCGGATCCGCCGGCGGGCGCTGACGTCGCGTGGCCCTGCGAGTAGTGATCACGTTGCGCCTGCGCGGGCGGCGCTCATCATCCACGATCGTCACCGACTCGCCCTGCCGGTCGAGTGACATGGGCTGCGCTTTGACGCCCAGCCACGCGGCGCCCACCATGATGACGCGCGCCACGAGGTCCACAAAGATCAACAGCGCAATGATCGTGGCGACCGAGGCCATGAGCGGATTGGTGGTGGCGGAGCCCACAAAATAGCTGGTGGCCTGTTGCAAGACGGCGATGCCAAGCGCAGTGGCGCCCACCGTGGGCCACAGCACTTCCGGACGCACTCGCGCCCGGCCCAAGACCAAGTACGCGAGCAACACAAAGCCTGCGTTGGCGATGAGACCCACGATGAACGCCATGCTCCGCACCACCGCTTGGGACACGGTGCCGTCGCCGAGCGCATCGGTGACGGTCTGCGCAAGCGTGCCTGCCACTACCTGCAAAGCCGCGCCCACGAGCGCAATGATCGTGAGTCCCAGGAGGGCCAGTACGTCACGGACGATGCCAGGGACGCCGGTTCCTTCGGCTACGCCCAGCATGGCTCGCACACCGGCCCTCAAGGCGCCGACGTACCGCATGGCGGCCCGCGCGAGCACGATGAGCGCACCGGCTCCCACAATGCCCGTCAAGGGCGTGGGTCGAATAGCCTCGGGGTCGAGCAATCCAGGCTGCTCACCCGCGGGGAAAACCCCCGGAATAGCGTTTCCGATGAACTCCAGCACCGACTCCCTGGACGGTCCCTCGCTCAACACAAACAAGCTCGCCACGGACACGATCAGGACGACGCCGGCCGCAATGGAGGTCAGCGAGGCGTACGCGATGCCGCCCGCGAGGATGTTGCCGTTGCGGTCGCTGAACCGCTTGGCGGCCCGGCCCACAGGCGTTGCCCGGAACCAGTCGACGCCCCGCTTGACGCGGCCCGCTAAGGAGCTGGCGGCCGTGCTGAGGGCCACCCACGCGCGCGTGAGCGCGGTCATGAGCTCCTGCGGGCGGCGGGTAGCAGACCCACGCGGTCATAGATGCGGTCGAGCGTCGCTTGCGCAATGGATGATGCCTTGGCTGCGCCTTGCGCGAGCACGTCGTCGAGCTTGTCGGGCGATTCGAGCCAGTCGAGAGCACGTTCACGCACTGGCGTCAGCGCGTCCACCACCACCTCGGCGAGGTCCGCCTTGAGGTGGCCGTACATCTTGCCTTCGTAGCTCGCCACAATCTCGGTGATGGGACGGCCGGTGAATGCCATGTACATCGTGAGGAGGTTGGATACCCCCGGCTTGTTCTCAGGGTCAAAGGCCACCACCGTGTCAGTGTCCGTCACTGCGGACTTGATGCGCTTTGCGATCACCTTGGGGTCGTCCAGTATCTCGATGAGACCGTTGGGCGAGGACGCCGACTTGGACATCTTCTTGGTGGGCTCTTGAAGGTCGTAGATCTTGGCGACATCCTTGACGATGTGCGGCTCGGGTGAGACCACCGTGCCCTCGCCAAGGCGCGTGTTGAGGCGATGCGCAAGGTCTCGCGAAAGTTCGAGGTGCTGTCGCTGGTCCTCACCCACCGGCACCACGTTCGTGTCGTACAGCAGGATGTCCGCGGCCATGAGCAGCGGGTACGTGAACAGCCCCACATTGGTACCGGACTCGCCCACCTTGGCGGACTTGTCCTTGAACTGCGTCATGCGGCTCGCTTCACCCATTCCAGTGAATGTGGCGAGCACCCACGCGAGCTCCGCGTGTTGCGGCACGTGGGACTGCACGAAGAGCGTGGATTTGGCCGGGTCCACGCCCGCCGCCAAGAACTGGGCGGCGGTGGCACGGGTGCGGCGCGTCAGCACGCCGGGCTCGGGGCTAGCGGTGAGCGCGTGCAGGTCCACCACCGAGTAGATGGCGTCGCGCCCGTCTTGCAGGGCCACCCACTGGAGCAACGCGCCCAAGTAATTCCCGAGGTGCAAGGAGTCCGACGTGGGCTGCATGGCCGAGAAGACGCGCTGGGTCATGGCTACATTCTTTCAGGCTCTACGAGTGCCCGATGCCTGCCGCGCCCGCGCTACCGGCGCGCTTCTAGGTCGCTTCGGGATCAAACGGGACGGATGCCGCGGGAATCTCCAGTCCCAAGGGCGGGGTGGCATCGGGGTCAATGGCGTCTGCAGGCGCCGCCTGCGTCACCACTGGATTACTGCCGCTCGTGCGGGCTGCCCTGCGGGGTGAGGCGAGTGGCTCCTCCGCGAGTGCCTCTCGGACTATGCGCCGCGGGTCGTACTGACGCGGGTCATATTGGCTCCAGTCCACGTCATCGCCAAACTCGTTGCGTAGGACTGAGCGGCCCTCGGACAATAGGTCGCGCACGCGGCGCACCAGAGATTTGAGGCCGTTGACGTACTCGGGCAGTCGTTCGGGGCCCACCAAGATCACGGCGAGGAGCGAGATGATCAGCAACTCACCCGCGTTGATGTCTAGCACGCCTCTATTCTGACTGGCCGTCGCCCGAGTCGCCACCTTCGGCGTCTTGCAGGCCAAAGTCCACCTCGTCGGAGGACGTCAGCGTGACCTCCACCTCAAGTTCTTTGCCGTCGCGCAAGAGCGTGAAGGACACGGTGTCTCCGGCCGCCATCGCGCGGATGCCCACGATCAGCACATCTGCTCGAGTGACGGGCCGGCCTTGGAAACCGATGATGATGTCGCCTTCGCGGATACCTGCGCGGTCAGCAGGGCTTCCCTGCACCACGCCCGGGCGGCCTTCAAGGAAGCCTTGATCTGCCACCTTGACCCCTTGGCCGTCGTAGCTCCCGTCCAGCACCACGCCAATGACGGGATACGTGGCCACACCAGTTTCAATGAGTTGCTCGGCTGTGCGGCGCGCTTGGTTGGAGGGAATGGCAAAGCCCAGTCCTACGGATCCAGCACCCGAAGCGGCCGTAGCGCCAGGGAGCGCGGCCACGGCGGAGTTGACGCCAATGACCTCGCCGCGAGAGTTGAATAACGGTCCACCCGAGTTTCCGGGGTTGATGGCCGCGTCAGTCTGAATCGCGTCGATAAACGCTTGCGAGTCGTCGCCTCGCGGGGTCACAGGACGGTGCAAGGCAGAGACGATGCCCGTGGTCACGGTGGCGTCTAGGCCCAGCGGGGAGCCGATCGCAATGACGGGCTCGCCCACCACCAAGGCGTCCGAGTCGCCTAGCACGAGCGGCACCAGGCCCACGCGGTCTACCTTGAGCACGGCTAGGTCGTAGTCAGCGGTGGCGCCCACGATCTTGGCGCGCTCTTCCGAGCCGTCGTTGAAGATGATGGTGACCGTGGCATCGGGCGTGTCCACCACGTGGTTGTTGGTGAGGATGTAACCGTCTTCACGGATCACAAATCCCGAACCCGAGGCAATGCGCTCGCCGCCCACTGCAATCTCCACTTGCACTACCGAGGGCAGTGCGGCTTCCACCACGGCGGTCACGTTGTTGACCGGCTGGTTGGCGGAGTCGGTGGGAGGCATAACCGCCGGTAATACCGGCTGTGCGGTGTCGGTGGAGATCTGCTCCCACGCGAGCACCACTCCCGCACCACCTAGAGCGCCGAGCGCCAAAGAACCGGCCGCAATGGCGGCTACAGTGCGCTTGCGCAGCGCCGAGGCGGGCTTGGTCTGGATGCGCGCGGGAGGCACCACGTAGTCGAGCGCCACAGGAGGAGCAGGAATCGCTTCAAAAGCTTCGAGGCCGTCGGTGGGCTTCAACTCGGAGGTCGGCTCCACAGTCGCGGTCTCGTCCAAAGGCGAGCTGGACTGCGCGCTGGACGACTTGGCGGGATCGGTTGCTACGGACGAGTCGCCAAGGGTTGGCTCAAGGGGCGCTGCAAAGTAGTCGGACACTAACCATTCCTCAAGGCAATAGGTTGACGAGCTCTTCGAACCCGTCACTCATGCGGTCCATGAAGCCAGGGCCCTCCACGCGCGGGAACTCGCTCGCCGCGGATTCCAAGGTAGACAAATCACATTCGCAGCCCAGCGCGATGACTACATCGCCCGTCTGCCACAAAAGTTGGGCGGGCTCCACCGAACTGACGACGTAGACATCAACGCCCTCCACGTTGGCGCGCGGCATGTCTTCCACACTTGGCGCCAGTCGGCCGTGCTCTTGGGTCACCACCACAACGTCCATGCCTCGTAGCAAAGTGGCGATCAGCACGTTGGAGCCGTTGGGGCGACGCACTACTTGTGCCTCCACGGGCACCATGCTCGACTCGCTGAAATCAGGGTGAATCCAACTGCGCAACTGGTCTCCGGAACGCATGCCTTGCGCGCCCATGTACACCACGGGTTGGGAGGCACCACCCAAGGGCGAACTGGCGAACTCAAGGCCTACTTGTTGCGGGGCGCCGAGGATCCAAGCCGCTCCGAGCACGAGCCCGGCCACTGCGCTCACCGTCAGGACAGCCACAAGGGGTCGGCGGTCAGGCGGGGCGGCCGCGCGGCGCTTGCTCGTGCCTTCTTGAGCTGCAATCTGCGCGATGCGCTCCTTGTCCAGAAGGCGCTGCGCAAAAGACATGTCGATGCCGATTTCGGCAGTGCTGAGGGCCTCGCGTGCGGCGCGGAGCTCGTGCCAGCGAGCGGAGCAGTCTTCGCACTCGCCAAGGTGAGCCATAGCGGCATAGGCCTTTTCGCCGGTCAAGCGACCGTCGAGAAGATCGTGGATCTTGTCCCCGAGGTGCTTAGGGGTCATACGGTGCCTCGCGCGGGAGCCCGATGCGCGAGAGATTCACGCAACTTGCCACGGGCGCGAGACAGGCGCGAACGCACCGTACCCATCTTGATGCCGAGCGTCGCGGCAATCTCTTCATAGGACAAGCCTTCAATGTCGCTCAAGACCACGGCAGCGCGGTACTCGGGCGGCAGTTCGGCCAACGCCTCGACAATGTCAGAACCGAGGTTGGACATGTCGTAGGCGTCTTCAGGCTGTCCTGAACGCTCATGGCGGTCAAAGGAGTCCGAGGTGGCAACCCCACCGTCGTCGTCAGCCATGAAGTCAAACCGGATGCGGTTCTTGCGGCGCATGCGGTCAAGGAAGAGGTTGGTGGTGATGCGGTGCAGCCAGCCCTCAAACGTTCCCGGCTTGTACTGCGAGAGTGAGTTGAACACTCGAACAAAGACATCTTGGGTGAGGTCCTCGGCATCGTGTTGATTACCCGTGAGGTGGTATGCGAGTCGGTAAACGCGCGCAGCGTGTTGTTCGACAATCGCTTCCCAGCTGAGGTCTTGCTGGACTGGCGTGTCGATGGTCGAGGTCGCAGAGGTCGTAGCGACTGTAGTCATTCGGCCCCCTCCTTCACGGTGTGGCAACGATCGGTTGTCCGTCCATGTTCCCACAGATTCATCAGACCTTCAGGGCCTCGCCCGACGCGCAGCCGCATACGATGCTCTCTAGGAGGTGGCGAGCAATGAGCAACGACGCAGCAAACTGGGCCTTTGCCGAGGACTTCGTCTTAGAGGACGAGGTGCTTCTGCGTGCGCGCGATGCCGCCGACCAGTGGGGCTGTGTGCCTGTTCTTCCGGGCGCCGGTGCCTTGCTCCAAGTGCTTGCCACTGCCATCGGCGCACGCAATGTGGTGGAGATTGGGACCGGGGTGGGCGTCTCTGGCACGTTGCTGCTGCGCGGCATGGATCCCACTGGAATCCTCACCACTATCGACGCCGAGGCGGAGCATCACAAGGTCGCGCGGCAGACGTTTGCGGCGGCGGGCTTTGCGCCAGACCGCGTGCGCCTCATCACGGGCCGCGCGCTGGACGTGTTGCCTCGACTCACGGATGGCGGCTACGACCTGGTCTTGGTGGACGCGCGCAAGCAGGAGTACCCGGCATACGTGGAGCATGCGCTCAGAATCCTGCGACCGGGCGGCATGCTGATCCTGGACAACGCGTTGTGGCACGGGCGCGTACCGGACCCCGCTCAGCGCGACCCTGACACCACGGCGGTACGCGAGGCGCTCAAGATCGTCCGAAACACCGAAGGCCTCACCATCTCCATGGTGCCTTCGGGAGATGGCCTCCTAGTGGCCATCAGGTCCGGCCAGTGACCGAAACCCCTCCTCGCGCGACGCCTACTCACGACATCCAGATCACCGTGCCGTTGGTGCGTGAATTGCTGGACACACAGTTCCCGCACTATCGCGCCCTCCCTCTGACGTTTGCCGGGCGGGGTTGGGATAACGAGATGTTCCGACTGGGCGACGAACTTGCAGTGCGCCTGCCTCGCCGCGAGGCGGCGGCGCATCTGGCCGACACGGAGCTCGACTGGCTGCCGCGCGTGAGCGCCGAATGGACGTTTGCTGCCCCCATCCCCGTCGCGGTGGGAGCTCCGAGCGATACGTACCCATGGCGCTGGGGTGTAGTGCCGTGGATTGAGGGCAAGCGAGCTTTAGGTGAGCCGCTCAACGCCGCCGGAGCGTTTGACCTGGGCGTGGCTCTGGCGCAGATTCACGTCCCTGCACCTACCGGCGCGCCGACCAATGAATACAGGTCAGTGCCGTTGTCACAACGCCGGAACAGGCTCACGGCTAGGTTGGCGGCCATCGATTCCCATTCCGGGTGGCAAGCCGATGCCGAGGCCATCTATGCGGCCATGGCAGCGGCGTCCGATGCTGTAGTCCCGTGGCAAGGCGGAATCTGGTGCCACCTGGACCTCCACGGGAACAACATACTCACGCGGCAGGGGCGCCTCGCTGGCATCGTCGATTGGGGTGACGCTGGGGCCGGGGACCCTGCGACCGACTTGGGTCAAGCCTGGTACCTGCTGGGATCCGAGTGCTTTGCGGCGTGCGTCGACGGCTACGAGTCCGCCGGCGGTGCGGGAAACCCGCGGGCACTTCGAGTGCGCGCAGAAGCAATCCATTACGCGGTGGGAATGGCGAGTCTAGAAGACCCTGAGTACTCGGAGTCCGGTTGGCGCGCCCTAGCAGACCTAGGAGTCGCGCGGCGCAGGTATGAGACTTAACGCGGGGCGGTGTTGGCGAGCGCGCCCAGCAGGGCGTCACCCAATTGCTTCACTTCGTCAGCGTTGACCTCGACCACGAGGCGACCGCCGCCTTCCAGCGGCATACGCATCACATAGCCGCGACCCTCCTTCACGACCTCCATGGGGCCGTCTCCGGTGCGGGGCTTCATAGCAGCCATGGCGAGTTACTCCTTGCTCGTGGCCACGCGTTCGCGCGGTACAGCCACCCATTCTACGCGCCCCTTTGGGCCGTCCCAAATCGGGACCCAGAGACTCACACCGCGTCGTGAGTCACCGTCTCCTCTGGCGCAGGTGCGCCGGCGGTCACGTGTTCCACCGCCTCGTGAATGGAGTCAGTGACGAACAGCAAGTCCAGGTCCGTGGCGGAGATCTTTCCTTCCACTGCCACCAGCTCTCGCAGCCATGCCACCAATCCGTCCCAGTAGGCGTGGCCCACTAGCACGATGGGGAAGCGCGTGATGGTGCGGGTCTGCACCAAGGTGAGCGCCTCAAACAGCTCGTCAAAGGTGCCAAAGCCGCCCGGCAGCACCACAAAACCCTGGCTGTATTTCACAAAGCAGGTCTTGCGGGCAAAGAAGTAGCGGAAGTTCATGCCGAGGTTCACGTACTCGTTCATGCCTTGCTCAAAAGGCAACTCGATGCCGAGTCCCACCGAGAGGCCTCCGGCATCGTGAGCGCCCTTGTTGGCGGCCTCCATGATCCCGGGGCCACCGCCGGTGATGACGGCAAAGCCCTTCTCCACCAGGAGCCGACCGATATCCACACCGTCTTGGTATTCCTGGGAGGTGGGCAAAGTGCGCGCCGAGCCGAAGACCGAGATCGCAGGGCCCACCTCAGCAAGCGCGCCAAAGCCTTCAATGAATTCAGACTGAATGCGCAGGACGCGCCACGGGTCCTCGTGCAGCCAGTGAGGTGGGTCTTGGTCGCTCAGCAGTCGCCCGGAGGTGGACTGGGCGGGGACGTTCTGGCCTCGCAGGATCACGGGGCCCTTGCGGTATTCGCGCACGGCGCTTCCTCCAGAGTTGACTAGTGCGTGAGCCAAGCCGCGAGCGCGGAACGGCAGGCATGGATCTGCTCCACGGGGCATCGTTCGTTGTCGGCATGAGCGAGCTCCGGATCACCTGGGCCGTAGTTGACCGCAGGGATACCGAGCTGACCAAAGCGGGCGACGTCCGTCCAACCGTACTTGGCACGAGGCGCGCCTACACCCGTAACAGCCACGGCGGCAGCAAAGTCTTGGGCTAGCGGCGCGTCAAGTCCGGGCCTGGCCCCCGGGGATTCATCTGTAAACACCACTTCAGGAACGATGCCCGTCCCGGCGTAGGTGTCCTCGGCAAAGATCATGACGCGCTTCTTGGCATGCTCCAGGTCCACTGAAGGCGCAAAGCGGAAGTTGATGGTCACGGTGCATTCGTCGGGGATGACGTTGCCCGCAATGCCTCCGCGGATGCCCACGGCATTGAGCCCTTCGCGGTAGTGGAGTCCGTCCACTTCCACGGTGAAAGCTTCGTAGGCAGCCAGGCGCGCGAGCACGGGAGACGCCAAGTGAATGGCGTTGACGCCCTTCCACGAGCGCGCACTGTGGGCTGCCACTCCCCTCAACGTGATGTCAAAACGCATGGTGCCATTGCATCCGCCTTCAATGACGGCCGATGTCGGCTCCCCCAAGATTGCAAAGTCACCTTGGAGCAGTTCTGGACGCTCGCGGGCAATCCGCCCCAGTCCGTTACGCGTGGCTTCCACTTCCTCTTGGTCGTAGAAGACGTAGGTGACATCGCGAGTGGGCTCTGCGAGTTCGGCAGCCAGGGACAGCATGACGGCAACGCCTGCCTTCATGTCCACCGCACCGCGCCCAATGATCTCGGTGCCGTCCTCGCTCAACCGGGAGGGGACGTTGTCCTTGATGGGCACGGTGTCGAGATGTCCGGCCAGGATCACGCGCTCGGCGCGGCCCAAGCCAGTGCGGGCCACCACAGAGTTGCCCACACGAGTGACGTCAAGATGCCCGTATGCCGCGAGCGCGGTCTCCACGGCATCGGCCATAGGCTCTTCATCACCTGAGACGGACGGAATGTCGATGACCGCGCGCGTCAGTTGATCTACCGGGGCGGTCAGGTCGAGGGCCATGGCCACAAGACTAGTCAACTCAGGGGCTCATCCCCTCGGAGTGGCTGATTGGCCCATCTCCAGGCCATGTACGTACCGGTGCCCCAGAAGCCGCCCCAGAAGAGCAACCCCACGTAGTAGATGATCAGATACCGGCGTTCGTCCGTGGCGCCCACTTTGATGGTGGCGATCACCAAGATGCCTACCGCTAGCCCCACAAGCACCAAGGCCAATACGCTCACGGCAATGGCCACCTTGCGGCGCTGAGCGCTGTAGAGGACTGCCTCACGCGTGGAATCGAGCGCGGCCGTGGCGGACGCTACCGGCGAAAACGGAGTCTCCCATTCGGTGTTGCGGGAGGGGATGAGTCCGGAAGGCATGTCGTTGCCAGTGGCATGACCTTGCTCGGGCATCGTTCCTCCTCCCTTGGAGGATATCCTCGGCCCGCGCTCACCCGTACCCTTGACCCATGACTCGCGCAGCACACGGATTTGGCATTGTCAGTGTGGATGTTCAGGGCAACGTCCTGGACACCTGGTTCCCCGAGCCTGCACTCGGCGAGCCCAAGGCTTCGGCTCAAGCACCTAAGCACCTTGAGGCCGCCGCGCGCACCGACGAACTTCGCCAGGTGAGCACTGAAGTCCGGCTCGTGAAGATCGATCTGGACACTCCCCCTGCCTCGGTGCCTGACGTCTACTTGCGCTTGCACCTGCTGAGCCATCGCTTGGTGCAACCTCACGGTGTGAACCTTGAAGGAATCTTCGCCATCCTGCCCAACGTGGTGTGGACGTCGGAGGGTCCATGTGCAGTGGACGGCTTTGAGGCCACGCGCGGGCGCTTGCGTGCTTTTGGCAAGGCCGTCACGGTCTACGGCGTGGATAAGTTCCCGCGGATGGTGGACTACGTCATCCCCCACGGCGTGCGCATCGCCGATGCGGACAGGGTCCGTCTGGGCGCTCACCTGGCGGAAGGCACCACGGTGATGCACGAGGGCTTTGTGAACTACAACGCTGGGACGTTGGGCACCTCCATGGTCGAAGGACGCATCTCGGCCGGCGTGGTGGTGGGCGCTGGCTCGGACATCGGCGGCGGAGCCTCGATCATGGGCACGCTGTCAGGAGGCGGCAAGCTGGTGATCAGCATTGGCGAGCGCTCCTTGTTGGGCGCCAACTCGGGTCTGGGCATTCCCCTTGGCGATGACTGCGTAGTAGAGGCCGGCCTTTACCTCACCGCTGGCTCCAAGGTGCTCGTGGTGGGCGCTCCCGATGAGGAGGGCAAGCCCATGGTGGTCAAGGCTCGTGACCTCGCAGGCAAGAACGGAATCCTGTTCCGACGCAACTCCACCACTGGCGCTATTGAGGCAGTAGCGCGCGAGGGCTCGGGCATCGAGCTCAACGCGGCGCTGCACGCGAACTGATGGCCCGCAGTCGCAAGCGAGGATTCGGCTGCTTTGCCGTGCTCTTGTTGCTTGCGGCGGGCGGGGCTGCAGTGGTGTGGGGGCCCGACTTGTTCCGCGAGCAGGGCTACCGCTTGTCCACCGAGCGGTGCACTGCGGCCCTTCCCACCTACACCGATAACAAGACGGCCGAGCAGGCAAACAATGCGGCCATCATTGCCACGGTGGGCATGTCGCACGGCTTTGATGTGCAAGGCGTGACAGTCGCCATCGCTACAGCCATCCAAGAGTCCTCACTACGCAACCTGGATTACGGCGACCGCGACTCGCTGGGTCTTTTCCAACAGCGCCCGTCACAGGGCTGGGGAACCGAAGAGCAGATCCAGGACCCGCACTATGCCGCGTCCATGTTCTATCTCGCTCTCGCTCGCGTGGACGGCTGGCAAGACATGACGCTGACGGAAGCTGCGCAAGCGGTGCAGAAGTCAGGTTTCCCGGACGCGTACGCAGACCACGAGCAGGAAGCGTTGGCTTGGGCTACTGCGTTGACGGGCGGAAACGCCGCGATCGACTGCAGCATTTCTGCCGAGAACGCCGGGACGGCCCAAGGGCTCACTGAACGCATCTCGTGGGACTTTGGCGCGGGGCGCTACGTGGTTGAGGTGCTGGATGTCAACCAAGGCCAGACTGTCTTGGGCGTCACTTCCATTGAGGGCACAGATGCCGCATTGAGGTCGCTGCGTGAATGGGCGGCCGCTACCGCAAGCACCACGGGCGCGCAACGCGCGACCATCGCGGGCGAGGGTTGGGACAATTTGATTGGCAGGGTGGCGGCGCCCGAGACTATTGACGCTGACGACCCCCTCGCCTCGTACCCGGGCGTGGTGCTGGTGCTCAACACTCGCTGAGCCCGGCGGGCCGCTACGAGCGGTAGGTGACCTTGGCGTCGTTGATGGCCTTGATCCAGCCCTCCACAATCGGCTCCGCGGAAGCGATACCGGCTTGCATCATGAGCGCTTCCACGTTGTGAGTCTCGCCGTTTGCATGCACGATGCGCACGCCCACCAGGGCCACTCGCTTGCCGGTGGAGACGCGCTCTGCGCGCTTGAGATCTGACCACGGCGTGACATACGTGAGGCGGAATGGGTCGGGTTCCCACACGCCTTGCTCGTCGATCCGCACCTTAAGGGTGAGGAGGCGGATTCCCGCGTACATGAAAGGCACCATGCCCACCGCGGGAATGATTGCCAAGGCCTTACCGGGGCCATCGAATAGGACCGCAGCCACCACGGTGAAGACGAGCAGCAGGTCACCAAAGACCAAGTAGGTGATGGCCTGACGGGTAGCGTCGCGGTGACGCAAGAAGACCGGCTCGGCGGGCGCCTCGGTCACGGGGAGTCCCTAATGGCGGTCCGCGAGCGGCACGTAGTCACGCTCCACCTCGCCCACGTAGATCTGGCGCGGACGGCCTATCTTGGTGCGGGGGTCGGTGAGCATCTCGCGGTAGTGGGCCACCCAGCCAGGCATGCGACCCAGCGCAAACAACGGGGTGAACATGGTGGTGGGGAATCCCATGGCCGAGTACAGCAGGCCCGTGTAGAAGTCCACGTTGGGGTAGAGCTTGCGCTCAATGAAGTATTCGTCGCTCAGCGCGATCTCTTCCAAGCGCTGTGCCATGGCAAAGGTCTCGTTGTCGCCGCCCAACTTGGCCAGCACATCGTCCGCCACTCGCTTCACCACTGCACCGCGTGGATCGTATGACTTGTAGACGCGGTGACCAAAGCCCATGAGGCGCGCACCTTCGGCCTTGTCCTTGACCTTGGCCACGAACTGCTCCACGGTGTCGCCCGACTCCTTGATGCCATCGAACATGCGCAAGGCTGCCTCGTTGGCGCCGCCGTGAAGCGGACCAGACAGCGCGCCGATGCCAGCAGAAACGGACGCGTAGATGTTCGCCTGGGAAGATCCGACGATGCGCACAGTGGACGTTGAGCAGTTCTGCTCGTGATCCCCATGGAGGATCAGCAACACGTCGAGGGCGTGCTTGATGACCGGGTCAAGGTCCAGTTCGCCGCTCGCCGGCGCAAAGGCCAGTCGCATGAACTCGTCCACGTAGGCACCTTTGCGGCGCGGCTCAATGAGATCTTCTCCCTGAGCACGGCGCTGCAGGTACGCGATCACTGTGGCCGTCTTGGCCAGTAGCAAGACGGATGCGAGCTCAATCTGCTCGGGGTCACGGCCCACCGAGTCGGGGTAGAACGTGGACAGCGCGGACACCGCGCCGGACAATACCGCCATAGGGTGAGCGTCGCGCGGGAACGCCTCGAGGAACGCCTTGATGCCGTCGTGCACGGACATGTGGCGGGCCACGCGGTTGGACAGGGCCACCAACTGGTCCTCGGTGGGAAGTTCACCAAAGATCAGCAGGTACGCCACTTCAAGGAAAGTGGAGTTCTCCGCGAGCTGCTCAATGGGGTAACCGCGGTAGCGCAAAATTCCAGCGTCACCGTCGATGTACGTGATGGCACTCTCGCACGACGCGGTGTTCATGAACCCTGGGTCAACGGTCACCAGGCCGGTGTCGCGCAACAAGGTGGACACTGACAGTCCATCGTTGCCCACGGTGGCTCGCTCAATAGCGAGCTCACGCGTGATGCCGTCTATAGTCAGCCGCGCATCAACGACCTGTGCCATGCGTCCTCCTGCCAGCACCGGGTTGACCCGGCTTTTCCCTCAGTTTACCTACCGTTGACGAGCCTGCGAGCCGCCGACTGGACCCTCTCGTCCGTTGCAGTGAGCGCTATGCGAACATTTCGCACCGCCGCATCACCATAGAAACTCCCGGGCGCTGCGAGTATTCCTCGCTGCGCCAGCCACTCGATGGTGGTCCAGCAATCCTCACCTCGCGAGGCCCACAAGTACAAACCGGCTTGCGAATCATCGATGGTGAATCCCGCGTCGAGGAGTGCCTCGCGCAGCACGGCGCGGCGTTGCGCGTAGACCGCTTTTTGGGCGGCCACGTGCTCCTCATCACGCAACGCGGCCACCATGGCCGCCTGCACCGGAGCCGGCGTGATCATTCCGATGTGCTTGCGCGCCTCCAGCAACGTGGCGATGACGTGTGCGTCTCCTGCCGCGAATGCCGCGCGGTAGCCAGCAAGGTTGGACTGCTTGGACAGGGAGTACAGAGCGAGTACTCCATCCGTGGAGGTGCCACGCACTGCCGGATCCAGGACCGAGGGGACCCCTTGGCTCGCATACGGCTCATCCCACGCGAGTTCCGCGTAGCACTCATCAGAGGCAACGAGAGCGCCGATGTTCCGGGCCGCTTCAACCACTTGGGTCAAGTACTCAGTGCTTGCCACGGCTCCCGTGGGGTTTGAGGGCGAGTTGACCCAGACGAGCTTGACCGCCGGATTCCCTGCCCAGTCCGCCACGGCGTCGGCTGGCAACGGCGTAGCGCCTGCAAGGCGGGCACCCACGTCGTAGGTGGGGTAAGCGATGCGCGGGTGAACCACCACGTCACCCTCCGCCATCCCCAAGAGCGAAGGAAGCAACGCCACAAACTCCTTGGACCCCACCGTGGGAAGTACTGCGTGCGGATCAAGACCAGGCACGCCACGGCGTCGGTCAAACCACTCCACCACCGCCTCACGCAGCTCAAGCGTGCCGTGGGTAGTGGGATAGCCAGGCGCATTGGCCGCATTGACCAGTGCCTCCTGCACTACCCGGGGCGTGGAGTCGACAGGGGTCCCTACAGACAGATCAACGATGCCGTCAGGGTGTGCCGCAGCCGTCGCCTTGAATGGTGTCAGAGAGTCCCACGGGAAATCCGGAAGGGATGCGGCAAAGAGGCCCATAGGCGCAAGCCCGGAGGGCGTTATTCCTGAACTTGGAGCGGCAGCGACTTGATGAGGTCGTGATCGTGTGCGATCAGGCCCATCTTGGCTGCGCCGCCCGGCGAGCCAATCTCTGAGAAGAACTCCACGTTGGCCGCGTAGTAGTCGGACCACTTGTCCGGGACATCGTCCTCGTAGTAGATGGCCTCGACGGGGCAGACAGGCTCACACGCGCCACAGTCCACGCACTCGTCGGGGTGGATGTAGAGCATGCGCTCGCCCTCGTAGATGCAGTCAACGGGACACTCGTCGATGCATGCCTTGTCCTTGACATCTACACAGGGCAGGGCGATGACGTACGTCACGGATGCTCCTTAAAAGGGCGGGTCTTGGGTCGCCACCATCATAGCCACGCCATGTGGCGGCTCAACGCAATGGTGTGCTTATTCAGCAGGTTGGCACACGATCGCTGGGACTGCGCGGTAGGTCCAGGTGAAGGGTTCTTCCTTGACCAAATTGCCGTCCAAGTAGACGTAACGGGTGTTCGTGATGGTGAAGCCTTGGCTGGATCCCTGGCGCGTGCAGCCGGGCTCACTCGAGTAGACGGTGCCACCGCTGCGGATGTTGTACTTGCCAGAGCTGACCGTCTCCACTGTGTAGTACGGAGTGGACCATAGGTCCACTGTCACCGACGCGTTCTCCACGTAGGCGTTCACCAAGATCGCATACGGAGTGTCATTGCGGAACTTCATGTCCAGGCCTGGCAAGAACAGGGTGGCCTCACGGCCCGCCGGGTAACGCGCAAACCACTCGGAGTGCGGCTTGTGCTGCACGTCCTCCAAGCCAGCAAAGTACCCGGCGTTGTACGCCGTGGTGGCCATTTGGGACAAGCCGCCACCCATGGCATCGGAGTGGACATTGCCGATGATCGCGCCAGCCGAGACGTAGCCGTGGGCCGAGTCCACCGGACCTATGGCAGCCGCCAAACTGAAGACTTCACCAGGTTGGATGATGTAACCGCTCATGCGATTCGCGGCGTTGGCAATGTTGCGTTCTCGTCGTGACTCACGCGGAGTGAATGGAGTGGTGAAGGTAGAGATGCGGTGCGTGAAGTCGCCCACGGAGATTGATTCGGCGGTGATGTCCGGAGGGGTCTCGATGTACACGATGGGGCCGCTGTGGTTGAGGCCCGATGCCGCCGCAATTGCCGCCTTCTCCATTGCCTGCTCGTCGATGACGCGCTTGGGCTGTCCAGGGTCAACGACCAACATGTGGGAGTCGTCGAAGCCCATGAAGGCGTTACGCGCTTCGTTCTCCAAGTACGGGAAGTTGGAACGCAAATCCCGCGCCAGGCGCTGGCCGTTCACGGTGAGGGAGATGTGCCCGTCCTGCACTTCAAAGCTGGTGTACTTGGCGAACTCCTCGGGCGTGAACAGCACATTGCCGTTGGGCGAAGTGAGCGTGACGTCCTTGGCAAAGACCCACTCGTTCATGGCCTTCTGGAAGCGCACGGCCTCTTCGGTGGTGAGTTCGGGCGACTCGACGCTGGCGACCGCCGCAAACGTGCTGGTATGCGGCCAGCGCTCCACGATCTCGGTGGCTGTGGCCTGAACATCCACCGCGATGCGCGGCTGACCCGCGGTGATCTGCACCGACGGCCCGGTCATCTCCACCGTGGCCTCAATGGCCTCCTGGTTGAGCCCCACTTCCGCCGCGTCGTCCACCGCACTGGTCACGGACTGGGCGTTGCGGGCCACCACGGGCTCCACCACTGCGCCGCCGCTCAATCGCGTGATGAGGCGGCGCGGATCCAAAGAGAACCCCACGATCCTGTTGGCGGTGGCGGTGCCGTTCATTTCCAGGCCGGCCGCGCTAGGCAAGAACTCAGTGGTGTTGGCGTCCACTGTGATCGCGATGGGCGTCTCATTGACGTCCTTTGCCAGAGCCAAGAGCTCATCGCGCACTTGCTGTGCCGGCTTGCCAGAGAGGTCCACGCCCAGCACCTCAGCGCCTTGTGGTGCCGCACTTCCGGCCCATGCCTGCGCACCCACGTACGCGCCCACCAGCACCGCAACACCGATGCCCACGGCGAGTTTGCGTTTGTTGGGCGCCGATGCCGGGGCTGGCTTGGGCTTGGGGATAGGCAGCGGCTTGGTGGCGGGCTCGACCTTGGGAACCAGTGCCGTCTGGGGCTCAGGCTCCGGTTCCGGTTCCGGCTCCGGCCTCGCCTTCTTCTTGGGCGCGGGCTTGGTGCGCAAGTCCAAAGCCACCGTGTCCGCCACCGCATCGTCCGTGAGGAACTCTTCGATGACCGCCTCTGGCGTCTCGATCAAAGGTGCGTGATGGGGAGCCTTGATGGCTGGGATGGGGGGCATCGGCAAGACTCGAGGCGTCTTCACCACGCCGCCCACGATGCGGGTCTCGGCTCGCTTGCGCAGGGTACGGTGCGCTACAAAGCGGCGCCTGCGCGCGAGTTCGCGCTGAGCCTCAAGGATGAGGTCTCTTCTACGCTTGGACATCGCGCCCCTCAAGCAGCGTCACCGGAATCATGGCAACCACCACCATCACGATGGCGCCGCCGAATATCCATGCGTAACCGTGGACGTCGTTTGCAATGAGGATGGAGTCCCCGGGACCGCGCTGAGCGTAGACCGTGGTCATCGCCGTCCACGCTGTCGCAAAGACCGCGAATCCCAACCAGCGTGCCCAGGCGCGCGCAAAGACGCCGGCGGCAGCCACGAGGATCAGCGCGAGGGCCAATCCCACATATCCGTAAGCACGGTGAGCGCCCACACCTACGGTGGCCACCCCCACGCCGACGAGGGTGAGCGCCACCAACTGGACCACCCGCTTGAGCATGTGGTCAAGGATAGGCGAGCGACGGAGAGAAACCTGCGACCTCGCGGCCCGAGTCTCGGGCACTCAGCCTTGCTTCTTGGCACGCGAAGCCGCGCGTGCGCGCTCAGTCTGGTCCAGAATCACCTTGCGGATGCGCACCTTCTCGGGAGTGACCTCAACGCATTCGTCGTCACCGGCGAACTCGAGCGATTCCTCCAAGGTAAGGCGGCGCGGAGGGGTCAGTCGCTCAAGCTCGTCGCCCGTGGACGAACGAATGTTGTTGAGCTTCTTCTCCTTGGTGATGTTGACGTCCATGTCCTCGGCGCGGTTGTTCTCGCCAATGACCATGCCCTCGTAGACATCCTCGGTGGGGCCCACAAAGAAGGTGCCGCGAGCGGCAAGGTCCATGAGTGCGTTAGGCGTGACCACACCCGCGCGGTCGGCAACCAAAGAGCCGGACTGGCGGTAGTCGATGTTGCCCGCCCATGGCTCGTATCCGTGGCTGATGGACGAGGCGATTCCGGTGCCACGGGTCTCAGTCAGGAAGGTGGAGCGGAAACCGATGAGGCCACGCGCGGGAACGATGAACTCCATGCGCACCCAACCAGTACCGTGGTTGGACATGGTCTCCATGCGGCCACGGCGAGCGGCAAGCAGCTGTGTCACTGCCCCCAAGTGCTCCTCGGGCACGTCGATGGTCATGTGCTCCATGGGTTCATGGACTTTGCCGTCCACCACCCTGGTCACCACCTGCGGCTTGCCCACAGTGAGTTCAAATCCTTCGCGGCGCATCTGCTCCACGAGGATGGCCAACGCCAGTTCGCCACGACCTTGAACCTCCCACGCGTCGGGGCGTTCAGTGGGAAGCACGCGGATGGAGACGTTACCGATCAGTTCACGATCAAGGCGGTCCTTGACCTGGCGCGCAGTGACCTTGGCGCCCTTGACGCGGCCCGCGAGTGGCGACGTGTTGATACCGATCGTCACCGAGATGGCAGGGTCGTCCACCGTGATAAGCGGCAGAGGACGGGGATCGTCAATGTCGGTGAGCGTCTCACCAATGGTGATCTCTTCAATACCCGCAACGGCCACGATGTCTCCGGGTCCAGCCTCCTCGGTGGGGACGCGGTCGAGACCCTTGGTTTCCAGCAACTCGGTGATCTTGACCTGCTTGATGCTGCCGTCGGCGCGGGCCCAGGCGACTTGCTGGCCCTTGCGGATGGTGCCGTTGTACACGCGCAACAACGCCAGACGTCCAAGAAACGGCGAGGCGTCGAGGTTGGTGACGTGTGCCTGCAGCGGAAAGGTCTCATCGTATTCGGGCGCCGGGATGCGCTCCATGATGGTGTGGAACAGTGGTTCCAGGTTGTCGCCGTCGGGCAACGTGCCGTCGGCAGGCTGGGTGAGGGAGGCAATGCCTGCCTTTGCCGATGCGTACACCACCGGCACTTCAAGCAACGCGTCCACGTCGAGGTCGGGGACTTCGTCGTGCAAGTCAGAGGCAAGGCCAAGGAGAAGGTCGTGGGTCTCTTCCACCACCTCAGTGATGCGTGAGTCAGAGCGATCCACCTTGTTGACCACGATGATCACCGGAAGGTGCGCAGCGAGCGCCTTGCGGAGCACAAAGCGCGTCTGCGGTAGCGGGCCCTCCGAGGCATCGACCAAGAGCACGACACCGTCAACCATGGACAGACCGCGCTCCACCTCGCCACCAAAGTCGGCGTGGCCGGGGGTGTCGATCACATTGATGGTCACACCGCCGGGGATGGCCGCGGCACCCGTGTAACGGATGGCGGTGTTCTTGGCCAGGATGGTGATTCCCTTTTCCCGTTCAAGGTCACCGGAGTCCATGGCCCGTTCGTCGGGGTTGGCGTGTTCGCTGAACGCGCCGCCTTGCCACAGCATGGCGTCAACGAGAGTGGTCTTGCCATGGTCAACGTGGGCGACGATTGCGACGTTGCGCAGGTCTGAGCGCACGGGCATATAAGGACTCTTCCGTGAGGGGTGATGCTCCGAATGGAGCCGGATCATTCTACCTGGGGTGAGACTTTCTCACCGCAAGAGTTGGTAAAGCTCCTGAACTTCGCTCGAATCCACCACGACGGCACCTTCTGGCAACGCGATGGTGCGGGGTCCCGAGTCCACGAGGTCGACCACGATGGGACGCGTTCCTTGTTGGTTGTTCCCTTCAAACCGCACCAGGGTGGCGGTGCCTGCTTCTACCCACAGGCGAGTGCGATCTCCGTACTGGAATATCTCCACGTCGGTCTCGCCCAGCGTGTCCCGCCGCACCAGTTGGACGCCGTTCTGCTGAAGCAGGAGCGGGTTCTCGCGGACCTGGGCACCCAGCGCCGCCACCACAGCCGCCAGCGAATCCAGCGTGGAATTCTCCACGTCCGGGGCGCGGCTGACGTAATCCACTTGGCCGATCGGCAGGTTGACGCTCATCTCGGTCAGCTGCGGGATCCGCTCCACCACCACGTCTTCGCCCCAGCCAAACTCCGTGACGGAGGAATCCACGCCCGTGGCCACCACAGAGGCAAGGCCAGCGCCACCCGCAAAATCCACTTGACCCTCCATGGTCACGGTGGAACCGTCCGGGAGCATGACGTTCAGGACAAAGCCAGACCCGCCGTTGTCGTAGTTGTTGAAGAAGACTTCAGACAGACGGTCGGCCTCATCGTCGGTGATAGGGCGCGGGAGTTGCTCACCGCCACAAGCGCTTGCAGTGACCGCGATGACCAACGCCGATGCCGCGGCCAGTACCCCTTGGGCCTTACGCACTCGGCACGCCAATCAACCCCAGGTTGGGGAATGTGGGCTTGGTGGGCAGAGGTCCAGTGCGCACGGTCAGGTCGCCAGGCATATTCGGCTGAGGCCCTGGCGCTGGCATGTCGCGGTAGTCGACGCCGGCGGGGGCTCGCGGGAAGAGCAGTTCTCCCAAGTCGATTGCCACGTCACTGCCGGGGCACGGCATCGTTCCTTCAATGCCGTCAGGGATGGACGTACCAAAGTCATTGTCAGCAAAGCAGTTGGCCAAGGTGGTGGTCACGCTCATGGATGGCTGGTAAGCGAGGTCAACACGATTACCCGTCACCACGTTGCCTTCGATCACGTTGGACTCGGGGTCAAAAGGGTTCAACGTGAGCACGCCGATGCCGAACGCATCGTGTCCTTCCACACGGTTGCGCGCCACATAGTTGGCGATGCCGCCACCTACGGCGATGCCGCCGCCAAAGAAACCGCGCGGGATAGGCGGAGACTGTGGGTTGTCGTTGTCAACCACGAGATTGCCCACGATGTAGTTGTCGCGTTGAGGGGACAACAGTTCTTGCGTCTGCGAGTTGGGCGTCATGCCTAGACGGTTTCCACGGAAAACTGAGCGCACGATGTACACGTCGCCGGAGGCATTGGTGCCCTCGTAGCCGATGGCGTTGTTCTCCATCACAATGCCGTCCACCACGGTGTTGCACGGCGAGCACTGTCCCACGTACAAGCCGCTATCAGGGTGGCCGGAGGCGTAGGAGTGCTCTATGACCCCGTTGCGGCTCTGGAACGCGTACAGGCCGTACAAGCCGTTGTTGTAACTGGTGACGTACGCGATGCGGAAGCGCTCCAGGTGGGGAACCGTGCCATCGGCGTCGAGCTCGGGCAAGTCTCGGTAATCATCCTCAAAGTGCCCGAGTTCGCCGGATCCCGTGAAGATGACGCCGTTAAGGCGGTAAGAGTGCACGGTGAGGTTCTCCACGGAGACGCCATCCGAGCGCACCACGATGCCGCTGCGCAGTTGGTGCTCACCGTCCAGGACTACCTCGTTGCGATCAAGTCCGCGCACAGTGATGTCCGCGACGTCGATCTCCACCGCCTCGTGGTATGTGCCGGGCGATACCAATATCAGGTCGCCAGGCACTGCCTTGTCCACGGCAGCCTGAATACTCGGGTACTGCGCGGGGACCTCAAGAGTTCCCGGTTCGCGCGGGGCCGAACATGCCACGAGAAGGGTGGCGGTGAGCGCGCCCACCACAACACTTAGAACCCATCGCATGGGTTCAGTGTAGGGAGGTCACTCAGGGCGCCTGCGCGTGGAGACCACCAGTCCGGCGCCAAGTAGAGCAAGACCCAACGCGCTCACGAGCAGGCCGGACTTGTCTTCCGGTCCGGACTCGGCGAGCACCACAGTGAACGTGACGGAGCCAACCCGCTCATAGGCGTCGGTATCGGGTTCGATGCCGGTGCCTCGCAACGCGATGACCTGGAGCCCAGAGGTTCCGGTGGCACCAGTAAGCGTCTTGGTGAGGATCCACGTTTCGTCGTAGTCCACGCAACCGTCGCTGTTGGTGTCACCACTCGCGTACGTGAACGCAGTGGGTGCAGCGCCGTCGATGTGCAACTCAAAATCGCATACGGGCGCGCCGTCACTTGTGGCTGAGTGCGTCACCGTCGCGGTGAGGTCCAAGGTGGCACCGACGGTGGAAGAGCCGGGGTGAGCAATGTCAATGTCAAGGTCCGGCGTACGTGTCAGAGCGATGGCCGCCTCTGCGATCTCGCCCGTAGGGTCATCGTCGGACGTGACAATCGCCGTGTTCGTGAGTTCGGTGGTCGCGTCGGGGATCACGGAGTCGATCACGGCGTCGTAGGTAATAGTGAGGGAGTCGCGGAATCCCAGGTCCCAAGGACCTTCGGCAAGTCCACCCGACGTAGGGTCCCCGATATCCGTCCAGGTCTGGCGAGTGTCCACGGAAATCGCGAGAGCGGAGATAGAGAAACTCTCAGCAACGGAGCCGACACAACCGATGTAGGGGAAGCAAATTGGGTCGGTGACGTCCGTGCCAGAGAGGACCACAAAGCGGATCATCAAGGAAGAGGCCTCTACGCCAGGAACGTTGAGCGCGACAGTAAGCGGCACGTTAGTGCCATCCCAAGACTCGATGAGGTTCCAGGTAGCTCCACCGTCATACGAGAGCTCAACACCAAATGAGTCATCCGCCTCCACTGAGATCGGAAGCACTCCAAAGGCAATGTCTACGTTCACAGCGGTGCCGGGCAAGGCCACTTCGCGCGCAATGCTCGGTTGTCCCAGGCCATAGCCATCACGCAGACGTAGCACGGTCGACTGGACGCGGATGCCGCCGCCGGCCGCCGTGCCGTCGTCATTGGTCTCAACCCAAGGACCAGCCCAACCCAGGCCATTGGAAAAACTACTGAAATTGAAGCCGTCTGCGGCCACGTGGCCCCACGCATCGAACAATGTCGCGGTCGACGTGCCAGGCACGTACGAGGTGTAGGGCGGCAGCGAGTCGCTCAGGGTGACGTTGCGGTCTGACGAGAGCAGCCCGCCCACATGGTCGATGACCACCGTGTACGACACCGTGTCGCCAGGCGCTGCAATGGCAACATTCGCAGACTTGGTGACATCGATGTCGTCTGAGTCTGCCTGCGCAGGAGCGGCGAGCAACGTGGTGGCGGCGGCGACAAGTATTGATGTAGCCCCGATGGTGGCGGCCCTACGCCCTGCTTGGAAAGCTTGGGTCTTCATGGTGGTTTCCCCTCGACGCGGGTTCCGGAGACACGCGTGCTAGGTGTGACATTAGTCACATTCTGGGACTTTGGCGAGTGCTTGACCCCACTTTGTCCGTTGTCTGGGTGCAAGGGGGCAATAGGTATAAACCGCCCCATAACCCCGCAAAACGGGCACGCGCAAACGGGCCACCACCCCCGGCTCCGCGAGCAACTGCCACGAATTGGAGGTCACCATGACTGAAGCAACAAGCACCGTCGAAGTGGACGTTCCCATCCGGACCGCCTACAACCAGTGGACGCAGTTCGAGACCTTTCCGGAGTTCATGCAAGGCGTCAAGAGCGTGGAGCAGTTGGACGACACTCTGACCCATTGGGTGTTCCGTCTGGACGGAGTGAAGCGCGAGTTTGACGCAAAGATCACCGACCAAGAGCCTGACAGCCACATTGAGTGGTTCAGCATCGGCGAGCTCAAGCAGGGCGGGCGCGTGGAGTTTGAGCCTGTCAGCGACACCAAGACCCGCGTGACGCTGACTCTCAAGTGGGAACCCGAGGGCGCGATGGAGAAGGTGGGCGAAGTGCTCCAAGTGGATGACACTCTGGCCGCCGTCGACTTGCGCCTTTTCAAGGCCTACATCGAGAAGCGTGGTGTGGAGGAAGGCGGTTGGCGCGGCGAGATTGAAGACGGCCTGGTCGAGGACGACCCGAACGAGTAAGCCGATGGGCGCCTCTGGGGCCTCTCGCACCGTCGTCGTCGGTTCCGGGCTAGCCGGGCTGACGGCGGCGGTGCGACTCGCCGATGCTGGCCACCACGTCATCATCGTGGAGCGCTCCGCCGTCGTGGGCGGGCGCACGTCCAGTTGGACTGACGATGGCATGGAGGTGGAGTCAGGGCTCCACCGATATCTGGGCTTCTATGTCCACCTCCCCCGCGTGCTGCGCCACGTGGGCGCGCGCCTCAATGACGTTGTCACGTGGAGCGATGAGATCGAGATGCGGATGCCTGACGGGGGGCCGCGTGCTGTGTACTCGACCTCCCTTATTCATCGCCCCGTGCGGTCCATCTGCAGTGTGGCTGGTAACAACGACTACCTGAGTTGGGGTCAGAAGCTTGCGCTCGCCCAGATGTTGGCGGCTGGCGTCCGTGACTACTTATGGCGCCCCGGTTACCTAGACCGGCAACCGCTCGCCCACTACGCGCGCAAGTACGGTGTCACACCCACCACCGTGGAGCGGATTCTCACGCCACTGTCGGAGGGCCTTTTCTTTGTGCCGCCGAGCACCTACTCCACCTACAACTTCATGGGCCTGATGGTTCCTTACTGGAATTCGGTATTGAAGACCCGCGTTGGCGCTTTCTCCGGCGGCATGACGGACGTGCTGTGTCGCCCCCTCCTCGACTACGTCCTTGAGCGCGGTGGCGAAATCCATACCTCGACTGAGGTGCACGGACTCGTAGTGGAGGACGATGCCGTCACTGGCGTGCGGACCGCGTCCGGCCAGATCGCGGCTGAGCATGTGGTCCTTGCCGCTTCGCTCGGGGGTGCTCAAGCGATCATCAAAGCAAGTCTGGGTGACCACCGCTGGTTCAAGAAGATGTTGCGCCTGCCTTCCACACCGTCTGTGTGCTTCCAAGCAGAACTCGACGCGCCATGCATGGGCTCCGACCACGCCACCTTTGCGCCGGGCACGGTGATGGCCTCGTTCTCAGAGCAGTCCCGCACGACGTTCTCTCACTGCGAGGGTCGCATCAGTGTCATCCTCGCCAATCCAGCTTCGCACTTGGGTAAGAGCGCAGACCAACTGGCTCCTTACATCGTGACGGAAGCCAGGCGTGTGGGAATTGATCTAGAGGGACACATCAAGCGCGCCCGCGTCATTGAGATCCCAGACGATTTCTACTCTCTCGAGGTGGGTCGCCGACGCTTGCGGCCCAAGCAGCGCACTCCCATTGCGGGGCTAGCGCTTGCAGGGGACTACACACGCCAGAAGTACCTCGCGACCATGGAGGGTGCCGTGGTCTCCGGGGAGAAAGCATCGGAAGTCATCTTGAGGAGAGCCGCATGAGAGCCGTGACGTATCAAGGCAAGTTCTCGGTTGAAGTTTCCGACGTCGAGCGGCCGCGGATCGAATCCACTACTGACGCCATCGTCAAAGTGACCTCAACTGCCATTTGCGGCTCCGACCTCCACCTGTATAACCGCGCCCTCGTGGGGATGAAGAAGGGCGACATCCTGGGACATGAGTTCATGGGCGTCGTGACAGAAGTAGGCGCGGATGTGACCCATGTGAAGGTGGGAGACCGCGTGGTAGTGCCCTTTGTCATCGCGTGCGGCGATTGCTTTTTCTGCCAGCGCCACGAGTACTCGCTATGCGACCGCACCAATCCTGCGGCCAAGGTGGTGGAGCGAGTGTACGGGCACTCCCCTGCCGGCCTGTTTGGATACACACATCTGTTTGGCGGCTACCCAGGTGGCCAGGCGGAGTACGTGCGCGTCCCCCATGCCGACGTGGGCCTCTTTGCGATTCCAGACGATGTCAGTGACGACGCAGCGCTTTTCCTCACCGACATCTTGCCCACAGGCTGGATGGCAGCTGAGAACTGCCACATCCAGGAGGGCGACGTCGTGGCGGTCTCGGGAGCGGGACCGGTGGGCCAATTTGCTGCGGAGAGCGCGTTGCTGCAGGGCGCGGCCAAGGTGATTGTGATCGATTCCCTGCAGGACCGGCTGGACAAGGCTGCCGAACTTCTAGGAGTGGTGCCGCTCAATTACAAACGCACCAAGGTGGCGCGCGAGCTTGACACACTCACCACCGGCAGGGGCCCCGATGCGGTGATCGACGCCGTGGGCCTTGAGGCGCACGGGGGTGGTCTACTGGGCAAATACGACCGGCTCAAGTACATGTTGCGCCTGCACACGGACCGGCCCTCCGCTCTGCGGGTGCTCCTCAAGGCGGTGCGCAAAGGTGGACGCGTCTCCATCCCCGGTGTCTACGCAGGAGTGGCCGACAAGTTCCCCGTTGGACTGATCTTTGGCAAGGGACTGACTGTCACCGGCGGTCAGACGCATGTGCACGCCTACATTCCGCTATTGCTGGACCTGATCCGCGAGGGGAAGTTGCACCCCGAGCGCATTATCGAGGCCCACATGCCCCTGGCGGAGGCTCCAGAGGCTTACCGACGATTCAAGAATCGGGAATTGCTCAAAGTGGTGCTACAGCCGTAGCGGGCGCGGGATCGGGCGCGGCGAGGTGTGCAGGCGGAGCATCGGGGATGTCCACCAAGTCTTCCTCAGCGAGCGGCACGGGGCCCAGCGCCTCTTTGGGCTCGCCCAGTTTGACCACGACTACGCCCACGAGCACGAGCACCGCTCCAGCAATCTGGATGGGCAAGGGCGCTTGACCCAAGAGCATCCACGCAAGGAACGCGGCGGCGATGACCTCTGATAGGGCTACGAACGAACCCAGGCGCGCGCCCAAGCGTCGGGTGGCAGCGATGCCCGCCACGTAAGCGATGGCGGCCGTCACTACTCCCAGCGCCACCACGGCCGCCCACACCGGCATGGAGAAGGAGACAAACTCCACCGAGCCGGTCCCCACCGACATCGGCAAGATCCCCACTGCGGCCGCGAGCGTGAGCACCACGGCTGCAATGACCAGACCGCCAGCCGCAAGACTGATGGGAGGTAGCGGGTTGGACGCGTCCCCGGAGATGATGAAGTACACAGTGGCGCCCACCATGGCGAGCAGGGCCCAGCCCACGCCGCTGAGGCTGATGGAGCCGCCCCCCACCACATTGAGCAACAGGATCAGTCCCACGGCGGCGATCACGGCGCCCAGCGCGGTGACACGGTTGGGGCGCTGCCCTTTGCGCACCCACAGCCATAACACCACCGCAACGGGAGCCAAGTACTCGATGAGCAGAGCCACGCCCACATCGAGCGAGCCCACCGCCAAGAAGTAGAACAATTGCGCGCCGGCCACGGCAAACAGGCCGTACATCAATACAGCGCCGATGCTTTGGCGCAGCAGGTGCCACCGGCCGCGCAGTGCATAGGCACCGGGGATGGCAAGGACTAGGGCGGCAATGGTGACGCGCGCAAGGACAGCGGAACCGGCCGTCCAACCGTTTTCCAGTAGCCCTTTAGCCAAGCTGCCTGACATGCCAAAGGCCACTGCGGCAAGGGCCGCAAAGGCAAGGCCAGAGCCCAGACGAGGATGAGCAGTGTCATGAGTCATAGCGGCCATGACTCATGACACTAACGGAAAAGTGATAATGTGTCAAAATGGTCTTTGCACATGACACAGCGGAAGCGCTCGAGTCTGGCGTCTTCCTGTCCAACTCGGAACTAGACCCTGACACCCTCACCACGCTCGAGGAACTGATCGCGTTCTACGACCGCTTTGGATACACGGGCGCCCGGCCCACGGCATCGGACCTCGACCACGTGCGCGCCATCCGCACTCCCTTGCGCACGCTGTTCATGTCGACGCGGGATGAGGCAGTACCTCTGGTCAATGACATCCTCGCGACCCATGCCGCCCTGCCGCAGTTGGCGCGGCACGGCGACACTGACTGGCACATCCATGCCACTACGCAAGACCGTCCGCTTGCGGAACGCATCATGGTGGAATCGGCCATGGCGATGATCGACGTGATCCGCGCAGACGAGATGAAACGCTTCAGTCACTGCGAAATGGAAGACTGCGACGGAGTGGTCTTTGACCTCTCTCGCAACCGCTCCCGCAAATACTGCACCGTGACGTGTACCAACCGTGCTGCCCAAGCCGCGTTTAGGGCACGGCAGGCGGACTAGCGCTCCACTCGCCTGCGCGGACAGTACGTCAGCGGACAGCGAGCTTCACAATCTCCGCGATGCGCTTCTCGGTCTTTTCGTCGATGGTCTCGATGTACCAGGCAGCAGGCATGAGTGTGCCTTCCGCGCCGCCTGCCGGCGCAAACTCGACCTTCTCAGTGAGCGCGAGGTTCACCCGCTCGTCCTTGCGCAAGGTCACCAACGCGGGCGCGCCTGCCGAAAGCGCATACGCAGGCATCCCGTACCAGATCCGTGGCTTGAGTTGGGGCGCGGTCGTCATGATCACCTCATGGATGCGCTGAACTAGCGAGCGCTCAGGTTCGCTCAATTCTGAAATCTTGCTGAGGACGTGTTCGAGGTTCTTCTCGTCTTTGGTTGTCATGCCATGTCCTTTCGTCAGCCGGTGCATCACACCAGCGGGGGGAAGTCGGCGCTCTGGTGCGCCACACCTCATCCGGACATGTACCGAGTCGCTCGGGCCTCTCCGCAATGGTTCAGGCGGCATCCGCCTGGAAGTGCAGGTGACAGTTCTTCTGTCAATGGCAGATTACCTCAGGCCCCCAGAGCTCGCCAGGATTGCTCTTGCTCCTCTGCGGGGCCGGTCCTAGCCTGAAGCCATGGCGAACCCCAAGTCAGACACTGCGTTCAGTGCAGAAGAGAAAGCCGCGATGAAGGCAGCCGTTGCCGAGGCCAAACGCGCCAAGCTAGCCGATGCCACGGCAGCCGAGGCTGCGGCGGTGGACGAGGCCATTGCCGCCATGCCGCCTGCCGACCGCGCACTCGCGCAGAAGGTCCACGACCTAGTCCTCGCGGCGGCACCGGGTGCAGGTGTCCGCACGTGGTACGGAATGCCCGCGTACACCAAGGGCGGCAAAGTAGCGGTGTTCTTCAAGCCCGCCGCCAAGTTCAAGAGCCGGTACTGCACCTTGGGGTTTGAAGAGGCGGCCGCACTGGACGAAGGTACGTTCTGGCCGACCTCCTACGCGGTGACCGGTATTGGTCTTGCCGAGGAGAAGGCGATCACGGCGCTGGTCAAGCAGGCCTTCGGGGTCTAACGAAGTCGGTCTGTGTAGGCCTGGTAGGCCTGCGCCACTTGCTCCTGGGTGAGTGGCCACTCGCGCTGCGGGCGCTGGTGCGCGGCGAGAGCGGCCACCATTGCTTCGTCCCCACCGCCCGGTGCCCCATCCCAGAGTTCGCGTATAGCAGCGCCTGCAGTGGTGACGCGGAAGCCTTGAGGTTGCGGTTCCACCAACCCGGCCCCCACCAGAGCACCCAACGCCGACGCCAACTCATCTCTCGTGGGGATGGCGTAGTTGACGGCGTCCATGAGGGCGATCATGCCCGTCAGACTCGCGCTCGCGTCGGGGCCTGGGATGCTCGTCAAGACCCACGCATCCACCGACGTCCACGAGCCTCGGCTCACCACGTCCATGGGTCAGTTCCGCGCTCCACGCGCCTGCGCCACATCCCACGCCCAAGGCTCCGTCAAACCCGGCTCAGACGCGATGCGCGCCTCCCACGCAGAACGGACGGTCGCCCACGTACCGGGAATGAGGCCATGAATCTGACCGGCCGCATCAGCCTCCGCTGTAGACCAGGCCGGGTGAGTCTCAAGGTAGGCCGCCACCGCAACGGCGGTGTGCCACGGGACGCCCTCCACGGGCTCGGGGCGCGGACCCGCTGCTGAGGCTGGGGCGGGCTGTTGTGGAGGGGGAATGGCTCCCTCGGTCGGTTCAAGAGAGCCGCGTTTAGCCCTGTCCTTGATCGCCTTGCGCACATCACGGGGCAAGTCGATCACTGCTTGCACATCCGGATCGAGTGCGGACTAGGACCGGATCGCGTCCGCTTCCCCTCTACGGTCGCTCAACTCTTGAGTCAGCTGCGCCGAGGCGACCTTGGTGAGTGCTCCCGTGGCGGGATCCCGCTCTACCGGTATGTCCAGTCCCCGCTGCAGCAACGTGGCAACCCACGAACTGACCATGGCAACGAGTGTGACCTCGTCGCCGAGGCTGCCTTGTGCACCCCGGGGGCGCACGCGCACTTTGACCTTCATCCGGCCCACGCTCTCGCCGGGTTGGAGCACTTGGTGGCTTGCGCCCAGCACGATGGCGCGGATGGGGCCCGTGCCTGCAAGGAGCCGGTCGACTTCTTCTTGGGGGCGAGGATTGATGAACGCGGGCACGCCGAGTGCGGCGCTTGCCATTGCCGTGGCTTCAGCGTTGACGGCGTCGTACTGTTCCTTGAGCTTGGAGAAGAACCCCATCGTCGGAGCGTATCCCTGACGCTCCGCTTGCGCCCGGCGAGCGCAAGACACCGCGCGAGCAACGGTCACAGCGTTGTCAACCGACACCGTGTCGGTTTGAGCCTTACCCTGGATGGGTGACCACACTTTCTGACAGGTACCACCGCCTTCGCTGGTTGGGCCTCGCCGCCATCTCCTTGGGCGTTGCGCTCATCATCATGGACTCGACCATCGTGTCGGTTGCCGTCCCGAGCATCATCGAGGACCTCTCCCTCACCACCACTCAAGTGCAATGGGTGCAAGAGGTCTACACCCTCGTCTTCGCAGCGCTACTGATGATCTGGGGCGTCACGAGCGACCGCATCGGCCGCCGACGCTTGCTCATCATTGGCCTCTTGTTGTTCGTGGGCGCAAGTGTGCTGTGCGCCTTTGCGCCCACCGGCGGTTGGCTCATTGCGGCGCGTGCGCTCCAGGGCGTGGGCGGTTCCATGATTCTGCCCACGACGCTCGCGCTCCTGAACGCGACCTTCCGCGGCTCCGAACGCGCAATCGCGTTCGCCGTGTGGGGCTCCACCATCGGCGGTATGGCCGCGGTGGGCCCCGTCTTGGGCGGCTGGCTGACCTCGTCGTACTCATGGCACTGGGCGTTCTGGATCAACTTGCCCTTTGGACTGCTCGTGATTGTCGGCCTGCTGTTGAGCGTGCAGGAATCCCGCCAGCGCGACACGCGCCACTTCACAGACTTTGTGGGTGCGCTCCTGTCAGTCTTGGGTTTTGGCTCGCTCGTGTTCGCGCTCATTGAGGGCCGTGCTTATGGCTGGTGGACGGCCGAGGACGACGCTCCCATCCGCATCGGCTCCCTCAGCATCATCCCGTTCCTGTTTGTGGCCGCAGCCATATTGTTGACGGCGCTGGTGCGTTGGGAGAATCGCCGCGTCAAGGCTGGCAAGTCGGTGCTGCTGGATGTGACCTTGTTCCGCATCAAGTCCTTTGCTAACGGCAACATCACCGCGCTCACGGTCTCGCTGGGCGAGTTCGGCATCATCTTGTCCATTCCGCTGTGGTTGCAGTACGTGCAGGGAATGGATGCACTGCAGGCGGGATTAGCGCTCCTGCCGCTCGCCGTGGGCTCGTTCGTGGCGAGTGGATCGGTGCACTCGATGTCCAAGTACCTCAGCCCTGTGCAAATGGTCCGCTTGGGTCTGACCATGGAGATCGTGGGCCTTGCCGCGTTGGCGTTCATGGTGCGCCCCGATTCTTCCTCCTGGGTGACCGGCATCCCGCTGTTCATCTACGGCATGGGCGTGGGCTTCGCCACTGCGCAACTCACCCAGGTGATTTTGTCCGATGTGCCGGTGGAGGAATCCGGTCAAGCTTCCTCCACGCAGTCCACGTCCCGTCAGGTGGGTTCGGCGCTCGGCATTGCCATCCTGGGGACCGCGCTGTTCACCACCTTGCGTTCGGGCACCGAGTCCCGCATGTCCGACGAGATTGCGGCCAACCCTCAAGTGGAAGAACTGGTCAAGGGCGTATCCGATTCCGCCGGAGCCCTCATTTCGGAGCTGTCCACCAACCCGGCCACTGCTCACGTGGCCGAGGCCGCGCGAGAGGCACTGACCCAAGGTGTCTCCGTGGCGGCGTTCGTGGGTGTGGGGGCGCTTATCATCGGCTTCCTGACCACCATCCCACTGGCTCGCCAGCAGAAGGCCGCGGCCGCACAGCGCGCCGAGGAAGAGGCCACCGCCGGGGAGTGAACGAAGGCTACTTGCTGGACTTCTTCACGACGCTCGACTTGAGCTGAATCCGGCCAAAGCCCGGCACGTTCGCATCGATGTCGTGGTCGCCCACGCCATCCGTGATGAGGCGGATCCCAGCCACCTTGGTGCCCACCTTCACGGTGCCACCGCCGGCACCCTTGACCTTGAGGTCCTTCACCACGGTCACGGTGTCGCCGTCGTCAAGCACATTGCCCACGGCATCGCGAATGGTGCCAGACGCGCTGGAGCCATCGCCGGCATCGGCACTCCATTCGTGGCCACACATGGGGCACACGAGAAGCGCACCGTCTTGGTACGTGTATTCCTCGGAGCAGGCAGGGCACGGGGGCAGTTCAGACATGACCACTATTCAACCCGACAACAACGGACTCTCACGCAGCGGCGGTAGCCAGCCTGCGAGACACCGACGGCGCGCGCAGTGCGCCCAACGCAAAGAGGATCGCGGTGACGTCCACGAGTTCTTGAGTCAGCGCGCCTGCCACAGCGGGAATGAAGCCAAACGCGGCGATGAGCATGAGGACGATGCTGAGCGCAATGCCCACCCAAATGGCTGTGTACGCGGTGCGCAGAGTATGACGGGCGATCTCCACGGCATCGAGCACGCCAAGCAGGGAGTCCTTGAGCAAGACCACGTCCGCCGCCTGACCCGCCGCGGTGGCACCGCGTGCGCCCATGGCCACGCCCACGTCAGCAGCCGCGAGAACGGGTGCGTCGTTCACCCCGTCCCCCACCATCACGACGGGCCTGGGTTGCAACGCGGCCGCGAGCCGCACCTTGTCGGCCGGCAGTAGCTCAGCATGCACACGGTCGATGCCGAGCCGCTCGGCGATGTGCTCGGCGGTGGCGCTTCCGTCACCCGTGAGCATCACCATGGATTTGAGGCCGTCATTGCGCAAGAAGTCGATCACATCTTTGGACTCAGTTCGCGGCTTGTCGGCAAGCAGCAACGCGCCCGCGAAGGTGCCGTCGATGGCGACGTACGCCACCGCCTCCCCGGCTTGGAGCGTCGCCTCCACGGCATCGGGCGTCAGCGAAGCGATGTAGCGGAACTTGCCTACGGCCACGCGGCGAGACTGCACTGTGCCAAGGATCCCGTTGGTGGCGTGCTCTTGCGCATCGGTGGACGGTGGAAGTTCCATTCCGCGCGCCTGCGCCGCCTGGACGATGCCTGCCGCCAGCACGTGTCCCGAGTACTGCTCCACCGCCGCGGCGAGGCGGAGCACGTCATCGGCATCGAAGCCCTTGGCCGCCTGCACCTCCACCAACTCCGGACGGCCTTCCGTGAGGGTTCCGGTCTTGTCGAACGCGACGGACCGGGACCGGGCGAGCTGCTCAATGACCGCGCCGCCCTTGACGATCACTCCCGCACGGGCGGCCCGCGACATGCCACCCAGGAACGCGACGGGAGCGGCGATGAGCAACGGGCACGGAGTGGCAAGTACCAGCACCTCCGCAAACCGTGTGGAATCCCCCGAGACTGCCCACGCAGCGCCCGCGATGGTCAGTGACACCGCCGTAAAGGGCACCGCAAAGCGGTCCGCCAAGCGCACCACCGGCGCCTTGGACTCTTGCGCCTCTTGCACCAACGCCACGATCTGCTGGTACTGGCTCTGCGCTGCGGAACGGGTGGCGCTGATCAGTACGGCGTTGGTTCCGTTGGTGGTGCCGGACGAAATCTCTTCACCGACCACGCGCGTCACCGGCAGGCTCTCGCCCGTGATGGAGGACTCGTCGAACGTGCCGGACGGGTTTTGGAGAGTGCCATCCACTGGCACCACTTCACCCGGGCGGACAAGTAACACGTCGCCCACCTGTACCTCATCCACTGGCACGTCGGTGATGTCTTCATCCTGTGCGCCTGCCGATGTGACCACGTGAGCGAACTGGGGACTGCGGTCCAGGAGGGCACTGAGTTCACGAGCGGCTCGCCTAGTGGCGAGGTCTTCGAGCACTTCGCCGCCCAGGAGCATCACCACGATGATGAGCGACGCGATGTACTCGCCCACCGCGAGCGTGGAGATCATCGCTACGACGGCGAGGATATCCAGGCCCACGTTGCCTTTGAGCACTGCGCGGATCATGTCCAGCAATGTCCAGACGATCACGATCGACACAAAAGTAATCGCGATGGTGCGGGCCGCTGACTGAGAACCGGAGAAGTGCAGTATGAGCACCACAGTGAGCGCCACAAGCGCCGCGCCCAAGTTCAAGTACTCAGCCCAAGAGCGGACACGGGCAAACAGGCTCGCGGACGCGGGGCGTGCTGAAGCCGTAGCGACCTGGGTGCTCACACAGCCCATCATGCTCTAGCGAGCGTCAAGGTGCCCGCGACCGAGGTCACACGTTGAAGCGGAACTCCACGACGTCACCGTCGACCATGACGTAGTCCTTGCCCTCGATGCGCACCCAGCCCTTGGCCTTGGCCTCCGCCATGGATCCGGCCTCCACGAGGTGGTCAAAAGAGACCACCTCGGCTTTGATGAAGCCCTTCTGGAAGTCGGTGTGAATCACACCGGCGGCCTGAGGAGCGGTCCACCCCTTGCGGATGGTCCATGCGCGCGCCTCTTTGGGGCCAGCGGTCAAGTAGGTCTGGAGGCCCAAGGTGTCGAAGCCCACGCGCGCCAACTGATCCAGTCCGGATTCTTCCTGGCCGTTGGCCTCGAGCATCTCGCGGGCCTCTTCTTCACTGAGGTCCACTAGTTCGGACTCAAACTTGGCGTCCAAGAAGATCGCCTCGGCGGGCGCCACCTGAGCCGCGAGAGCAGCCTTCTTTTGCTCGTCCACGAGGCCGGCATCGTCCGTATTGAAGACGTAGATGAACGGCTTGGCGGTGAGCAAGTTGAGTTCGCGCACATCCGCGAGATCCAGGCCCGCAGCAGCCGCGCCAGCTGAGAGCGCCTGACCAGAGTCGAGCACTTCCTTGGCGGTCATGATCGCGGCAAGGAAGGCAGGCTCGGCCTTCTTGGCGCGGACCTCCTTCTCCAAGCGCGGGATGGCCTTCTCAATCGTCTGCAGGTCAGCCAAGATCAGCTCGGTGTTGATGGTTTCGATGTCGCTCGCGGCGTCCACCTTGCCGTCAACGTGGACCACGTCCGGATCCTCAAAGGCACGCGTGACTTGGCAAATGGCATCGGCCTCACGAATGTTGGCGAGGAAGGCGTTTCCCAAGCCCTCGCCCTCCGAGGCGCCGCGCACGATGCCGGCGATGTCCACAAAGCTCACCGTGGCTGGCAGTTGACGCTCGGAACCAAAGATCTCGGCAAGGACCGCCAGGCGCGGATCCGGCAACGGCACCACACCCACGTTGGGCTCGATGGTGGCGAACGGGTAATTCGCTGCCAGCACCTGGGCGCGAGTCAATGCGTTGAACAGAGTGGATTTGCCGACGTTAGGCAGGCCGACGATGCCAATAGTGAGTGCCACGGTGGTTCAGTCTATCCGGGGGCCGGACTCGCGATGCTCGCGC
>JBIQJT010000002.1:43692-79359 GCA_044507265.1 Actinomycetales bacterium | reverse complement strand
ACTGCCCGGGGACGAGGACTAACTCACTTGCCCCAGTCGATGCCAGCGCCAGGGATGGCGTCCAGCAAACGCTGCGTGTAAGCCTGCTGGGCATTGTCAAAGATGTCGTCAGTAGCGCCGTACTCCACGATGGAGCCTTGCTCCATCACCGCCACCTTGTCGGCCACCAAGCGCACCACTGCGAGGTCGTGAGTGATGAACAAGTACGTGAGGGCCAACTCCTCCTGGAGGTCGGCGAGCAGCTTGAGGACCTGGGCCTGTACGAGCACGTCCAGCGCGGACACTGCCTCGTCTAGGACCACGATGTCCGGCTTGAGCGCTAGCGCGCGGGCCACTGCCACACGCTGGCGCTGGCCACCAGAAAGCTCGTTGGGGTAGCGGTGTGCGAGGGACGTGGGAAGAGCTACCTGTTCCAGCAACTCAGCGACGCGAGCGTGACGCTCCTTGCGGTCCCCCACACCGTGAACGCGCAACGGCTCGGCAATGGTGGCACCAATGGATCGCTGCGGGTCAAGCGAGGCGTATGGGTCCTGGAACACAGGTTGCATCTTGCGACGCAGCGCAAAGATCTCCTTGTGGCTCAACGAGGACGTGGAGATTCCATCCACCTGGATATCACCCGAGGTAGGCGCCTCCAAGCCAAGGATCATCTTGGCCGCAGTGGTCTTGCCAGAACCGGACTCACCTACCAGAGCCAGCGTGGTTCCACGCTTGACCTCAAAGTTGATGGCGTCCACGGCCACCAAAGGCTCAGTCTTGAACGAGCCACGGCGGATGGAATAGACCTTGGTGAGGTCCGTGACCTTGATGGCCGGCGGGGTGTCCTCAGGGAACTCAGGATCATCGTCACGCTTGGCGGCAACGGCAACCAAGTCAACGGCATCGCCCGGAGCAAGCTCCAGGTCCACGTTGGCGCGAATACGGCGCGAGGCCAGCGACGGCGCCGCGGCGATGAGCGTGCGGGTGTACGGGTGCTGAGGGTTGCGCAGCACTTCAAGGCTGGGGCCCGCTTCGACAATCTTGCCGCGGTGCATCACCACAAGCTTCTCGGCGCGCTCTACGGCGAGGCCCAAGTCGTGCGTGATGAGCAACAGTGCGGTGCCACGCTGGCTTGTGAGATCAGCGATGTGGTCAAGGATGACCTTCTGCACCGTCACGTCCAGCGCGGACGTGGGCTCGTCGGCGATGAGCAGTTTGGGGTCTCCCGCCAAGCCGATGCCGATGAGCACTCGCTGGCGCATACCGCCAGAGAACTGGTGAGGGAACTGCTTCATCCTGCGCTCGGCATCGGCCAAGCCCGCCTCGTGAAGCACCTCAATGGCGCGCGCGTGAATCTCCTTGCGGGTGCGACCTTGTCCATTGACGCGCACCGCCTCTTCCACCTGCTTGCCCACCGACCACACAGGGTTGAGGTTGGACATGGGGTCTTGAGGCACGTAACCGATGACCTTGCCACGCACGTCTGAGGTCTTGTCGTTGGACAAGCGCGTGATGTCGCGGCCTTCCACGATCACTTGGCCCGCCGAAATCCTTCCGGTACCGGGCAACAACCGGATGATGGCGGCAGCCGTGGTGGACTTGCCTGAACCGGACTCTCCCACAATGGCCACCGTCTCGCCCGGGAAGATGTCCAGCGAGATACCTCGCAGGGCCTCCACCACACCACCTTGGGTGCGGAACGTGACGTGCAGGTCCTTGACGGAGACCAAAGGCGTATCTGGATCGGCTACGGCCACGCGGCGGGGCTCCTTGGACGGAATGTCTTCCACGGTGATCTGCTCTACCGCGGGCGCAGTCTTGGCAACACGAGGAGTCATCGGCGGGCCCTCGCCTTGGGGTCGAGGGCGTCACGGACAAGTTCACCGAGGATGATGAAGGCCAATACCGTCATGGTCAACGCTATAGACGGGTACACGAGCGCCATGGGCGCGGTGCGGATGGTGGTCTGCGCGCTGGAGATGTCATTACCCCACGACATGGTGCTGGAACCCAGGCCAATTCCCAAGAAGCTCAACGTCGCTTCGGACACGATGGCCGCACCCAAGCTGATGGTCAGGGTCACGATGACCGGGGTGAGCGAGTTAGGAAGAGCGTGCGCCACCAAGGTGGACATCTTGGTCCGGCCAAGGGCGCGCGATGCGGCGATGAAGTCCCGGTTCTTCACTTGCAAAATTTCGGCGCGCAAGAGTCTGGCGAGCACCGCCCACGAGAATCCACCGATTGCCAGCGCGATGATGAACACGTTGCGGTAGTCCTTGAGCACCGACATCACCACCACGGCGGCCAGGAAGTAGGGCACCGAGAAGAAGATGTCGCCGATGCGGGACAGGATCGAGTCCGTCTTGCCGCCAAAATAACCGGCGATGGCGCCCATCGGGATGCCGATGGTCGCGGTAATGATGACGGTCAGGATTCCCACCAAGAGCGAGGTTCGGGCACCGGAGACCACGCGGGCGTAGACGTCACAGCCCTGGCGGGTGAAGCCCAGCGGGTGTCCAGCTTCCGGTCCTGCGTTGCTCTTGGAAAGGAAGCAGTCATTGTTGGGCGGGACGTCGGTGAACAGCCCAGGGAAGATCGCCATCGTGGTGACGAGCAAGACGATCGCTACCGCCACGTAGAACAAGGGACGCTTGTAGAGGTCGCGCCAGGCGTCTAGCCACAAGTTGCTCCGGCGCTCCGAAAGGTGCGGTGCGTCAACGGTGATGACCGAGTCGGCGTCCTCGACGGGCGCCACGTAGTGTTCTGGCTTGGGCCTAGACATAGCGGATCCTTGGGTCGAGTACGGCGTAGAGCAAGTCCACCAGGATGTTCACGATGACGTACATGATGGTCAGGATGGTCACAAAGGAAACGATCGTGGGGCCCTCACCCTGCAAGATCGCCTTATAAAGGACATTGCCGATGCCGGGGATATTGAAGATTCCCTCGGTCACCGTGGTACCGGCGATCAGGTAGCCAAAGCTCGCAGCAGTGTTCGTCACGACAGGAATGAGCGAGTTGCGCATGATGTGCCTGGGTACCACTTGCTTGGACGTCAGGCCCTTTGCGTAAGCGGTACGCACGTAGTCCTCGTCGCGCGCCTCAATAACAGAGCCGCGCATGAGACGCAGGCCAGTCACCGCAATGGTCAGCGCAATCACAAGGGCAGGCAAGAACATCGCCCCCCAGGTGGCATTGGCGCCCACTGTCGGCGGGGCCCATCCCCACTTAATGGCGATGATGTATTGCGCGGCGAACATCGCCACAAAGACCGGCAGCGAGTTCAGCACGAGCGCAATGATCAGGCTCAAGTTGTCAAAGAACTTGCCCTTACGCAGACCTGCGATGAGACCGATGGTGACGGCGATGACGAACTCAATCGCCACAGCCATGAGGACTAGTTTCAGGGTCACGGGGAAGGCGGAAGCGAAGACATCGCTCACCTCACGGCCGGAGAACGTGACGCCCATGTCGCCGGTGAAGACACCCTTCAAGTACAAGAAGTACTGAACGATGAATGGCTCATTGAGGTTGTAGCGATCCCGGATCGCCTCCAACTGCGCCTCGTTGGGGGTGCGCTCGCCAAATAACGCCAAGATGGGGTCGCCAGGCATCGCGAACACCAGGGCGTAGATGAGGAACGTCGTCCCAAAGAAGACTGGGATTGCTTGCGCAAGCCTGCGCAGCACGTACCTCAGCATGGGCGCATCCTTACCTGGCTCGAATCGGAAGACATGGTGTCAGAAAAAGCGTATGGGGCAATGTACCCCTTAACGCGGCCAAAGGGCCCGCCCCGACGTCAGCCGGAGCGGGCCCCCTAGCGTGTTACATCAACCCTTGGTGATGTTGTAGTACAGCGGAACCGAGTTCCAGCCGAACTGAACGTTGCTCACCTTGGTGCTGTAGCCACCGGTGACGTTGGAGTACCACAGGGGCAGCACGGGAAGGTCTGCGAGCAGTACCTCCTGAGCCTCCTGGAATACCGCGTTGGCCTCAGCCGCGTCAGTGGTGGTGATGCCCTTCTTCAGCAACGCGTCGAACTCAGGCGAGTTGTACTTGCCGTCGTTGGAACCAGCGTTGGAGTCGTAGAGCGGGCCGAGGAAGTTGTACAGACCGGGGTAGTCGGCCTGCCAACCGGTACGGAACGACGCCTGAATGGGGCTGTCCTGGTTGGTGACAGTCGCACGGAAGTCACCGAACGCAGCGTAGGGGTCGCCTTCTGCGTTAATTCCCAGCGTGTTCTTGATGGAGTTGGCAACCGCGTCAACCCAGCTGGCGTGACCGCCGTCCGCGTTGTACGCAATCTTGAACGTGCCGTCCCAGGGGCTGATGGCGTCAGCCTGGGCCCACAAGTCAGCGGCACCCTCAGGGTTGTAGTCCAGAGCCTCTGCACCGTTCAGGCTGTCGGTCCAACCGTCGATGACGGGGGACGTGAAGTCCGAAGCAGGGGTGCGGGTGCCCTGGAAGATCACCTCGGTGATCTCGTCGCGGTTGATGGCCATGGAGATGGCCTGGCGACGCAACTGACCCTCTTCACCAGAGAAGTGGGGCAACCACTGCGGGATGGTGAGCGACTGGAAGATCGCGGCAGCCTGGTTGACTGCACGGCCACCAAGGTCAGCCTCAAACGTGGCGAATGCCGAGTCCGGGATGCCGTCGATCACGTCAACGTTGTCACCGAGCAGGTCGGCGTAAGCAGCGTCCTGGGTCTCGTAGAAGACGAAGGTCAGACCATCGTTCTTAGGAGTACGGCCACCCTTGTAGTCAGGGTTGGTCACCAGGTCGATCTGGATGTCGTGCTGCCACGCACCAGGGCCGGCAAGCTTGTAGGGGCCGTTACCGATCGGGTTCTCGCCAAAGCCGTCGGGGTCCGCGAAGAACGCCTCAGGCATGGGGTAGAAGGCCGAGTAGCCAAGACGCAGAGCGAAGTCAGCGGCAGGCTTGTTCAGCTGGATGGTGAACGTGTGGTCGTCCACCACGGCGAGGCCGGAGAGTTCCGCAACCTCGTCGTCGTAGCTGAAGCCTTCGATGTCCTCGAAGAAGTACTGGTTGTAGTACGCGTTAGCCGTGTTGGCGTTCCAGTTCCACGCGTCGACGAACGAAGACGCGGTCACAGGGGTGCCATCGGTGAACGTCCAACCGTCAGCAATCTTGACCTCAAGGTTCTGGGGGTCAACCTGGGTGACCGACTCAGCAACCTCGTTGTGCACGGCGCCATCGGCGTCGTAGTAGACCAAACCGGCCCAAATAGCGTCGATGATGCGACCGCCGCCCACCTCATTGGTAGCGCCGGGGATCAACGGGTTTTCGGGCTCCGAACCGTTAGCAAGCACGATGGCCGAGCCACCGGGAGCGACGGTTTCACCCGAGGGCGAGTCGTCGGAACCCGACGAGCACGCCGCTAGAACCAGCACCGACGCGGACGCCACGGCCAGTCCCTTCGCAAATACGCCGAGCTTCATACTCGACTCCTTTCACTGGTCGCGTGCAACCAAAGACTGGCTTGTGGGTCGTCGTTGGGAGTCACACGGGACGCGAGGAGTTTCCTCACGATGCTTTCATCGTAAGAAAACGCGGATAACGAACTGGTTACACCTGAGTAAGTGACTGACGCGTACGCACAAAGTGTGATGCATGTCACATCAGACAAAAGGGAAATATCACACCTGGCACGTGGGGCAGGCTCGACCACCTCCTCGTGTCACGCGCCGCGACTGTCACAGGGCCGTGACACAGTGAGGCCATGAAGGAACTGCTATTTGTCCTGCTTGGAGCCGTGCTCGGCGTACTGCTCGGTTATTTGATCGCGTCCTTGCGCGCGGCGCGCGGCGGTGGAGCAGACTCGCAGACCCGCACTGAGCTCGCTTTGGCACAGGCGCGCGCCGAGACGCTAGAGGCGAAAGTCTCGGAGGTCACAGAGGTCGCCCAACGCCGGGAGCAGGAACTTCGTGGTGAACACGATCGCTACGTGGCACAAGTGCGCACCGATCAAGAGGCCTTGAAGGAGCAGTTCCGCGCTCTGGCGTCGGAAGTGCTGGACAAGAGCTCCAAGACCTTGCTCGAGACTGCGGAGGAACGCTTCAAGCGCGCCCAGCAGGCCCAAGAAGCAGAGCTCGCCAAGCGCGAGGCCGCCGTCAAACAGCTCGTGGAGCCCATGTCGAAGGCGCTGGATGAGGTCAAGCGACAGACCACAGAGGCTGACAAGGCGCGTGCGGAGGGTCAAAGTGCGCTCGCGCAGCAAGTGCGGCAAATGGTGGAGGCTAGCGAGAAGCTGGACAAGAAGACCTCTGACTTCATCAACACCCTGCGCCGCTCCGATGTCAGGGGCAACTGGGGTGAGGTGCAGTTGCGCCGGGTGGTGGAGTTGGCAGGCATGGTCAACCACGTGGACTTTGAAGAGCAAGAGAACGTGCGTGACGGGGAAGGCAAGAACCTCCGCCCCGACATGACCGTCAAGCTTGCTGGCGGCCGCACCATCGTGGTGGACTCCAAGGTGGCGCTGTCCGCCCTGCTCGAGGCCTTTGAGACCGACGACGAGGCGGTGCGCGCCGAGCGTCTAGTGGCCCACGCCCGCCACGTGAAGAAGCACGTGGACGATCTGTCCGGCAAGAAGTACTGGGAGCAGTTCGCGTCCGCGCCCGAGTTCGTGGTCATGTTCGTGCCGTCTGAGGCGTTCTACCAGAGCGCCATTGAGCAAGATCCGGCGCTACAGGAGTACGCATTCGCTCGCAATGTGGTCATTGCCACTCCCACCACATTGGTGGCCATGCTGCGCACCGTAGCGCATGCGTGGAAGGAGGACGCCCTGGCCAAGAACGCCCAGCAAGTGCTCGCGTCAGGCAAGGAACTCTTCGACCGCTTGGTCACCATGGGCGGGCACTTGGCGCGCGTGGGCAAGTCTCTCGATGCCGCAAGTAAGGCCTACAACGCCACGGTGGCGTCCATGGAGTCACGCGTGCTGGTGAGTGCTCGCAAGTTTGGCGAGCTGCAACACATCGCCGCCGAGTTGCCCGAGGTGGAGCGCGCGGAGACCGACATTCGACTCATTGCAGCGCCGGACCTTGTGGCCGAAGCGCAAGACGAGCCCGGCGAGGAATCAGGCACGCTGCTCTAGCCTGCTCGTGCCGCTAGGAGGCTGCGCGCGCCTTGAGGTCGGCCCGGATCTCGTGAGGCAACGAGAACATCAGATCCTCGGTGGCGGTGCGCACTTCCTCAACGTCGGCGTATCCCTTACGGGCCAGCAGGTCCAGTACGTCACGCACCAGGATCTCGGGCACCGAGGCTCCGGACGTGAGACCCACCGTGGTGACACCTTCAAACCACTCGTCCTGGATCTCTGACGCGCGGTCCACCCTGTACGAGGCCTTTGCTCCGTTCTGCAGTGCCACCTCAACAAGGCGCACGGAGTTTGAGGAGTTGGCGGAGCCCACGACGATCACCAGATCCGCCTCGGGCGCGATCTTCTTCACCGCCACCTGACGGTTCTGGGTGGCGTAGCAAATGTCATCGCTAGGCGGGTCCTGGATGGCGGGGAACTTCTCGCGCAAGCGGCGCACCGTCTCCATGGTCTCGTCAACCGAAAGAGTGGTCTGCGACAGCCACACCACGTTGTTGGGGTCCGGCACCTCAAGGGTTGCGACGTCGTCGGGCGAGTTCACCACGATCGTGTGCTCGGGAGCCTCACCTGCAGTTCCCTCTACCTCTTCGTGTCCCTCGTGGCCAATCAACAAGATGGTCTGCCCCTCGCGAGCGAACCTCACCGCTTCCTTGTGCACCTTGGTCACTAAAGGGCACGTGGCGTCAATAGTGAGCAGGTGGCGAGCATCGGCCGCCTCGCGCACTGCAGGCGAGACTCCGTGGGCCGAGAAAACCACTCGTGCACCTTCGGGCACTTCGTCGGTCTCGGACACAAAGATGGCGCCACGGTCGGTGAGTGTCTCCACCACGTACTTGTTGTGCACAATCTCTTTGCGCACGTAAATGGGCGCACCGTGAAGCTCAAGCGCCTTCTCCACCGCGATCACCGCGCGGTCAACACCCGCGCAATAGCCGCGGGGCGCGGCAAGCAAAACTCTCTTGGTGGCAAGGGATGACATGGCATCCAGTCTACGTGGCAGGCTGGGACCCATGACCGACGTGCCAGAGCTCCAGGGCGAGGCGTTGGTGTCCATGCCGGCCACCGCGGCCGAGACCAGCGCGCAGACGCCGTGGCCCGTGCGCCTCCTGAGCGCCAAGATCGCGGAGTATGTGGCCCGCATGGCGCCCGTGTGGGTCGAAGGCCAGGTCCTTAACGTCAAGCGTTGGAAGCACCTCGTCTTCCTCACTTTGCGCGACACCCACGAGAACATGTCGCTGCGTGCCACCCTCCCTGCCAGTGAAGTCGATGCGCTAGGCACGCCGCTTGAGGAGGGCGCGCGAGTGGTGATTCACGCCAAGGCGCAGTGGTGGCCCAAGTCAGGTGACCTGCAAATGGTGGGCAAAGAGGTACGCGCCGTGGGGCTGGGTGACCTCTTGGCGCGCATCGAGTTACTGAAAGGCGCCTTAGCCGCGGAGGGACTGTTCGCACCAGAACGCAAAGTGCCCTTGCCCGTGCTCCCGCAACTCGTGGGTCTGGTGTGCGCCACTCAAGGCGATGCAGAGCATGACGTGGTGGAGAACGCCCAACGCCGCTGGCCAGCCGTGCGTTTCGAGATGAGGCGAGTCACTGTCCAAGGTGCCCGCGCCGTGCCCGAGACCATCGCCGCACTCAAAGAACTAGATGCGGACCCGCGCGTGGATGTGATCGTGGTCGCGCGCGGCGGAGGCTCACTGGAAGACCTGCTCGCCTTTAGCGACGAGACCTTGGTGCGCGCGGCCGCCGCGGTAAAGACGCCCCTCGTGAGCGCCATCGGCCATGAGAAGGACTCTCCCCTGCTGGACCTCGTCGCTGACTACCGCGCCTCCACGCCCACCGATGCAGGCAAGCGCATCGTTCCCGATGCCTCCCAGGAGCGAGGATGGCTGCAAGGTTCACGCCAACTCGCGGCGGCAGCCGTGCGCGTGTGGATCGAGCGCGAGCATCGCAGCCTGCTCCACATGCGCACGCGCCCGGTGATGGCGTACCCGGTGCGGATGATCGACCCATACCGCGCCACACTGGCGCAAGTTCACGAGGCCTCAGGGCGCGCACTCGTCGCGATCCTCACTCGCGCCGATGCCACCGCGCGCCAACTCACTGCCACGCTGCGGGCGCTCAGCCCACAGTCCACATTGGACCGTGGCTACGCCGTGGTCCGTGATGCCAAGGGCGCGGTGGTGCGAGACGCTAGCGCGCTCAAGCCTGGCGACCTCGTCTCGCTACGGCTGGCCCGCGGCGAGGCATCGGCAAAGGTCCAATAACTGGCCCCACGACCTAGCGCCGGTGCTAGGTGCACGGGCTAGTTGGTGGCGATGCCGAAGGTTCCCAGCACCTTTGCTGTGGCTCCTCCGGACTCTGACAGACGCTTGCGTGCTGCGGTGGCATAGTCGCGTTGCCTGCTGCGTGCAAGCTTGCCGAGGATCGCGGAGGGCAATACGGGGTTCGCGATCAGTGCGAACACCACCTCGGACGACTTGTCCTTGGCCAGGTCCTCGCGGATCTCAATCGGGATGTCAACGCGCTGATTGCGCGCTACTCCCGCTCGGACTGCAGGGGCCACATCGGTGGCGAGCCGGACCAAAGTGGTCAACGGCGTATTGATGCGTTCGGCAACGGCAGCACGCACCATCGCCTCTTCTGAGTGTGCCAACTGTGCCAAGTCGTGGTCGGTCAAGTTGGGATCGAGAGCCTTTTCAGCGCTCGCCAATGCGGTTTGCCGTGTGTATCCATCACTGAACATGATCTTCACCCCATTGTGAAGTAGGTACTAAGTACTACATGAGAGTCGCGAAACACCCCTTATGACGCGAAAATCCCCCATTTCTGGGGGCACCCGTGCTAGTGGCAACCAAAACGGTAAAAATCGGGCACTCGGCAACGAACAGGGCGCGAGGTACTAGCGTGGAGCCATGGCACGCTCAGTACCCGATGTCGGCTCGCTCACCTACGAACAAGCGCGTGACGAACTCGTTGACATTGTCGCCAAGCTCGAAGCGGGCGCGGCCACCCTTGACGAGTCCCTCACCCTCTGGGAGCGCGGAGAGGCACTTGCCGCCCGATGCCAGGAACTACTAGATGGCGCACAAGACCGCATCGCGGCGGCCCGGGTCGATGTCACCGACGAGGAGGATCTCGATCCCGTTGCCGACGCTGGAGTCGTCATGGTCATCGCCGACGAAGAGAACCAGGACGACTCCGCGTGAGCGAATTCGCCCTCGTCGTAGGCGAGGCCCTGGTTGATGAAGTACGCACTGCGGATGGCACTGTCACCGCCCATCCTGGCGGCTCCCCCGCCAATGTCGCTATTGGCTTGGGCCGGCTTGGGCGCGAGGTGGAGTTGCTGACGTGGTTGGGCTCCGATGTCTACGGCACGTTGGTGGCAGACCATGTCGAAGCGACCGGCGTGCGACTTGCACCTGGCTCCACGGGTGCGGCATCCACGTCCGTCGCCACCGCAGTTCTGGACGCTGCAGGCGCCGCGACCTACCAGTTTGATCTCGAGTGGCAATTGCCCGCCGCTGACGCGTCCCCTGGCGCGGTGGTGGTGCACACCGGATCGATTGCTGCGGTCTTGGAACCGGGCGCCTCTCGAGTGGCCAAGGTACTTCAGGCGGCACGCGGCACCGCCACCATCAGCTACGACCCCAACGCGCGCCCGTCGCTTATGGGCACCCCCGCCGATGCACTGGCAAAGGTGGAGTCGGTGCTGGCTCTGAGCGATGTGGTCAAGGTCTCCGACGAAGACATTGAGTGGCTCACTGGAATGTCGCCCGAAGCCGTAGCGCCGCAGTGGCTGGAGCTGGGCCCCAAGCTGATCGTTGTCACACGCGGGGGTGAGGGAGCATCCGCCTGGACGGGTGACGGTCGCCGCGTGGACATCGCTGCTCCCCGAGTCACTGTGGCGGACACAGTGGGTGCCGGCGACTCGTTCATGGGCGGCCTCATTGATGGCCTGTGGTCAGCGGGATTGCTGGGTGCCGCTCACCGTGATCGATTGGCGGCAGTCCCCACTGAGGTTCTGGAGCACGTGCTGGCCAGGTGTGCCCGCATTGCGGCCATCACTGTCTCGCGCGCTGGTGCCAACCCGCCGTCGAGCGCGGAACTAGGCGAAGGCTGAGCAGCGCACACTAGCGACGCCGCGGTTTGGGCTCCTCGATGGAAACGGTGAACGCCTCCTCCTCAGTCCATTCGCCGCCCGCGCTGCCGCCGAATCGCATCTGCTCGGCCACCTCGGCCTCGGAGCGTCCCAGCCGTCGCAGAGCCTCTGCCTTCACTGCACCGCGCCGCACACTCGCCACCACTTCCATGGTGTCCAAAGACACTGCCGGGTTCTGCACCAAAGCCAGCGCCACGGCATCGGACCTATCCCTGGCAAGGTTGTCCAGCACTGAAGGCACCCGCACCACGCTCGCGTTCTTGGCCAGTTCCGTGCGCACGGAAGGTTTGTCGTCTTGAGCGAGCGTGATCATGACACCCATCGGCAGGTCCGGCCTGGTGGCCAGCAGTTCGCGCACGCGCATGTCTTTACTTGCCGCGAGCGTCACCATCTGCTCCGTCGACAGCGCGCTCTCCACGGCGCGCGCGGCGTCGTTGTTCGCCTTCTCCGCGGTGCCAAATCCGCGTGCCATCATGTGCTCCCCTCAGGCGCGGGCGCCTTTGCCCGGTTGCCAAGAGCCTAAAGCCAGTGCCTGGAGTGTACGTACTCCGCACACCAAACGTGCCTCTCACCTGCGCCTGACACAATGGAACGCATGACCGAGTTCCGCATTGAACACGACACTATGGGCGAGGTCCGGGTACCCGCCTCGGCCCTGTACCGCGCTCAGACTCAGCGTGCCGTGGAGAACTTCCCCCTCTCTGGCATCACGCTGGAGCGCCGGCACATTGAGGCACTTGCACGGGTGAAAAAGGCTGCCGCACGGGCCAATGCGGAATTGGGTGTCTTGGACGCGCAGATCGCGCAAGCCATCGTGTCCGCGGCCGATGCCGTGGCCGCTGGCGAGCACGACGCGCACTTCCCTGTAGACATCTTCCAAACGGGCTCCGGCACCTCATCGAACATGAACGCCAATGAGGTCATCGCCACGCTCGCCACCGCGGCGCTGGGCCGCGATGTGCACCCCAACGACCACGTCAACGCATCCCAATCCAGCAACGACGTCTTCCCCACTTCGGTGCACGTGGCTGCCGCCGCGTCACTGGTGAGCGACCTCATTCCAGCTCTCACACACTTGGCCGAGGCGCTCGAGGCAAAGTCCAGTGAGTTCGCCAAGGTCTACAAGTCGGGACGCACCCACTTGATGGACGCCACCCCGGTGACGCTCGGCCAGGAATTCGGCGGCTACGCCGCAGCCATCCGCTACGGCATCGAGCGTCTTGAGACGGCTCTGCCACGAGTGGCCGAGGTGCCGCTAGGCGGAACCGCCGTGGGAACCGGCATCAACACACCCAAGGGCTTCCCGCAACGAGTGATCGCACTGCTCGCCGAGGACACCGGCCTACCCATCACCGAGGCGCGGGACCACTTTGAGGCCCAGTCAGCGCGCGACGCCTTGGTGGAAGCCAGCGGCGCGCTACGCGTCATCGCGGTGAGCCTCACCAAAATCTGCAACGACTTGCGGTGGATGGGCTCCGGCCCCAACACCGGTCTGGCCGAAATCCAACTCCCCGACCTCCAGCCCGGATCCAGCATCATGCCCGGCAAGGTCAACCCCGTGGTGCCCGAGGCGGTGCTCATGGTCTGTGCCCGCGTCGTCGGCAACGATGCCACGGTGGCTTGGGCAGGCGCGTCGGGTTCGTTTGAGCTCAACGTCCAGATCCCCGTCATGGCATTGGGCGTACTCGAATCCACTCGCCTCCTGGCCAATGCCGCTCGCGTGCTCGCAGACAAGACGGTGGTGGGAATCGTGGCCAACGAAGACAGGGCGCGCCGCTTTGCTGAAGCCAGCCCCAGCATCGTGACCCCGCTCAACCGGGTGATCGGCTATGAGAACGCGGCCAAGATTGCTAAGCACGCTGTCAAGGAGGGCCTCACCGTGCGCGAGGCCACCCTTGCGCTGGGCTTCGTGGAGCGCGGCGAAATCTCTGAGGAGCAATTGGACCAACTGCTTGATGTGACCACGATGACGGGAGAGTGAGCCCATGACCACCAAGGTCTTGATCCTGGGCGGCGGCTACGTCGGGCTGTACACAGCCCTCACCTTGCGGCGCAGGGCACGGGGTTTGGTGGACATCACGGTCTTGGACCGTAGGCCTTACATGACCTATCAGCCGTTTCTGCCGGAAGCGGCGGCGGGCTCCATTGAGCCGCGCCACGCGGTGGTGCCGCTGCGGCGCGAACTGCGCGGGGTGAAGATCCTCCAAGGCAAAGTGGAGCGCATCCGCCACCAAGACCGCGTGGTGGAAGCGGTCACTGACTTTGACGACCACCTCGCGGTGGAGTACGACGTGCTTATCGTGGCGCTCGGCTCCGTGTCTCGCACCCTGCCCATCCCGGGCCTCGCAGACTTTGCCATGGGCTTCAAGTACGTGGAAGAGGCCATCCACTTACGCAACCAAGTGCTGGGCCGGATCGCACGCGCGGCCACTACGGAGGACCCGGAGCATCGCAAGCGTCTATTGACCTTTGTGTTCGTGGGCGGAGGATTTGCGGGGGTCGAGGCGTTTGCGGAGACGGAAGACATGGCGCGCGCCGCGCTGCGCTACTACCCCGAACTGAACCCCACTGACTTGCACTTTGTGATGGTGGAGGCCGCCGGGCGCATCCTGCCCGAGATGGGTCCAGACATGGGCGCGTACACCGTGAAGCAACTAGAGAAGCGCGGAATGCGCGTGCTGTTGGAGACGCGCCTGGACAGCTGCGTGGACGGGCATATTGAACTGTCAAACGGCGAGAAGTTTGAGGCCGACACCGTGGTGTGGACCGCCGGTGTGAAGCCCGCGCCGGTGCTTTCGGAATCCGACTTGCCGTTGGGTCCCAAGGGACACGTCATCGCGTTGCCTACGCTCCAAGTCGCCACGGACGACGGCATGGTGGTGGAGGGTGCGTGGGCCGCTGGTGACAGCGCCCAAGTCCCCGATCTCACCCATCCGCAGCCCGCCTACTGCGCACCGTCAGCCCAACACGCGGTGCGGCAGGCACGTCATTTGGGCCGAAATCTTGCGCGCCACCTCAAGGGAAAATCGCTACGCGAGTACAAGCACAAGCACTTGGGACTCGTGGCGTCGCTTGGCCTCAACAAGGGCGTGGCCAACATCATGGGCATCAAGCTGCGCGGCTGGCCCGCATGGTTCATGCACCGCACGTATCACTTGCTGGTGATCCCCACCTTCAACCGCAAGGCGCGAGTTGCTCTGGACTGGACTGCAGCCGTGTTCTTCCGCCGCGACCTGGTCTCCATGGGCCGGCTACACAAGCCTCGCCGCGCCTTCAAGGAAGCGGCAGACAGCTAGTCACGCAAGGCAGTCTCTACGCGCCTGCGACAATAGTCCGATGCTCACCGCACTTGTTGCTTCGTTTCACAACCGCCCACTTGAGGTGGTGGAGCGACTGAGCCTTGCCGCGGATGACCTTGCCCCCGCGCTCGTGGAAGACGGTGCCGTCCACGGTGCCATCACTTTGGCCACGTGCAACCGTTTTGAGCTCTATCTCGATTCGCCCGACCCCCAGGCGGCCAAGGCTTCGGCCATTGCGGCCATTACTCAGCGCTTGTCCATGACAGTGGAGGACGCCGCAGCCTCCGTAGACGAACTCGTGGACAGCCATGCGGTAGCGCACTTGTACTCGGTGGCGTCCAGCCTGGACTCCATGGTGGTGGGAGAGCAGGAAATCTCGGGTCAAGTGCGGCGTGCGCTCAAGCGTGCACTTGAAGATCGCACCGCCACGGGCCAGTTGACGCGGCTCTTTGAGCACGCCATCCGGACATCTCGCGCCGTGGCGGCCCAGACGGGGATCGGCACCTCGGGACGATCCGTGGCATCGGTGGCGCTGGACTTGGCGGGCAAGACCATGGACTTTGCCGATGCCAGGGCCGTGCTGGTCGGCACCGGCCAATTGGCCGCAAGTGGCGTGACTGCGCTTCGGGCTAGAGGCGCCACGATCATCGGCGTCTTCTCCCCTTCCGGCCGGGCACGCGATTTTGGTGAGCTCTATGGCATCGAACCTCTGGAACTCGTGGACTTGCAACGCGCGCTGGGGCAAGCGGATCTCATCTACGCGTGCTCTGGGGGCGAGGGTGTGGTGCTCTCTGCCTCGCAACTCGCGGCTGCCCGCGCCGGCCACCCTTGGCCCCTGACTGTGGTGGATCTTGCTCTGCACCGGGACCTCGAGCCCGCCGCCGCGCGCCTCGCGGGCGTGAGCATCGTGAGCCTGGATGACGTGCGCGAACACGCTCCTCGTGAGAACCCTGATGCGTTTGCTTTGGCGCAACGGATCGCCGCCGATGCCGCGAGCGCCCTCACTGAGGACTTGCGGATCCGGGCTGGCGGACTGTGACCGCCCCCTAGAGGTCCAACCTCTCCAGCATGTCCGTGACAAGCGCCGCCACCGCGGAACGCTCGGAGCGTTCAAGCGTCACGTGCGCAAACAAGTGATGACCCTTGAGCGCCTCGATGACCGCAGCGATGCCGTCGTGCCTGCCCACGCGCAAGTTGTCCCGCTGGGCCACGTCGTGGGTCAGCACCACGCGCGAGTCCTGACCGATGCGGCTGAGCATGGTGAGCAGCACATTGCGCTCGAGGCTCTGGGCCTCGTCCACGATCACAAAGGCATCGTGTAGCGAGCGGCCTCGGATGTGCGTCAGCGGGAGCACCTCCAGCATGCCGCGGGCCATCACCTCCTCCACCACTTCGGTGCTCACCATGGCACCCAAGGTGTCGAACACCGCTTGTGCCCACGGGTTCATCTTTTCGGCCTCAGAGCCCGGCAGGTAGCCCAAGTCCTGACCGCCCACCGCATACAGCGGGCGGAACACCATGATCTTCTTGTGTTGCCGGCGCTCCATGACGGCTTCCAGTCCCGCGCACAGCGCGAGCGCAGACTTGCCGGTCCCGGCGCGTCCGCCCATGGAGACGATGCCCACCGACTCGTCCAGCAGCAGGTCAATGGCAATGCGCTGCTCGGCGGAGCGGCCGTGAACGCCGAACACTTCAAGGTCGCCTCGGACCAGCCGGATGGAGCCGTCGTCGGTGATGCGGCCCAGCGCACTGCCGCGCCCTGAGTGGATCACCAGACCGGTATGCACTGGGAGCTCACGCAACTCCTCGCCACACTCGGTAGCGGTGAGCGCCGGCATGCTCTCGTTCTCCCACAGTTGCGCCATCTGCTCGTCCGTGAGTTGAATCTCGCGCATGCCGGTCCAGCCGGAGTCCACAGCCAGTTCGGCCCGGTACTCCTCTGCCTCGATGCCTAGCGCCGAAGCTTTCACGCGCATCGGCAAGTCCTTGGACACCACGGTCACGGAGTGACCCTCCGCGGCCAGGTTGGCCGCCACCGCCAGGATGCGAGTGTCGTTGTCGCCCAAGCGGAATCCGCTAGGGAGCACCTCTTGGTCGGTGTGGTTGAGTTCCACCCGCAGAGTGCCACCTTGTTCGTTGACCAGCACGGGCTTGTCCAAGGTGCCGTGATGCACACGCAAGTCGTCCAGCATGCGCAGTGCGGAACGGGCAAAGTAGCCCAGTTCAGGGTGGTGGCGTTTGCCTTCAAGCTCCGTGATCACCACTACCGGCAACACCACGCCGTGTTCTGCGAAGCGTTTGAGCGCTCGCGGATCGCTCAGCAGCACCGAGGTGTCGAGCACAAAAGTGCGCAACGCAGTGCTAGTAGAAGTGGTGGAGGCGGTGCGGGTAGCAGTTGATGTCACGTGGGCTCCCAGCGATCAGGCCGCTGGGCAACCTCCGCCCAGCGGCGGGGGTTTTAGGTGAGTCCCTGGCGGGACCGCCTGTGTGCGCTTACCACGTGTCTGACGCTACGCCCCGAAGTGCCTCTGCCCCGGCGACACGCCGCGCGTGACCGGGCCGCAACCTTGGCCCGGGAGTGTCGCTCACCGCCCGGGCACACGCTCCGCCGCAGCCACCCCGCGCTCCGCCGTAGCCACCACTCGCGTAAGTGACGGCTAATCCGACGGTAGCGGGGGCCGCTAACGCCCTAGCCGGCGCTCGCGCTGACCAAAAGCACGCAGCGCCCGCAAGAAGTCAACGCGGCGGAACGCCGGCCAATAGGCCTCGCAGAAATAGAACTCGCTGTGGGCGCTCTGCCACAGCAGGAAGCCACTGAGTCGCTGTTCGCCGGACGTGCGGATTACCAAATCGGGGTCGGGCTGACCTTTGGTGTAGAGATGCTGGGCAATGTGCTCCATCTGGAAGCCCTCGGCCACCTCTTCCAGGGAGTGGCCGGTCGCGATGCCCTCGCGCAAGTAAGAGCGCACGGCGTCGGCGATCTCGTGGCGGCCGCTATATCCCACGGCCACGTTGACGTGCAGGCCTTTGGCGTTGGCGGTGCCGGCGCAGGCTGTGGCGATCCGCTCGGCGATGGGGCCCGGCAGCAAGGACCCATCCCCCACGTGCTGCAAGCGCCATCGGCCGTCATGCGCGAGCGCCTCAACAGCACGAGTGATGATCTCCAATAACGCGGTGAGTTCTTCTCCGTCGCGTTGCAAGTTCTCGGTGGACAGCATCCACAATGTGACCACCTCGACGTGGGCGTCTGCGGACCACTCAAGCACCTCGGTGATCTTGTCCGCGCCGCGCTGGTGGCCGTGGGCAGTAGAAGCACCGGAGCTCTTGGCCCACCTGCGATTTCCGTCCAGGATCACGCCAATATGGCGCGGTGTCTTGCCACTTGCCTTGATGGAACGAGCGAGTTGCTTCTCATAGAGGCAATACAGCGCGGTTCGCAGATCCATCAATGTCCTTTGCTCGTGTCGCAGGGCCAGCCAGTTCGCAACGGCCCCAACACCCAGGACCTCTACGGTACTCCCGACACTTAACCTACGGTAACGTAGGTTGCATGCCGGAAGCCGAAGTTCAAGACACTCCCACCATTGACAAGCCCCTCCTGCGTGGGTGGCTCCATCTTGGTGCCGCACCCATCGCCCTCATTGGCGGTATGGCGCTCATGGTGTTCGCCCCCACGCTGGCAGGCCGTGCCTCATCAGCCATTTTCACCCTCACAGCGGTGATGCTCTTTGGGACTTCCGCCGTGTATCACCGCGGCAATTGGACGGCCAAGACCAAGGCCGTGTTGCGTCGCCTTGACCACGCCAACATCTTCCTGATCATCGCCGGTACCTACACGCCACTCACGGTGGTGCTCTTGGAGGGCACCACTCGCACTGTGGTGCTGTCCATCGTGTGGATTGGCGCCATTCTGGGCGTGCTGTTCAGGGTGCTGTGGATCGATGCCCCGCGCTGGATGTACGTGCCGCTCTACGTAGCCCTCGGCTGGGTTGCTATCGGCTACATCAAGCCGTTCTACGAAGCTGGCGGTGCGGGTGTGGTGTGGCTGATTGGCGCGGGAGGCGTCTGCTACACCGTTGGCGCCGTGTTCTACGGCTTCAAATGGCCGGGCAAGAACGCTCGCTATTTTGGCTATCACGAGATTTTCCACGCGCTCACTGTGGCCGGATTCGTGTGCCACTACATCGCGGCCGCAATCGCGATCTTCCAAACCACAGCGTGACAAGCCGGGCCACGGCGCACGCGGCGGCTGCAGTTAGGCGCCCGAACCCTCGCCTTTGTCGCCCTGACCGGAGTCCGCGGCAGCTTCTGCCTCAAGGCGCTCTTGAGCCTTCTGCTTGCGCACCTTCTTGGTCATGGACCGGTACAGCAACCACAGTGCCAACGCCAAAGCGAACGACACCACAAAGCCCAAGAATCCTGGGCCCACTTCGTAGTATTCGGGACTCATGGCACCTCCAGGACTATCCTGCCTCACGATGACTACTTCAGAATCCCCCCTCCACCCCGAGGACATCGACGAGCCCGCAGGCGCCTGGCCGCGCCTTCCCAAGCGAACCTGGGTGTGGGTGATCCTGGGACTTGCCGCCATGGTGGCTGTCGCATCGTACGTGGGACTGCGCATGGCAAGTCAGCCCGTGCGCTGGCAAGAGGTGGGTTACGCCGTCGAGTCCTCTACTGCCGCGTCGGTGACGTATGACGTCTTCCTCTATACAGACGCCGATGCCTTGTGCCACTTGCGCGCGCTTAACATCCGTTACGCCGAGGTGGGCGCGGCAACACAGCACGTAGAGCGGGCCAACGGCCCCCACCAGCGCCTCACCGCGGAGCTCATCACCACCGAGACGGCTAACACCGCGGTGGTCGACTATTGCGAAACCGCGCCATAGCCTGACGTCCCTGCCATATGCGCCCTTTGGCCTTCACCAGGGCGCTTGCTATCCTGTCTCACTTGCATCCCCAAAGGAGGATCTCGTGACCGAGACTGCCGGAACCTGGCTCACCCAGGAGGCCTACGACCGCTTGCAAGCGGAGTACGACCACTTGGTGAATGTGGGGCGCCCGCAGATCGCCCAAGAGATTGACGCACGCCGCCAAGAGGGAGACCTCAAGGAGAACGGTGGATATCACGCCGCGCGCGAGGAGCAGGCCAAGCAAGAGGCCCGCATCGCGCAGTTGCGCTCCATCCTGGACAACGCCACTGTGGGAGAAGCACCCGAAAGCGACGGCACCGTGCAGGCAGGCACTGTGGTGACTGCCCAGGTGGCGGGCCGCGACATGCGCTTCTTGGTGGGCTCGCGCGAGATTGCCGGGGACTCTGACCTCGACGTCTTCAGCACTCAGTCTCCGCTAGGCGAGGCCGTACTTGGCCGCTCCGCCGGCGACGACACCGAGTACACCGCTCCCAACGGCAACACCATCGCGGTGAAGATCCTCGCCGTGGAGGCGTTCACCGGCTAAGCAGCACTGCCACTTCACAGTGCTCCGTGTGCGGGAACATGTCCAGCACGCGCGCGTGCACGGGCCGCAGGGACGGCATGGCCTCAAGGTCAAGCTTGAGCGTCTGCGGGTTGCAACTCGAGTAGATCACATGACTCGCCGTTGAAGTCTCCAGCCATGTCGCCAGTTCTTTCCCGATGCCCCGCCGAGGCGGATTCACCACCACCAGTTCAGGCGCGGCGTGGGAGCTCGCAGCCCACTGCACGGCATCGGCGTGAATGAACTGCAGCCTCTCGGCACCGGGCACACCTTGGCGCACCAGCCCTGAAGCCGTGGCTCTCGCAGATGCCACCGCCTCGCCGCTGACCTCCACACCCACCACATCGCGCCCGGGCCCCGCACAATGCAAGGCGAAACCACCTACGCCGCAGTACAAGTCCCACACGCTCGCGGGCCGCACCGCGTCGACCCATGCGGCGACTTGGCGGTACAGCGCGGCGGCTACCTCGGTGTTGGTCTGGAAAAAGCTCTGCGGCCGCAGTGACAAGGGGATGCCGTTGACGCGCATGGTGAGGTGTTCCTGTTCGGTGAGCGGAATCTCCCGCTCCCCTTCCGGCACTGCTTTGTGCTCAGGCAACACATTGAGGCTCGCCACGGCCAACCCTGGAATCGCCTCCTCCAGCCATGGCAAGTGTTTGCGGATACGGGCGAGCGCCTCCGTGGACCGCATCACGAACCGCACCATAAGCTCGCTGTCCGGCGAGACGGTCACCATCACTGACTTGAGCTCGCCGCGGCGCTCGGGGACGCTGTAGGGCTCCAGACCGGCCAGTGTCACAAAGTGCGCGAGCGGAGCGAAGGCCTGGGCCAAGGCATCGGGGTAGAGCGGGCACTGCTGGAGGTCAACGCCATTGCCTGCCGCATCGAGAATTCCAAGGGTGGGCCTTGCCGCCGTCCCGCCGGCCACCATCTTGGCCTTGTTGCGAAATCCTGCCTCGGGGCTGCGAACCGGCTCTAGCCATTCCACTCCGGGGACGGCGTCAGCGGCGGCGCGCATCTTTGCCTGCAGTTGGAGTTCGTAGGGGCTCTCCAGGAGCGCGCATGACCTGCACACGTCGTCCTGGTAGTAGTGGCACTCCACGCCCAGAGTCTAGGTTGCGCGCGAGCCGGCGACGTCAGGCCCTGAGACCGGAACCTACGAACGTGGCTTGCGCTTACTGGGCTTGTCTCCCGCCACCGGCATCTCGGTAGTGAGCGCCTCTGCCTCGCCCGCAGGCTCCTTCATGGATACTCGCTTGCGAGACGGAAGGTGCAGGACCGCTCGGGTGCGCTCAGCGAGTTGAGGCAGTTGCCCGCTGATGGGCGGCGGCTCGGCGAGCACAAACTCCTTGCGCAAACCCACCGCAAAGGCGTACGCGAACGCCACGAGCGGCACCGCCACGACGGCTCCAAACAGTCCGGCAAGCAAGGTGCCTGCGGACACCGAGACCAGCACCGCCATGGGGTGGATGGACACCGCTTTGCCAAAGAGCCAGGGGTACAAGATGGACCCCTCCACTTGCTGCACCAGGATCACCGCACCCAACATGATGAGCGCCGTGGTCCAACCGCCATCCACCAAGGCCACGGCCACCGCGATCACGCCGGAAATGGTCGCGCCAAACAGCGGGATGAACGAAAACAGGAACACCATGATGGCGATGGGGAAGACGAGCGGGATTCCCAGCAGCCAGGCAGCAATGCCAATACCCAAAGCATCGACAAAGGCAACAAAGGCCGAAGTCTGCGTGTAACGGCGCAAGGTGATCCACGCATTGCGGCCTGCGTTGTCCACCTGAGGGGCGTTGCGCCCGGTAAAGGTCTGGATGAGCCACAGCCACATGGAGCGGCCGTCACGCAAGAAGAAGAACAGTGCCAGCAAGGCAATGGCGATCCCCGCGAACATGGTGCCGATGGTGCCGGTCACGGAGAGCGCGCCGTTGGCGACCTTGGCCCAGTTTTGCTGCAGCCACGTGGTGGCTGTGTTGACCCACTCGTCGATCTGCGCTGGATCCACATGCAACGGGCCAGTGGTCAGCCAATTGAGGAAGGTGTCAAAGCCTGCGAGAGCTTGTTCCTTGAGGTCATCAAAGCCCGCCACGATGGTGCCGCCAGCAATGGTGAACAGGCCCAGGATCACGGCGATGAAGGTCAGCACCACCAAGCCGGAACCCAGTCCCCGGGAGATGCCCTTTCGCTGCAATCGAGTCACCGTGCGCTCCAGCGGAGCACAGATGAGTAGCGCGATCACCAACGGCAGCACGATCGTGGTGAGTTTGGCTAGCGCGGTGAAGATCGCCAGCACCACCACGCCAATGATCGCAATACGCCACGCGAAGGCCGCCGTGACCACGAGGCCCCGAGGAACCGACGCTACGGGCGCGCCGTCTGGATGCGTTGCGGGTGTGTCGCTACTTGCGCGTTGCTGTGCCATGTTCCGAGACTAACCCGCAAGCAGGCATCGGGAGCGGGACACGGCCCAAGCCGGGACGACCAACTGCCCGGGCCACCACGAGGAACACAGCGCCTTCCAGTGGCGTTGAGTAATCACACGCCGTGCAAAGGAGAGCTCATGTTTGGCCTCAACATCGACAAGCAAGTCATGGTCACCCAAGCCGAGGCTCTCCCTGGCCGCGACCACGAGCTTGAAATCCCTCCCGACCACGTGGTGCTGGGCACGCCGGTCAAAGCTCCCGTGCCCGCAGGCCATGAGGAAATCTTCTTTGCCATGGGCTGTTTCTGGGGCGCAGAACGGATCTTCTGGCAGCTCCCAGGTGTCTACGTCACCGCAGTGGGATACATGGGTGGTTGGACCCGGAACCCGTCCTATGAAGAGACATGCACGTCCCGCACGGGCCACACGGAGACGGTGCGCGTGGTCTTCGATCCCGCTCAGGTTTCACTCGATCAACTCTTCGCCGCTTTCTGGGAGAACCACGATCCCACGACGCTCCACCGCCAAGGTGGAGACATCGGTACTCAGTATCGCTCGGCGATCTTCACCACCACCCCAGCCCAGTTCGACGCTACGGTAGCCTCAGCGGCCGCATACCAGTCACGTCTCACGGGCGCGGGCTTTGGCACCATCACCACACAGATCTCTCCTGCCGTAGAGGCGGGCGATGGCGTCTTCTACTACGCCGAGGACTACCACCAGGGCTACCTGTACAAGAATCCCAACGGCTACTGCAACCACGGCTTCTGCCAAGTGAGCTACGCGGGCGCATGAGCGCCATCACCGTCTTTGCGCCGTCACCGATTCTCACGGTGACGATGGAAGAGGACGAGACCGATTCCGCAATCCACGTGCATCCAGGCGGACAAGGGGTATGGCAAGCGCGCATGCTGTTGCGCTTGGGCGTTGACGTGTGGATGACCTGTGTGCTGTCTGGCGAGACCGGCCGCGTGCTGCACCACCTCCTTGGGGACGAAGGCATCAACGTGGACGCAGTGGAGCGCGAGGCTCGGGGCGCCGCCTACGTGCATGACCGGCGCGGCGGCGAGCGAGTCGAGCTCGCCATGGATCTCGGCGCCCCGCTTGGCCGTCACGAACTCGACGAGGTCTACGGCATCACGCTCAAACGCGGCATCCAGACCGGACTTGCCATCCTCAGCGGCCCTGCCGGCGAGGAAGCCCTCCCTGCTGACACCTACCGCAGGCTCGCCGCAGACCTACGCGCAGGTGGCGCCAAAGTCATCGTGGACCTCGCTGGAGAGAGGCTCATCGCCGCCGTGGAAGGCGGCGTGGATGTACTCAAAGTGAGCCATGAGGAGTTGGAGCAGGACGGGCTCATCTCGCAGCCATCCGTGTCACAAATCGTGGGCGCCATGCGCGAGTTGCGGGACCGCGGCGCGGAGTGCGTGATCGTCACGCGCGCCGATGACCCTCTGTTGCTCCTTGATGCCCAAGGACTGATTGAGGTCACGTCACCTCGAATGGAGGTGGTGGATACTCGCGGCGCGGGCGACTCGCTCACGGCCGGAGTGGCGGCAGGAATGGCTCAAGGCGCCACCGCGCGCCAGGCGGTCACACTGGGTGCTGCCGCCGGGGCGCTCAACGTGACGAGGCACGGCTTGGGCACGGGCGATGCCGATGCCATCGAGGCCTTGCGTCGATCCGTGGTGGTGCGTGACCTGGCGCCTCTCGTGGACGGCGGTACTTCTGAGGAGCGGGCTGAACGCGTGGACCGCGATGGGCTCGCGGCGCTCGTCGAGCCCGAAGGCGGTGCTGAGACATGACTCGAGTGCTTGTCACTAATGACGACGGCATCGAATCCCCCGGCCTGCATTGCCTGGCGCGGCATGCGCGCGAGGCTGGCTTTGACGTCACCATTGCCGCTCCTGCCCGTCAATCCAGCGGCTCCAGCGCTTCGATCATGGCGGAGGATCACGAGGGACGCATCGCCATGGAGAAGCGTGACTTGGAAGGCTTGGACGGCGTGGCATCGTTCGCTGTACACGGGGGGCCGGGGCTCATTGCACTGATCGCCGCGCGCGGGGCATTTGGCGAAGCACCTGACGTGGTGCTGTCAGGAATCAATCATGGCGCCAACGTGGGCCGCGCCATCTTGCATTCCGGCACCGTGGGAGCTGCGCTCACCGGTGGCCTCAACGGCGCGCGAGCAGCGGCGGTCTCGCTGGACGTGGGCATCACTCCCGAGGAGTTTCACTGGGACACGGCCGCGCGCGCCGCGCTTGAGTTGCTGCCCGCTCTCGCCGAACAGCCACTGGGCACTGTGATCAACATCAACGTCCCCAATGCGCCAGCGCACCGCGGCCTCAAAGAAGCAACCCTTGCGCCCTTCGGCATCGTGCAGACGACCTTGACGGATAGCGATGAGCACCACGTGCGGCTCGCGGTAGAGGACCTTCCCAACCGGCCGGAGCCTGGCACCGATGCCGCCTACCTTGCGCAAGGCTGGGTGACCGTCACCGGCGTCGATGCGGTGTGTGAAGTCCCCTTGGGACTCGCGGGCAATTAGCCGCGTTCCACCGCAGCGCGCACGTACTCCCATTGCACGAGACCCTGGTGTCCCGCGCCGCCCTCGTGGCCATTGAACGTGTAGATCTTCACGTCCTTTGACACGTCACCTCCCGCGTTTGCGCCGTACCAGTTATACGCAGCAAACGTGGTGGACGGCGGGCAGATGTCATCGAACAACGCGATAGACCACAGCGAAGGGGCGGTCGCCCGCTTGGCAAAGTTGACGCCGTCAAAGTAACTGAGCGTGGTGAAGGTCTGCTCGTTCACATCGCGATGAATGGCCAAGTAGCGGCGGATCTCTCCATAAGGGTCAGAGTCCGTGATGGTGACGGCGCGCTCAAAGTGGCACATGAAGGCCACGTCGGGCATGACTGCACGCAAACCGGGCACGAGCCCGGCCACGGCGAGCACCATGGCGCCGCCTTGCGAACCACCGGCCACAAACACCCAGTCCGGGTCAACTCCAGGAAGCTCCTTGGCCACCTCCACACCGCGCACGGCATCGGTGAACAAGCGGCGGTAGTAGTACGTCTCCGGGCGCTCTACGCCCCGGGTCATGAATCCAGGCAACGACGGTCCGGCGCCGTCCGGGTCCGGGGTGTCGCCACCGTTACCCCACGAGGAGCCCTGGCCACGGTTGTCCACCATGAGATGTGCGTACCCGGCGGCCGGCCAGAACGTGTGCTCAAACGGCAATCCCCTGCCACCGCCGTAACCATGGAACTGCACCATGATGGGCAACGGTCCCTCCACACCGGCCGGACGCGAGTACCAGGCCTTGATGGGCTGACCGTTGTATCCAGAGAACGTGACATCAAAGATTTCCACGTGAGGCAAGCCAGGATTGAGCGGCTCCAACACAGGTGCCCGTGCCTTGGCGCGAGACTCCTCCAGGGTGGCGGTCCAGAACGCATCAAAGTCGGCCGGCTCGCGCACGTGAGGCTTGTACGTGCGAAGCTCCTCAAGCGGAAGGTCAAACTGCGCCACGGTCTCTCCTCAAGCGGTGGGTGTCACAAAGAAATTCAACAACACGCTGAACACCGTGAGGACCGCCAAGAGTCCCGAGACGAGCCACACGGCCTTGGGCTTCATCCGGAACGAATCCGCCACAGCGTGCGCGGCAAGAAAACCCGAAGCGGCCGCGGTCATCATGAAGATGGAGGTCACCGAGCGCACCGTCTCCAGGTTGTCCTGACCGGCCGAAAGCCACGTGGCCATGACGTACGTCAGCCCGTACCCGATGGCACCACCCACCACGATCAAGACCACGTCAGTGATGCCGCGAGGCAGTGGCTTGGTGACTCGCTCAATGAGCACCAAGAGCGGTAGACCCAGAATCAGGGCTATGAGCACAATGGGCAGGGTCGACACCACCAATAGCCCCGGGGCCCCCGCTACAAGCGAGACCGGCAGGATGAACAGCAGCGTCACGCCAATACCGGCCGATGCCGCAGCAAGCAATCGCGGAGCAGGCTTGATTGCGGCTTTTCGCGCACGCTCGGCGCGCTCGGCAGCCCGAGCCTCTTTGGCATCGTCCGGCCAATCAAGCTCGTACGGGTCGTCGCCTGGCCGCGCGGTCAGGCTTGCAAGTTCGCGCTCCAAGGCGTCGTCGTCCCCGCCCGCATCGTGAGCGCCCGCGCGGGGGCGCAGAGCGTCGAACTCGCTTGAGAGGTCTTCGTCTTCGGGCAGACGCCAGTCATCCCCCGGAGCGAGCGGTTCGTCGTTGTCCGCTGCTCCCCCTGCTGGAGTCTTGGGCCTACCTGCCACGGAGGTACGACAACAAGCGCAGCATCTCGATGTAGATCCAGATGATCGAGAAGACAAGGCCGTACGCGGCGGTCCACTCCCACGACGCGGGAAGGGCGTTGCGCACGCCGTTGTCCACAAAGTCGAAGTCCGAGATCAGCATGAGTGCGCCCACCGTGATGGCGAACAGCGAGATGACAATGCCGATAGGGAGCGAGGTTCCCGGGATGTTCATCTCACGCATGTTGAGACCGCCAAACCACACGGTGGCTACATTGATGAGCGAGAACACCACGTAGGAGGGCACTGCGATGGCCAAGAACTTGCGGATCTTGTTCATGTTGCGCACGCGGCCGGACTTGAACAAGAACAGCGACACTGCGAACACTACGGCGGTGGCGATGAGTGCCTGGAGGACGATGCCGCCCCACTGCGCCTCGTAGAGAGCTGAGATGCCGCCGGCGGCGCCACCGTAGAGAGCCACCGTGATGGCGAAGAGTCCGGGCTTGGGGCCCTTGCGAGCCGCAAACATCGTGATCAGGCTCATCACGAAGGCTGCGATGGCAATGGGGAACACCAAAGTCAGCGGCGCGAACATGCCCACGAGCACGGCGCTGGCGACTGCCACCAGGAAGAGCGACGCAGACTTGATCAGCACGCCGTCGTAGGTCATGGCGTCGCTGTTGTCCTGCATCGGGAAGTTGATGCCCGGCTGCTGCTCCACATCGAAGCCCACCGGGGTGGCGGACGACTGGAACTGCTTGGTGTTCTTGAATACGGGGTTGGCCACTGTGCCTCCTCAGGTACGTGGACTTGATTCTAATTGGACCTCGCCGTGCGACGTGGACCTTCCGTGGCTTTGAAGTGCGCTGAGCGCGTAAATGCCTGGGTACCCCCGGCGGGGCTCGAACCCGCACTGGACCGATTTTAAGTCGGCTGCCTCTGCCAATTGGGCTACGGGGGCGTGCCCGTTTTGCTAGGTGGTCGCTGGCCGCCTTAGTGGGCGCCCGCGACTAAGGACAACGCTATCCCGTCCAGGATGTCATGCTCGCTCGTCACGATGCCGCCCAACTCGCGGCCCTGCTCGCGCACGGCCTGCTGGACTCGTTCCACCACCGTCCGCCAGACGAGCGCACCGGCTCCAATGACGTCGATGCGCCCTGGGTGCATGAAGGGCATGGCCGCCCTCTCGGCGTGCGAAGCGTGGAGCAACGCGGTGCACGAATCCACTGTCTGTTGCGGCGTGAGCACGGTGCCGTGAATGACGTCGGGCTCGTATCGCTCCAGTCCCAGCGCGTGAGCCGTCACTGTGGTGATGGAGCCAGCGAGGCCAATGACGGTGCCCACTTGTCCCAGCGGCACTTGTTGGGCCGCGGCATCGATGGCCGCGTGAATGTCGGCCGTCGCGGCGGCGATGCTCTCTTGACTGGCCGGGTCGGCGCTGAGGTGCCGCTCAGTGAGGCGCACGCACCCCACATCCATCGAGTGCGCATATTCAGGGCTAGCGGTGCCCAAGACCAGTTCAGTGGAGCCTCCACCGAGGTCAACTACCAAATAAGGCGCCCGATGCCCCCCTTGCGCCCCCTCCGAGCCCACCACAGACACGGCACCGGAAAAGCTCAGGCGGGCCTCTTCATCTCCGCTGATGACTTCGGGGGTGACTCCCAAACGTTCACGCACTCCGTCCAGGAACAAGTCCCGGTTGCGCGCATCGCGCGTGGCGGACGTCGCGACAAAGCGAATGCTTTCCACACTGGCTGCGTCGCACTCGGCCGCGTACTCACTAGTGACCGCAAGCGTGCGCTCCAAAGCGTCGGCCGCAAACTCCCCGGTGCGGTCTACTCCTTGACCAAGGCGCACCACCGTCATAGTGCGCACCACATCGGTGAGCGCGTGCGTCGCGGGATTGATGTCCGCAATGAGCAAGCGAATGGAGTTGGTGCCACAGTCAATGGCAGCTACCCGAGGCATGCGGTCAGCCTACGGTTCCGGCGGCGGGCGTCTGCGCGGGATAAGGATCCGCGCACGTGCACCTGTCCACGCGCCATTGGGCCGCGATGAGTTCAAGCACATGATCGCCGAGGGGATTCACTCCCGGTCCGGCGGCGAGCGCGTGACCGGCAAGGACGTGCAGGCACTTCACGCGGTCGGGCATGCCTCCGGCGGAGATGCCGTGTATCTCATCCACGTCCTCGATTGCATAGCGTTGCTCGAGGTAGACCTCATGGGCTGCGCGGTAGGAGGCGGCCAGTTCTTCGTCCTCCGCGAGTTGCTGTTGCATCGCCTTCATGGTGCCTGTGGCCTCAAGCGTGGAGACTGCGGCCACCGCTCCAGGGTGGGTCAAGTAGTACAAAGTCGGAAATGGCGTGCCGTCGGGAAGGCGAGGAAGCGTCTTCACCACCGCAGGATTACCGCAAATACAGCGGGCCGCTACCTCGACGACTCCGCGTGCCGGCCTACCCAACTGGGTGCCAAGGACGGCCAGATCAGTGTCGCTCACGGCGGTGGTCACTCGCCCAAGTTTACGGACGCACCAGGGTCCGCTTGGCCCGCGCCTTCCTCAGTACCAGTCTCCGGGCCGTTGCCCACGGCTTCAATGGAGGCCCACATGTCTTCAAACCAAGGCGTGGAATCGCGCGGGTCGGAGGCGTTGAGGGCCGCGGCGGATCCTTCCGCTGAGGCCGTCACTACTTCCGGGTCAACAACACGGTAGGGAGTCTCACCAGGGAACACGTAGGCGAGGCGTTCGCGAGCCTGGGCGATGATGAACGCCGGGTCTTGCCAGCGCGCGATCTCCGCGTTGAGGTTGTCCACTTCGGCTCGTGCCGCATCGCGCTCAGCGGTGAGTTCAGCGATCTCCTGGCGTTGCTCCATGAACACGCGCATGGACGGCAGCACGAGGGCCACTGCAAGCGCCACTACTCCCGCGAGCACCAAGGTCTTCCACGACATCATTGCGGCCCAACTGCCGCGCGGCGGAGCTGCCTCAATCAGGGGCGTGACCGGGCGTGCAGCCCGCCTGGTGGCACCCGTGGGAGCAGCCGCGGGCCTGGCGGTAGGGCCAGCCGGAGGCCGGGCGGCTGCGCGCGGGGCCCCCGGACGGCTGGGAGAGGACATGGTGCCATTCTCAACCGCGCCCTTGCCGCGCCCTGGGAGACTCGCCGCCGCCACACACCACGGGAGGGGCCCACCTTAATGGCGAGCCCCTCCCGTGGTGATGTTCTAATGCGTTACGCGTACGTGCGGGGGAAGGAGGACTTGCCCGCGTACACGGCGGCGTCGTCCAGTTCCTCTTCGATGCGCATCAGCTGGTTGTACTTGTTGATGCGCTCACCGCGTGCCGGTGCACCCGTCTTGATCTGGCCGGCGTTGTACGCCACGGACAGGTCGGCAATGGTGGTGTCCTCGGTCTCGCCCGAGCGGTGCGACACCATGGCGGTGAAGCCTGCGCGCTGAGCCATCTGCACGGCGTCGGAGGTCTCGGACAGGGTGCCGATCTGGTTGAGCTTCACCAACAGGGCGTTGGCCGCGGCCTCTTCGATGCCTCGCTTGAGGCGGACAGGGTTGGTGACGAACAAGTCGTCTCCCACAATCTGCACCTTGGAGCCCACGGAAGCGACAAGTTCGCTCCACGTGCCCCACTCGTCCTCGCTCAGCGGGTCTTCGATGGACACCAAGGGGTAGTCCGCAACCAACTGCTCGTAGTACTTGATGATGTCGGCGGGCTTGGTGGCCTTGCCTTCGAACTGGTACTTGCCGTCCTTGAAGAACTCGGTGGCAGCCACGTCCAGGGCCAGACCCACCTCGTCGCCTGCCTTGAAACCTGCCTTCTCGATGGCCACCAGAATCAGGTCAAGAGCCTCGCGGTTGGAGTCAAGGTTGGGAGCAAAGCCACCCTCGTCGCCAAGACCGGTGGCCAGTCCACGCTCCTTGAGCACCGCCTTGAGTGCGTGGTACACCTCGGCGCCGGTGCGCAGGGCTTCACGGAAAGTGGCGGCACCCACGGGGGCGATCATGAACTCCTGAATGTCAACGTTGGAGTCGGCGTGCGATCCACCGTTGAGGATGTTCATCATGGGGACGGGCAACACATGGGCGTTAGGGCCGCCCACGTAGCGGAACAGCGGCAGGTCAGCGCTGTCCGCAGCAGCCTTGGCTACAGCAAGCGACGCACCCAGGATGGCGTTGGCGCCAAGCTTGCCCTTGTTGTCGGTGCCGTCCAGGTCGATCATGATCTGGTCGATCAGGCGCTGGTCGGTTGCGTCGACACCGATGATCGCGGGGGCGATCTCGTCGATGACAGCGTCAACGGCCTTCTGCACGCCCTTGCCCAGGTAGCGCTTCTTGTCACCGTCGCGGCGCTCTACGGCCTCAAATGCACCCGTCGATGCACCTGAAGGAACCGCTGCGCGGGCGAACGTGCCGTCTTCAAGAGCGACTTCCACCTCAACGGTGGGGTTGCCTCGGGAGTCGAGGATCTCGCGGGCACCTACGGCCTCAATGCTGGCCATGTTTCTCCTTCTTGCCGCGCGAGCGGCGTGTGTGTGGATTCTGTTTCGAGTCTAGCGATGGGCAGAGGTCATGGGCCGGGCCGGAAGGCCCGGAGATCGCCCATCTCCCCGAGGCCTTGAGCGGCTACGGGGATCAGGCGGCAGGAGCAACAGGAGCAGGGGGCTTCTGTCGCACATCGGTCACGGGGTCAACGAATCCATTGACGTTCTGGAAAGCGGTGAAACTGAAGGCTTGGAGGTCTTGCTGTTGTGCCGCCAAGACCGCGTCCTGAACCGACTTGACGAACACATCGGCGTCAAACTCGCCTGCGCGGGGGCTGCCCTGGACCTTGGCGTCCACGGCGTCAGCGATAGCGCGGATCTTGCTGCCGTCGGGGTCGGTGAAAGCGACGAGCGCGAGCGCAAAGATGGCTTGAGCGGCGTGAGCCATTTCAGGGCTGGGTTCCTCGTCATGGATCCCCACGAATCCAAGCCAGGCCTCGGCCACTCGGACAGCCTCGGCATCGTTGAGCTTGATGGAACCGTCATCAATGAAAGGCTGAGCGGCCTTCATGGCCTCTTCACGCACCGCTTCGATGGTGAGCACCTGGCGGCGGTTAGGAGTGTCCTTGCCCTGGGTGTCGTACACCCACGCCGTGTAGATCGCGTCGATCTCGGCGTTGGTGACGGTACGGCCGTCATAGGTGAAAGCGGCGCCAGGATCAAGGTCCGAACTGGGAACTGAACACCCCACGGTGGCCAGAGCCAGCAGGGCCACGGCTAGTGCGCGCTTCATAGTTGTCATCCTACTGGGACGGGACGAGTGGCCGTGATGACATCGCGCACCCAGTCCAGCACTGGTAGGCCCTCGATGGTCTTGCCTCCTACCCTCGCCGTGGTGGGCGCGGGGATGAGCACTTGACGCACTGTGGGCTTGACGATCGCCCCTGGGTACAGCCGTCCGATGCGCAGAGCCACTGAGTCTGGTAGCTCCACCGGAGAGAAGCGCACGTACTTGCCTTGGGCCACGACGTCTTCGATGCCTGCCGCGCGCACCACTAGACGTAAGCGGGCCACCGCAAAGAGGTTGGACACCGGCTCTGGCAGCGGGCCGTAACGGTCCTTGAGTTCATCCTCAAGGGCCACAAGCGTGGCCTCGTCGTCGGCATCGGCGATCTTCCTGTACGCCTCCAGCCGCAGCCGCTCGGTGTCGATGTACTCCGCCGGCAAGTGAGCGTCGATGGGCAAGTCGACAGTGACCACGGGGCGCTCTTGCTCTTGACCGCGAAAGCCTGCCACCGCCTCTCCCACCATGCGGATGTACAAGTCAAAGCCCACTCCCTCAATGTGGCCTGATTGCTCACCGCCCAACAGATTGCCAGCGCCGCGGATCTCGAGGTCCTTCATGGCCACCGCCATGCCGGAGCCAAGGTCCGTGTTAGCGGCAATCGTCTGCAAGCGGTCGTGAGCCGTCTCGGTCAGTGAACGGTCAGGCGGGTACAAGAAGTACGCGTACGCACGCTCTCGCCCACGGCCAACGCGCCCACGCAATTGGTGGAGTTGAGACAAGCCAAAGGCATCAGCGCGCTCAACGACCAAGGTGTTGGCGTTGGAGATGTCCAATCCTGTCTCCACGATGGTGGTGCACACCAAGACGTCGTATCGCTTGTCGTAATAGTCGACGATGACTTGCTCCAACTCCTTCTCGCTCATCTGGCCGTGTGCCACCGCTACACGCGCCTCGGGCACCATTTCCGAAAGCCGCAGTGCGGTGCGAGTGATGGTCTTGACGGAGTTGTGGATGTAAAACACTTGGCCTTCGCGCAACAGTTCGCGACGGATGGCGGCGATGACTTGGGCGTCCTCGTGCGGGCCCACGTACGTGAGGATCGGGTGACGCTCTTCCGGCGGGGTAGCCAGAGTAGACATCTCACGGATTCCGGTGACGGCCATTTCCAACGTGCGCGGGATGGGCGTAGCGGACATGGCCAGCACGTCCACTGAGGTGCGCATAGCCTTGAGAGTCTCCTTGTGTTCCACGCCAAAGCGCTGCTCTTCGTCGATGATGATGAGCCCCAAGTCCTTGAATCTCACTTGACCCGTGAGCAAGCGATGGGTGCCGATGACCACGTCGATGGTGCCGTCAGCGAGGCCTTCCACCACCTTCTTGGCCTCCGCATCGGTCTGAAAGCGAGACAGGGCTGCCACCTTGACGGGGAACTGCGCAAAGCGGTCGGTGAAGGTGTCAACGTGCTGCTTGACCAGCAAGGTGGTGGGGCACAGCACGGCCACTTGGGTGCCCGCCTGGACGGCCTTGAATGCGGCCCGCACCGCAATCTCAGTCTTGCCAAAGCCCACGTCTCCGCAAATGAGGCGGTCCATGGGGACCGGCTTCTCCATGTCCTCTTTGACCTCGTCAATCGTGGAGAGCTGGTCAGGCGTCTCCACGTACTGGAATGCCTCTTCAAGTTCGCGTTGCCACGGGGTGTCAGGCGGGAATTCGCGACCCTTGGTGGCCATGCGGGCGCTGTACAAGCGGATGAGCTCCGCCGCAATCTCCTTGACCGCCTTGCGCGCCTTGCCCTTGGTGGCGGCCCAGTCCGCGCCGCCCATTTTGTTCACGCTCGGCGTCTCACCACCCACGTACTTGGTGACTTGGTCCAACTGGTCGGTTGGCACCGAGAGGCGGTCCGGCGGGCCGCCGCGGCGAGAGGGGGCGTATTCGATCACCAAGTACTCGCGGTCCACTCCCCGCACGCTACGGTGAGCGAGTTCCACAAACCGCCCGATGCCGTGGCTCGCATGGACAACAAAGTCGCCAGGACGCAGCTGGAGCGGGTCCACCACGCCTCGCCGCCGACTGGGAGTCTTCACCTTGGGGCCAGCTGCGGATCCTGCACGTCCCGTCAACTCGGACTCGGAGACCACCAGCACGTGGGCATCTGGGACCGAGTAGCCCGCACCCACTGTGCCGGAGACGATCGCCACGACTCCAAGCGGCACGTCTGTCAAGGAGTCCACTACTCGAGCGGGGATCGCTTCTTCACCAAGCCGTTCGGCAATGCGATGGGCGGATCCCACACCGGCGCAGGTAATGACCACACGCCAAGCCTCGGTCGCCCGGTTCTTGACGAGGGCGACTGCGGCATCGGGCCTGCCCCGGAAGTCCTCCAACTCTGAGTACCCAGCTTCCTCGGCTCCCGCCGAGTGGAACGGGCCGAGTGTGACCCAATCGAGACCGGCAGCCTCAGCGGCCTCATGCAATTGGCCCATGCCCAAGAAGCCTCCGGCTTCCAAACGGGAGTTGATGTGGGCATCGGCCAGGTCAATAGGGGTGTCGGCGCCAGCGGCCGCGCTCACCCATGCGGCGGCCAGGAATTCTTGAGCGGTCTTGTGCAGGTCCTCGGCGCGGCGAGCCAGGCGTTCAGGCTCAACGGCCACGATGCGAGTGCCCGTGGGAAGCGAGGCGGTGAGTGGCTCCAGGCTCTCCACCAGCACTGGCAGCAGGCTCTCCATTCCCTCCACGGCGTTGCCCGCAGCGATGCGGCCCAGCATGTCCGCCGCTGCCGGGATGGCATCCATGAGCGCGGAGGCGCGGGCCTTCACGTCCTCCGTGATGAGCAGCTCACGGCACGGTGGGGCCCACAGCCGCTCCACGTCAGAAATGGAGCGTTGGTCGGCCACCGAGAAACTGCGCAACGACTCCACCTCGTCGCCAAAGAACTCAATGCGCACGGGGTGCGGATCAGTGGGCGCGAAGACGTCCACGATGCCACCGCGGACGGCGAACTCGCCGCGCCGCTCCACCATGTCCACGCGCGTGTAGGCCGCGTCCGCGAGCGCGCGCGCAAGGTCGGTGAGGTCCACGTTGTCGCCTACCTGGAGGCGCACCGGCTGCAAGTCCGCGATGCCAGGCGCGAGCGGCTGTAGCGCGGCTCGCAAAGGCGCCACCACCACTCGGGGTGCGGCCAGGCCGGTCTCAGCCGCGGCATCGGCCGGATGCTTGATACGCCTCAAAGTGGCCAGACGCTTAGCCACGGTGTCGCTGCGCGGGCTCAAGCGCTCGTGCGGCAGGGTCTCCCAACTGGGAAAGAGGGCCACGTGCTCAGCGGGTATGTAGGAGGACAAGGCGGAGGCGAGGCCCTCAGCGTCGGCCCCGGTAGCGGTGATGACGAACGTCAAGGAGCCTGCCTCTGCCGCCAACTTCGCCACGATTCCAGGGGCCGCGCTTGAAGGTGCCCGTACGTGAGTTCCGGCACCTGCGGGCGGCTCAGGCAGGAGGTCGAGGAGGCTCGATAGCGGGGGCACTACTGCGTTCACAAAGCCTCCAGGGCACGCCAAAGGACCGGATTTTCCGGCCTGACCATCTTACGTGGGCCTCGTGACAGTGGCGCGCGGGCCCTCGCGCCTTCGCGGCC
>JBIQJT010000002.1:33192-43592 GCA_044507265.1 Actinomycetales bacterium | reverse complement strand
GGTTGGCGCGCAAGCGCGAGCGCCCGAAAACGAACAACGGCGACCCCCAGGAGTACTCCCAAGGGCCGCCGCCGTGTTCGGCCTAGGCAACGGAATAAGTATCTACAAACCTGGCGCAGTTACCAAGCGTGCGGAGTTACAAACCCTGCGCTAGACGGTAGTACGCCGCGTTCGCACGCAGCTCGTTCTCAAGACCGTGCACCGTCGTGGACTCGTCAATGGCGAGCAACTCGATCCTGGAGATCCGGGCAAACTCGCGGAACACGTCGAGTCCCACTTGGTTGGACATCACGGTGTGGTGAGCGGCACCCGCCATGAGCCACGCGGTAGCGGAGGTGCGGAAGTCCGGACGCGGCTTCCACACGGCGTGACCAACGGGCAGCTTGGGCATGGGGGCGGGCAGCGGCACGTTGTCGACGACGTTCGCTACCAAGCGGAAGCGCTCGCGCATGTCGGACAAGGCCACCACGATCGCGGGACCGGAGTCAGCGGTAAACACCAAACGGACCGGGTCTTCCTTACCGCCGATGCCCAGCGGAGCAATCTCCAGCCGCGCCTTCTCGCTGGACAGGGCAGGGTTCACCTCAAGCATGTGAGCGCCCAGAATGAGTTCGTTGCCGGGCTCCATGTGGTACGTGTAGTCCTCCATGAGGCTCGCGCCGCCGGGAAGGCCAGTGCCCATCACGGCAGCGGCGCGCACCAGCACCGACGTCTTCCAGTCACCTTCGGCACCAAAACCGTAACCATCCGCCATGAGGCGCTGTACGGCAAGGCCCGGGAGCTGGCGCAAGGCGCCCAAGTCCTCGAACGAGTCGGTGAAGGCGGTGAACCCGCCGGCCTCCAGGAATCCGCGCAGACCCAGTTCGATGCGCGCCCCGTAGATCAGCGAATCGGCACGATCACCGCCCGGCTGCAGTTCGGGTGCCACCTGATACAGGTCCAGGTACTCCTCCACCAGCGTCTTGGCATCGGCCTCAGACGTGGCGTGCACGGCATCGGCGAGCTCGTTGACTCCCCACGTGTTGACCTGCACACCCAACTTGATTTCGGCTTCAGTCTTGTCGCCCTCGGTGACGGCCACGTAACGCATGTTGTCGCCAAAGCGCGCGACCTTCATGTTTTGGGTAGCCCAACGACCGAGCGCGGCGCGCTGCCAGTTGCCCACCGCCGTGGCCACCGCCGGGTCAGAGGCGTGGCCAGCCACCGTGGTACGCGGCAAGCCCATACGGGATTCGATGTACGCGTGCTCGCGGTCACCGTGCGCGGCCTGGTTGAGGTTCATGAAGTCAAAGTCGATCTCGCCCCACGGCAGCGCCACGTTGGCCTGCGTGTGGAAGTGCAGCATCGGCTTGGCGTTGACATCCAGACCAGCGATCCACATCTTGGAGGGGCTGAAGGTGTGCATCCAGCCGATGACGCCCAGCACGTTGTCGGCCGAGTTAGCGTCCAAGAAGAAGCGGCGAATGGCGTCGGAACTCTTGAGCACCGGCTTCCAGACCACCTTGACGGGCACGGAAGTGGAAGCGTTGAGGAGCTCCACCACTCCCTTGGATTGCTCGGCCACTTGGGCGAGCGTCTCGGGACCGTAGAGGTCCTGACTGCCGGTGGCGAACCACACCTCAAACTCGGCGAGGTTGGGAAGTGCACTGCGGTTGGTCATGGTGATGCTCCTTGGTAAAGGCTCGTTAAGACGGCTGTCCGTAGACGTTCTGGTAGCGGTCGAACAGCGCGTCGATCGCCTCTTGAGGAATGGGAATGAGTTCTCCGCCTTGGCGGGCAATGTGCACAGTGCGGGCCACGTCTTCGCACATCACAGCGGCCTTGACTGCGTCTTTGGCATCCTTGCCGATGGTGAAGACGCCGTGGTTCTGCATGAGCACGGCGCGTGAGCGGTGCCCATCCAACGTGGCGACGATGCCTCGGCCAATGGAGTCGTCACCGATGATGGCGAACGGTCCCACCGGGATGGGTCCGCCAAACTCGTCTGCCATTGCCGTGATCACGCACGGGATGGCTTCGCCGCGGGCCGCCCACGCGGTGGCGTACGTGGAGTGGGTGTGAACCACTCCTCCCACCTGGGGCATGTTGCGGTACACGTACGCATGCGCAGCGGTGTCCGACGACGGGTTGCGCTCAGAGCCCGGCTCGCCGGGGATCTTGTTGCCGTCCAGATCGCACACGATCATGTTGGCCGCGGTCAGTTCCGGGTACATCACGCCACTGGGCTTGATGACGAACAAGTCAGCGCCCGGCACGCGACCCGAGACGTTACCCCCGGTCCACGTCACCAGCTCGTTGACCACCAACTGCTGGTGCAGCGTGGAAACCTGTTCGCGCACGGCATCAACCGCCGCGGCTACTTCAGGGCTGAAGGTGCTCATGAGTGGGCCTCCTTGCGCATCGCCTTGAGACGCTTCATGACGTCGTTAGCACCGCGGCCAAAGTAGTCGTGAAGCAACTGGTACTCGGCGAACAACTCGTCATAGGCATCGGCGGCCTCAGGGTTGGGCTGGTATTTGCCGCGCTCCACGCGACCCATGGCCTTCCCAGCGTCTGCAACCGTCTCGTACAGACCTGCAGCCACGGCCGCATGGATGGCGCTGCCGAGTGCCGGACCTTGCTCCGAGGCGATCGTCGACAGCGGCAGGCGCAGCACGTCTGCATACATCTGCATGAGCTGCGGGTTCTTGAGCAGACCGCCGGCCACTACAAACTCGGTGACGGGAACGCCCGACTTGTTGAAGTTCTCCACAATGACGCGCGTGCCAAACGCCGTCGCCTCCAGGAGCGCGCGGTAGCCCTGCTCGGCACGCGTGGCCAAGGTCTGGCCCACGATGATGCCGGAGAGGTTGGTGTCCACGAGCACTGAGCGGTTGCCGTTATGCCAATCAAGCGCCACCAGACCATGAGCGCCCACGGGCTCTTCGAACGCGAGGTTCGTGAGGTACTGGTGGACTGACAGCCCTGCGGCGTTGGCGTCGTCGTGGTAACGGCCTGGCACCTGGTTCTTGACGTACCACGCGAAGATGTCGCCCACGCCCGACTGTCCGGCCTCGTAGCCGTAGTAGCCGGCGAGGATGCCTCCATCCACCACTCCACACATTCCAGGCACCTCTGCCAAGGTGGTGCCGTTCATCACGTGGCACGTGGACGTACCCATGATGGCGAGCATCTGGCCTGGAGCCACGGCGTCCGCAGCAGGTGCGGTGACGTGAGCATCCACGTTGCCCACTGCCACTGCAATGCCTTGAGGCAGGCCGGTCCACTCTGCCGCTTGGGCCGTCAGTCCGCCGGCACGGTCACCCAACTGGCCGATGCGGTGGGCAAGCTTGGTTGCGGCAAAACCACGGAAGGCGGGGTTGAGCGCTGCCTCAAACTCTTCGTCGGGGTATTGGCCGTCCTGGAGGATTCCCTTGTAGCCGGCGGTGCAGGCGTTGCGCACGTACTCGCCGCACAGCTGCCACACGATCCAGTCGGCCGCTTCCACCCAGTGGTCCATGCGCTCATAGATTTCAGGATCTTCTTCAAGCAACTGGAGAGCCTTGGCGTACTCCCACTCCGAGGAGATGAATCCGCCATAGCGGGGCAACCACTTCTCGCCGCGCTCGCGCGCCACGAGGTTGATGCGGTCAGCCTGAGCCTGACCCGCGTGGTGCTTCCACTTCTTCACGTACGCGTGCGGGCGGTCCTCAAAGCCTGGGACCTCGCACAGCGGGGTGCCGTCTGCGAGCACTGGCATGGGTGTGGAAGCGGTGAAGTCGGTGGCGATTCCCACGACGTCCGCGGGGTCGATGCCCGCGTCCTTCACTGCGGCGGGCACTGCGATGCGCAACACGTCTCGATAGTCGTTGGGGACTTGCAGGGCCCATTCGGGAGGCAGCGGCGCACCCGTCGCGGCCAAGGTCGCGTCCATCACGGCGTGCGTGTACTCGTGTACTCCCGTACCCAGTTCCGCACCGTCCGATGCTCGCACCACCACGGCACGGCCAGACAGGGTCCCAAAGTCCACACCAATGACGTATGCGGCCTTGCCGCCTTGCTGCTGGGCCACTGGAGCCTCTCCTTCTGTCACGTCACCGCTCGGGCTCCAGTGCCCGTACCGGTTCGATGCACCGTGACGCTACGTTGCGCACGGCCTTGCTATTCACGCTTGGTGAGCCCCTATGTCGGGCTCGCTTCCTCACCCATGGCCCATCATTGCGACCATAAGCAGGTGGTGTGAGCACGTCAAAGCACTCACACCGCTGTCCAAATGTTACCGCTCACAATAGTGTGCACAAGTACGATTCTGATTCAAGGTTTTGCTGCCCACGCGGGACGAGGGGCTTAGTAGTCCGTGTTGGGGTCCAAGGCGGCATCGTCGCTCTCTGCGGCCACCACATTGGCTGGCAAGGATGCCGTAATGACGGAGCCGTCCTCGCGTACAGATCCGTGCACAGTCTCTGCCGTTGGACCGCCTGGAATGCGGGGGCCTTGGTGTTCCAAAGGCACCACCACCGGGGCGCCGGGCACCACCTCGATGCGCTGGCCTCGCACCTCCACCGTGAGCGCCTGTCCCTCGTCAATGGACAGTTCCAGAGCGGCTTGACGGAGGTTCACCATGAGCCGGCTTCCGTGCTGTGTCACCTTGAAAGTCAGCGAGTCCCACGTGGCGGGCAAGCGCGGATCAAAGGTCAGCGAGCCTTTGTGGTCCCGCATGCCGCCAAATCCGTACGCCAGCGCAGCCCACACTCCACCCGTTGACGCCACGTGAATCCCGTCCGAGGTGTTGCCATGGAGGTCGCCCAGGTCCACAAGTATCGAATCCCAGAAGTAGCTCAGGGCTAGCTCGTGGTACCCCACCTCGGCCGCAATGATTCCCTGCGCGGCACCCGAGAGCGTGGAGTCTCCCGTGGTGATCGGGTCGTAGTAGTCAAAGTCGGCCTTCTTCTCCTCAGCCGTGAACTCGTCGCTCAACAGGACCAAGGCGAGCACTACGTCGGCTTGCTTGAGGACCTGGAAGCGATAGATCACCAAGGGGTGGAAGTGCAGCAGCAACGGGCGCTTCTCGGGTGGCGTGTTAGCGAGGTCCCACATCTCACGCTGATTGAACTGCGCGTCTTGAGGGTGAATGCCAAGGCGCTCTTCCCACAAGATCGCCATGCCGTCCGCGGCGCGCTCCCACTCCACCACTTCGTCCTCGGTGAGGCCAAGACGCTTGACCATGGCGCGGTACTCCGCTGGCCAGCGTTCCTGGAGTTCGTGCACCCATTGAGCGGCGGCACGCAGATTGAAGCGCGCCATCACGTTGGTGTACAGGTTGTCGTTGACGACAGTGTTGTATTCATCGGGGCCGGTCACGCCGTGAATCCTGAACGACGGCTCTTCCCCCTTCACGTGGCGCCAGAAACCCAAGTCGGCCCACATGCGTGCCGTCTGCACCATGACGTCGATTCCCTCGCGCGCCATGAAGTCCTCGTCGCCACTTGCACGCACGTACTTGTCCAGCGCATAGGCCACGTCAGCGTTGATGTGATACTGCGCCGTGCCCGCCGCGTAGTACGCCGATGCTTCTTCGCCATTGATGGTCCGCCACGGGAAGAGCGCGCCGAACTGGGCGAGCTCCGCAGCCCTGCGCTCAGCAGCAGGAAGTAATTTGTAGCGGAACCTCAAGGCGTTCCGCGCTGCCCCCGGCATCGTGTAGATGAAGAACGGGAGCACGTAGATCTCGGTGTCCCAGAAGTAGTGGCCGCCGTATCCGGAGCCTGTGACGCCTTTGGCCGGGATGCCACGGCCGTCGGCGCGGGCGCCCGCTTGAGCCAAGTGGAACAGGTTGAAGCGCACCGCTTGTTGCATGGCATCGTCGCCGGTAATGGTGACGTCCGAGCGGTTCCAGAACTCGTCAAGCCACTGACGCTGCTCCAAGAACTGTTGCGGCACGCCTTCCGCCTTGACCCGGTCTAGCGTGCGGTGGCATCGGTCGGCGAGTTCTCGCGGCGGCACCGAGCGTGAGGTGTGGTAGCTCACGATCTTGGTCACGAGAAGGCGTTGACCCGGCTCCAAACGCACCTGGAAGACATCCTTGGCGTAGTCCTCCTCCACGTACGAATCCCGAGTGACAGGGGCATCACATTCCACCAAGTGCTCCACGGACACGGCCATGGTCATGCCCGAGTTTGCGCATTGGTAACCCAAAGTGGCGCGTTCTCCGTCGTTGTGGTGCAAGCGCGGGATGAGCACGCGCTCCACGAACAAGTCACCCTTGCGGGGGTCCTTGAAGTCGACTCCGTCTTTGTTGGAGCGGTATTCATCGACCCCTGCGGCTCGGTTGAGCAATTGCGAGGAGATGGCCACTGGGGCCGGGGCATCCAGCACCGAGACCTCGTAGGTCATGATCGCCACGTGCCGGTGGGTGAAGGACACCATGCGCTTGGTACTCACCTTGACGCGGTTGCCAGACGGCGTGCGCCAAATGAGGTCACGCGTAAGCAGACCGTTCGCCATGTCGAGGGCCCGCTCATACTCCTCAAGGTCTGCGGCGGACAGCAAGAGCGGGTCGTCGTCCACGTACAAGCGCATGATCTTGGCATCGGGGACGTTCGCAATGGTCTGGCCAATGCGGGCAAAGCCAAAGGCTTCCTCCGCGTGCTTGATGGGCCACGTCTCGTGGAAGCCGTTAATGAACGTGCCGTGGGCAAAGGCATCGTGCCCCTCAGCGATGTTGCCACGCAGGCCCAGGTAGCCATTGCCTACGGAGAACAGGGACTCCGTGGTGCCGAGGTCGTCCTCGCGGAAGACCTTCTCCACGAGCCGCCACGGCTCCACCGGGAAGCGCAATCGGTCTACGAACTCAGGCAGGCTCGTGTCTCCCGGTTCACGGATGTAGTTCTTCATGCCGCCACCAGTTCCTGCAAGTCGCTGATCACAAAGTCGGCGCCCGCCTCCAGCAGTTCCGCAGGTCCGGCACCTCGGTCCACGCCCACCACCAGGCCAAAGTCGCCCGCGCGCCCGGCCGCAATGCCCGAGATGGCGTCCTCGATTACGACGGATTGCGGACCGGGCACGCCTAGCTCGCGCGCGGCCAACTCAAAGGTGTCAGGTGCGGGCTTGCCTGGGAGATGGCGTGCGGCGGCCACCGTGCCATCCACCACGACGTCAAAGCGCTCCCTCAACCCTGCAGCCGCCAACACCGCGGGGGCGTTGCGAGAACTGGACACCACCGCCACGGGAACTCCAACTGCATCGAGGTGGTCAAGCAGCGCCACAGAGCCTGGGTAGGCCACCACTCCCTCATCGCTGAGGATGTTCGCGAATAGCTCGTTCTTGAGATTACCCAGGCCGCAGACGGTCTCCATGCCAGGGGCATCGGCTGCAGTGCCTTCCGGGAGGACGATGCCTCGCGAGGCCAGGCAGGCCCGCACGCCGTCGTACCTGGGTTTGCCGTCCACGAATGCGAAGTAGTCATCGTCGGTGTACGGCGGGGTGATCGAGTGCGCCGTGAAGAACTCGGTGAACATGCGGCCCCAAGCCACCATGTGTACATCGGCGGTGGGCGTGAGCACTCCGTCCAGGTCAAACAGAGCCGCACTGAACCGCTGCTGGGTTTGCGGGATGAGCCAAGTGGGTGCTGGCAAGAGGGACAGTCCCTTCGTGGTCGCTATGGGCCACGCACGCCGGTGGCGCGCGCCGCGCACCGATGCGCTCTTCGATGGTAAGCACAGGGCCCCGTGCAATGTCCACCTGGGGCGGCGCTACTGCGGCAAATGCAACACCTATTGAGGGGAGTGCAAACGCTGCTGTGCGGCGGTCAGCCCTTCAGACAGGATGATCTCCACGGCATCGGCCCCGTCGGAGATCAGAAGGTCCAGTTCCTTACGCTCAGTCGAGGAAAACTGCTTAAGCACGTAGGCAGCGGCATCCTGCCCGCCAGAGGGCCTGCCGATGCCCACACGTACCCGCACATAGTCAGGGGTGCCCAGCGCCTTGGTCAGATCCTTGAGGCCGTTATGGCCGGCGGAGCCGCCGCCGCGCTTGAGCTTCACGGTGCCAAATGGCAAGTCGAGCTCGTCGTGAACCACGATGATCTCGGTAGCCGGCACTGAGTAGTACTTGGCCAGGGCGCTCGTGGGCCCGCCGGAAAGATTCATGTACGTGAGGGGCTTGGCCACAATCAGCCCGATGCTGTGGGGGCCTGTGCCGCCCATTCGCAGGGACGTCACCATGGCGCGCGACTTCTTGTCCAGCGAGAACTTGGCGCCAGCGCGGCGGGCCAACTCGTCCGCCACCATGAATCCAGCGTTATGACGAGTGGCGGCGTACTCCTCGCCAGGGTTTCCCAAGCCAATGACCAGGGCAGTCATAGGTCCTCCTTGGGAATGTCGGTGATGTCGATGATGTCAAGCACGAGTGAAACACGCACGCCCGGCTCGCCGCAGAGGGCGAACCGGGCGTTGCGATGAAACTGCGAGTTACTCGCCAGCCTCTTCTGCGGCCTCATCGGCAACAGGGGCCTCGGCAGCAGCCTCAGCCGCGGCCTCGTCGGCTGCCTCGTCTGCGGCGGAAGCGCGAGGAGCAGAAACGGCGACCACGAGAGCCTCGGGGTCGGTCACCAACTCAACGCCAGCGGGCAGCTTGAGTTCGCCAGCGAGAACCTTGGCGCCATCCTCGAGGCCCTCAATAGTGACCTCGATGGACTCGGGAAGGCTGGTGGCCTCCGCCAGCACCTGCAGGGTGGGGTGCTCCAGCACGTGGATGGTGCCGGAGAAGGACTCGCCCACGATGTGAACCGGAACGTCTACCGTGATCTTCTCGCCCTTCTTCACGATGAGCAGGTCAACGTGGTCAATGGTGCGCTTCACAGCGTTGCGCTGTACGTCCTTAGCCACGGCCAGGTGAGTGTCGGAGCCCAACTTGATGGTGAAGAGGGCGTTGGCGTGCTTGAGCGCAAGCATGGTGTCGTGACCGGGAAGTACCACGTGCAACGGGTCAGAGCCGTGGCCGTAGAGCACGGCGGGGATCTTGCCGGCCATGCGTGCGCGGCGGGCAAAGCCCTTGCCGAACTCGGTGCGGGGCTCGGCAGTGAGCGTGAGCTTGTCAGACATTGCGGGTTTCTCCTCGGTCGGTCAGATGGGCCACGGCAAGGCAGGCTCAACATCTGCCGCGTCGATAACGCCAGCGCCACGAAGGCCTAGCCTCGCCGAGGAACCCCACTAGTGTAGCGGTTGTCAACCATCTGCCACTTCACGCGCGTCGCGCAGTGAAAGGGAGGGCATTGCCATGACCGTTGCGAGCTTCAGCCCCGCCGTTGTGGCCCGCCTCGGCGGGTTAGCGGCGGTAGCAGCACTTGCAGTGGCGGCGTGCTCCCCGGCCACCGATATTGAGGTGTCGCCAAGCGCGAGCGCTGAGCCCGCGATCACGGCGTCACCGAGCGTTTCGGCCGATCCGCCCCACGCGATCGTTAGCGGTGACGACGTGGCCATCCTGGCCAAGCTCGAGTCCCCCACGACGGGCGAGACCTGGCATGACCCCGTGCCCATTGCGAACCTCGGACTTCTTGAGTACCCCGAGTTCGGCATTCCGGACGACTACCGCTACTACGAGGTTGGCGCTCGGGGCGACGCCACGATCGTTGTGGCAATACCCGGCTTTTTTGACGATCTCACCGGCGGCCTGCCCGTGTATGCAATGTTCGAGGTCGATGCCTCGGGTGCACGCATGGTCACGTGCCCCTCGGTGCGGCCACTGGACTTCTGCCTTGACTGGAGCAGTGACTGGGAGGAGCCCGGTCGCTCGTTGGACCACTCCATCCGCTACGACTCTCTTACCTACCCCGTGGAGGTGCAGCCGCTACCCGGTTGGGTGTTGCGCACCGCGAGGCTCAAAGACTCCAAGTGGGTTGACAGTGCGGACGCGTTTGGCGACTCCTACACATTCCCTGGAATCTCACTCACCACGGGCGAGGCCGACTGGTTGGGACGCAGCGACAGGCGTGAACTGGTTGGGCTGGGGCAGTCCACCTTGGTGGAGTTTCGCCATCCCGGCAAGGTGCCGGGTCTGACCGACTCTCGGTTCGCCATCGAGACTCCATATGGCGCGGTCATCCCCTCCGAGTCCGCAATGACGAGCCAGTGGTACGGCGTGGGAGCCGTGACCTGGGATGACGGCGCTCACACCTTCACTCACCTATCTCCGTGGGACGGAACGGCCGAGGCCTGGCCGGTGGTCTCGGCATCGTTGGCCTGCTTTGGACCGGACGAAACGCTGGCGGCCAGCTTCAACCGCTCGCAATGGGTGAAGTCCGGAGTCCACCGCTTGGGCGGCGACGTTTACTTGCCCGCGAGCGGCGGCAACGCAGTCTCGGCGGCTGTGTGGCAGACCATGCGGGACTCGTCTTGGGGTGTCGACTGGGAGCCTGCACTCGC
>JBIQJT010000002.1:9295-33092 GCA_044507265.1 Actinomycetales bacterium | reverse complement strand
GCGCCGAAGGGGCCAGCCGGCCCCTAGACGTTGCCGTTAAAGAGGCTCGTCACCGAGCCGTCGTCAAAGACCTCGCGGATGGCACGCGCAATGAGCGGAGCGATCGACAGCACCGTGAGTCCGTCCCACCGCTTCTCTTCGGGGATGGGCAGCGTGTCCGTCACCACCACCTCGGAGATTCCTGAATCGCGCAAGCGCTCCACGGCCGGGCCGGAGAGCAGTCCGTGCGTCGAGGCCACGATCACATCCTTGGCGCCGTTCTCGAACAGCGCAGTGGCGGCCTGCACAATGGTGCCGCCGGTGTCGATCATGTCGTCTACCAGCACACACGTGCGGCCTTCCACCTCACCAACCAGCTCGTGGACCTTGACCTGGTTGGGCACAGAGGGGTCGCGACGCTTGTGGATGATCGCGAGCGGTGCGCCCATGTGGTCGGACCACTGGTCGGCCAAGCGCACGCGGCCGGCATCGGGCGAAACGATGGTCAGATTGTCGGGAGCCACACGGGAACGCACGTACTGCGCGAGCATGGGCATGGCCCACAAATGGTCCACGGGACCGTTGAAGAAGCCCTGAATCTGCGCAGTGTGCAGGTCCACCGACATGATGCGGTGGGCACCCGCAGTGGTGAACAAGTCGGCCATGAGGCGAGCGCTGATGGGCTCGCGGCCCTTGTGCTTCTTGTCCTGGCGCGCGTAGCCGTAGCAAGGCATGACCACGGTGATCGATTTGGCGGAGGCGCGCTTCATGGCGTCCACCATGACGAGGTGCTCCATGATGGCCTCGTTGATGGGCGCCGCGTGGGACTGCAACACGAACACGTCAGCGCCGCGCACGCTCTCACCAAAGCGCACATAGAGCTCACCGTTGGCAAAGGTGTAAGCGGTGGTGGGCAACAACTCAATGCTGAGTTGCTCCGCGACCTCCTCAGCCAGCTCAGGGTGGGCGCGACCGCTGGCAACCACCAGTCGACGTTCGCTCGCGTGGGAGATAACGGTGCTCATGGCGCTCCTGATTACGACGCTGGCTCTTGCGATGACGATAGCGGCTGACCGTTGGCCTCCGCTTGTTCTGCTGCTTGCGCGCTGGGCGTGCCCGGCCTGCGCCGTACCACCCAACCCGCCACGTTCTGTTGCGGAGACGAGTTGATGGCGAGTGCGCCCGGCGGGACATCGTGCCGCACAGTGGTGCCAGCGCCCGTGTACGCGCCGTCACCGATAGTCAGCGGCGCGATCAACGTGTTGTCGGAGCCCACGCGCACGTGATGGCCCACCGTGGTGTGGTGCTTGGTGATGCCGTCGTAGTTGGCAAAAATGGTCGCGGCGCCGATGTTGGTGTGGTCGCCGATGCTCGCGTCGCCTACATAGCTGAGGTGCGGGATCTTGGAGTTCTCGCCAATCTTGGCGTTCTTGGTCTCCACGAACGCGCCGATCTTGCCGTCAGCACCCAACTGCGTGCCGGGGCGCAAGAACGAGAACGGACCCACTTGGGCACCTGGGCCCACTACCGCGAGGGTTCCGTGGCTACGGACCACGCTGGCACCTTCTCCCACTTCCACATCCGTGAGGGTGGTGTCTGGCCCGACGCTCGCTCCAGTGGCCACTGAGGTGGCGCCGTGGAGCTGGGTTCCGGGAAGCAAGGTGACGTCTTGAGCGAGGTCCACCGTGGCGTCTACCCAGGTGGTGGCCGGGTCGACGACCGTGACACCTGAGCGCATCCACTTCTCCAAGATGGCACGGTTGAGTTCGGCGGCAGCGGCCGCGAGCTGAACGCGATCGTTGACGCCCTCCACCGCGCGGGCTTGAGGCGCCACGTATGCGCCCACTGCCTTGCCCGCGGCGCGCGCGATCGCAATCACGTCCGTCAAGTACAACTCGCCGCTGGCGTTGTCGTTGCTGAGTTGGCCCAGTGCGTCGCGCAAGGTGTTGGCGTCAAAGACGTACAGGCCCGCGTTGATCTCGGTGATCGACAACTGCTCCGGGGAGGCGTCCTTGTGCTCGACGATGCCCGTCACGGCACCGGAGCCGTCGCGCACGATGCGGCCGTAACCAGTGGCATCGTCCACGTTGGCGCTCATCACGGTCACCGCGTGGCCGCCTGCGTGGTGCGCGTCCAGGAGCCCGGCGAGGAGCTCGGTGGTGACGAGTGGCACGTCGCCCGACGTGACCACCACTGCGCCGTCAAGGCTCGCGGCACCTGCGCCACCCCGCTCCACCTCGCCGCGGGCGACAGCCGCCGCCATCGAGGTGGCATCGAGCGCGGTCAGCCCACACCACACCGCTCGGCCAGTGCCGGGGACGTCGTCTTGATCCGCCACCAGGGCATCGGGCGCAGCTTCAAGAACGTGGGCCGCAACACGATCTCGCTCGTGGCGGACAACCACCACCAAACGCTCAGGCTCAAGACCCTGAGCAGCTGTGATGGCGTGGTGAAGGAGAGACCGACCAGCAATGCGGTGCATCACTTTGGGAGTAGCGGACTTCATGCGGGTACCCTCGCCTGCCGCAAGGATCATCACGGCGGCTGGACGGGTAGTGGTCACACGCTTCCTCCGGGCCCTAGGGCCGTGGGTTGGCCCGCTCACAACATTCTATCGACGAACGTTCCGCCCCTAGGATTCGAACCTAGACTGCAAGGCTCCAAAGGCCTGCGTGCTGCCATTACACAAGAGCGGATCCGGCGGATTAGCGCCGCCGGTGTCTATTCTGCCAGGCCTACGGGCACACTAAGACTGTGACAGAAGAGGTCAAGCGCGTTCCCAAGGCTCGGATGACCGCCCGGCAACGCCGAGAACAGCTCCTGAGGGTGGGTCGTGCCCTCTTTGCCGAGAAGGGCTTCGAGGGCACTTCCGTGGAGGAAATCGCCTTGCGAGCTGACGTCTCCAAACCCGTGGTCTACGAGCACTTTGGCGGCAAGGAAGGCATGTACGCGGTGATCGTTGACCGTGAAGTTCAGGCTTTGCTCGATGCCTTAACCGGCGCTTTGTCGCAACGCGGACACCCCAAGCAACTGGTGGAACGCGCCGCGCTCGCGCTCTTGAGTTACATCGAGGATTCGCCCGATGGCTTCCGCATCTTGGTGCGAGACTCGCCCGTGGCGCAGGCTACCGGCACGTTCTCTTCGCTCATTGGCGACGTGGCCACCCAGGTTGAGGGCCTCTTGGCACATCAGTTCGTGAAGCGCGGCTTGGACCCGTCAGTGGCGCCCATCTACTCGCAAATGCTCGTGGGACAAGTGGCGCTCACCGGCCAGCATTGGGCAGAAGTACGTGAACCTTCCAAGCAGATCGTGGCTGCCCACTTGGTCAACCTCGCGTGGAATGGTCTTTCAGGCCTCGAGCGTCGGCCCGTGTTCCCCGCGGAAACCGCACGCGATCTCGACCCATCGGCTGAGGGATCCTAGAAAGGAAAGTTCATGCTCAAAGGATTCAAGGAGTTCATCTCACGCGGTAATGCCGTAGACCTCGCCGTCGGTCTGGTCATTGGTGTGGCGTTTGGCGCGGTGGTGACCTCTCTCGTGGACAATCTCATCAACCCACTCATCGCGGCCATTTTTGGCAAACCTGACCTCTCGCACGTGATGACCTTCACCATCAACAGCGCCGAGTTCTCGCTTGGCGCCATCCTCACCGCCGTCATCAACTTCCTGCTGGTGGCTGCCGCCATCTACTTCTTGGTCGTGGTGCCCCTCAACAAGCTCGCAGAGCGCCGCAAGAAGGGCGAACCTGCCGTGGATGAGCCTGCCTCTCCCACGGAGATTGAACTGTTGACCGAGATCAGGGACCTGCTCAGGAAGTAGCGCCTTCGTCCACGATCACCGCCCCTTGAGCGGGACCGGTGGCCGTGAACACCGCGTCTGCCACTTTGTCGGCAGTGACGCGTGCGGCCATAGACAGTGCGTGCTGCCGCGACAGCGCCAGAGCGGCCACGGTGGGCCCCGAGCCGGAAACGATCACTCCCAGCGCGTCCGCAGCGCGCATGGATTCCATGGTGTCTTCAAGGTGCGGCGCTAGTGAGAACGCTGCGGTCTGAAGATCATTGGCGAGGGTTTCACCAAGCGCCTCTGCATCCCCTGAGCGCAGCGCGCTCATGAGGGCAGTATTGACTTGCGGCGCGGCCGGCTCTTGGCCACTCTCGGCCGCGAGCCGGTCAAACTCCCGGAACACCGATGGCGTGGACAAGCCTTCCGCTTGGGTGGCAAAGACCCAGTGATACTCACCGCGCACCATGGCAGGAGTGAGTTCAGTGCCGCGCCCCACCCCCAATGCAGTGTGTCCGTGCAAGGAAAAGGGCACGTCGGAGCCCAGAGTGGCTGCCAGGCTCATCAGATCAGCTTTACTTGCCCCGCAATCCCATAACTCGGCGCACGCCACCAAGGCAGCCGCAGCATCGGCGCTGCCGCCCGCCATGCCTCCCGCCACCGGAACGCCCTTACGGATGTGCAAGTCCACCCCGGCGTCCACCCCAAAGTGCTCGCGCACTGAAAGCGCAGCCTGCCACGCAAGGTTGACGTGATCCGTGGGAACGCCGTCAACAACGCCTTCTAGCGCGGGCACTGCATCCACGGTCAAGGTGATAAGCGAGTCCTCGCGCAACGTGGCAGTGACGGTCTCGTAGAGGTCCACTGCCTGGAAGACGGTAGCGAGCGGGTGGAACCCATCAGGCCCTGCGGGACCCACTGACAACTGCAGGTTGACCTTGCCGGGGGCTTTGACTCTCACGCGCCTTGGGGTCATGTAGACATCGTGGCACGGGGACCTACCACGTTGTCGCCCAGCTGTTGGGCAATGCGCGCAAAGTCCTCCACCGCGAGTTGCTCGCCGCGGGTCAGGGGCTCGATTCCCGCTGCTTCCAACGCCATTTGCGCCGCCGCGGCCGAGCCTGCCATGGTGCTCAGCGCGCCTCTCAACGCCTTGCGGCGCTGGGCAAACGCAGCGTCAATCACTGCGAACACTCGCTCACGGGGCACGTCGGTCACGGGAGGCTCCCGCCTTTCCATCAACACCAGGGCGCTGTCCACGCGGGGCACCGGCCAAAACGATGCCCGCCCGATGTCCCCCGCCCGACGCACGGAGCAATACCACGCGGCCTTGGCCGAAGGGATGCCGTACGTGCGCGAGCCGGGAGGCGCCGCAAGGCGGTCGGCCACTTCACTTTGCACCATGACCAGCACGCGGTTGAGCGACGGGAAGGTCTCCAGAAAGTGCAAAATCACCGGCACGGAGACGTTGTACGGCAGGTTCGCCACGAGCATGGTGGGAGGGCGCGTGAGGGTCGTGACCGTGAGCGCGTCCGCGGGCACCACTTCAAGTCGGTGTGCGTCATCCGGGGCCCGCTCGGCCACCGTGTCCGCAAGGGCGGCCGCCAATCGCGGGTCAATCTCAATCGCGGTGACGTGTGCGCCAGTCTCGAGCAACGCCAGTGTGAGAGAGCCCAGGCCGGGGCCCACTTCCACCACGGCATCGTCTTGGCCTACGCCTGCCACGCGCACAATTTTGCGCACGATGCCAGGGTCCACCACAAAGTTCTGACCCCACTTCTTGGTGGGAGAGGTGCCGAGCGTGGCCGACAAATGGCGCACGTCTGACGGCCCCAAGAGCCGGGCCATAACTAGTACCAGTTCTTGGTCAAGAAGTGCGACCAGGCACCGCAAGGGGTGCCGTACCGGCCGCTCACGTACGAAAGTCCCCACTCGATCTGCACAGCGGGGTTGGTGCGCCAGTCTGCGCCGTAGGTGGCCATCTTGTCGCCGGGGAGTGCCTGCGGAATTCCGTAAGCGCCAGAGCTGGTGTTGTGCGCAGTGTGACGCCAACCGGATTCACGCGACCACAAGTTGTCCAAGCACAGCCATTCGTCGCCATTCCAGCCGTACAACTCGTTGGCCATTTTCTGGCCCAGTTCACGGTTGGAGCCTTGCTCAGCGGGGGTGGTCTGCGGAATGTGAAGAGTGCCCACCGCGACGATCTCCTGGATGGGGGCTTGCACCATCACGGTTACGCCTGACTCGCGTTCCACCTCAACGCCGTCCACGATCGTGACGGTGTGATGCACCAGTTGGAGACCGTCCACCCCGCTCTGCACTACCGTGCGGGAGCCCTCCTTGGCCCCAGGATCAATGGTCTCCACGGAGTCGAAGGGGATGGGCTCTTCGGAGGTCTGGACCACCACCTCCACCTCGGCAGCTTCAGCGCTGACCGCTGCCACCACTTCCGCGACGGCGGGTTCCTTGGAGCCAAAAGCGTCGCGCAAACCGGTAGCACCTTCGGAGGCCACGGTGCCTGCGGCAAAACTCACGAGAGCTACAGAGACGGCTACTTGACGCATCGCCCGGGTACGCGAATCCGCCCGGAGTCGCCGGTCACGGCGGCCACCGGGCTCAGGAGGCAATACGCGGTAAGTCATCAGTTCCGTTCAATGAGGGCGCGGCGGCGCCACAGTTCTTTGTCTCATATCGGCACATCCGTGCGCAAACTCAACGAGTTCAACGCTTAACAGGCCCGGTAAGTGCCCCTCACCACGGCCCGTACAGATCTTCGCTGGTAGCCGAGACAGTAGCGCACAGAGTCTCGAGGTCCACACCCGCGCACTCGGCCACCACTCGTGCGGTGCGCGCCACTTGCGCGGGAGAGTTGGCTCCGCCCCGATGCGGGTGCGGCGTGAGGAACGGTGCATCCGTCTCCAAGAGGATCAGCCGCAGTGGCACTACGGCGGCCCCTGCCTTCAAGCCGTGGGCGTTGGAGAAGGTCACGGTTCCCGCGAAACTCACGTAATAGCCGCGCGCGGCGCAGACCTGCGCCATCTGGGCGTCACCGGAGAAGCAATGGAAAACGGTGCGCTCCGGAGCGCCATCTCGAGCTAAGACATCCAGCACATCCTGGTGGGCGTCTCGGTCGTGGATTTGCAACGCCAAGCCCAGTTCCTTGGCTAGCGCAATGTGGTCGCGGAACGCGCGCACTTGGTCTTCGCGGCCCTCTGGCCCGGTGCGGAAGTAGTCCAGGCCGGTCTCCCCCACCACCCGGATGCGCTCGCCACGCGCCAAATCAGCCACCTCGGCAAAGGCAGCCTCATACTCGCCTCGCGCGGCCAGTCGCGCCGCGTCATTGGGGTGTACCGCGAGCCCGCCGAGCATCCGCGGAAAGCGAGTGACGGCATCGGCCGTCCACCGCACGGATTCCGGATCGCAGCCAATCTGCACCACGCGGTCCACGCCTACGCTCGCGGCCTCCTCCAGCAGGTCCTCAATGGAGCGCGCCGGAGTGTCGGCGAGGGGAAAGTCCAGATGGCAGTGGTTATCTACCACCGGCACAGGCAATGGCTCAGGCGCGGGAGCCCAGTCGCCGCGGCTCACGGATGCCATGGCGGGTCAGCCCTCGTCGCGCATCCGCTCGAGTTCGGCGTCCACCATGTCGTCGTCGAGCTTCACAAAGATGGGGCTCGGCTCAGGGATGGCGGTGCCTGCCACCACATCCCGACGATGCCACGCACCCTTGTGTGCTGAATAGTCACCTTCGATGATGGGGTATCGACGGTCAGGACGGTCCAGGTCATCCACCTCGGAGATGTGCGGCATGGGGGCCACTACGCCGGTACCGCCTAGCGCCTCGTGCACCTTCTGGGCGCTGTGCGGCAAGAACGGAGAGAGCAGCGTGTTTGCGTCTTGCACAAGCTGTGCGGCCACACCCAGCACCGTGCGCATGCGATCAGGGTCTGTGGTCTTGAGCTTCCACGGCGCGGTCTCCGCGAGGTAGCGGTTGGCGTCGCCCACCACGCGCATGGCCTCGCTGATGGCTTGGCGCTGGCGGTGTGAGGCGAGCAAAGCCCCCACTTTCTCAAAGCCCTTCTCGGAGCTCGTGAGCGCGGCACGGTCCACTTGCTCAAGGTTGTCCAGAGCGGGGATGGAACCCACGTTCTTGTGCAACAAGGATGCGGTGCGGTTGACGAGGTTGCCCCAACCGGCCACCAACTCTTCGTTCGTCCGACGCTTGAACTCTGCCCAGGTGAAGTCGGCGTCGGAGGTCTCAGGGCCTGCCACAGCGATGAAGTAGCGCAAGGCATCGGGCTGGTAGCGGGAAAGCATGTCGCGCACCAAAATCACGTGACCGCGTGAAGAGGAGAACTTGGAGGACTCCATGGTGAGGTACTCGCTGGAGACCACCTCGGTGGGCAACTGCAAGTCACCGAACATGCTGAGGGAGCCGCCACGCGAGCCACGGCCGTTTGCACCCATGAGTTCGGCAGGCCAGATCTGGGAGTGGAAGGTGATGTTGTCCTTGCCCATGAAGTAGTAGGACAAGGCCTCCGGGTTGTTCCACCACTCACGCCATGCCTCCGGCTCGCCTTGGCGGCGAGCCCACTCAATAGAGGCACTGAGGTACCCGATGACGGCGTCGAACCACACGTAGAGACGCTTGTTGGGGTTGTCTTCCCAACCCAACAGCGGCACCGGGATGCCCCAGTCGATGTCCCGAGTCATCGCGCGCGGGCGCATGTCCTTGAGCAGGTTGAGCGAGAAGTTGAGAACGTTGGGGCGCCACCCGTGGCGAGCACCCAGCCATTCGCTGAGGCTCTCCTCGAACGCGGGCAAGTCAAGGTAGAAGTGCTCGGTCTCCACAAACTTGGGGACCTCGCCGTTGATGCGGCTGCGGGGGTTCTTGAGGTCGGTGGCATCCAATTGGTTGCCGCAGTTGTCGCACTGATCTCCCCGGGCGCCGTCGTAGTCGCAAATGGGGCAGGTGCCCTCGATGTACCGGTCAGGCAGGGTGCGACCCGTGGACGGTGAGATGGCGCCGCGACCCGTCTGGGCGATCATGTAACCGTTGCCGTGCACCGCCTTGAACAAGTCTTGAGCCACGTTGTAGTGGTTGCCTGTGGTGGTCCGAGTGAACAGGTCGTAGCTCAGTCCCAACGCCGTGAGGTCTTCAACGATCACGCGGTTGTAGCGGTCTGCGAGCGCTTGTGGCGGCAAGCCTTCGCGCTCAGCTTGGACCAGAATCGGCGTGCCGTGTTCGTCGGTGCCGGAGACCATGAGCACGTCATGTCCCGCCATACGCATGTACCGGCTGAAGACGTCGGAGGGCACGCCGAACCCGGCAACGTGACCGATGTGTCGCGGCCCATTTGCGTACGGCCAGGCGACAGCGGAGAGGATGCGGGACATGTCGCCCATCCTAGTGAGAACTAAGGCGCAGATTTGGCGGCAATCACGGCCGCGTACAACTGCTTGCTGGGCACTCCAGTCACGCGCGCAAGGTCTGCCACCACGTCCTTGGCACGCTCCCCGGCGGCCACCCGTGCCAACGCTTCGTGGAGTACTGCATCCGCGCTGGGTGCCTCTGCGGGGCGTCCGGCCACTACCACGACGAGTTCGCCGCGCATCTCGCCTTGAGCCCAGCGGGTCAATTCCGCGAGCGTGCCGCGGACAGTTTCCTCGTACGTCTTGGTGAGCTCGCGAGATACCGATGCGTGGCGGTTGCTGCCAAAGGCCTGCTCCATGGCCGTGAGTGTTTCCGCCACGCGGTGGGGGGACTCAAAGAACACCATGGTCCGCGGCTCGGCGGCCAAGGCGGACAAAGTCGCCGCACGCTCCCCCGGCTTGCGGGGCAAGAAGCCTTCAAAGCAGAAGCGGTCAGTGGGCAGGCCAGACACCGCCAGTGCAGCCAGCACTGCACTAGGCCCTGGCAACACCGAGACCTCCACACCGGCGTCAATCGCGGCTCGCACTAGCGAAAAGCCAGGGTCAGACACGGTGGGCATCCCAGCATCGGACACCACTACTACCGTGGCTCCACCGGATGCGGCCTGTACCAATCCCGCCGCGGCATCGGACTCGTTGTGGTCATGCATGGCGACCACCCGCGCGCTGATGGTGATTCCCGCACGGCGAGCCAGGTCTTTGAGGGAGCGGGTGTCCTCGGCGGCGATCACATCCGCGCTCGCGAGTGCCTCCCACAGCCGCGCTGAGCCGTCGGCCGTGTTGCCGATGGGCGTGGCTGCAAGGAGGATGCGGCCGGTCATGGTCCAAGGTTCGCACACGCCCGCCAGGCCAGAGCGCAAGTAGGCTTCAGTGCGTGATGGAGACCGTGACCGCCTGGGTGTGGCGCTGGCGGGTGGCGATCATGGCCATTGGGGTCACGGCACTCGCGGCGGCCATGCGCTTGCCTGGGCTCGGTCACCCGAATGCCTTGGTCTTTGACGAGGTGTACTACGTGCGCGGCGGTTACTCGTTGCTCGAGCTGGGCTACGAAGGTGACTGGGGTAAAGACGAGGGCACGTTCGCCCAGGGCGACTACTCCAAGCTTTCCACCAAGGGTGACTACGTGGTGCACCCCATGGTGGGAAAGCTACTGATCGCCGCAGGCATGAAGGTGGCGGGGGTGAACCCGTTCGGCTGGCGCCTGGCCACGGCCGTGGCGGGAATCCTCACCGTGCTCATCGTGGCGCTACTGGTGAGGTCCATGCTCAAGTCCACGCTGTGGGGTGGGCTCGCAGGGGTGCTGCTCGCGGTGGACGGCGAGGCCGTGGTGCTCTCGCGCACTGCGTTACTGGACAACTTCTTGGCGTTCTTTGTCGTGCTAGGGCTTGCGCTCCTGTGGCTAGATCGATTGCGCACGAGACGGCAGTTGGCCCCCCGCGGTCCCCACTGGTCCGGCTATAAGTCGCCTCGCACCGGTCCGCGCTGGTGGCGTTGGGCGGCCCTCGTGGCCTTTGGCCTGGCTGCCGGGACCAAGTGGTCGGGCATCTACTTTGGCGCCGCGTTCTTGCTCATGTCCGTGGCGTGGGAGGTTTTGGACCGACGACGCGCGGGCTATCGCTTGTGGCTTGCGGACACCTTCTGGCGCTCGGCTTTGCCGGGACTGGTGGCGTCGGTGGTAGTGGTGCCGTTGGTGTATCTGAGCACGTGGGCCAACTGGTTCCTCACCAAGGGCTCGTACAACCGTGACTGGGCTGACCGCAATCCTGATACCGAGTACCCGTGGATACCCGGGCCACTCCGCTCACTGTGGCACTACCACGACCAAATGCTGGAGTTCCATGGCGGCCTCACCTCCGAACACAACTATGAATCGCATCCCAACGGGTGGATTCTGCAGTTCCGCCCTACCGCGTTCCACTGGGAGGACACTGATATCGCGTGCGGTGCGGAGCGGTGCATCACTGCAATCCACGCCCTAGGCATTCCGTTCATTTGGTGGGGAGCACTCGCCGCGTTGTGCTTTGCCGTGTGGCGCCTCATCCTTCACCGCGACCTCATGGGCTTGTGGATGTCAATGGGTGTCCTTGCCGCGTGGTTGCCGTGGGTACCGCTGGCGCATCGGACCATCTTCACCTTCTACACGGTCGCCATGGCCCCGTTTGTCGTCATGCTCCTGGTGTGGGCCATGGCACGAATAGCCCAACCACCGGACTTGCAAGGTCGTTTCTCACACGACGGCGTGTTCTTGGTGGGCTGGTACGTGGTGGTGACGCTCGCCGTGTCCGCCTTCTTCCTGTCCATCTGGACCGGTGTGCCCATTCCGTACCACTACTGGCATGCCCACATGTGGCTGTGGACGTGGGGCTAACCACCTGGCGCTGACGCATCGGGAAGCCCTGGCCGCCACCGCACGTTGAGCCCTTAAGGAGGTCTCGCATGACGGAAGACATCGTGGTGACGAGGGTGGACGCCGCCCATCGGTATGAGGCTCACAAAGGCGGGCATCTCGCTGGGTTTGTGGACTTCGTGGAACACGGCGACGCTATCCGCTTCACCCACACCGAGTCTCTCCCCGACTTCCGCGGCCAAGGCGTAGGTGAAGCCCTTGCCAGCTTTGCTCTTTCCGATGCCGTGGCACGGGGCCTGCGCATCGTGCCTCTGTGTCCGTACATCGCTCGCTACCTGCGCCGTCATGAGGTGCCGGGCGCGGTGGTGGAATGGCCTGAGGAGACATCATGACTCGCCTTGACGCTACGGACGATGCCACGGAGACATCACTGCCGGGCGGTGCTGTCGAGGGGGCAAGCCCGAGCGAGGTGCAAGTGCTCGCCGCGCGTGAGGTGCCGTTGGGCGGTCTGCGGGCCATGACCGTAATGCGCACCTTGCCGCATAGAGAACTGCCCACCATTGGCGCATGGTGCTTTGCCGACCACTTTGCGTCTGAGACCACTGCGATGTCGGTGGATCCGCACCCTCACATGGGGTTGCAGACAGTGACGTGGCCCTTGCGCGGCGAAGTTCGCCACCGAGACTCCGTGGGCTCTGACGTGGTGTTGCGCCCTGGTGAGCTCAACCTCATGACGAGTGGCCACGGGATTGCTCACTCTGAGGTGTCGCTCGCGGGTGAAGGTGGCTTGGACGCGGTGCAACTGTGGGTGGCGCTTCCCAGCGATGCTCGGTCAGGGAAGGCCGGATTTGAACACCATTCAGATCTGCCCACCGTGGACGTGCCCGCCGTTGCTGGAGCCCCTGCCCGAGCGGTGGTGTTCATGGGAACCTTTGCCGGCGTGGCGTCGGCGGCTACTACCTACACCTCGCTGGTGGGAGTGCAAGTCAACGTGGCCCCAGGCTCGACGGTGGACCTCCCGCTGAACCCCGCGTGGGAATACGGCGTGCTGCTCGTCCACGGCGATGTGACGATCGTGCCTGGGGAAGTGCCCTCTTCATCAGGAGTGTCCGTGGCGCCTGACGACCTGGCGTACATGGGTCGCGGCCGAGCCTCGGTTCGGATCGCGTCTGGCGCTGGCGCCACGCTCCTGCTCTTGGGCGGCGAACCACTGGGCGAAGACCTGGTGATGTGGTGGAACTTCGTGGGGCGCACCCATGAGGAGATTGAGCAGGCGTGGCACGACTGGCAAGCTCGCACCGGCCGTTTTGGCGAGGTGGACGGGCATGGGGACATCCGCATCCCAGCTCCACCGCTACCCACAGTTCGCTTGTTGCCGCGCCGCCGCGTCCACTGACTCGACCGACCGCTGGCGCAGCGATCACGCCAGGCGCGCACCATGCAAAAAGCCGCCCCTGAGGACGGCTTGATGCTGTGCTGTCTCCACGACACGTACTCGCATCCGGTGTCAGCCGGGTGCTTGGTGGAGCTAAGGAGATTCGAACTCCTGACCTCTTCGATGCGAACGAAGCGCGCTACCAACTGCGCCATAGCCCCTTGCCCACACGCTCTCTCGAGCCCGCGGAGCGGGATACAGACTATCACCGCGCGTGAGCGAGGCACCAAACGCCCAAGAGCCCGGCGCGACCCAATCTGCCGCCGATGAAGCCGGACTAGACTGCAGCGAGAACGTCCACCACGAAGATGAGGCTGGCGCCACCGGGGATGCTGGGCGGGTTGCCCTCAGCGCCGTAGCCGAGCTCGGACGGGATCACGAGCAGCACTTGGCTGCCTACCGGTACTCCCTCAAGACCCTGGACCCAGCCTTCAATGAGGCCACCGGGGACGAGCCCAAAGGTGGCGGGGGCGCCGCGGTCCCAGGAAGAGTCAAACTGGGTGCCGTCAAAGAGCCAACCGGTGTAGTGCACAGTGACGGAGTCACCCACCTGCACCGGCTCGCCCTCGCCTTGGATGAGCAATTGGGAGACCAATGCGGTGGGCTCCGCTACGCCGGCGGTGTCAACCGACGGCTTGCCGGCGCCGTCCAAGACCACTACGGGCAGACCTTCAACGTGTTCCACTGGCGCACCTTCGGCTCGGGTCAAGACCTCCACGCCGGAGGTCACGGTCATGGCAAGGAACACCGAACTGCCGTCGCCAGCGCCCACGTCCTGAATGCCGTAGATGATGTCCGCGCCCACGTGGGTGCCCTCAAGCACGTCGTAGAGCACGGGGTCCAATTGAAGTTCCGAGAACGACAGCGACTCACCCTGGCCCACCATGTAGGTGGAATAGGCGGCTTGTCCGTCCTTGCCCTGGAACACCACGTAGTCGAGCACCAATTGCATGCCGTCCACAATGGGTGCCCCGTCGCCATCCTTCACCAGCAGGGCCGCCGAGTTGGAGACCGTGACGGGAGCGTCAAAAGTCAGCACGGGAAGACCGTCCTCACCCGCGCTCCACTCAAAGGTCTCCAAGAGGGCGGTGTCTGCGGCAAGCGTGTCGCCGGAGGGAAGCGCAGAGGTGGAATCGGCAGGGTCCGCGTCCGCACATCCGGCAAGAACCAGGACGGACGTGGCGACCAGCGCGGTGGCTGCGGTGCGGAACTTCACGGGGTATCTCCTTGGGCGTTCGTGAGCGCCTCAGTGTCCCACACGTGCAGACGCGGTCAACTATCGGCATGAGAACATCTGAGCGGGCATTTTGGTTCCCATCACCGGGCCGATGCGAGGGCTAGGAAGCGTTGGCGCGGCGGCGAGCGAGGATCGAGTCAAGCGCCCCGGAACCGGTGCCCGCTTCCGGCAACCCGGACTCGAAAGTGTGAGCCGCTGCCGCCGCGGCCGCACGCTCAGCGGCAGCTTCCGCGCGCGCCGCGCGCTCGGCAGCCAGTGCGGATGCAGCGAAGTCCTGCTCTGAAAGCGGGCGGGCTGTCTGTTGACGCACAGGCGCCTTCATGGCGTAGGCAGGGACCGGCATCGTCTTGGGCGCCCACTGAGTTTGCGAAGCCGCTTCCACCTCAACCTCAGGCTCCACCACAGCAGGCGTGATCTCAGGTGCCGGCAAGGGGGCCGGGGCAGCCAACGGAGCCAGATCCTCGGCAGTCACGATCTTGATGGCCTGAGTGGCGGTGTCACTGGGCTGGATTTCGCGGCCTTCAGCACGAGCCCGCGCCACCACGCGCAGTGCTTGAGTGGCCGTGGCCGCAGCCTCAACCTCACGAGCGACCAAGCGCACAGAGCGGTCGGCGGCGCGCTCTGCTCTAGCCGCGCGTGCCCCAAAGCCCACCACGGACACAAAGAGACCGGTGAACAGCGCTGCCACCAAGGCCGCCAGGCCAGTGGTCGCCACCAACACCCAGGCGATCGCGGCCACACTCAGACTTGCAAGTGCCACCCGGCCGCGGCGTCGGGCCGCTGCGGCGCGCTGTGCGACTAAGCCTGCCTGGTCGCGGTGCAGGTGAATACGCTCACGCTGGGCGGCCGTAGCCGCGCGGTCAAGCGGTCCAGCCGGGCGAGACATTCGCGACTCGCCGAGGCCCGCGATCTGCGAGCGCACGGCACCAGTCACAAGCAACGGCACCTCACCCGACCTGGAAGGTCGCGTCACGGGGCGCTCAAGACGCTCGGCGCTGCTGCGCACCACGCGCATGTCAGCCGAATAGCGGTCCTCGGTGCGCACCAAGGCATAGTCCGCACGCTCCCGGATGCGTTGCGGAATCACGTACGCGAGGACGAGTCCCAGCGCGATGATCGCAAGCAGTCCTGCAGGAGGCATGACACGACGGTACGGCCGCAGGGCCGGTGTATCCCGCACCATGCGCGGCGTGTCAGTTTGGGTGAGTCCAGAACTCGCCGATGCGATGCTCACCTTCGGTGAGAGCAAAGACGCGGTGATCGCGCCATGCGCCGTCAATGTGGAGGTACTGGCGGCGCAGTCCCTCGTCTCTGAATCCAAGTTTCTGCGCCACTCGCAAGGACGCTGCATTCTCAGGGCGCACCGCGATCTCTAGGCGGTGGATGCCCTCGCTGAAGGCATACTCGGCGAGCAGCGCCACGGCCGTGGGGGCGATGCCGCGGCCCGCCACGCTCTCCGCCACCCAGTAGCCAAGCGAGCCTCCGGCCTCCGCTCCCCACTCGATGCGAGTCACCGCCACGCGGCCCACGAGCACACCGCCCACCTCGATCACCATGGGAAAGCTGGTCCGATTGCGCCGTGCTTTCGCCTCCCCGCGCAAGTACTCGCGGAACGAGACGGTGGGCGTGCGCCCCCCCGGGACGGTCGCCTCCCACCGGCGCAGCCACGTGCGGTTTTGCTCACGCAAGGTCAGCCACTCGTGTGCGTCGGCCTTGCGGAGAGGCCTGACGACCACGCCTCCGCGCACCAAGACAGGGCCGCGCGTCACGAGTCCCACACGTGGCATCGCACCACGGAGCCTTCTTTGACGCTGGCCGAGGACGCAGGCACCCACGCCACGCCATTGGCGGCCGCGAGCGCCGCGAGCGAGGGGTTGAGCGGATCGCCCACGGGCGCGGCACGCAAGCCGCCGTTACTGCCTTCCTCGATGCGCACCAGCACCGCGTGCTCCACGCCCGCTACCGATTGCCACGACTGAGTGGCGACGGCTGGGGCGGTGAGCCTGGCGGAGTCGTGACCGCTCATGGCACGCAGGGCATCCCGCACGTACGCCTCAAACGCTACAAACGCAGCCACGGGCCTTCCCGGCAGAGCAACCACTGGAACCGAGCGATCGTGGATGTTGATGTGCCCCACCCCGTGGCGCGCGCGAGGCAGCAACAAGACGTCGCTCACCTCGAACTCCCCCATGTGTTCAAGCACATGGGCAACGGTGTCATGCCGAGCCTGTGACAGTCCACCCGTAGTGATCACCACATCCGCGCGCACGATGTGGTCTTCAAGGGCCCCGCGGATGGCGTGGTGGTCGTCGCTGGGCACACTGACCCGGTAGGCGTGCGCGCCCGCGTCTCGCACCAAGTCCGCAATGAGGTGTCCTGTCGTCTCTGGCACAGTGCCCGGCTTGCGGCGGTTGTCTGCCTCGGCGAGTTCAGCTCCCACCGCGAGGACCACCACTCGCGGCACCGGGTGCACCGTCACGCGCCGCACACCCATGGCGGCAATCACCGCGAGGTGGCGTGCGCTGAGTCGGGTTCCGGCGGTCAGTGCCACGTCGCCCTGATTGACTTCAAAGCCTGCCTGGCGCACGTTGTGGCCGCTCGCGGCGGGGTTCCACACCTTGACGTGTGCCACTCCGCCGTCCGTGTCCACTGAGGCCACCACGGCATCGGCACCGGTAGGCAGAGGTGCGCCGGACACCACTCGCGCGGCGGTGCCAGGCACCAGGCTCGCCTTTCCCACGGTAGCGAAGCCCACGTCATGCGTGACGGGCAGAACGGCCGGAGCGCCGGGCGTGGCGCTGGCGACATCCCCCGCGCGCACTGCGTACCCATCACACGCTGCGGTAGCCGATGCGGGCACAGGCGCGGCGGCAATGACGTCGGCCGCAAGCATGGCGCCCCTGGCATCGTCCCGCACCACGTCAATGGCAGGAAGGGAAGCCAACGCCTGGGCCACTGCGGTGGCGTGGTCCTCCACCGTGCGCGCCATCACAGGGCCCACCGATCCGCGCCTCTGCGTCATAGTGCTGACCCTTCCAGTTGTCACGTAGATTTCCAACTCTGGTAACACAGTGTTCATTGCTCTTTGCAAGAATGGGGCTTATGACGCCGTTGTCGCACCTCGACGTACGCTCCATGAGCCCCGAAGAGGCCAAGACCGAATGGCGTACAGCCGTACGCAAGAACCGGCTGGCGCGCAGCGAACGGCGGCTCGCCGAGCACGCTGAAACCTTCCGCACGCGCGTGATGGGATTGCCAGAAGTGGCGCGAGCTGCGTGCGCTTCGGTGTACGCCTCACGGCCCCACGAGCCCGGCACCATCCCTTTACTTGAGGCATTGTCCGATGCCGGGGTGAGGGTCATCGTTCCGGTCCTGGGTGATGGTTTGCAGAGAGGGTGGGCACAATACGTGGCTCCCGAAGACCTCATTGAGCGAGCCCCCGGTCGGCCGCCAGAGCCATCCGGCGACTTCTTGCCGCAAGCCCAATTGGCCGATGCCGACGTCATCATCGTGCCCGCGCTGGCAGTGGACACCTTGGGTACGCGCTTAGGCCAGGGCGGCGGTTGGTATGACCGCGCGCTCGTGGACGCCCGGCCAGGCGTGCCCACCGTGGCGCTCGTCTTTGACGACGAGTTCCACGAGGCTGAGTCCCGCGCCATCCCGCGAGAGCCCCACGATCTTCCTGTCTCGATTGTGGTGACTCCGTCAGGCGTTCACCGCGTGGGCGCTTAGAATCCTCTGCGTGCCCACGTACACGTACGCTTGCTCGCATTGCGACCACCGTTTTGAGGCGGTGCAGTCCATTCACGATGCCGCGCTCACCGAGTGCGTCGAGTGCAAGGGGCCCGTGCGTCGAGTGATCTCCGCCGTGGGGGTGACGTTCAAGGGTTCAGGTTTCTACCGCACCGACTCGCGCTCCTCGAGCACCTCGACCTCCAGCGCGTCGACCTCCAGCGCGTCGTCCTCCAGCGCGTCGTCCTCCTCGGGAGGTTCCGCCGACAAGAAGGCGCCTACGCCGTCGTCGAGTGCTAGTAGTGCGGCGGCTTCTCCCTCTTGATGTCGTCCTCGCGGCTTGAGCTGCGAGAACCGCCACCCCAACCAGCGTCTTCGTCTTCCCACGCGCGCGTAGGGATCAACGGTCGCTCTGTACCGCGCGACGTGGGCCCCGGCACTACAGGCTTGGGGTTGGGCCTGGTGGGGACGTCCAGTTCTTGCTCCCGTGAGCGGCGCACCGTGTATTCGATGTCGTCCTCGTCCTCGGGCGGGTCGTCCGCGGCAACTTCCGACGCCGGCTCAACCTCCGCCACGATCACGTCCTCCCGAGACCGCTCCGCCGTCATCTCAATCTCGTCACTCTCGGGGTCGGCTTCGGGCCACGGCTCGGGCTCGGGGTCCGGTTCTGGCCCTGGCTCCCACGGTCCGTCCACTTCAAAGCTCACGATCTCGCCGAACAAGAAGTCAGGCGCAGATGAAGGCTCCCCGGCTCCGCCCTCCGGTTCAGTCTCCTGAGTGACAGCCTGTTGAGTAGCAGCCTCGTGGGACACCGGGACGCGAGGTGCCGCGGCGCCACCGGCACCTTCAGGAGTCTCCAAGGCATCAATGGCGGTGCGCACTTGCGCGGCGGCGGCCTGGGGGTCCATGAAGACGTCGATGGTCCACAACGAGACCACCTTCCAGTCCAGCGCTTCTAGGCGCGCGTATTGCCACCGCACCCGGTCACGCAGAGACCCTGAAGCGCCGGGCGCTGCTTCATCTGTCACCACGGCCACCTTGTAGCCACGGTCGTGCTTGCCACCGACCACCATCGCGATGGCATCGGGCCCATAGCCGTAGCGCAACCGGACCGCGTACCCCTCGGCGCGGAGGATCTTCGCCACGTCTGCCAAGAGCCAGTCGGAGGGACCGGGGCGCGGCCTCTCAGGAGCCGCCACGGGCCGCTCTTGCGCCATGATGAGCTCGCGCAACGCGCCCACGCCGTGGCCTACTTCCGATGCCGCGGCAATGGTGGTGAGGTGGTGCGGTTCCAATGACGTCACGACAGTGAGGCCCTTGCGGCCCACCACTGTGGCTTGAGCCATGGCCGCCGCTCCTCCCGCTGCGCTGAGGTCCCCCAGCGTCTCAGGAAGCCCACCCCTCGTGTCGCGGGCGTAGCCCAAGGTAAAGACCACCTCATCCACCGAGACTCCACCGGCGTTGCCCACGGTGACCACGGGCGTCTCGTCCCGCAACTTGGAACTACGTTCCGCCAACGCATCGGCAATCCGCGCGGCGTGAAGCTCGTTCCCGGCCACCACGGCCACCGAGCGCCGGGGCACGGAGGCGGCAAGGCGCGACACGTGGGCAACCACCGCGGCTACTTCCGCGCGGTTCGACTCCACGGTGACGGACCCCGCGGCGGGAGATGCGATGGCATCGAGCGTGACGACGGTCAGGGAACCGTGCTCCGGCTCGCCGGGCGGAGGCACTGCGGGCAAAGACCTGCCGTAGACGGACTCGGCAAGCACACGCGTGACTCGAGGATCACGAGCCTGGGGCAAGGCATGAAGGCTCAAAGCGGGGAGCACTCCCCCCACGGCGATCACCGCGGAGCGAGTGGCGGTGGCCAGGTCTGCCACCACGATCACTTGTTTGGCTCTCGCCAGTGCGGGGATGAGCTCAGCAAGCGCCAAGGACTCGGCGCCCAGCACTATCACCGTGTCAACACATTGAGCGGGCGGGAGCATGCTGGGCACTTGCTCCGCGTTGGCAAGAACCACGGGCCGCAACGAGGTGACCACTGGCGCGAAGTCGCGCCACAAGTCCTTGACCGAGCCACCCACCCCCTCAACCAGTGCCGCGAACAAGTCGCGTGCGTGATCAGGGTGGCGAGCAATGGCGGAACGGCGTCGCTCGGCCACTGCTCTCAAGAGCGGACCCAACCGGGCATCGGCAAAGGCGGCGTCGTACGCGAGGTAACGCTCCACGGCCGCACCCAGCGCGCCATAGTGTGTGAGCTCCGGCTCCTCTTGTGCAATCGCGTCAAAGGCGGCACCCCACCACGCGAACTCAAGGTCCACACGGATCTGCTCGGGGCTGGCCTTAGTAGCGGCGAGGTGTTCCAGTAGCGGCGCAAAGCCAGGGGCATCGAGGTCAACTTCGGCCGGCCGCGCGGGGGCGTGGTCGATGCCTCCGGGGATACCGTCTGCCATGCGGTCCAGGTCTGCCTGAAGAGCGTCCCACGGCTGCAGAGCGAGCGTCTCAGCTTCCTCCGGCATGAGAGGGCTCACCAACACGTTCCAAGCGGCCTGCACCCTGGCAAGTCGCCCGCTGTACGTGTCAAAAGCGTCAGGCACCACTGGCCAGCCACCCACACTGCAGTGGGCGCGCCAGCGTTGCATCTCGTCATGCGCGGCTTGGAGGCGCTCGTGGAGATGCTCATTCTCGCGGCCTGGGCGCAGCAACTCGGTGGCGCGACGCACCAGTGAGCGGCGTTCCTTGCGGCTCACCTGGCCAGACTTGGTGGAGCCCAGGGGCGCAGTGGCAGCAATGAGATCCACCAAGGAGCGGTGGTAGACGGCGGGAGAGAAGGTCTCCAGCGTGGCGCGCACATCCGTGAACAAGGTGACCTGCTCAGCCCACGCCGCGAGGTTCTCTGCGGGGTCAAGGCCGGTCTCTTGAGCGGCGGCGGCGGCCTCCGTGCGCATGGACGAGACGTGCCTCACGAGCACCGCGAGCGCCTCGTCCAACCGGGCGCCCTCTTGCTCATCCACCAGGTCCGTCCACCACGGAGTGGTGGGGCGCGCGGCGGCGGCCTCGAGCGCGGCCGTGGCGGGCGCGATGGCCGCAGTGTCCACGTGGACGCCTTCGCCGTGCAGGCGCCGCACCAGGGCTGCGGCCACGCCGGCCAGACCGTGATCAGCCACGATCACGCCAGCGTCCGCACCCAAGCGCACCGGGGATGGTTCCAGCGGACCGGCGGTGAGGCGGACCACCGCTTGTACGGCCTCAAAGGCACTCACTCCCCAAGGGCGGTGCGGCCGGTGAAGCGCGTCTAGCCTCTTCTTCAGGTCGTGGCGGGCGTCAATAAGGTGCTGACCCATGGCACGCACTCGGTCCTCGTCCACGTGCGTGGGCTCCAAGGTGAGGGAGGCGAGGAGGCGGGCTCTGGCGTCGGCCGTCCATGCATCCATGGCGCCGGTGAGGTAGATCTCGCCTGCACCCAAGGCGTCAAGTCGGGCAGCCACGGCCGCCACGGCGTCGTCCGTGCCGCCTACCACAGCCACCGTCCTGCCCGATGCTGCGGCATCGGCGGCCGCCGCGGCCACAAAGCCCACAGGGTCACTTCCGGGACCCGCGTTGAGCGCGAGCGAGCGGCCGGTGGCACACACGTCCAGGGCGGCAAAGGCCACGTCGTCCAAGTCACCTAAGCCGCGCTCCCCAAACGGATCGCGATCCGCACTTGACCACCGCGGCAAGGGCTCAGCCAGAATGACCTTGGCGTCCGTGTCGCCCACGGCGGCGGCAATCACGTCTGACGCGCCAATGACGGGGTCAAGTTCATCGAGGTCGTCCAGCAGGCGCTGCTCGGGATCGTCATAGGCGCCGATGAGCAACCGCTCGCGCACCTCAAAGTCCTCGCCAAAGAGATACGTGAGCTCACGCACCGCGTTCCACGTGGGCCGCGGGTCAAACTGAGCGCCCTCTGTAGAGGCGGCGGCCAGTGGGGCCAGCGGCGACTCATCGCCCATCTCCCGCACGAGCGCGCCAAACACCGGGTTGAGCCACGCCTCGTGATGCAACGTGATGAGCACGTCATTCTCGCGAGCACGCTCTAGCGAGAGCCCGCGCAAGATGATGGGCACCTCGTGGCCATCCCAAGCCGCAGTTCCCACCACCAGCGCCGCGGTCCACGACCCGGTAGCGGCCATCACGTGCTCTGCTTGAGTCAAGATCAGTCCGGCGCGATGCGCAGCGGCCCTGTAGGCCGCATCGTCCCGCATCAAGGTGCTGAGCAAGGTTCCGCGGTGCGCAAAGAGTTGCGCTAGTCCTGAGGGGTGGGCGCTATTGATTTCTATGGTGGCGGAGTCGGAAGCCGCGAGGTCGCGCAAAGGGGACACCGTGGACGCGGAGCGCAATTGTTCGCGCCACTCCGTGAGCGCGTCTGCGACCAGAGCGCGGGAGATATAGTCCACCACTCGACTACCGTAACGAGGCCCGTGCGGCGGCAGCGGTTGGCGCGCCGCCTGAGCCTTCAGGAGCGAAAGTGCCCCACGCAAGGACAGTGCGCGCCGACTTGTTCAGCCAACGCGCACCGTCGAGGGAATTGTGGACCTGCGAGACACGGTCGTCAATTTCCGCGACGCTGGCGTGTCATGGCATCGCGCAAGCGCGGCACGTGGACCCCGCTGGCGGCCATGTCTGCGCGAGTGCGCTTGCGTGAGCGGAGCACCCCCACGAGCCCAATCACCCATGGGAGCAGGAGCGACGCAAAGGCCAGCCGGTACTGACCCAAGGTGTAGTCGGTAGTCCCAGCCGGTGAGGCCACTTGCAGCACGATGCCCACGAGCAGCACACCCGTGATGGTGGATGTAAAGCCGCCCACGTTCACAAAACCCGTGGCAATGCCGAGGCGCGCACTGGGGTTCCACGTGCGGGCAAAGTCGATTCCCACCAACGAAACGGGACCTCCCGCGCCAATCACCGCGCAGAAGATCGCTAGTTGCCACAAGGGCCTGGGAGTGTTGAAGGACAAGAGCACAACCCACGCCAAGACCGTTCCGGTGGCCGATGCCAGCACAATCCAGGTGCGGCGCAACGGGTGACGCGCGGTCAACACTCCAGCGACCGGGCCCGCGATCATGGCCGCAATGGTCAGCACGATGAGCAGGCCGCTGGCTTGCGCAGTAGTAAGACCTTGAGCCGTGACAAAGAACGGCACACCCCACAGCAGCGCAATCGTATTGGCAGAGAACGGCGGCAAGAAGTGACTCCAAAAGCCCAGGCGCGTACCCGCCACCGCCGTCGCTGCGCGCACTGACGCCCACATGCGCTGGCGCTGGACGGGCTCGCTGACCTCGTCTTGGCGGGGCATGCGCACGCCCACCGCCGCCACGCCCGCGGCCACGAGGCCCGCTACCGCGAGCATTCCAAACGCCGCGCTCCAGCCGCCCTGGTGGAGCACCCACGCTACGGGGATTGCCGTGGCTAGTTGGCCCACGTGTCCCATGGTGGCGGTGATCTGCACCAGCACCGGAACCCGTCGGGGAGGGAACCATGCAGCAAGCAATCGCGTGGCCGAGATGAAGATGGGTGCATCGCCAATGCCCAGCACTAGGCGAGCAATGAGCGCCACGGTGTAGTTGCCCGTCACCGCCAGCAGCGCCTGCCCCACGGCCATGAGCAGTGAGCCTGCAAGCATCACCTTCATGGGCCCAAAGCGGTCCAGTAAGTGACCGGCGGGAATCTGCATCGCGGCATACATCACCACTTGCGCCACGGCTAGCACTGACAAGCCGGCCGCCTCGGTGCCAAAACGTTCCACGGCCTCCATACCGGCCACGCCCATGGACGTGCGGTGCACCACTGCCACGAAGTACACGAGGAGCAG
>JBIQJT010000002.1:6612-9195 GCA_044507265.1 Actinomycetales bacterium | reverse complement strand
TCAGCAGGCTACTTGGGAGCCACTGGGACTTTGCGCCGCGCGAGAGTCAAGTGCGCCTGGGCAGATTCGAACTGCCGACACCCGCTTTAGGAGAGCGGTGCTCTATCCCCTGAGCTACAGGCGCTGGGGGCGCTCCATGCTACCTGGGTGAGTACTCACCACCGAGCGTGAACGTACTCCCGGATCTCACGGTTGTAGATCTGAGCAAGCTCGGCCATGGTCGCGTCGTCCAGTTGCGGCAGCTCACCCACGGCGGCATTGTCACGTGCCTGCTCGGGGGTGCGCGCGCCGGGGATGACCGTGGCGGCGCCTTGCTGCTCAATCCACCGCAGCGCCAACTGGGCCGTGGTCCATCCCTGCGGAGTCAACGTCGCCACTTGGCGAGCGGCACGCACTCCCACTTCGAATGGCACGCCTGCAAAGGTTTCGCCCACGTCAAAGGCCTCGCCGTTGCGGTTGTAGGTGCGGTGGTCGTTCTGGGCAAACTCCGTGTGCTCGTCGTACTTGCCGCTCAGTAGGCCCGATGCCAAAGGCACCCGGGCAATGATGCCCACGCCTGCGTCTCCTGCCGCACCCAACACACGCTCCAAAGGCTTGCGGCGGAACACGTTGAGAATGATCTGGATGCTGGCGAGGTCCGGCTCGCCTAAGGCAATGAGCGCCTCTTCACACGTCTCGACGGAGACTCCCCAGCGGGCGATGGCTCCCTCGTCTACCAACTGGCGCAAAGCGTCGTACGTGGCAGGGTTGCGGAGCACGTCGGTGGGCGGGCAGTGCAACTGAACCAAGTCCAGAGTGTCCACGCCCAGGTTCTCGCGAGAGCGATCAATCCACTGTCGGAAGTTGTCCAGGTGGTACTCGGAGGCGACGTGCGGAGTGGCGCGGCGGCCCATCTTGGTGGCCACCGTGAACCGCTCGCGGTCCTCATGCGAGGCCACAAACGCACCCACGGTGCGTTCCGAGAGGCCGTCGCCATAGACGTCGGCCGTGTCAAAGAACGTGGTGCCAGCGTCTGCTGCAGCTTGCAGGATCGCAAAGGAGCGGTCCTCGTCTACGTCCCCCCAGTCCGCGCCGAGTTGCCAGCAACCCAAGCCGATGGCTGAAACCGAACGTCCTAGTCGAGGTACAAACGTAGAGCGCATAGTCCAAAGGTACACAAAGGAACCCCTAGTAGTGGGGCCCTGTGGACCTAGCTGACGCGGATGTAGACGGGGTTCGTCTGCCAGATGGCGCGGAACTGAATCGTCTTGCCGGGACGGGGCGAATCAATCTGCAAGTTGGGGCCTGCATAGATGCCCACGTGGCCGGGCGTCACGATGATGTCACCGGGAAGCGGCGAGTCAACACGCGTGCCCACGTTGTAGTACGCACCGGAGGAGCGCGGCAGGTCGATGCCGAACTGGGCGTACACGTAGCTCACAAAGCCGGAGCAGTCGAAGCCGGTGTCAGGTGACGAGCCTCCACCGCGGTAGGGGTAGCCCACGTACTTGGCGGCCTCGGCGACGATTGCGGAGCCAGCAATGGCCTGCGCGATGTCCGCGCTGTTGGCCACGGGACGTGCGGAAGCGGAGGCGGTCCGCACTACCACGGGGGCAGGCAGGGCCTCAACGGAAATCTGGGGGGTCTCCACGGAGAAGGTGGCGTTGATGTCGGCCACGATCGGAGTGCCGGCTGCTTGCACCTGGCTTGCGATGTCGGCACCGTTAGCGGCGACGACCTCAAGGTTCGGGGTGGCCGGCTCTTGCTTGACCAGAGCGACGGCTGCAGCTCCCGTGAGGGGAACTACTACCAACGCTGCGCTGGCCGTTGCGACCACCGCGCGAGTCCTTGCTCGCATGTATCCGTACTGCAATGCATCGTTCCTATCCGCGCTCGTAGCGCTTCGTCGATGCCCCTTCAAACGCCCGGATCCGCCGGGCGGTTCCCCACTTCACAGGGGCATCCGGAGGAGTTCTCCTCGTCCTGCGACTGATACACGATACCTGCCGAACTACGGGATTTTTGACTCATCCACCACAAAAACGTGACGCGCCGCGTCGAGGGGAATCGTCATTGATCCGGTTCGAGTCGTGAGCTGCATGCGATCCCCAAAGACAGCCAAGTCGAGCAATGCTCCTGGTACCAGACCGATCTCCGCGGCGAGTGCCAAGAAACCTGGTTGCGCTTGAGGGCTCTCGCCAATGCGAGCGAGCGTGGCGGAAGTCACGCCAAAATTCACCAGATCTGTGACCGAAACTTGACCTGCGGTGGGCGTGGCGGGCGGCAAACCGAGCTCATCAAGACCGGGGATCGTGTTTCCGTACGGCGAGGTCTCCGGGTTGCCCAAGAGCTCCAGCACGCGCTGTTCCACGCGGTCGCTCATGACGTGTTCCCAGCGGCACGCTTCGTCGTGGACGTAGGGCAATTCAAGCCCGATGACGTCGATCAGCAGTCTTTCGGCCAGCCGGTGCTTGCGCATCACTCGAGTGGCAATGGCAAGGCCCTCTGGAGTGAGTTCCAAGTGCCGGTCGGGTGAAACCACCACCAAGCCGTCACGCTCCATGCGGGCCACCGTTTGCGACACGGTGGGTCCGGTGTGCCCCA
>JBIQJT010000002.1:2927-6512 GCA_044507265.1 Actinomycetales bacterium | reverse complement strand
GCCCCGAGCACCGCTACGCGGTGGCCCTGCACGCTGCCGCCCAGTTCCCGCGCGGCCATCTCCACCACGTGCTGGCGCCTGCGCATGTTCACGGTATCCACCTCGCGCAAGAAGGACAGCGCTTGGTCCACACCTAGTTCTCCGGCGCGCGCCATGAACGCGCGGATGTCCTTGGGTAGGCATCCCCCGCCAAAACCCAGGCCGGCACCCAAAAAGCGGCGACCAATACGCTCGTCGTAACCAATGGCATCGGCGAGCTGGACCACATCCGCCCCTGTGGCTTCGCAGACTTCGGCTACGGCGTTAATGAAGGAAATCTTTGTGGCCAGGAACGCGTTGGCCGCCACCTTGACCAGTTCTGCGGTGGCGAGATCGGTCACCACAAAGGGCGTGCCACGGTCTAGCGCCTGGGCGTAGACCTCGCGCGCCACGGCTTCAATGCGCCCAGGGCGTGAGGGGTCCACGCCAAGCACCAAGCGGTCCGGCCGCAAGGTGTCCTCTACCGCAAAGCCTTCACGCAAGAACTCAGGATTCCAGCCCAGTTCGGCGGCCTCGCCTGCGGGCGCGAGTTCGCGCACCTTCTGAGCGAGCCGCGCAGCCGTGCCCACGGGCACCGTGGACTTGCCAAGGATCACGGCGGGCCGGTCCAGCAAAGGCGCCAAGGTGTCGATCACCGCGTCCACGTACCGCAAGTCGGCGGCATTCTCACCTGGCTTCTGGGGCGTGCCCACGCCAATGAAGTGAACGTCCGCAAACGCGGCCGCTTCCGCAGCATCAGTGGTGAATCGCAAGCGTCCCGAGTCCACATGTTTGCGCAACAGTTCGGGCAGCCCTGGTTCATAGAACGGCACCTCGCCGCGGGACAGGGTTTCAATCTTGGCGGGGTCAATGTCCACGCCGATGACCTCGTGACCCAGCTCCGCCATCCCTGCGGCGTGCGTCGCACCAAGGTAGCCGGTACCAAAAACCGCAAGTCGCATTGCCATGCGCCCAGCGTAGTGTGCGCGGTGCAGGTGAGCCCTAGGTCAAGCGGGAACTGGCACGGAGGCCACAGCCGCCATGCCTTGGGCGTCCACGCTCACGGGACCATCGCTGTCAGCAACAAAGACTGCCTGGCCGCGTTCCAACGTGAGTGTCTCGCTAGAAGTGGCCACTGTGGCCGTGCCATCAAGTGCCAAGACGATGCGCGGGCCGGCCGCCCAGGTTCCTTCGCCATCCGCCACCACGGCCAGTTGGAACTCCTCGGCAGGAGCGATGAAGCTGCGGGCGTCTCCGTCGCCAATGGGCGCGGGCAGTAGCGGTTCGCTCGGCTCCAGATGGGCGATGTCCAACACCAGTGGCACATGGATGGGCTTGGTGGTCAGGCCCGCGCGCAACACGTTGTCACTGGCCGCCATAATCTCCAGCCCCAAGCCCGAGTGATAGGTGTGCACCACTCCCGCGCCGGTGAAGCAGGCCTGGCCCGGCATGAGCTCCATGACGTTGAGTGCCAACGACACCAAAGCACCAGCGTCACCAGGGTGCGCGTCCGCCGCGTCGGCAGCGGCGCGTAATACATCTGAGCCGTGGCCCGCGTCGCGCGCGGCGGTCAAGGCCTCAAGCAATCCCGACGCCGGGTCTACGCCCAGAGCCTGAGCCATGTACGCGGAGATACCGTCTGCCTGGGTGATGGTCACGGCCAGCTCGTCGGCCAACGGGTGGTCGAGCACTCGTAAGTCAGCCGCCGTCTCACGCACCGGCCTAAACCCTGCTTGCAGACGCATCGGCGTCAATGCCACCACCATCTCTGGTTTGTGCTCGTGGTCTGCCAGCGGAGACTCTGCAGCGCCGTAGGCCTCATTGATGATGTGCGCCTGCTCGCGCGTGGGGTGCACCTGAATGGACACCGGCTTGGCAATGGACAGCACCTTGAGCAAGTACGGCAACTGGCCCCAACGCTCAGCGGCATCCGCGCCGAGCGTACCCACCGGGTCAGCGGCGATCACTGCGGCAAGATCTGCTTCTGCCGTCGCACTTGGTGCTGCATGGTGAGCGCCCCACCACGCCTCGGCAAAGGGCCCGCCGTCGGGCTCGATTCCCAGCAACTGCGGGATGCCGTCAATGGCTCCCCAGTCGTAGCGCTGGACCCCGGCGTCAATGCGTAACACGGGGCCATCCTGCCATTGAGCCCGCCACTACGCTGTACGCATGCCCGATGCACTGACGATTCCTGCCGAATTGCTACCAGTTGATGGCCGGTTTGGGTCGGGTCCCTCCAAAGTCCGGCCGGAACAAGTGGAAGCGATCGTTGCCGCCAACCCTTCCGTGTTGGGCACTTCGCACCGTCAGGCGCCCGTAAAGAACCTGGTGAAGGATGTGCGCACCATGCTCGCGGAGCTCTACGCGCTGCCGGATGGCTACGAGGTACTCCTGGGCAACGGTGGTGCCACGTTTGTGTGGGACGCGGCCGCGTTTGGGCTCGTGCGCGAGCGCGCCCAGCACTGTGTGTTTGGTGAGTTCAGCTCCAAGTTCGCCAAGGCCACTTCGGCGCCGCACCTGAGCAAGCCGGAAGTACTGGAGACCGCGCCGGGAACGTTGGTGGCACCGCGAACCCAGGAAGGCATCGACGTGTATGCCTGGCCGCACAATGAGACGTCCACTGGGGTAAGTGCACCGGTAGCGCGCCCGGCAGGCAGTGGCGATGCGCTCGTTGCGGTGGATGGCACCTCGGCCGCGGGAGGCATCGGGCTTGATGTCACGCAGACCGACCTCTATTACTTTGCGCCGCAAAAGAGCTTTGCTGCCGACGGCGGCTTGTGGTTCGCGTTGGCCTCGCCTGCCGCTGTGGAACGCATCGGCGAGATCGCTGGAAGCGGTCGCTACATTCCGGAGAGTTTGTCTCTGGCGGTGGCGCTAGAGAACTCAAGGGCGGACCAAACTCTCAACACCCCGGCGATTGCCACCTTGCTCATGATGCGTTCGCAATTGGAGTGGATGCTCGCGGGTGGTGGCCTTGAGGCCATGGCGGCGCGGTCCAAGGAATCGTCCGATGCCATCTACGCCTGGGCGGAGGCGAGCGACTTTGCTACGCCGTACGTGGTGGACCCGGCGCATCGTTCACCCGTGGTGGCCACCGTTGATCTGGATGAGTCTGTCAGCAGCGAACGCCTGCAAGGGATCCTGCGCGCCAACGGCATCGTGGACGTTTTCCCGTATCGCAAGTTGGGCCGCAACCAGTTGAGGATCGGAGTTTACCCCGCGGTAAATCCGGACGATGTTCGCAAATTGATTGCCGCAATCGATTGGGTTGTCTCACACTGGTGAGGTGAATGAGCAGGTACCTGTGGTGTCAAGGGGCCAACGTCCCCGTTGGTGGCCTCCGCTTGTACTGCTAGCGCTCGTTCCCCTCGTGGCGGGCGTCTCGCTTGCCAACGCCGCGGAGCTGATGCCTGCGCCGGTTGGCTTCAAAGCGTCGGGCGTAGAAGGCGCGCCGCCGGAGCGTCCCGTTGATGTGATCTTGGCGCCCACGCTGAGCGCGGACCCGGCCCCTGAGACGTACATCCAGCAGATCGAGATCATCCTCCCGCCGCCTCCGCCGCCTCCTCC
>JBIQJT010000002.1:0-2827 GCA_044507265.1 Actinomycetales bacterium | reverse complement strand
TACCTGGCAGACCGGCCCGCCCGTGCGGCGTATGTCACACGGCGCGGCATCGTCCTTTGGCCCGCAATTCCTGTGAACTTTTTCACGACTTGTTCGGGAGACCCCCTCGCCACAGTGTGACCTGCTCAACACCAAGTGGGTAGTCGCCCTCGTTCGGTCACACAGTGGAGACATGACCGAAGCACTCGTAAGCACCCACAAGGTGCGCCGCCCTCGCCGGGGGATGATCGCTCTTGCGCTACTCCCCGCGGTGGTTGGCGGCACCGCTGTATACGGCACATCCGCCGTAGGTATGCCGACCACGCCTACCCCTGTGGCTGCGGCAATCGTTCCTGGCACTCCGCCCCCCGTCGCCCCCATCACGGCTCCCGGTTCAGTCGACGCGTACGACCCTGCCGGAGACATTCCCAAGATCGAGATCATCCTTCCGCCTCCTCCCCCGCCGCCAGCTCCTGTGGGCCGCAAGCGCAGTGGCGGTACCGCGGTCGCTGCCCCCGGAGCTCACCTTGAGTTCTGCGCGGCAGGCGGCGGTGCGTCAGTGCTTGCCAGGGACCTTGGAGGTCTCCTCACCGCTGTCAACGCAGAGCGTGCGCGCTTTGGCTACGGCCCCCTGAGCTGGAGCGGCAGCCTGGCGAACGCTTCGCAGGGCTGGGCCAACCAACTCGCGGCGAACGACGACGCCACTCCTGCTTTGGGCGACGCGATCGCGCACAACCCCAACCGTCCTCGCGGTGGCGAGAACGTGGCCATGAGCTTCAACGGCGCTGGCCTCAGCGCAGCCCCTGCCATTGAGCGGGCACATGTGGGTTGGATGCAGTCCAACGGCCACTGCAAGAACATGCTCAACCCCAAGTGGACCAGCATGGGTGCCGGAGCGGCTCAGACCGCTGACGGCACTACCTGGTACACGGTGGCTAACTACGCGTAGCCACCCACCACGCGCGGCGGGCCTCCCCCCTAACCCGCCGCGCGTGGTTGGAGCACTTCTACGGCTAAAGCAGGACAAATAGGCTTCACGTCCCCTATCGTAAGAACTGGACATAACACCCAATCCGGAGGGTAGTCCGTTCGCACGATCCGGACGGCAGTGCCGGCCCTCATGGCGTAGATACCTGAGGGAAGGGCCACGCACTTCCATGACCTCATGGAGGAACGATGGTTGAAGAAGTCCCCGTAATGCCGCATGGCAGGCGCGAGACTCGCGCAGCCCGCAGGCGCCGTGCCCGCACCCGGCTCACCGGTGTCGCAGGAGTAGGCGCCATGCTTGGTCTCACTGCCGCAGTGGTGGTGGCCCCTATGGCTCAAGGCAGTAACAGCGCGCTCGCAATCTCACCTGCGGGTTCTCCCGCACACAGTCAAGTGGGCGCAGTGACAGCTCCCGTTGTTGACAGCGTGTTCACGGTGGACGTGCCCACCATCACGCACAACCCACCACCCCCGCCGCCGCCAAAGCCCAAGGCCAAGCCGCGTGCCGCTACGAGTACCTTCGCGGCGGGCGCCGATGCAGGTGACAAGGACTGCGGCGAGCACAAGCGCTCGCGTCGCGATTAGCCTTCGGGGCTGAGTTCTTCTTGGTCCTCTAGCGCGGGTTCCGGGCTGGCGTCGGGTTCTTGGTCCGATGCCGCCTGGGGCTCCGCTTCAGGTGCGGGCTCCGGTTCCGGGTCCGGCGCATCGAGATCTAGAGCTTCTACCGCCTCGGAGTCCACCAGCGGATCCGGTGCGGGCCAATCGCTCGCCCGGCGCTCGGCATCGGTCTGGGAGTGGGCACCACATCCGTGGTCCACGCTCACGACGCGGCCGTCCGATGGCGACCACTCGTTGGCACACGCGCCGAACGCGAGGCGCATGGAACCAGACAGCGGGATAAAGAATGCACATGTAGAGCACGGTGCAACCGAGGCGACGGCCGATGCTGCGGTAGGGCCGTGCGATCCGCGGTGCCAGCGCTCGGCGGCAGAATCGCGGCCTTCGGGTGCGAGGACCCGCTCACGGCCCAGCCCAAACTCAAAGATCGCCAACTCGTCCACGTCCTCGCCAAGCGACGCGGTATAGCCGGGAACCAAGCGCGGGTCTTCGGCGATGTACGGCAAGACCATGGCCGCATCCAGGTCGCCTGGGCGCACGCGGTCCGACCACGGCACCCACGGCTTGGCCAGCAGGGCATCGTCCCCAGGCAACAAGTAAGACTCACAGACGGAATATCCGCCCTCGTTGTGGGTGAGCACTACGGTCCAGTGCCAGCCGCGGTAGCCGGGCAGTTCGCACGCAAAGCGCACGTGGGTGAAGCCGTCCTCGCCGGTAGCCACCGACTCGACCGCACCGACCAATCCGGCTTCCTCGGCGGTGTCCACCGCTGCGGCGCGCGCCAAGTCCTCCACGGCCGAGTCGAGTGCGGTGCTCACGCTAGACGTCCAATTGCTCGGCGACGGCACGCAGCACGGCGGCCACCTGCTTGCCCTTGGCAGGCTCGGGGTAGCGGCCCTTGCGCAAGGATGTGGAGACACCATCGAGCATCTTGATGAGGTCCTCGACGATCACCGTCATGTCCTCGGCGGGCTTGCGCATGGTCTGCGACAAAGTCTGGACGGGCTCAAGGATCGTCACGGACAGGGCGGAAGGGCCGCGTCGGCCATCTCCCACCGAATACTCCACCTTGGTGCCTGGCTTGGGGGAGGTGGTACCGGCAGGCAGTGCGGAGGCGTGCAGGAACACCTCATCGCCCTCATCGCCCGCGATGAAGCCAAACCCCTTCTCGGAGTCGAACCACTTCACTTTTCCGGTAGGCACTTCAAACCTCGCAAATCCCCAGGCCGACCTTCGGCACGGG
>JBIQJT010000032.1:0-2393 GCA_044507265.1 Actinomycetales bacterium | reverse complement strand
GCCGCTTGAATCAGCGCCGACGCCACCTCCCGGACTTGCGTCACACCTCCCGCGGTGCCCTCCACTTGACCAGACGCGAGGGTCTGGATGGAGTCCACCATGACCAGCTCCGGGGCCACAGACTCGATGTGCCCCAACACGGCACCGAGATCCGTCTCTGCGGCGAGCAGGACCCGCGACTCCATGGCGCCCATGCGCTCTGCGCGCAGTCGCACTTGCCCCGCGGATTCTTCACCACTCACGTACAGCACCGTGCGCCCGGCGCGAGCAGTGCGTGCGGCCACCTCAAGCAGCAAAGTGGACTTGCCCACTCCAGGTTCACCAGCTAGCAACACCACCGCGCCGGCAACGAGCCCGCCACCGAGGACGCGGTCAAACTCACCCACTCCTGTGCCGTGGCGTTGGGAGGCAGTGGCCACCACATCCGTCACAGGGACAGCAGGCGTAGCGGACGCCGTGGCCTTGGTAGCGGGACCGGACGTTACGGCGCCCACCTCCACGACAGTCCCCCACGCTTGGCACTCACCGCAGCGACCCACCCACTTCGCTGCGGTCCATCCGCACTCAGTGCACCGGTAGGGCGGAGTGATCTTGCGGGTGGTGGCCATGCGCTCACGGTACCGGCCGCGTGAGACATCGGCGCAGGTACTCAACCAACGGCGCTACTGCGCCGTAGTCTTGACCTATGGCTGATGAGACGCGTCGTTCACCATGGCTGCCTGTCAATGGCGCCGCCGCGCCCGTGCACGACGTTCCCCTGGCTCCTGCCCCTCAACCGGCAATTGCGCCAGTCATGGCAGAAGCGCCGGAGGAAGCTCCCGCGCCGTATCTGCCCACCGCCACTGAGCCCAGTCGTACGCCGGATCCGGTGGCGCCCAGGAGGGCCTCGGTGCTGAGCCCCTACTTGACCAGCCGCAGTGCCGCGTCGCAACCGGGGGAGGCCGATGCCGCATGGTCTGCTAGCCCGGCGAGCACGCCCATTCCGATGGTGGGGCTAGCTCCCGCGCTTGAGAACCCCGAGTACGGGGCCACCTTTGTGCCAGGGAGCGTGGAAGCCGGCGGTGCGAGTGCCCTCGGTGAAGAGTTTGCGGTGCCCCGCCCGTCAGTTCACAACCCGGGGATGCAGGGACGAGTGCCGCGCCCTGTGGAAGTTGATGACGTGGAAGTGATTAGGCCTGTAGCCATTCCGCCCGCCGCTGAGATTCTCCCCACCACGGGAAGCGTCCCGTACCTTGAACCTGCCGACGACGAATACGACACCGTGCGGCAGGGTCCGCATACTCCCATTGGGCCCGAAAGTGACCCGTTCCACCTTCTTGGCGTCAGCGCCGTCGCCAGCGCTTCGCTTGCCGCAGCGGGCGCGCGCGTCCCGGCGCAGGTGGAGTGGGACGGTGGGGAGCCCCTTCCGACTCTCGATCCTCCTGCACCCTTTGTGCCCATGCTCGATGTGCACGCCCCAGAGGGCATTGACGCCAAGCCAACGCACCAGCCCACGGCTGAAAGCGCGCCCGCGTGGGAACCGGAACCGGAGGCATCGGCCGCGCCGCCGCCCAGTGGCGCTGGTACAGACATCGTGCCTGTTCCCCACACCCCCGTGAGTCCCCCGCCTCCTTATGACGAAGGCGATCTGGACTCTAAGCCGTGGTGGCGCAAGTTGTGGGTGTTGATAGTTCTTGGCGTGGTGGTACTAGGCGGACTGGGTGCGCTTACCTACCGCTTGTTCTTCTTGCCAGAACCCATCATCTTGCCGGCGCCTGTGGTCACTGAAGCCCCCCCAGCGCCCACCGTGGAGCCCGTCGAACTCGAGGATCCCAGTCCGCTCCTTGAGGCCATGCCGCGCGAAGTCTCAACGCTGGTCATGACGTCGTACGTGAGCCTTGAAGTGCTGGGCGACAAAGACCTCCCGGCACGAGCATCGGAACATCTCACCCTCACCTACGGCGAAGGTGTAGCGCAAGACACGTTCACCATTGACGTGTACCAGTTCTACAACACGGCCGATGCCCAAACCGCGTTTGAGGTGTGGGTGGACGGGCAGACGCAACGGGAAGACGTCACGGTGGACGGCGCCGTTGTTGGCGAACGGGCGATGGTCCCGGGAGGCGCCGCCGACACCTTGGCGTGGCGCAATGAGACTGTGGTGTTCGTGATGCAGGGACCCGCCACCGATCTGCTCGAGTTCTATAGCTACTTTGGGCTCTGACGGCCACGATGGGTGCTTCCCGGGGCCCAAGGCCAGCAGGCGCACGCACGCGCGAGGCCATCCTCGTCGCGGCTGGCGAGGTCTTTGCCACCGAGGGATATGAACGCGGTTCGCTGCGAGGCGTGGCGCGCAAGGCAGGCGTGGATCCCGCGCTCGTACGCCACTACTTTGACTCCAAAGTGGCGCTCTT
>JBIQJT010000009.1:0-81385 GCA_044507265.1 Actinomycetales bacterium | reverse complement strand
GGTGTACGACAGCCCCTCGCCAAACGCCCACGCTGGGCTTTGCGTGAGGTCCGCGTACCGCGTGCCGTGCTGGCCGTCAATCTGGTTGTAGAACGTCGGCTGCTGGCCCACGTGGCGCGCGAACGAAATGGGCAGGCGGCCGCTGGGCTCAATGTGCCCCAGCAGCAGTTCGGCAATGGCTCGGCCGCCCTGCATGCCGGGGTTGGCTACCCACAGAATGGACGATGCCGCGTGGGCTGATGGCGGCAGCACCAGTGGCTTTGAGGCCAGCAGCACCACGGTCATGGGCGTGCCCGTCTCAGCCAACGCGTCGAGCAACGCGATCTGGCCACCGAGCAAGTCCAGGGTGGCTGTAGAGCGGCCCTCGCCGCACAGGTAGATGTTGTCGCCCACTACGGCGATTACGTGGTCGGCGTTGCGTGCGGCCTCAACGGCTTCCGCGATCATGGCCGGGTCGGCATCGATGGGCGCAGCGATGGGGTGGCGCGGTTGGCCATCTGCATACGTGGGGCCGTCCGGGTCAGGAATCAGCGAGATGATCTCCGCGCCACGTGCGTACGTGATTTGCCAGTCGGAGGGGGCGACCGCACGCAGGCCGTCTAGCACGGTGCTGATCATCTCGCGGGGGTGGCCTTCAGGCATCCATGGAGTCTGGCCGGACCGTCCAGCCCAGTCGCCCAGGGTGACGTCCGAATCATCCGCGTTGGGACCCACCACTGCGATGCGCTTGCCCTTTGCGGACGCATCAAGCGGGAGCGTGCCGTCGTTCTGTAACAGCACGAGCGAGCGCCTGGTCACCTCGAGGTTGAATTCCATGTGCGCAGCGGAACCCACCACCACTGCCTGCGCCTCGGCATCGGCAATACGCGGGTCCTCGAACAAGCCAAGACGGAACTTGAGCGTGAGGATGCGCGACACTGCCTCGTCGATGAGCCGCTCCTCAAGCAGTCCCTGGCGTACCGCTTCTTGTGCGCCTTCAAAGAAGGCTGGCGTGGTCATGATCATGTCGTTGCCGGCCTTGACCGCGGCGGCTGCTGCTTGCGCGTAGTCGGGGAACAAGCGCTGCTCGCGCACTAGGTTGCCCACGTTGTCCCAGTCGGTGACGAGCATGCCGCTGTAGCCCCATTGGTCGCGGAGGGTGTCGCGCAAGAGCCACTTGTTGATCGTGATCGGCACGCCGTCAGTGGCCTGGTAGCCGAGCATGAACGTGCCGCAACCTTCGCGGGCCACACGCTCAAACGGCGGCAAGTACCAAGAGGTCATTTTGCGGCGGCTGATGTCTGCCTCGGTGGCGTCCCGGCCGCCCTGAGTCTCGGAGTAGCCGGCAAAGTGCTTGGCGGTAGCGAGGATGGCGGTGGGGTCGTCCAGGCCGTCGCCTTGATAGCCCTTCACCATGGCCGATGCCAGTTCGCCAATGAGGTGCGGATCCTCGCCGAATGTCTCGTTGACGCGGCCCCAGCGGAGGTCGCGGGCGATGCACAGCACCGGGGAGAAGGTCCAGTGGATGCCGGTGGTGGAGACTTCCACGGCAGTGGCGCGAGCCACGCGCTCGAGCAGCGCAGGGTCCCACGACGCCGCCATGCCCAATTGCGTGGGGTAGATGGTGGCGCCCTTGAAGAATGAGTGGCCGTGGATGCAGTCCTCGCCCACGATGAGCGGGATGCCCAAGCGGCTGTCCGCAGCGAGTTTGGCGGCGCGCGCGAGGTCCTCAGGAGAAGCGTGCAGGATGGAGCCCACCAGGAACTCGCCTACCAAGTGGTCCACACCGTCGCGTGCGTCCAACTGGAGCATCTGACCGACCTTCTCGGCCAAGGTCATGCGCGGGACCAGGTCCGCCACCCGCTCTGCGGGGGTCAGCGAAGGGTCGCGGTAGGGGGCGTTGGCGAGAGACGCATCGTGAGTCATGCGGACATCCTACGTGGCCGTGCGAAACGTTTCGATTCCCACGGTCCTAGGGCCGCGGGGCGCCATGGTGGGCGGCGGAAGCGGAGGTCAGCGCCCCATGGCGCACGCGGATTCCCAGAAGCGGAGGTCAGCGCCCCACAGCGCGCGGACCCTCAGAAGGTTTAGTCAGTGGCGCTGGAGCCGCCGCGGCGCTTGCGGTTGCGCTGACGCCTCGGCGCACCCGCGGGGCGCGCCGTGCCTTCGCCTTCAGTACGCGGGGCGCGTTTCTCGCCCGATGCCGGAGCACCAGAACCACGGCCCCTTCCACCGGATGCAGGGCGACCCCTACGTCCGCCGTCGCGCTTTTCAAAGCGAGCGCTGTCGGAGCGAGCAGGCTTGTCGTGACGCTTGCCAGTCTCGCCCAGGTCCTCGAGCGTTTCAGCCTCAAGACCTGCACGCGTACGGGCGTTCTTGGGCAGGGTGCCCTTAGTACCTTCAGGAATGTTGAGGTCGGTGTACAGGTGAGGCGAGCTCGAGTAGGTCTCTTGCGGTTCGGGGTAGCCGAGGTCAAGTGCCTTGTCAATGAGCGACCAACGAGGCAAGTCATCCCAGTCCACGAACGTCACTGCCACACCGGTCTTGCCAGCACGGCCCGTACGGCCAATGCGGTGGACGTAGATCTTCTCGTCCTCGGGGCACTGGTAGTTGATCACGTGGGTCACATCGTCGACGTCAATACCGCGGGCCGCCACGTCGGTGGCCACCAGCACGTCAATCTTTCCGGTGCGGAAAGCGCGCAGCGCCTGCTCGCGCGCGCCCTGACCCAAGTCTCCATGGATTGCGCCCGAGGCAAAGCCGCGCTCGCGGAGTTCGTCGGAGACCTTTGCCGCGGTGCGCTTGGTGCGTGCGAACACCACGGTGAGTCCGCGGCCATCTGCTTGCAGAATGCGCGCAAGCACCTCGATCTTGTCCAGCGCGTGCGCGCGGTACACAAACTGCGCCGTGGCCTTCACGGTGGCGCCGTCGTCGTCGGGCTCAGCGGCCCGAATGTGGGTGGGCTGGGTCATGTAGCGTCGCGCCAAAGCCACCACGGGACCGGGCATCGTCGCTGAGAAGAGCATGGTGTGGCGCGAAGCAGGAGTGGTAGCCAAGAGTCGCTCAACATCGGGCAAGAATCCCAAGTCCAGCATCTCGTCAGCTTCGTCCAGCACCACGGTCTGGATGTAGCGGAGGTCCAGGTGGCCCTGGTTGAGCAGGTCGATCATGCGGCCAGGGGTGCCTACCACGACTTCCGCGCCACGGCGCAACGCCTCAATCTGGGGCTCATACGCGCGGCCGCCGTATATCTGCACGATGCGCACAGAACGCTTCTTGGAAGCCGTCTCCAGGTCTCCTGCCACTTGCACCGCGAGTTCGCGGGTGGGGGCAATGATGATGGCCTGCGGCTTGCCTTGGGCATCTCCCAGCTCGTCAAAGCCAGGCTCACCTGGCCCCTTGGCGCGGTGCAACGTGGGCACTCCAAAGCCCAGTGTCTTACCGGTACCTGTTTTGGCTTGACCGATGATGTCGTGGCCTTGCATCGCCACGGGCAGGGTCATGGCCTGGATGGGGAAGGGTTGAACGATGCCTGCAGCGGCAAGGGATTCGACGATGGCGGGATTCACGCCAAAGTCGGCAAAAGTCTGGTCGGTCATGGGTTCCTCGGTAATGCGGCACAACGAACGGGCGCCTTAGGGCGGTAGCCGATCGCGCATCATCTGGAACTGGCGGCGCGTATCGCCGCGTGTGGGTTGCGACCGGGCAACCTCTGTCCTGGTAAGTCTAGCCGCAAGTGGCCCCCTGGCCTAGGAGGCGGCTTATGGTAGACGCCATGCATGTAGTGGTCATGGGTGTGACAGGTAGTGGCAAAACCACCGTTGCCAAGGGCCTTGCGCACGAGCGCGCCCTTGAGTTCGTGGACGGCGATGACCTGCACCCGGCCGCCAATATCGCCAAGATGACGGCTGGCATTCCTCTCACGGACGAAGACCGCTGGCCTTGGCTGGACCTCGTGGGCGCGTGGTTGCAGGAGCGGTCGCGAGCGGTGGTGGCGTGTAGTGCGCTTAAGCGCGCGTACAGGGATCGCATCCGGGAGATTGCCCCTGGCACAGTGTTCATTCACCTCGCGGCACCGCAGTCAGTGCTCTCCGCGCGGGTGGAGCGCCGCTTGGTGGAGGAGGGGCACTTTGCAGGCCCTGACTTGCTTGCCTCGCAGTTTGAGGTGCTCCAGCCACTGGGCTTTGACGAGCCGGGCGGAAGCATCGATGTCTCCACCGCAAGCGCCGAGGACGTGATGAAGGTGGCGCTGGAGTTCGTGGACGCGTTCGAGGTGTGAGATCGCGGTAGCGAGAAGTTAGGCCTCGAAGCCCACGCGACGCTTAGTCTCTTCGCCCAATTCCACGTAGCCGATGGCGGCGGATGGCACCACGACACGGCGACCCTTGACATCGGTGAGGTCCAAAGTGGCGCCAGCCAAGGCGTCGGCGACACGCTTAGCGACAGCGTCTGCGGTGAGGTCCGTCTCCACGGTGAGCTCACGGCTGACGTTTTGAACGCCGATGCGGATCTCCATGCTGGCCTCCTTGTTCGTGCCTTTGCGGGGCACGAACTATCGTAGGGGGATGCCTCGGAGACTGACTTCACTGTTCGCGGGCAGTGGAATTGGCTCGATCTCCATCAAGACCACGCTGTACGTGGTGCTGGCCGCGTTCCTCGCAGGCTTTCTTGTGGCCTGGCTGACGTCGCTGGTACCTGGCTGGGTCAACGGCCCTGCCGCAAGTCCCGAGCCTGAACCCGAGATTACGTATCCGGGCGAAGTGATAGTGCCTCAGTTGCAGCCAGTGCTTCGCGACCTCGATGCTCAAGACACCCTCGCTGGAGTCACCACCACTAAGTACACGTACCGTGGCGACGGCACCTTCACCACGTTGCCGGGCAAAGGCGAGCCCAAGGACAACGGCGTGCCAGTGCGGTGGGTTTCCATTGCCGTGGAGGACGGCGTCGAGGTGGACGCTCAGGCGTTCAAGGAATTTGTGTTCAAGGTGCTCGAGGACAACCGCTCGTGGGGCTCCGACGGCAGGCTCCAGTTTGTCCAAACCGACGGCGTGGCTGACTACCGCTTTGTTCTTGCCAGCCCCTACACCTCCGCCGCGACGTGCCCCAACCCCCAAGAGACCGTGCGCGTTGGCCCCGTCATGGAGGCCACGCCCGACGCTGAAGACACCACGGGAGCGCCGCCTGACGTGCCCACTCTCGTAGCGGGTGACAACAGCCAACCTCAACGTTCGTGCGCTCTCGACGGCATTGTGCCCATCTCACTCTTTGAGTGGACGGCAGGCTTCAGCCCGTTCGGCGGTGACCGCACGGCGGCGCGCACCTACTTGGTCAACCACCGCCTGGGCCACCTGTTCGGTCACGAAGAGACTTTCTGTGTTTCTGGACGGGCGCTCATCATGGACGACCAGCGTGTGCCGATGGTCGCCGAATGCGAAGTCAACCCGTGGCCCTTCCCCGATGCCGTGGCTTCAGGCATGACTCCCACCTCGCCTACGCCTAGCCCAGCGCCGTAGGGCGCCTGGGCGCGCCGGTCAAGGTGCCCGTGGTGTTTCGCCCCCTCCAATGTCGCAGGGTAGTGGTGGGATAGGTCCATGACATCAGCGTTGGACGCCTTCCAGGTGCGCGCTGTTGACGCGATCGTTCGCGGCTCGGGCAATCTCGTGGTGGTGGGGGAGCCTGGATCCGGCAAGACCACCGTGGTGGTCGCCGCGGCGGCGGCTGCCGTTCACCAAGGACTTGACCCCGAACGTCTCATAGTGCTGGCGCCCACACGAGCCTCCGCGGCCCGTTTGCGTGACCAAGTGACCGTGGCGGTGGATCGTCCAGCTGGCGCTCCTGTGGTGCGCACGGCAGCCTCCCTGGCCCACGCGGTGTTGCGAGCAGTGGCCGACGCCGAAGGCATGCCCGCCCCTGTGCTCGTCACTGGCGCCGAACAAGACGTGATGCTGCGCGAGATTCTCCAGGGCCACCTCAATGGCAGGGTGGCGCCGCTCGATTGGGCTGGCGCGGTGCCCGCGCATGCCACTTCCTTGCCGGGCTTCCGCGCCGAGTTGCGCGATCTGCTGATGCGCGCCGCCGAGGCGGGTCTGGTCCCTGAGGACCTTGAGGACTTGGCGCAGCGAGCGGGGCGGCCAGAGTGGCGCGCGGCGGCGACCGTCATGCGTGAGTACCTGGCCATCACCACATTGAGGTCCACTCCCTCCGACCAAGGCGCGCGCTATGACCCCGCGAGCGTGGTGTCAGAGGCGGCCGATGCATTGGAGGCGTGGCAAGGCCCGGGCAAGCCTCACTGGGACTTGGTCCTTGTGGACGACGCGCAAGACGCCACCGCAGCGGTGCACCACCTGGTGCAGGCGCTCGCAAGCGGCGGGGCCCGAGTGGTTCTGGTGGGCAACGCCGACCAAGCAGTGCAGGGCTATCGCGGAGCTGTGCCGGCGGCGTTGGCGGGGGCCACCGCCGACAAGGGCCCCTTTGCTTTGAGCGCATCCGTGCTGGAGCTGGGCCCAGGTCACAGGCAGCCGCCCGTTCTCGCGGCCGTGGCATCGGCCGTCGCCCAGCGCATCGGCACTTTGGGTATTGGTTCTCCTCGTTCCGCACCCGTGCCCGTGGCGGGTGCTTCCGGTGAGGTTCACGGGCGCGCCCCTGTCTCCGTCATCACGGCGCCGCACCGGTACGGCCAGTCGCGCGCCATCGCAGCGCAATTGCGGCGGGCTCGCCACGGGATGGACGGACCGCAAGTGCCCTGGAGCCGCATGTGCGTGATCGCGCGCTCCGCTAACCAGTTGCGAGAGTTGCGCAGTGATCTGGCGGCGGCAGACATCCCGTGTGTGGCCTTGGGAGAAGCTGTGGCGTTGCACGCGGAACCCGCCGTGGAGCCGCTGTTGAGGATTCTGCGGGCCGCCGCGGGACAACCATGGACCGAGGCAGATGCGCTGGCAGTGCTGGGCTCACGGCTGGTGGGCTTGGACCCGGTGGCGCTACGGCGACTCCGCAGGGAACTGCTGCGCGAGGACCGGGCCGGTGGTGGTGTGGCGCCGTCGAGCGAACTGTTGGTTGATGCCATCGCGTCCTCCGCGCGGTGGGCGAGCATTAAGGGTCCTGAGGCACGTGCGGCGGCTGCAGCATCGCGGGCCGTGGAGGCAGCCGCGACGCGCATGACCAAGCCGGGTGCTACTCCCGGCGCAGTGTTGTGGGCCGCATGGGATGCCTTGGGTGCGGCCGAGGTGTGGCGCGCCGGGGCGCTCGCGGGTTCTGCGCGAGACGGCGCAGACTTAGACGCGATCATCGCGTTGCTTCGTGCCGCTCAGACCTATTCGGAACGGCTCCCCCAGGCCAGCGTCAGCGAGTTCGTTTCCTACCTCGAGGCGCAAGACTTCGCGGCGGACTCCCTGGGTGCTCGAGGAGCGACAGGTGACGTCGTCGAACTGTGCACCGCAGCATCGGCGGCGGGACGTGAATGGGATGTGGTGGCCATTGCCGGCCTTGAGGAAGGCGTGTGGCCCCACTTGCGTCTGCGCGACAGCGTGTTGGGCGCGCAGTACCTCGCGGACATCGTCGCAGGGCGGGCGCCTGCGATGGCACTGGATTCCCAAGGCAGAGTGACGCACGCGGCACAGTCACGCAGGCAAGTTCTCGACGATGAGACCAGGGCGCTCTTAGTGGCTGTGTCCCGCGCCAAGGTGGCGCTCATTGCCACCGCGGTGGTGGGAGAGGAGTCACGGGTCTCCCGCTTCTTGACGCTCATTGCGGAGGTGGCGGGCGTGGAGATCGCCGACGCCGCGGCTCCGCGTGATCCCATGGAACGCATCTCTGACTTGAGGTCGGCGGTAGCAGCAATCCGTTCACGGGCCGCCGCCGCACCAGAGGCGGAAGTCACCCCGCTCGCGCGCACCTTGGCGTGGTTGCGAGACCTACGTGTCGAGGGTGCCGACCCCCACGACTGGCACGGCGTGCTGCCTCCATCCACAGAGCAACCGCTGTGGGACGAGGACCAAAGAGTGCGGGTCTCGCCGTCCAAGGTGGAGTGGGTGGAAAAGTGCGCTCTGCGTTGGGCCTTGGAGTCCACCGGGGGCACCCAAGAAGCCACCGAGGCCCAAGAGGTGGGCACGCTCATTCACGCGCTTGCTGAGAAGTACCCCACGGGCGGTATGGAGCAAATCCTCGCGGACTTCGACTCGCTCTGGACCCAGCAGTTCGGTGTGAACACGTGGCCGGAGAAGGTCTCGTATCAGCGGGCTCGCGAGGTGGCCACCAAGTTGGCGTTGTACTTGGCTAAGCGCGCCGACCGTCAGGTGCTCGTGGAGCAGAAGTTCGCGGTGGAAGTCGGCCGCGCGGACCTCGTGGGTGTGGCCGACCGAGTGGAACTGGTGCCTTCGACTCAGGGAGAACTCACGGCATACGTGGTGGACCTCAAGACTGGGCGTAGCGCTCCGTCGCAGCCTGAGGCAGAGACCAACGCGCAGCTGGAGATGTACCAATTGGCGGTGGCTCATGGCGCGGTGCCCCAGACGACCTTGCCGGGTGGCGCTGAACTTGCGTACGTGGCCGTCAATAAAGAGGGCGCCTCACGCACCCAAGCACCGGTGGACCCTGTCCAGGCCGAGGCCAGGTTGGGCACCGTAGTGGACACCATGGCGGCCAACACCTTCTTGGCCGTCATCAACGATAAGTGCGACAGTTGTCCCGTGCGGCGTTCATGTCCCGCACAAGTGCAAGGCTTACAGGTGACTGACCTATGAGCGCCGAGAACGCAGAGCGCGCGGTGGAGCACGAGGGTCTAGTCCAAGGGTGGGGCCGCGGGCCGCTCGAACTTGCCCAACGCATCGACCCTGACCGCGTCCTCACTGCCGAACAAGCCGCCATCGTGGGAGCAGGAACCCACCCGGCGCTAGTGGTGGCGGGTGCCGGATCGGGAAAGACGGAGACGCTCTCCCTGCGCATTCTGTACTTACTCGACAACGCTCAGGCGCTCTTTGGAAGGGACATCTCCCCAGACGAGATCTTGTGTCTGACCTTCACGCGCAAGGCCGCCGCCGAGATCGCCGAGCGTGCGCACCAACGCATCACCACCATGTACGGCAATGACCCCACGCGTCCGGAAGTGTCAGTCTCCACGTACAACGGCTACGCCGCCTCGCTCGTGGCTGACCACGGCCTGCGTGTAGCCGTTGATCCTGAATCCACCATCCTCACCGACGCTGCGCTGTGGCAATTGGCAGATGCGGTAGTGCAACAGTGGGACCAACCCTTGGCAACCGACGCGGCGGTCAGTACTGTCACGGCCGCCGTACCACGATTGGCGGGGCAGATGCGCGACCATCGCGTGACCCCGGCGGCTCTACGGGAGTGGGCACAATCCGCGTTGGAAACCGTGGAAGCCCTGCCCAAGAAGCAAGGCGACGGAGCACCAGGCACCCTCACGGGGGACTGCGCTAGAGCCGCAGGCAAGTTGCGCACGCTCGTGGCCATGGCGGACCTCGTGGAAGAGTTCGATGCCCGCAAGGCCCAAGGCTCCTTCCTCGACTTTGCGGACCAAGTGGAAATCGCGGTACGACTTGCCGCTTTGCCGCAAGTGAAGGATGTGGAGTCTTCCAAGTACTGCGCGGTGCTCCTGGACGAGTTCCAAGACACCTCGCCGCCGCAACTGGAACTGTTCGCGCGCCTGTTTGGCGAGGGTCACCCCGTGATGGCAGTGGGTGACCCCAACCAAGCCATTTACGGCTTCCGCGGTGCTTCTGCCGATGCGCTGGAGAAGTTCCTGGAGTTCTTTGGCAAGGCCAGTGCGGTGAACACCCACTCGCTGTCAGTGAGCTGGCGCAACGAAGCCTCGATCCTCACTGCCGCCAACGAGTCCGTGCGGCCCCTTGCGGAGGGCCCGGTGGTGGGCGTGGCACTGAGGTCCAGGGGCGAGGAGCTAGGCATTGCGGAGCCCAGTCGCGCCGCACCGGGCGTGGTGGTCCAACGGCACCTCACGGTGGAGGAAGAGGCGCATGCGGTCGCTGAGTTCCTGGTCGCTCGCCGCACCGAGTTGCGCCACCGGCCTGGCTCGCCCGTCACCGCTGCGGTGTTGTGTAGGCGCCGCTCCCAGTACGGCGCCCTTGCCGACGCCTTAAGCCACGCAGGCATTCCCTTTGAGATTGTGGGCTTGGGCGGTTTGCTGGATGTCCCTGAAGTGGCCGACTTACTGGCGCTACTGGAAGTCACTCACGACCCCTCGCGCGGAGACTCGCTCATGCGCATCCTCGCCGGCGAACGCGTGGCACTTGGCGTCAAGGACATGGCGGCGTTGCACGACTGGGCGCAAGTGATCGCGGGCCCGCGTGCCCACCGCGAAGGCAATGCGAGCATCGTCGATGCGTTGGCTCAATTGCCAACCGCAGAGTGGGAATCACCTCAAGGACGCTCCCTCTCGCCTGCCGGACGTGCGCGCCTTGAGGCGCTGTCGCACGTGATCGATTCGCTCCGGCGCCACACGTACTTGCCGCTCCCAGAGCTCATCGGCTTTGCCGAGCGTGCATGGAACCTGGATATTGAGGTGGCGGTGGCGCGTGCCGATGGCCGCTCGCGCCGGGCAATTGATGCGTTCATCGACGCCGCCCGCACCTTTGCCGCGGGCGCCGATCACGCCACCTTGGGCGCGCTGTTGAGCTGGCTGGAAGCCGCGCGCCGCGAAGAGAAGGGTTTGGACGCTCCTGTGCGCGAGCCTGATCCGGCCGCAGTCCAACTGTTGACGGTTCATGGCGCTAAGGGACTCGAGTGGGACGTCGTCGTGGTCCCGGGGCTCAATGACGGCCACTTCCCGTCGGTGACACCTCCTTCGGAGTCCTCGCCCGCCTACCGCGACTCGGGCTGGCTAGACGGCATTGGCAATGTGCCGCACGAACTCCGCCTGGACGCTGCCCGTCTGCCGGTGTGGAACTTCCGCGGAACTCGTGACCACAAAGAACTCGCGCAGTCCCTCGCAGCCTTCAAGGAAGCAGGCGGCCGCTACACCCTCGACGAGGAACGGCGTTTGTTCTACGTGGCTCTCACTCGCGCGCGCTCCCACGTGCTGCTCACGGGCAGTTGGTACACAGGCGGCACGACGTGCCGAGAACCCAGCATGTACGTCACCGAACTCATCGATTCGGGCGCTGTCACCGTGGACCAGTGGGCTCAGAAACCTATTGATGGCCCGCCGGAGACTTTGGTGCCAGAAGCCGCTCCGTGGCCGCGGCCCGTCACTCCTGCACAATCAGCGCGCAGGGCGCTGGCCGATGTTGTCGACCAATTCCCGCCCGGAGCGGCGCACGTGACGGGAGACGCGCAAACCCCGTTGGTGCACCAGCTGGTGGCCATGCTGGAGGAACGTGCTTCACGCGCCCAGTCCACTGTGGAGATGCCCGCGCATTTGTCCACGTCCGCACTCGTGGCATTGCGCAGGGACAGGGTCGCATTTGAAGACCAACTTCGCCGCCCGATGCCTACCGAGCCCACGTTTGCGGCTCACCGCGGCAGCGCGCTTCATGCGTGGATTGAGCGCCAATATGGCCACACCACCTTGCTGGATGATGATGACCTCACCCAAGGGATCCTGGGTCCCGACGAGGCCGAAGATGTGGACCTCGCCGCGCTTAAGGCGACCTTTGAAGCATCGGAATGGGCACGGCGCACGCCGCTTGCCATTGAGGTGGACGTGGAACTGCCCGTGGGCGGCACCACCATCCGGTCTCGCATCGACGCCGTGTTCCCGCCAGGGAACGGTCTGGACAAGGTCACGGTGGTGGACTGGAAGTCAGGAAAGTCTCCGCGTGACGCTCAGGAGAAGGCAGCCAGGGAAGTCCAACTCGCGGTGTACCGACTGGCATGGTCGCTGTGGAAGGGCGTGCCGCTTGAAGACGTCGACGCGGCGTTCTACTACGTCGCCACCAACGAGACCGTGAGGCCTCGAGCCCTGCTGAGCCGAGAGGACATCGAGGCTTTGCTACGGCGTGAGGAGAGCTAGAGGTCTTCGTCAAAGAGAAGTGCTTCGAGGTCGGCGAGCATGCCTCGGCCGTCTTCGATGACGTCGGCGTTGTCCGTGCGGACGCCGTACATGAGCCACCTCAGCAAAGCGAGCTCCGAGGCAAGGCGGGCACGGTCGAGCATGTGAGGGTCGCGCATCTCGCGTCGGCCCATGGAATAGGCCTCCCACACTGAGTCCAGCACGTCTTGAGGCGCCGCCGCGGCGAGCCACGCGAGGTCGTCCGCGGGGTCTGCCACGCGGGTGTCCATCCAGTCCACGACTCCCGCGACTATGCCTTCGCGCACCACCACTTGGTGTTCACCCATGTCGCCATGCACCACGGTCGGCTCAAAGCGCCACCAGGAGATGTTCTCGAGCTGCTGTTCCCAGCGATCTGCAAGGCGAGGAGGGACCAAGCCGGTCTGCGTCCCCGCATCCAACTCGGTGAGCCTGCGCGCGCGGTACTCCTCCGCGCTGTAGACGGGTAGCCCTTGATCTTCGACCACTGACACTGGAAGTTCGTGAATCTGGGCCAGCGTGCGCCCGATGCTCGCCGCCAATCCGGGACCAGGCTCTACTGCAGCGAGCACCAAAGGTGAACCCGTGACATCGGTGTAGACGATGGCGCGGCCACCGTCCTCACCGGAGATCGTGGCAGCGCCAGCCGGTCGCGGAACGTCAAACTCAATGAGGCCCGCGTCTTTGGCGCGCGTGAGCGCGTGGAGCATTCCCATCTCCGCCTCCAGTGCAGCCCCAGCTGCGGCCCTGCGAGGAGCGCGCACCACCCACCGTTTGCCAGTCGCGTCCTTGACCACGACCACGTCAAAGTCCGCGTCGGTGAGCGGGCTACGCAACACGTCGTATACGTCGAGTCCGGGGACTGCGACGGAAGCGAGCGCTGCGAGCGCCAGGGGTGAGCGGGGCACGGGTTCACGGTAGAGCGAAAGCCGGTTCCGTGCCAGCGGCCACGCAGGCGCGTCGTGTACGGCGCCCGTGTGGCAGGAGGGGACTTAAGTTAGGACCCATGACCTTTCACTGGCCGCTGGGCGAGCCACTCCTCGTTGACAGGACCGCTCAAGCCCGGGATGTGGCAGACCTCGCCAGCGCCGATGCCGTGGTGGTCAGCGGTGCCTCCGTGATGGCAGCGGGCGGTGTGGTGACTTTGGTGCCCCCTGCCGAGCGACCCCCGCATGACGTGGTGGTCTACCTGGGTCAAGAAGACGGCAGGGACGTGGTGGCAGTGCTGGCCACGGATGCCGAGAGAGACATTGAGCCAGGCTTGATGATGGGCTTGAGAGAGCACATCTGGGCATGCGCCGCGCGCGGTGACGAGGGTGACCGCGACCGGGAACTCGCCGCCACCGCCGTGGCCATCACCACGTGGCACCACAATCACCCGCGCTGCTCGGTCTGCGGTGAGCCCACGCAAGTGCGTAAAGGTGGATGGGTGCGTTGGTGTGAGGCCGACCAGCGCGAGCACTACCCCCGTACGGACCCTGCGGTCATCGTGGCCATCACCGATCCGCAGGATCGGCTGCTCATGGCTCACACCGTGCTGTTCACCGCGCGCCGCTACTCGCACTTGGCGGGCTACGTGGAGCCCGGAGAGTCGCTAGAGCAGGCTTGCCACCGGGAGGTCGCCGAAGAGACGGGCCTGAAGATTTCAAACCTCACCTACGTGGGCTCCCAGCCGTGGCCGTTTCCGGCATCGGTCATGGTGGGCTTCAAGGCCACCACCGAGGACGACACCCTCGTCTTGGATGAAGAAGAGATCACCGACGCGCGGTTCGTCACCCGCGAGGAGCTCAGCGCCCTCGTGGCGGAGCAGCACATCCTCTTGCCTCCCGTGGGTTCCATCGCCCGCCGCATGGTGGACGACTGGTACGGCGGCCCCTTCCAGTAGCGGTCTCCGCTGTGGACAGGTCCGCCGCTGTGGGCCCGTGCTGACACAATGCGTCTGATGCATGCCGACGCCATTCTCGACGCCCTTGACCCTGAGCAGCGGGCAGTAGCGACCGCGCTCCACGGTCCCGTGTGTGTCCTCGCCGGTGCCGGTACAGGCAAGACGAGGGCAATCACTCATCGCATCGCCTACGGTGTGCGCGTTAATGCGTTCAGCCCCCAGTCGGTGCTAGCCGTGACGTTCACGGCGCGCGCGGCGGGGGAAATGCGCCAGCGCTTGCGTGCCTTGGGAGTGGACGGAGTCCAAGCGCGCACCTTCCACGCGGCGGCCCTGAGGCAATTGAGTTACTTCTGGCCGCAAGTGGTAGGCGGTCAGATCCCCACTCTCGTGGAGCAAAAGGCACCACTCGTGGGCCGCGCGGCTCGCACTGCGGGCCTGGATGTGGACCGGCTCATGGTGCGCGACCTCGCTAGCGAGATCGAGTGGGCCAAGGTGTCTCTCGTGGCGCCGGAGGATTACGTGCGCGTCACTGCCGACTCCGGGCGCCCAGCGCCAGCAGGCATTGACCGCGCGCGCGTGGCGGACGTGTTGCGCGCCTACGAGGAAGTCAAGACCGAGGCAGTAGTACTGGATTTTGAGGACATCCTGCTGCTCCTCGCGGACATGATTGCCCGCCACGGCGAGGTGGGGGAACAGATCCGCCGCCAATATCGCCATTTTGTGGTGGACGAGTATCAAGACGTCTCGCCGCTCCAGCAGTATGTGCTTGATCAATGGTTGGGCGGGCGCCGCGAACTGTGCGTAGTGGGCGATCCGGCTCAGACCATTTACTCCTTTGCGGGCGCTAGCCCCACCCACCTGCTTGGCTTCTCTCGCCAGTACCCCGATGCCGCTGTGGTGCGCTTGGTGAGGGACTACCGCTCCACGCCTCAAGTAGTGCACCTTGCCAATGGGCTCATGGCCCAGCGTGGGGCTGCAGGTTCTGGGGTGGAGTTGGTGGCACAGCGTCCTTCTGGCCCGGCGATCTCGTACCACGCCTATGCGGACGATGCCGAGGAGGCCAACGGTGTGGCTCAACGCATCGAGGCGCTCACGTCTAGCGGTGTGCCGGCCCGCGAGATCGCAGTGCTGTACCGGACCAACAGCCAGTCAGAGGCCTTTGAAGAGGCGCTCGCCACTCGTGGGATTGGCTATCTGGTGCGCGGTGGGCAGCGCTTTTTTGACCGCGAAGAGGTGCGTAAGGGAATGGTGCTACTCCGGGGAGCCGCGGTGGCTCCCAGCGAGGAGATCATCGGGGTACAGGTCCGTGAAGCCTTGCAATCGGTGGGGTGGGCGCAAGAGCCTCCTGCCGCGCGAGGTGCTGTGCGTGAGCGGTGGGATTCCTTGCAGGCGTTGGTGCAGCTGGCAGATGACTTCGATGCCGAGGCCATCGCGGCCACCGGCTCGCCTGTCACCTTGAGGGACTTTGTGGAGCATCTTGCCGAGCGGGCCGCGGCACAACACGCACCCTCCGTCGAGGGGGTGACCTTGACCACCATCCACGCTGCCAAGGGCCTTGAGTGGGATGCAGTGTTTGTGGTGGGCCTGTCAGAGGGGCTGTTACCCATTTCGCTTGCTGAGACCGAGGAGGCGGTGGAGGAGGAGCGGCGATTGCTCTACGTGGCCGTCACGCGCGCCCGCGAGCACTTATCGTTGAGTTTTGCCCGCGCGCGCAGGGAGGGCGGCAAGGCCACCCGCAAGCGCACTCGCTTCCTTGAGAAGTGGTGGCCCGATGCCCGGCCAGCCAAGCAGCAGCGCGTCGCCTCTGCAGCCAGTGAGTTGGACGCAGCGGGACTAGAACTTTTTGAGCGGCTCAAGGCGTGGCGTTTAGAGCACGCCCACGCTGACTCCAAGCCCGCGTTCACCGTCCTGGTGGATTCCACGTTGGCCGCCATTGCGCGGGAGCGTCCCACCACCGCTGGTGAGTTGGCGCGCATCCACGGCATTGGCGCGCAGAAGCTCACTAAGTACGGCGCCGAGTTGCTGCAGGTGGTGGCGCAAGACGTGTCCGCCTCACAGCGAGTTCGTCCGTAGGGGCGACGACTGAGCTGGGTGTGGGGGCGCCACACCCGCATGCGGGGTGGGCCGTGACGGCGGATTGTTCGGGCGGCGCGCCAGACTGCACCCGCCACCTGGAGTACTGGATCCACGCGGCATCGCGCGCAGGCTCTACGTGAGCGAGGGCTGCGGCGGATGCCACGGCGACCACCCCCGCCACAGCATCGGCGCTCAAGCGCGGACGGCGCCCGTTCCCCAACTGAATGCTCAACTGTGGCCACAGTGCGTCCGCGTCAGCCGCGTGGAGCCCCACACACGTGGCGCACGGGCCCTGCCCAGGAACCACGAGCGGTCCCGCCCACGCACCGGCCTCATCGGTAGTAATGAGCAGGTGCGGGGTGTCGGTGGCCATGAGAGGAGTCGTCACGGTGGGATCGCACGCGCCCACGCCGAACACCACGGCGAGCGCCGGAGTGCTCTGGGCAAGACGGACTACCGCGCCGGGGACTGCCCGGCGCACGGCATCGGCGGCCGCACTCGCACACGTGCGTGATCCGCGCGGCCCCGGGAGGTCAGCGCGAGACTCCCGCGTCAGTGGAGTGTCGTCGCACAGTTCCAAGGGGAAGCCCAGCCGGGCAAGGCACTCTGCCAACGCCGCGCCCGGCGCACCCAGTCCATGAATCGCCACGGAGGGTCGTAAGGCGGGATCTGCCACAGCCGCGCCTCCCTCGTGGACAACGCCTGCCTCGAGCAGCGCATCAAAGGCTCGCAGACCTGCGGGCGACAGCCCCGTGAGCGCGGAAATGCCTGGCCCCTCCATGAGCGCCAGCAAGTGCTGGTCTCGAGCCGTGAGCCCGCTAAGGATCAGGGGCCGCGCAATGCCCACTTGCGTCTCGCCAGGGCGGCGCCACAGCACGGGAGAGGAAAGAAAGTAGGGCATACAGGGGATAGTGCCCGGTGGCAGTCACCACACGCCCGTTATCCACAGGGTGCGCTCCACCAAACCACCGGGAACGCAAAAGCCGGGTCACCACCATGGTGACCCGGCTTTGACGTGTGGGTGTAAGGACTAGGCCTTGCCCAGGATGCGGTTGAGCTTGGTGCCACATTCGGGGCACGTTGCCTTGGCCATCCGGCGGCCGTTCTCCGAGATCACGACATCACCCTCGGTGGTCCGCTTTGCCTTGCACTTCACGCAGTAAAACTCGCCCGAGTACTTCTCCGCCATGAGCTTCTCCTTCTCTTTGTGTGCGACTCAGTCACACGAATGACCCATCTATTGGGGCCCATCCATTCCAAGCGTAGAGGTGTGCACGCACAAATGACCGGTTTTCCCCACCTCGTGTCGCATGCGCCTTAAAGGGGATTTGGTCCTTCTTCGCCGTCGATTTCGGTACTCAGGCCCTCGTCACCGAGCATGCGCTGGAGCTCAAGGTCCATGGCATCGGGCTCTGCACTGCCGGTGACACGGTCCACCCAGCTCTTCCACTCGCCCAGTTCGGCTGCGCTGGGAAGCACGTCAGGGTGGGACCAGAAGTCGTCTCGAGTCTGCGGACCCACACGCGCGGTGAGCTCCGCCCACATGGCCGATGCGTCGCGCAAGCGGCGTGGGCGTAGTTCAAGTCCCAGTAGCTTGGCAAAGGCGTCCTCCGCAGGACCGCCAGCGGCGCGGCGGCGGCGCATCATCTCTCGTAAGTTGCCCAGAGCAGGCAAGTGCGGAGCGGCCGCTCGCGTCGTCACTTCCTCTACCCAGCCCTCAATCAGGGCGAGCCATGTCTCGATGGCCTCCAAAGTGGCGCGCTGGTCCTCCGAGTGCGTGGACGTGAAGATGCCGGTGGACAAGGCGCTCTGGAGCTTCTTGGGATCGCCCATGCCCGCCTCGCGCACCGCGTGGTCAAGGGCATCCAGGTCGATGGTGACGCCTTTGGCGTACCGCTCGATGCTCGCGTGCAGCTGGCCTGGAAGCCATGCGGCCGCGCCAAAGAGGCGTACGTGAGCCGCCTCCCGCAGGGCCACGAACGCGCGCACTTGTTCGGTGTCCACATCCAGGCCAGTTGAAAACTCGTCAATGGAGCGGGGGATGAGCACCACCCTGGATTCTTCAAGCAACGGAATGCCAAGGTCCGTGGCGCCAAAGGCTTCACGGGCAAGCGCGCCCGCTGCCTCACCCATGTGCATGCCACACACCGTGGGGCTCACAGCCCCAAGCAGGTCCGAGCTCTGAGCGTCGCCCCTGGCCGCGTGCTCCTCGCGCAACACGCCACCCAATGCTTGCGACACACTCGCGGCCACTGGGCCTGCCAAGTACTTCCACGTGGGAAGCGTGGCTTCCACCCACTGCGCGCGGCTCCACACCTGGGGCTCCAGCGTGGAGGGGTTGAAGTCAGTGGCGGCGTCCAGCCACAACTGCGCACGAGTCACGGCCGCACGGTGTGCTGTCGCCGTGGCTGCGCTCACGGAGGGATCGCCTCCTTGAGCAGCCACTCCGCGCGCCACGTCGTGCGCGAGGTTCCAGTTGACATCCTCGCCGTCCGACTGCGACATCAGGGCACGTATCTGACCCAGCAAGTGGTCCATCATTCCAGGGCTGTTGGACACGCCGCTGGCTTGGGCCAAAGTGGACGGATCTACGCCCATGGCACGCAACTGCTCCAGGGCCGCATCAGCCTCATCCCCGAACAACTCACGGAGCAGCCGCATCCACGGTTCGGACTCTTCAGCCACGTTGTCTCCCTTGCGCCAGCACGGTGCGCGCTGTACTCACTCACGCTAACGAACAAGAAGGCGGTTTGGGTGGCACGTTCGCTATCGGCAATGATGGTGTAGTGACTTCCGATGCTCGCGAGCCCGTTCTGTCCTTGACGGAAGCGCCGTTGACTCGCCGTGGATCAGTCATTGCCGCCTCGGGCCTGGCATCGTCGCTCCTCATTGCGATCCTCACGGTCATTCCCTCGCCTTACGCCATCGGAAAACCCGGACCCACATACGACACCCTGGGGGAGGCGGGTGGAATCCCATTGGTGACCATTGAGGGCGCACCCACGTACGAGACGACCGGAGAGTTGCGACTCACCACCGTGTCAGAGTCACGTGGGTCTTCCATCCCGTTCACGGTGGGCGAGGTGATTGGCTCGTTCTTTTCCACCAATGCCAAGGTGCGCCCCGAAGAAGAAGTGTTTGGCAGGCCTCAAGACCGCGAGGCTCATGACACTGCCAGTGCTCAGCAGTGGACCACCTCTCAGCAAGCTGCTACGAACGCGGCGCTCGACGCCCTTGACATGGCCGCAATGCTGACAGTGGTGGCCATCGACGAGGCGTCCAACGCACGGGGAGTGCTCCAGGACAACGACGTCATCGTCCAGTTCGAGGGCAAAGAGCTCAAGACCTATAGCGACCTCACGGATGCCATGGAGGGTCGCTCCGCAGGGGAGACCGTGAGCCTCACGGTGTTGCGTTCCGGGGAGCACGTGGACCTCGAGTTTGAACTCATCGCCAATGAGCAAGGCAGCGGGCGTATGGGCATCTGGATCAACCCCGAGTTCAACAACCCCATTGACGTCGCCGTGGCCATTGACACGGTGGGCGGCCCCAGCGCCGGCACGATGTTTGCACTCGCCATCATGGACAAGCTCACCCCGCAAGATGAGCTCAACGGCCAGCACGTGGCGGGTACGGGCACCATTTCCAACGACGGCGCAGTCGGTCCAGTGGGAGGCGTGCCGCTCAAGATGGCTGGCGCGCGCGCCGCTGGGGCAGACTACTTCTTGGTTCCCCGGGATAATTGCCCTGATGTGATCGGGCACATTCCTGCCGGTCTCAACGTTTATGCGGTAGAGACCTTGGACGAGGCATACGACGCGGTAGTCGCCATCGGCCAAGGTAAAACCGCAGCTTTGCCCACCTGTTCCCCACAGAAGGACGACTCGTGAGTTTCGACGACGCCGACCGCCGCCCCGCTTCCATGCCCTCGGTGAATGTTCCCCGCAGGCGCTCACCCATGGTGATCGCCTCCATTTTCGTGTTCGTGGTGGTGGTGCTTTCCATCATCACGGCCAACATCTGGACCGAATACGTCTGGTACCAGCAGGTGGGGTACTCCTCCGTGTTCACCACGCAGTGGGTGACTCGTTTGCTTTTGTTCTTTGGCGTAGCCCTCTTTGCTGCGTTTGCGGTGTGGGGCAGCCTGCAGTGGGCGCGCAAGACCCGTCCCGCGATGACCGCAGCGCGGAACACTCCACTTGACCAGTTCCGAGAGCAAGTGCGCCCCATTGAGCGTGCCGTCACCATCTTGCTGCCGCTCATCGTCGGGTTCATTGCTGGTTCTGCGATGTCTGGCAATTGGGACCAGGTTCTCGCATTCATGAACCGCCAGCCCTTTGGCATTCAGGACCCGCAGTTCGGTCTGGACGCCTCGTTCTACGTCTTCACGTTGCCGGTACTCCAGGCCGTCCTGGGCTTTGTCATCGCCATCGTAGTGGTGTGCCTCATGCTCGCCGCATTTGTGCACTTGTTGTACGGCGGCATCTCAGGCGGCGGCCGACGCTTTGTGGCCAGCCGCGGAGCCCGTATGCAGTTGGCGATCCTCGGCACCATCCTGATGTTCCTCATCGCCGCCAACTACTGGGTGAGTCGCTATGCGCTCATGATCAAACAGGACGATCGCTTCTCGGGCGCGATGTACACGGACGTCAACGCCATCCTGCCTGGCAGGGGAATCCTGTTCGGCATCGCGATCCTCGTGGGTTTGCTATTCCTCGTGGTGATTTGGCGCGGCGACTGGCGCATTCCCGTCACGGGAGTGGCGCTCATGGTGCTCGCCGCGATCGTCGTGGGGGGCATCTACCCCGCGGTGGTCCAGCGCTTCCAGGTTTCACCCAACGAGCAGGAATTTGAGGCGCCATTCATTCAGCGCAACATTGACGCCACGCTCTACGCCTACGGACTGGACGATGTGGAGGTCACGCCCTACCGTGCCCGCACCGAGGCCAACGCCGCCGCTTTGCGTGCCGACGCTGATACGACTGCCCAGATTCGATTGCTGGACCCCAACATCGTCTCTCCCACGTTCCAGCAGCTGCAGCAGAACAAGCAGTACTACACGTTCAAGAGCACGCTCAATGTGGATCGCTACCGCATTGACGGCGAGTTGCGCGACACGGTGATCGCGGTGCGAGAGCTCAACCTCGCGGGTCTTGGCAACGAAAACCGCACGTGGGTCAACGACCACACAGTCTTCACGCATGGCTTTGGAGTGGTGGCCGCCTACGGCAACCGCGTGGCTAGCGACGGCCGCCCGCTGTTCTTCCAGTCAGGCATCCCGTCCACTGGCGAGCTGGGCGACTACGAACCCCGCGTGTACTTTGGCACCACGTTGCCCGACTACTCGATCGTGGGTGCTCCAGAAGGCACGGCCCCGTGGGAGCTTGACTACCCCGATGACGCAAGTGGTGGCCAGGTCAACACCACCTACCAAGGTGACGGTGGCCCGAGCATCGGCAATCCCTTTTCCAAGGTCATGTTCGCCATCAAGTACGGCGAGACCCAGATCCTGTTTTCAAGCCGTGTCACGAGCGAATCGCAGATCCTGTACTACCGGGACCCGCTAGAGCGCGTGGCTCGCGTGGCTCCCTACCTTGAACTCGATTCCACCACTTACCCCGCCGTGGTAGACGGCCGTTTGGTGTGGATCGTGGACGGGTACACGACATCCCAAACCTTCCCGTACTCGGCCTCCGTGACGGGCCCCACGCTGTTTGCCGACGCAGACCCGTTGCAGCCCACCGTGCTGAACTACATCCGCAACTCGGTGAAAGCGACGGTGGATGCGTACGACGGCTCCATCACTTTGTACGCGTGGGACGAGGAAGACCCGATCCTCAAGGCGTGGAGCGCAGTATTCCCCACCACCATCAAGCCCATCTCGGAGATCTCGAGTGACTTGATGAGTCACCTGCGCTATCCGGAGGAGCTGTTCGCCATCCAGCGCTTCCAGTTGGCCAGCTATCACGTCTCGGATGCCTCCGAGTTCTACTCGGGCCAGGACTTCTGGCGGAGCCCCACGGATCCCACCAACCCGTCCGTGATCCAGCCTCCGTACTACTTGACTCTGCAGATGCCGGGGCAGAGCGAGCCCACGTTCTCGCTCACGTCTACCTACATCCCGGGCGGTAACACTGACCGCAACGTGCTCACGGGCTTCTTGGCTGTGAACTCTGAGACGGGCGACCAGGCCGGTGTGGTGCACCCTGACTACGGCAAACTGCGGGTGCTCGAGTTGCCGCGTGACACCACGGTGTCTGGCCCCGGGCAGGTGCAAAACCAATTCAACGCTGACCCGCCCGCACAGAACGTGCTGAACCTGCTCCGCCAGGGTGAGACAGACGTCATCAACGGCAACCTGCTCACGCTGCCCGTGGGTGGTGGACTCCTGTACATCCAGCCCGTGTATGTGCGCTCCTCGCAAGGCACGCAGTTCCCGCTGCTGCAGAAGGTCTTCGTCTCCTTCGGTGACGAGGTGGGCTTCGCTGACACGTTGAGCGAGGCATTGGACCAGGTCTTTGGTGAGGGTGCGGTTCCGGACGATGACACTGACGACTCCGACGACCCCAGCGTGGATCCCACGCCGGACCCCGGTGACGACGACACCACTACCCCAGGCACGCCCGACATCCGTGAAATCGATGAGGCCCGTGCCGACTTGCGCGAGGCTCTCGCCGCTGCCAAGAAGGCCATGGACGACGGCCAGGCCGCTTTGGCCAAGGGTGACTTCGCCGGGTACGGCGCGGCCCAGGAACGCTTGGCTCTGGCCTTTGCCGATGCCCTGACCGCCCAGGACGCGCTCGACGCCGCCATCGCTGCCGCAGCAGCAGAGGCCGAAGCCGCGTAATGCGGTAGCACTCAACGCGAAGGGGCCCCTCCACCAGCCGGTGGAGGGGCCCCTTGCGTTGAGGTGAGTAGCCCCTACTGCTGGCCAGCTCCAGTTTCCAGGCGTTCGGTGGTGGTGCGGATGATGTACGTGAGGAAGCCCCACGAGATCAGGATCAAGATGGCCGAGGCCCAGTAGATGGGCACGATGCCGTCGAACGAGGCGTGAGGGTCGATCTCTCCCGTGTTCCAGTCCATGGCCCCAAGCACCAAGAATCCGGCCGAAGAGGCCACGATTCCAGATGCGATGTAGGGGATCCACCACCCCAGAACCGGGCCGAGCCCTACCAGATGCTTGGTCAAGGACCGCATGCCGAGGATAGGCAACACAAAGTTGGCGAGCGGGACAATCCAGCCCCACCACTCCACAGCCGGGATACCGCCCACGGTGTAGCCCTGGTAAGCGCGGAACTGGCGCACCTTGCCCCACCACAGGGCCAAAACCACCCATGCACCGATGATCACAGGAAGTGTCAGGGCGTTGACCGCGTCAAACGCGTTGAAGTTGAGGGTGGGGGATGACGTGTCAAATTGTCGGCGCATGGTTTCCACGCCTTGATCGCCGAGCAGCGCCATGCCAAGCGAAACCAGGGTGTACACACCGGTGAGGATGATGGCCCATAAGGCAAGCGTGCGCGGCGGTTGGGGAGCGTACTGTGCGAGCCCCGGGTAGTTGGCGTACTGCCCGGCGGGGTATCCAGGCGGCGCAGACGTCACCGGCGGTGGGGGCGGCGCAGCGTTGGGGATCACGCCGGGTGGGGTCGGCGGCGCGGAGAAAGGATCGGAAGGTGTAGTCATGGCTCGACCCTAGCGCCAGCGCGTGCCGCAACGAGCACAACACCACGGGATTTGGCTCCTCGGTGGGGACCACGTAGACTAGACAACCTACCGACGCGGGGTGGAGCAGCTCGGTAGCTCGCCGGGCTCATAACCCGGAGGTCGCAGGTTCAAATCCTGTCCCCGCTACTAGACACGTGAGGCCCTCCTTAGGGAGGGCCTCACGTGTTTGTATGTACGCGGTGTGTCGCCTACGCGCCCACTGCCTCGCGCGCTCGACGGCGGGGCAACGGGATGATCATGGAGGTACTGCGGCGGTAGTCCGCGTATTCAGGGTGCCTACCAATCGAGATGCTCTCCGTAAACAGTGTGGAACCGATGAACAGCAGCGTGAGCAGTATGGCTCCGGCTGCGGTGGGCAACCACACCGTCCCTGCTGCTATCGCGGCGAACGCGAACACCACCCACCATTGGCTGATCTCAAAGAAGTAATTGGGGTGGCGGCTATACGCGTACATGCCCGTGGTGAGCACTCCCTTGCGGTGAGGGTCTTTGTGGAAGCTCCACCGTTGTTGATCGGCAATTGTTTCGCCTACGAGGAATGCCGCAAAGACCACTGCCGCCACCGCATCGGCCCCACCCAGTGAACCCGGGTAGTCGGCCGTGGTGACCATCGGCAAGGTGATGAGCAACAGCAACACGTTCTGGTACAGCGCAATAAAGAGGAAGTTGAACAGCGCGTACGCCCACCCTGGCATGCGCGCACGAAGGACGGCCCAGCGGTAGTCCTCGCCGCCGGGCGCGTAACCACCGCGTCGCGCAAAGTTGAAGGTGAGGCGCGCTCCCCAAGCCGTGATGAGCACCGCCACCAACGTGACCCGCGCATCGTTCGCATGAGCTGCGAAGACCCAGGCGTAGACCGCTGGAACGATGGACCACAAGCGATCAGTCCAGGAGTACTCCTTGACGATGACGGAGGCGAGCCAGCAGGCCAAGGTCACGCCACCACAAATCCAGATGTTGACCATCAGTGCGCTCATGTCGAGACGTTACCGCGATTCTTGAACCCGTTACTACGATGGCGCCATGGCACAGGCTCGGCGCGTAGTGGGCCTGTGGGGAGCCACAGGCGTGGGAGTGGGCTCCATGCTGGGCGCCGGTGTATTTGCCGTGTGGGCGCCCGCTGCTGACGCAGCGCGCAATGCCTTGGTGGTAGCTGTGCTCGTGGCCGCTGTCATTGCGCTCGTGAACGCGCTGTCAATGGCTCAGTTAGCAGTACACCATCCCGTGGCTGGCGGCGCCTATGTGTACGGCAAGCGCGAGGTGCATCCCGTTGCCGGCTACCTCGCTGGGCTGGGCTTTGTGGTGGGCAAGACTGCCTCGCTTGCCGCGATGGGACTAGTAGTGGGGCATTACGTGTGGCCCGACCACGATGCCGTGGTGGCCACGGCTGCCATAGCCGTGGCGTGGGTGCTCAACGCAGGGGGAGTGTCACGCACCACCAAGGCCACCACTGCCATTGGAGCGGTAGTAATGCTCGCCTTGGCGGTCTTTGTGGTGGCGGCTGGGCAAGCGCCTGCTGCCCAAGAGTGGGGCGTCCTCACGTGGTGGCAGTGGCCGCTCCCATGGGTGGATGTGGGTGCGGCAGCAGGCCTGATCTTCTTTGCCTTCGCTGGCTACGCCCGGCTCGCGTCGCTGAGTGAAGAAGTGCGGACGCCTCACCGCACCATTCCGCTGGCCATGGGTCTGTCTTTGGTGTTGGTTCTAGCGGTGTATGTGGCCATTGCGGTGGCGCTAGTGCGCAGGCCCGGGGTGGATGCGGTGGCGGGATCTCAGGCCCCGCTCGCTGACCTTGTCCAAGGAACAGGCCTTCCCGTGGCCGTGGTCTCGATCACGGCAGCGGTGGCGGCATTTGGCGCCCTTGTGGCCCTCGGTGCGGGAGTCGGCCGGACTGCCATGGCTATGGCGCGTGAAGGTGACTTGCCTCGCGCACTGGCCCGGCAGGGAAAGTCGGGTGCACCATGGCTCGCCGAAGCGGCGGTGTGCGCGGGTGCCGTGGCCTTGGTGTGGTGGGGGAGCATCGGCTTTGTCATTGCGATGTCCTCGTTCGCGCTGTTGGGTTATTACATAGTGGGTCATTTGGCGGCCGCACGAGCGCGCGCCACCGGGCATGTGGGAAGTTTCGTCACGCCACGTGGCTTGCCTTGGGTAGGCGTGGTCCTGTGCGCCGCAGTGGCGCTGAGTCTGCCTCTGGCTCCAGTGGCCACCGTGGTGATCGCGGCCGCGGCACTGGTAGCCCTGCGTGGGTTCCTTGGTTGGTTGCGCCGTACTCGGGAGCTAGTGCGCGGCACCTGACGCCGCAGCGGTTGCTGCCGCAGCCTCGGCCTCGGTCTGCAAGCGACCGTCAGCCAATCGCATCGTGAGATCGGCAATCGCCATGAGAGACGGATCGTGCGTGGAGATGAGCGCAGTCATTCCCTGCGAGGTGATCACTTCACGCAAGAGCATCATGATGGCGTGACCAGTGTCTGCATCCAATTGACCTGTGGGCTCGTCAGCGATGAGCAAGCGCGGCTCGTTGGCAAGCGCGCGCGCAATGGCTACTCGTTGCTGTTGACCTCCTGAAAGTTCCGCCGGGCGCTGGTTGACGTGCTTGGACAGTCCCACCAGGTCCAATAGCTCCGCCACACGCTTGTCACGCACCGAGGTCTTGGTATTACGCAAGCGCATTGGCAGGCCCACGTTCTCCGCCGCGGAGAGCATGGGCACCAAGCCAAAGGTCTGGAAGACGAAGGCCACGGTGTCGCGGCGCAGCGCCGTGCGCTTGCGTTCCGAGAGCTTGGTCACGGTCACTCCGTCCACGGAGATGGTGCCGTGGGTAGGCCGGTCTAGGCCCCCGATGCAGTTGAGCAGGGTGGTCTTGCCGGAACCCGAACGGCCCACCAGCGCGACCAACTGGCCGCGCGGCACGGTGAAAGACACGTCGTCGAGGGCGATGACTTTACTTGAACCCGAGCCGTAGCGCTTAGTGACGTGCTCCACGACCACCATGGGCGACTCGTCGGTGCCTACCGAGGGGGTAGGGATCTGAGTTGCGAGGGTGTCAGTCATCGCCTTCTCCGTTCGGAAGCCACGGCATGTGTGGTTCGGTGGGCTCTTGCTCGGCTGGACGGGGTTCAAACTTGGGCTGGTACGGGCTCGCGTCGCGCAAAGCCTCAATGGACGGCTCGTACGCCGATGCCTGGCGCTGAGCCTCCTCGCGGGCAGCGAGGTAGTTCTCTGACGGGCCCTGGGGCGCCTTCTGGAACGACACGGTGGGCACGCCTGCCATAGGCGTAGGCATGGCTGGTTTGGAGGGGCTCTCCACCACCACGGGCAAGTCCTTTGCAGCTGGAGGCGTGACCGGCGGCTGGACGTTCACGACCCGGTCCTGGGAGGGGGGCGAGTATGCCCCGGCGGGGGCGAACGGGTCGCTGGACGGGAAAGCGTCGTCAGGGACATCCACGGGAACTGGGGCGTTCACGGCCGCCGCCGCCGAAGGAGCGACGATGTCAGGAGCGGGTTCCGCAGGTGCGACCGGGCTCGCTTGGGCGTCGGGTGCCACTGTGGCAACCTCAGCGGCAGGCGCAGCCTTGGGCTTGCGCGGTGCACCGTCGGCCCATACGCCCAAGTGGTCATCTTCAAGGTCAAGACGCACGCGATCTTTGAGTCCAAGGGCAGTGCGGTAGTCCTTGGGAATCTGCAAGCGACCGGCCCTGTCGAGCACCGCGTACTCCTCATGGAGGGTCTCCGCGCGGCCATCGGCACCGATCTGAGTGCGGCGGACCACCTCTGTAGCGGTACGCCCGTCACGGATCGCCACCGTGCGTTGCACTTGCGAGGAGACAGCGTTGTCGTGTGTCACCACTACCACCGTGGCGCCCAAGTCGCGGTTGGCAGAACGCAAGGCCTCAAACACATCGTCACCCGTGGCGGAGTCGAGCTCGCCGGTGGGCTCGTCGGCAAAGATGACCTCCGGCGAATTGGCCAGCGCAGTGGCGATGGCTACGCGTTGCTGCTCACCACCTGACAACTGATGCGGTCGTCGGGCTCCCTTATCGGCCATGCCCATGGCCGAAAGCAATTCGTTCGCGCGCTTGATCCGCTTGGAACCAGAGAGCCCGCTGAAGGCCATGGGGAGCATTACGTTCTCGCGGGCGCTCAAGTAGGGCAGGAGGTTGCGGGCGGTCTGTTGCCACACAAAGCCCACTACCGAGCGGCGATACGTGAGACGGTCAGCGTGGGACATACGCAAGAGGTCCCAGCCGGCCACTCGGGCGGCACCTGCGGTGGGCACATCGAGCCCAGAGAGCACGTTGAGCAGGGTGGACTTGCCGGAGCCTGACTGGCCCACGATGGCAATCATCTCGCCCTTGTTCACCAAGAGATCGAGGCCCTGCAGCGCCTGCACCTCAATGTTCTCCACTTGGTAGATGCGCACCAAGTTGTCACACATGATCAGCGCGTCGGCACCGTACTCGGCGCCTGCGGTAAGTGTCTCGGTCATCTCATCTCCCTAACGGGTCTCTCCATAGCGAAGCACGTCACTGAGGCGATCGCGGCGGTGAGCCGTGACCTCGGCCGCGACGGCGGCAAACAGCAGCAGCACAATTCCGACGCCCACGGCACCTAGGAACTGCCAATTGAAGTCGAGTGCGGGCACTTCGGTTCCACCGGAGAGCACCTCCAGGCCCAGAGAACCGCCCAGGAGCTTGACGATCAGCACTCCGGCCAAACCGCCGCCGATGGTCGCCGCAATGACGGCCGGTGCGAGCTCGGTGAGCGCAAGCCACCAACCCCAGCCAGCGCCCATGCCTTGAGTGCGCAACATCGACAAGGCACGGCCACGCTCGCGGACTCCTCGCAGCACTGTCACCAGCAAGCCGATCGCGGCCAAAATGCCCACAGCAATCACGGCGAGCACCATCACGAACTCCACTCCGCCAATGAGGGCGGAGCCTTGGACGCGCTCGAGCCAGACGGTGCGCTCGAGAACATCGTCTTTCTCCACGGACGTGAACGCCTCGACGGCGGCCGACGCGCCCTCTCCGTTGACGAAAGCGATGTTGGTGACGAGCGGGGTGTCGAGTTCGGCGTCTAGGAGCAACTGAAGGGGCGCGATGACCCACGGCCCATTGGCCCAGCCATCCGGCGTCACCGTTGCCACGCCCACGATTTCTACTGGCACGTAGGTGCGGTTGAGGTACAACTCGGAGCGGCCGTACACGTTAATGTCAATGAACTCTTGGCTCGCAAGCACGGGGACAGGGTCGCCGGGACCGCGCTGTGCAGCCAACGCATTGAGCTCCTCGATCTCGCTCGTGTCCACGACTCCACCCTGGTTGAGGATCAACGGGTAGTTCTCGTCCATGGCCACGAGCGTGGAGTTGAGGTACTCCGAGCCGATGGCAAAGGTAGTCACAGGCTGGAAGTAGCCACGAGAGGCCGTGAGCCCGGCATCGGCAAGGTTGCTTAGCTCCCCAGGGGTGACCTCGCCCTTGAGTCGTACGTCAGCCCCCACGCGTTGCCACGATGCCGCTTCTTGGCCCGTACGGGCAGTGGACACCAAGAGTCCACCCGAGACAGCCACCGCCACCGCGAGGGTGAGGGAAAGGAGTGGCAACACGGGAGTGGCTTGGCGGGCCTTAGCGAGCGTGATGACGCCGCCCACTCCGCGAGTGCGCCGGGCAAAGAACTGCACCACCTTCATGGGGAGGGGGTAGAGCCTTACGACAACGACCACCACGCCGAGGGCGATGAGCACGGGGGCGGCAGCAAGGAAGGGATCGATGCCTTCCGTCTGCGTCTGGAGCACGCCGCGATTGCGCACCGTGACGATCGCCACCGCCGCGAGCAACACGGCCAAGGCGTCAAGGGTGAGCCTGCGAGCCGCCTTGCCCTTGCGCACTTTGGCGCGGTCCTGGCGGTTGGCGGCTTCGCGACGCCCAGTCCACGTGCGCCGCGCGAGGAGCACTCCCAGTGCAGGCCCGGCGGCAATAGCGGTGAGCACGATGATGTTGGCAAGGCTGTTAGAAGTGACCACTTCTGGCGCCAACAACAAGGCGGCACCAAAACCCGCCGCAAAGCCGAGCACCGTGAACGTGATGCTCTCGGCAAGAAGGCGCAGGCCAATGGATGTCACTGACGCTCCACGTGCCCGCTCCAAGGAGATGTCACTCTCGCGGCGAGTCACCATGAGCTGCGCCATGAGCGCAATGACAACAGCAGCCACCGCCACCACGCCAGCGATCACGATAGACATTTGCGCCAGCGCCGCCCTGGCGCGTGCCGGGTAGACCTCCAAGGCATCGTCCAACCCTGTTTCCACGCGGGGCACGGCGGAGGTAAACCGGATGAGCGACTCAGTGCGCTGGGGCAGAGCCGTGAGTTCCTTGACGATCTGGCGCGAGGCATCAAGGGTGACCTTGTCAGGGTCCACCTCAATCACGATTCGCGCGCTGAACGCAGTGCTCATGTCCGTGGTGAGGGTCTCAATCGCTTCGAGCGAACCCAAGAATGTGCCGCGCGTGATCTGGTCAGGCAGTCCCTCGCGGAGCACTACCGGCTGAACCGCCCACGGCACGGTGGACCACACTTGTGCTTGAGGATCCTCGGGCACGTAAATGCCGCTGATGAGCAGGTTTGCAGTGTGGCCCGATGCTCGGGTCACGATCACTTCATCGCCCGGCTTCAAGTCAAAGGCCTCGGCAAAGGTCTGGCTCACCGCCATCTCAATGGGCGGGAACTCCACGGGTCCAAACAGTCCGCCACTGTCGTCGTCGCGCACCGGGATGGCGGGAGCCGCGCCCTCAACGTAGGTGACAGCAGCGTCCGGGGCATAGGCGAAAGTGATGTACTGGCCGCCGCGGCGCTCGCCCTTGGGCTCGCGCTCTTCCTCTTCGGCGAGGGTGGCCTCCTCGGGGTCGATGACCTCAATGAGCGTGAACGACTCGGACTCAATCCATCGGGTGTACCCCGAGGCTACGTCGCGGGTGGCCTCCGGGAGGTAGTTGATGACGTTGCTAGAGGCCTCATCAAAGAGATCCATGCTGAGTCCGCGCAAAGTGGTGACGTTGTCACCGCCGGGGTTGCCCATGGGGAAGGTCACCACAATGTCTGCGTCATCGCCTGCGGCCACCACGGCATCGGCCGCACCCCTGTCGATGGTTCCTGCTACCAGGGCAGGGCCCGCGTAGGCGAGCACAGTGGCGAGGGCCACGATCAGTGCCGAGTTGAGCAGTAGCCAGCGGTCGCGCCACAAGCGCCTGCGCACCAGCAGGCCCATGGCTCCAAAGGTGCCGCCGCTGGCGCGCTTGCGGGTGGAGACTTCGCGCACCTCCACCGTCTCGGTGTCGATCAGGATCATCGCTCATCCCCCAATCGCAGCATTTGTGCCGGGTTGATGCGCCGCAACATTGACGCGACGATCACCATGGTGACGCTCACTACCAGCACCACCTCGAGGGCGAGCAGGCTCACGGTGTTCCACGGCACGATGACGTTGACCGCTGGAATGGGCGCGCGCCCGTCGGCACCTACGGACACCAGTGGCGCCACCAAGTAGGCCAACGCAATGCCAAGGCTGAGTCCGAACACCACGCCCAGGATGGACAGCAGCACGCTTTCGGCCATGATGACGCGCAAGAGTTGGCCGCGTTGAATACCCACGGCTCGCAATTGAGCGAACTCCACTTCGCGCGCACGGACTGTGACCACGGCGTGGACTGCAAATCCGGTAGCCGCGAGGATCGCCGCCGCACCGGCCACGAGCCATAGCGCCGCTTGGATGCCAATGCGCAAAGGATCCAGGGTGAACTCTTGGGCCAAGCCAGCCCGGGTGGTGGCGTGGAGGCCCTCAGGGAGCGAGTCCACGTAGGCGGCCACGTTCTCCTCCGGCACCGTGATCCACCATTCATCGGCTTCGACCGTGGTGCCACCCTGCTGGATGAGCGCGATCTGAATGTCCTCCAGGTGCGCGGCCACGGCGGATGAACGCAGCGTCGCTCCCGGTAGACGCGGCAGTCTCTGTGCGAAGTAGCCATTGAGCAGGGTGTTGTTGACGGACAAGCGCACTGGGTCGCCCACCTCGGCGCCTTGGGCGTCTAAGGCACCGCCCGATGCCACGATGGGCACTTGCCCAATGACCGGCGAGGCGGTGGTCACGAGCCGCGCTCCGCCCAATCGCATAGCCGTGGGCGTGGTGGTGGCCTGGATGCTGTAGACCCCCTCAGTGGGGTTGTCAGGCGGCTGCGGAGTGAGGCCAGCGCCGGACGTGAACCAGCCCACGTTGCGCGGCAACTCCACCGGAGTGGACTCGGCCAAGTCGGGCACACCCTTGACGGGGAAGGCCTGGATGGGGCGTATTGCTTGGAGCTCAGAAACGTTGGCCCGCACGGTGAACGCGAGAGTGCCTCCCTGAGTGGGGCTCAATGCTGCGTCACCCGTGGAGCCAAAGGTCGTCTGCAGGCCGACAAGCGACAAGGGCAAGTCCATGAGCGCCAGCTGGCTACGGTCGCCAATGCGGCCGGTGAGCACGTACTTTTCGCCGTCCATGGGGATCTGACCCATGTCAACGGTGAGGTAGTTGTGAGAAGCGTCGCGCAAGACCGCGCGCACTGTGAAGTAACCATCGGTGAGTTCAGGGTTGGACACGGAGGCCGAAACGGTGGCCCTCAATCCCTCCGGTTCACCTGGGAGTTCAATGGGGTTGACTTCTTCGCTCTCGGCATTGCTCAGGGTGCTGGGCACTCGTGAGCCGCCGGCCTCGTGCAAGCGATCACGTCCGTACACCTTGAGTCCCACGTTGTCTGTGGCCACGAACCACACGGGGATGCCGCGGAAGCGGTCTTGAAGTTGGTTGCGGCGCGGATTCTCCGGCCGGCTGTCGATCTCGATGCCTTGCGAGTACACGGGGGAGGCCACGGCCTCAAGTTCTGCGTTACTCACGTGGTTCCATTGCGTCAGCCAAGGACCGTCCACACCAGTGACGATCACATCCGGAGGATGTTGGAAGCGAGCCTGGTCTTGCTGAGACACCTGCCACGTGGTGAGGAAGGACAGCGAGAAGGCGCCAATGGAGATGGCGAGCGTGAGGAGCAGCACGGCGGAAACGGCCCTCGCGGCACGGCGGCCCACTTCCCACGAGGCAAGCGGCATGACCGCGCGGCGACCCCGGCTTGCAAGGCCCTCCATGAGGCGCGAGGCGGCCGGGATGAGCCGCACCGCCACGAGAGCGCCTGCGAGCAGAGCGAGCGCGGGTCCCGCCGCGAGCAAGGGGTCCACCGAAGCGACCCCGCCGGTGCTGAGCACGGGCGAGCGGTAGTTGCGCAATTGCCAATAGGCAAGGGCCGCGATAGCTACCACCGCAATGTCCAGTCCGGACCGCTGGAACGCAGCACGGCGCCCGGGGCGCGACTTGGCCTGCTCGGCATCCACAAAGCTGCCTGTACGACGCATGAGCGGCGCCACGAGCACTAACAGCAACGCCACGCCCACCACGCCCGTGACCACCCAGGTGGACACCGGAAGTCCGGGATCACGGTTCATGCCGGCGTCTTGCATGGCTGGAACGCTTGCCACTTGCAAGTACGCCAGGCGCGCGAGCGGTGCCGCCGCCGCAGTGGTGATGACCGCAAGGCCCAGTGCCTCCAAGAACGCGAGCCACACCATCTGCCGCACCGAGCCGCCTCTAGCGATCATGAGGTGCTGTTCTGCATGGCGCCTTTCAGCCATGAGGCGCGCGGTTTGGCTCAACGCCGCCACTGCGAGCACCAAGAGCAGCAACCCGGTGACCAAGACGCTTGAGCGAGTGATGGCGAGCGAACCCACCACACCACCGAGGGTCTGGTCCACGATTGTCACTACTCGGACATCGGACGCCCTGTCGCCGATGACCCGCTGGGCGGTTCGTTCTCCGGATTCAGCACTTGTGATGACTGCCCGCAACTGCTCTGTGGTGGTGCGCGAGAAGTCGGGAACATGCTCAGTGGTCACGGACTCCAACGGGAACGAGGCCATGTTGTCCACGTGAGTGAAGAATGGCCCGTATCCGTCGGTGGTGATCATGCCGCCGGTGAAAGGCACGGCCACGCGGGGGCGGTACCCCTCCCCGCGATAGTCGTCGTAGCGCCACGCATCGCCGCCGGGCTCAAGGGCCACGTAAGTACCCACAATGCGCGCCTCGCGCACTGCAGACCGCGTCGCTACCGGGGCAAGCTCCACCACATCACCGATGCTCGCGTCGAGGTCCCACATCAGCCGCGGTGGCACCAAGACTTCAAGAGGACCGGTAGCGCGTGCCTGCGGCCACGCTCCGTCAGCAAGAGTGACGAGAGACTCCAAGCGGTCGTCAGTGGCGAGATATCCCAACGCAATGGGACGGTCTTCGCGGGGCACGGCTAGGGGGACACTTTGAGCGGTGACGTGGGACGTGAAGGGAATGGCGCCCAACTGTTCGGCCACTGCCGCGGCGGAAAACTCTTCCACTTGTGCCACCGTGGCCACGCTCGACGGCGAAACGCGATGAGTGATGCGGATCGATTGAGCACTGGCTCCGTCCATGGCGGCGCGAGCGGCGAACGTCTCGGTAGCCACGGAAAGCAACGAAAGCGTGCCCAGCAACGTGGCGGAAAGCACCGAGACGAGCAGCACTACGGACAGCAGTGCCCACTGCACGCGCGATCGCCTAGTGGCTAGGCGCAGTCGCCAGGGTCTCATCGGCTCCTACCTCATCCGTCGCTCCAGCGCTGCACTGCACCGTGTCGAGTGAACCCATCTTCGCCGGGGTTCAGAGGGCCTCCGGACGGGAGGGACCTCCGTTATCGAATCGTTACGTCTTTGTGCGGGTTCAGGCAAGAGCAGCGGAGGTCAATGTCCAACTGAGGAACGAGGCGAGCAGGCCGCCCAGCACCGTGACCGTGAGGTACAGGCTTGCCTCCTTGGGGTGACGGGTGCGCACCAAGCGCACGGCGTCGAGCGCGAGGGTGGAGAACGTGGTGAGGCCTCCTGCCAGTCCCAAGGCGATGACCGCAAACGAGGCGCTTCCGAGCCTCCCGTGCGCGGACATGGCGATGGCCCCGCCGAGCAGGGCAGTGCCCACCATGTTCACCACGATGGTGGACCAGGGGAATCCGTCCCGATGCGTCCGCAGACTCATCGCGTATCGCGCCACCGATCCCACGCCCGCGCCGCACGCCACGGCCAGTAACAAACCGACGCTCATGCGAGCTCCTCTTCAGGAGCGCCGAGCCTGCCGTCACTGAGCCACACCCCTGCGAGCCAGCCAGCGGCGGCACCGCCCACGGCTGCCAAGGTGGTGACCACCAGGATCCCGATGCTCGGGACGGTGGAAGCCGTGCCCCACTCAAATGCCGCGAGCCCACTGAACGTCGTGAACCCACCCAGCACACCGGGCCCCAGAGCCGTGTAGAGCAGGGGCCGGGGGCGTCGGGAAAGGAAACCCGCGACCGCGCCAAGGAGCGCAGAGCCAGCGACATTGACAACGATGATCTCCCAGGCCACGGGGCCGGCAAGACTGACATCAATGAGTACTCGCGCGGCGCCGCCCAAAGAGCCGCCAAGGAACACCAGGACGAGCGCCACCGTGTGGCGGCGCGTGCTCACGCGTTCTTGCGAAGCCAGGCGTCGGCCGCCTCGAGCTCAAGCGGCAGAGAGTTCTTCACGGCGGCCACCATCGTCTTCTCCACCATGGGACCCACGAGCGGAATGGAAGCCTGCACTTCACCCGCAAGGCCAAAAGCCGTCGCATTGCCGTCCGGCGTCAGCACGATGGAACCGCGCGCATGTCCAGGTGCGCCAGCAATCTCCAAAGCGAAGGTGCCCTCACGGCCCTGGACCTTCTCAGAGGGCGCATCCCACGCCTCGGTGTAGCGCACCAACAGTTCAGAGCCCACGAGGCTACGGAACTCAGAAGGGATGGACGCTGATTCGACGGCACGCCGGACTGACACCATGAAGGTGCCGTCGTCAAGAACATCGACGAGCACATCCACGTCGGCGGCGCCGGCTGCTTTAGCCCTTGCCCGCACGCAGTCTTCGTCTTGGAGCATCCTCACCACCGCGTCCAGCGGGGCGTCAAAGCGGTGCTGATGGGTGATACGCATGGCCTCTCCTTATACGTGCTCTCAGGCTACCCCGCATGTTCGCTCCGCCTGGGCTTGTGGGTCCTAGGCTTATGCCGTGGTGACGCGCCCTGACCCCAACGATCGCTTTGGCGCGCTCGAAGCCGATGAGGCCGAGTGGCTCGGCATGCTCACCGCCGACTGGCAGATCATCGCCGACCTCTCCTTTGCTGACTTAGTGATGTGGCGCCCAGTCCCTGAAGGCTTTGTGGCCATCGCTCACTGCCGCCCTTCCACCGGCCCCACCGTCCACCAAGAAGAAGTGGTGGGCACCATGGCCGCGGCGGGTCGCATCGCCAACTTGCAGCGCGCGCTTGATGAGCGGCATATCGTCGCCTCGCGCGAACCTCGCTGGGACGAGACCTACGCGGTGCGCGAAGACGCGCTACCTATTGTCATGAAGAACGGCCGCGCCATTGCGGTGCTCACTCGGGAGGTTTCGCAAGCGGCGTCGCGTTCCTCCAGCCGGTTGGAGCTCAACTACAAAGGCGCGGCGGATGAGCTTCTGCACATGATCACGCGCGGAGAGTTCCCTCAGCAGACGTCCATTATTGGACCGCGGCGAGGTGCACCCCGTGTAGGTGACGGCGTGGTGCGGCTCGACGCTCAAGGTGTCGTCACATACGCAAGTCCCAACGCTATGTCGTGTTTCCACCGCATCGGCGTCATTGGGCCGCTTATGAACAAGTCCCTGCCACGTGTGGCTTCTGACTTGGTCACTGACAAGGGAATGATCGACGAGACGCTCGCCATGGTCACTATGGGCCGGGCGCCCTGGCGCACTGATCTCGAGGCCAATGGGGCGTGCCTGTCGTTGCGCGCCATCCCGGTGACTGAAAAGGGTGAACGCCGCGGCGCCTTACTGTTGTGCCGAGACGTGGGTGACTTGCGCCGCCGCGAACGTGAACTGATCACCAAGGACGCGACCATTCGCGAGATACATCACCGCGTCAAGAACAACCTGCAGACGGTGGCTGCGTTGCTGCGCTTGCAGTCGCGGCGCGTCGAGGCTCCTGAGGCCAAGGAGGCGCTCGCGGAAGCCATGCGCCGCGTGGCTACCATCGCCATGGTGCACGAAACTCTTTCAGGCACTTTGGACGAGTTGGTGAACTTTGACGACCTCGCCGCGAGGGCAATCCGCATGGCGGCAGACGTCGCCTCGCCCGATGCTCAGGTGAAGGTAGTGCGTGAGGGAGACTTCGGCTTCATTTCGGCTCAGTTCGCCTCGTCGCTCGCGCTCGTGATCACCGAACTGGTGACCAACGCCGTAGAGCACGGATTTGAGGGCAGGCAACACGGCACCCTCACAGTGACGGCGGAGCGCGCCGGAGGAGACCTCCACGTGAAAATCGCCGATGACGGCAAGGGCATTAGCGCGGAGCCCACGGGTTTGGGGTCGCAAATTGTGCGCACGCTCGTGGAGAACGAGCTCAACGGTGAGATCACGTGGACCGGAAAGCCTGGCGGTTCAGTGGTAGACGTGAAAGTGCGGGTGGGCGAGGCGCGCTAGGCGCCCGCGCCACCCGCGGGTACAGCGACTTACTTGGCGGCGCGGCGAGCGCGAGCTGCGCGACGCTTCAGCGAACGGCGCTCGTCTTCAGAAAGGCCACCCCACACGCCGGAGTCCTGGTTGTACTCCATAGCCCATGCAAGGCAGGTCTCACGGACCGTGCACGTGGCGCACACAGCCTTGGCCCGCTCGATTTGCACCAAGGCAGGCCCAGTGTTCCCAACGGGGAAGAACAATTCGGGGTCGTCCACGTTGAGACACGCAGCGCGATTGCGCCAGTCCATGTGCACTCCTTAGTAAATGAACGCGCGGCGGCCCTGGGCATCCGGTAGGAGGGGGGCTCGCCGCGACATTGCGGGTAACGTCGTCAATTTTCGCATTGTTAACAACGGATTACAAGAGTCTTGCAGTGTGATCGTGTGCACATTCTTGGGCGGTACGTTGGAGCCCGTGGACAAAACAACGCTGCCGCGCACGCCGTTGGACTTCCTGGCGCGCGCCATTGTCGCCCTGGAAGCGGTCCTGATGGCGGCGATCACAGCCGCCTACGCCTCGTATGCGGTGCTGGACCCGGAGTCTGGTCGCTTCCTGTGGGGGGCATTTGTCATTTGCGCGATCTTTACGGCTGGCATGGCGGCCGTGGCCTGGGGATTCAGCAGAGGCAAGCGCTTTGCTTTGGGGTCGGCGTTCTTGTGGCAACTGATGCAAGTGTCCGCGGGCGTATGGCTACTGGGCTCCAACCCTGCAGTGGGAATTCCCCTGTTGGTGAGTGCGGGCATCGTGGGCGCGGCGATCATGAAGCGAGTGGCGCGCCTTCCAGGTCAAGCCGACGACATGGATGACGAGGACTGAACCTGCGTGCGGCGGCGCTACTCCCTTGATCCTTGCTTGGGACTGGGAGCAAGCAACTCGTTGAGGTTGACTGCGCCTGGAAGTGCTCCTGGCCACAGCGGCGCCGCTCTGCCGCCGCCGCGCCACCGGTCCCGCACTAAATCCGCGAGGTGACTGAGTTGTTCCTCAGGGCGAGGCGGTATGCGCTGCACCGCTGGAGTGCGCGTTGCCACCGGTACGGCAATCTGAACTTCAAAGCGCTCGTGCCCCTGCGCCACCACTGCCCGGCCCCGGATGGCGGGGTCGAGGTGGGCGGCGGCGCCTGTGCCCACGAGGTCTCGCGACTCGGCCTCCGACCCGACGCGTAGTGCCACGGTCGTAGAGACGTGAGCACGCATTTCAGGCACGATCGCACCAGCCGGGCGACTGGTGGCGAACACTAAATGCACTCCCAGGCTGGCTGCTCGATGCGCGAGTTGCATGAGATCGTGGACAAAGTCCCGATGGACGGCACGGCTGGACTGGAAGTCGTTGACGACCACCATGAGCCGTGCGAGAGGCCCTGCAACGGACTCGTACTCGGCAAGAGTGGCGCACCCTGGGTGAGCAAGTTCCTCAGTCCGTCGCTCCATCGCGTTGAAGAGCGCAGTGGGTACCCGGTGAGCTTCGCTCGCATGCCGGGTGGAGGCTACGCCAGCCACATGCGGCAGGTCCGCATACTCAAGGAGACCTGCACCTTCGGAGAAGTCAACGAGCACCACCTCAAGCTCTTGAGGCGAGTACGCGTGACAAGCGGAGAGCACGAATGTCTCAAGCACGGTGTCGGTGCCAGAGTCAGGGCCACCCGCCACCAGGATGTGCGGTCCACCGGTGTGGAGGTCGAGGGCCCAGGCGGTGACGGGCGCACCGGCCGCAATTGGTTCACGTACCCCCAGCGAAACAGCGAGTGATCGCTGATCCTCGGCGCCAGCGTCTGCGCGGCCGGCGATGTCCGCCCACCGCGTTTCCCGAGGCAAGCGCGTTGCTTCTGCGGACCCTGCAATGCGACGAGCCGCGGCATCGGCGCGTGAAGGGCTCACACCGAGTGGGGGAGCCACGTGGGGCCGGGCGCCGGGAACTGTGACGATGGTTCCCGTGGGTGTGGCCCGGTACTCGGTGGCGCACCACGGCGGCGCGTAATCCACCACCAGTACAGGGCCGTCTCCAGGCAGAGCGTGGGGCAACCATCGCAGCCACGGTTCGTCCAGCCGATGCTCGTGTGCCGGTGGCCTGCGGCCGCGGGCGAGTATCACAGCGCGCGCGAGGGCCTCGCGCAGACCGGGCGGACCTGTCACCGCCACGGTGCCCGCCGGTTCCGCATCCCGGTCACCGACAGCAGTGGGGTCCGGCAGGCCCGCAAGCGCATCGGCGGTGTGGCGAGACAGGCGGCTTGCGATGGTGGGACCCAGCACGGTCTCCATCACCGGCGTGGGAGGTGCAGCGTTGGCAGTTCCGGGCACTCCTCGCACCTGAATCCAGGTGTCACCAAGTTGCGCAGTCAGGCCCAGAGTCAGGAGCGAGCCACGGACAATCCGACCCTCGTGAAAGAGCTGGAAACCATTGGTGGAACCCACATCGCGAATCTGCACGCCAGACTCATGCGGCTCCAAGAGCGCATGAGTGCGTGACAACGCAGGGTCACCGATGACCACGTCTGCCTGTGCGCGTCCCCATGTGCGCGGCACGTCGAGAGGGATGAGCGCGCCAGCGTCGGGCCCCGCGATCACCGCGAGGTGCGGCCCACTCGGCACTGCGTTCTCATCCAGGGCTGTCGCCGCCAACCGCGCGCCGTGGACCAACGGGTGACGCCCGGCGGGGTGCTCGCTTGTCAAGGCCGTGCTACCGCACCACACGTGCGTGCCGGGAGCCAGCCCCGCCACCTGGAGCACTCGTGCGAGTGAGGTGCCGGGGGCTACCTCAAGATCAAGGTCGCGGTGACCTGTGAGACTCGCATCAACGGTGAACTCCATGTGGCCAGCGTGAGGCGCGGAGCTACCGCACCGCTACGGGCGGGGCACATCTGTGGAGAACTCCGCCCCAGCGTTGGGCGCTCCGCGTCAGTGGCTAAGAAGCCTCCACGATGATCGCGATGGTCGCTTCGCCCGCCTGGTTACCCGCCGAGTCGCGGATGGTGTAGTTGGTGCGAGCCGTGCCTGTGGAGTCCGAGTTGTGCACGAACGTGACCACTCCGTTGGACACGGTGAAGGTGCCCTTGTCGGTGATCCGCTCGGACTGAATGCCCGGAGTAGCGGTGTCGAGGTCAAAGGTGGCGAAGTCCCACGTGTTGGTGCCAAAGACCTTGTCGTTGCTCAGTGGTTCGAGGCTCACGGTCGCGCCAGGTTGCACATGCATTTGGTCGTGGTCAATCACGGGAGCGAAGGTTTCCCATGCCACGCCGTCACGCACATGCAGGCTCCATGCCGTCACCACACCGCAAGCGGTACCTGGGCAACGCTGAGTGAAGCCTACGTAATCCGGCGGCTGTGCGATGGAGGCGGCAGGTTGCATGACCCAGAAGTGGGTACCGTCGCCGCCCGCGTCGTAGAAGGTCTTGAGCCAACGGTCAAAGACCTGGGTGCGGGAGTGCACATCGAGCCAGCCGTATTCGCCAATGTAGTAAGGCTTGTTGGCATCGTTAGCGATGGCCGCGTGTTGCTCGATCCACCACTTGCCCCAGTCTTCCCAGTCGCTCGTGGGCTCGGTGGGCTGCCAGTGGTTGGGGTACAAGTGGATGCCGTGAACATCGATATTCGGCAGCGCCATGATGGCCACGGGATCGCCGGATTCCGCGCAATTGGTGAGCGTGGATGGGCCGCCGGGGCGGGTGCACAAGAAGCCCTCGCCACCAAAGGCAATGAGGTGGTTGTTGTCGATGGACCTGACGTAGTCAGACATTTCCTCAGCCCAGTTCACAAAGGCGCTGCTGCCGCACACGGGGCTGGATAGGTAGGGGCCCGACTCGGAGCAGCGCAACTCATTGCCGAGCTCCCAGATCATGATGGCGGGGTCATCCTTGTACGCCACGCCGGTGAGCGGGTTGACGCGGTTGAGCAAGTGGCTGACCCAATCCTTGTACCAACCCTTGATCTTCTCGTCTCGCAAGAAGTCGTCGTGCCACGTGCCACCGGCCCAGCGCACGTACTGGTCCACGCCGCCAAAGGCGGTCCAGTTGTTGACGAGGGGTAGCACCAGCTTGATGTCGTGCTGATTGGCGGAGTAGATCATATAGTCCAAGTGCTCAAGGCCGCTGGGCCCATCGTTGTAGGCCGGCCGGCCGGCCTCGGCGTCCCAGTACTGGAAGTAGATTCCGCGCTGGTTGCCTTCCACTACCAAATCCCCCTCGGGAGTGCCGGTGTCGTAGAAAGACCACGCGCGCAACACCGTGAGTCCGGTCTCTTGGGCGGTCTTCATGTGCATGTCCACGCCAGCGGGCGCCTCGAACATCAATGTGTAGGTGTTGGCTCCCGCGTAGTAGAACGGTTCGCCATGCAACATGAATTGGTTGCCTTCGGCGTACACAAAGTCAGAGTCGGCACCCGGCCTGTCGCCGTGCGGCTCTTTGGTGTCAGCATGCGCGCCTGGTTCAGGAGTGACGAGCGCGCCATAGGTGACAAGACCTGCGACGGACAGTAGCGACACCAACACCAGCACGAGACCGATGGCGGAAGCAGTTCCCTGGGGACGTGAGAGCATCGTTGACCTCCGTTGGCCGCGTCCGGCCTATTGCTTGGGTGGGGTCAGTCTAGGGCTATTGGGGCGTAGCTCCGGCTGGTGAGCGGCATGAGCTCGCCTTCAGCGTTGGGGATGCCTGCATACCAGGAGTAGCTGGACACCCGGATGGTGCGCGGAATCCCCTGCAAACGGTAGTCAGCCTGGTAGACATCACCGTCCACCACGGGTAACGGTTCCTCGGTCCACACCACGTCCTCCGGGGCGCGAGTGAGGACCATGGGCGCTTGGCCCCAGATCCGTTCCATTTCCACCAAGCTGGCGGGAGTGGGGTCTTCAAGCGAGAGCACCACCGGCACATCGCAACGCACCCGTAAGGTGCCAAAGAATCCTGAGCTGCCGTGGAGCACGACGGGCCTGCCGTCGATGACCTCACACATCTGGTCCACCATCACTTGCGCACCGGCCATTTCGCGGGTGAACACATGCATGGCCACTGAGAACGGGTATTGCTCCCTGGGTTCCACGACAATCCACGTACTGAGCGGCAAGGCCAAGGTCAGGAGAACTGCCACGGTGCCTGCGCGTCGGTCATGACCATCGGGAATGCGCCGCTTGACGGCGCTCGCGAGGCGGCGTGCGGCAAGGCTCGCCGCGAGCGCAAACGCGGGGATCGCTACTGACTCAAAGCGCCTGATGGCCCAAATGTGGTCGGGCACGATCTCAGGCTTGAGCAGGTACAGCACCGTGGGCATGAGACAGCCGATGACAAACAGGGCCCACGCGGGCCGCGAGCGGAAGGCCGATGCCGTGGCCAGGCCAAAGCCGGCGATCGCCAGCACGACCACGGGCCAGGTGAGGTAATAGCTGAGCCACGTGACTGTGTGTTCCGCGTAGGTGCGCGTGGGCTCCAGAGGGAGCCCTTGCAATTGCTGGAATACCTTGACCACATCGTTGGTGAATTGGTCTACGGGATCGGTGGTGCCGCGATGCACAGTCGTCCACAAAGGTCGGGACGCAAGCACTAAGAGCACCGTGACCACGATGCCGCCCGCGCCGAGCGCCCCGCGGTGACCCAGTGCCGCCAGCGGAGCGGTGAGGACTCGCTCCCCGCGGGCTATGCGATTCCATGTGAGTGCCCACACCACTCCCACGGCCAACACGGCAAGGTAAGCAGCCACGGCCGTGCGTGCTTCTGGCATGAGCCTGTCGATGTACGCCTGGGACCACCGCCACAGCGACGCGTATCCCGCAGCGAGCATGACAACTTGCGCCCCGGCGAAGCCAAGTAGCGAGATCACTCGCCATGAGTGCGCGTCTCGGGACTTCCCGCGCGCAGTGAGCGCGAGCGCCACCACCACACCTAGCAGGGCACCGGCCGCAAACGCCGCGCCGTCGATGCGCACTAGCGCCGTGGCTCCGGTGACGGCACCGGCTGCCACCATGGCCCACGGCCTGCGTTCCTCGAGCCCTTGCCATGCCCACGCCAGTCCCGCGAACACCAGCAGCAACGTGAGTGGCTCGGTATACGCGGAACGCGACAGAGCTATGTGCGCTACAGACAGGCCCACGAGTGCCACGGGCATCAACGCCCACAAGGGATCCAAGAATCGCTTTGCCACGAGGTACAAGGCCAACAGGCCCACCGCGCCCACCACCGAGTTGCCCAAGAGTACGCCGTTGGTGCCGCCAATCCATCCGCCCACCGAGAGGAGTGCGGGGAGCATCTTGGCCCCCTGGGGCTGGATGAAGTCCCCGCGCAAGTTCCAGGCTTGGGAGGCATCGGCAAGCATGTTGGGCTGCACCTGGGCGGCGTCGATGGCGCCCAAGGTGGGAATGTCAGTGGAGGGGTGATCGGTGAGCCACAAGCCCGAGAGCGTGAGGAAGCCTGGGTCACGAGAGACGATGATGTACTCCGCGCGCGCGAGGCCGTTGACCACAAACCAGATCAGTGCCCCCACGCTGGCGATCCACGCTCCATGGATGGCGCGGGAGACATCGCCAGGATAGGTACCTTCATCCGCACCGTGTCGAGGCCGCACTGCGAGCCAAAGCGCCCAACCCAAAATTGCGGCAAGGGGCACGGTGGTCCAGGGCCGATGCTGGCCCAGGCTCACCATGATTCCGGCGGCCAATCCAAGCGCCACGAGCGCCACCACGGCCGCGTGCGGCACCAATATCCACGCCCCTGAACGGCGCTTGGCGGGGGGCTTGGGGGTGCCTGATGCCGCCTGCTGAGAGCGGAGGCGAGAGGTGGCGCGTGGCACGCCATAAGCGTAAGCGGCACTCGCGGCCTGGGCATTGCAAAGTCACCGAGCCCGGGTAATGTGGCCACATGACGAGAATTGTCTTGGTCGAAGACGACCCAACTATTTCAGAGCCCTTGACCCGCGCTTTGGGTAGAGAAGGCTACGAAGTGGAGTGGCACGGCACTGGCCAGGGCGGTGTGGGAGCGGCGGGCTCCGCGGACCTCGTCATCCTCGACTTAGGGTTGCCGGACATTGACGGGATCGAGGTCGCCAGGCGCGTTCGCGAGCGCGGCTTGACCGTGCCCATCTTGATGCTGACTGCGCGCGCAGACGAGGTAGACCTAGTGGTGGGCCTTGACGCCGGCGCTGACGATTACGTCACCAAGCCGTTCAGGCTCGCCGAGTTACTCGCCCGCGTACGCGCACTATTGCGACGCCGCCACGGCACTGACATGGCAGGAGAACTTGAGGCCAACGGCGTGCGCGTGGATGTCGCCGCTCACCGGGCCTTCCTGGATGGCCGTGAGTTGCAGTTGAGCGGCAAGGAGTTTGACTTGCTCCATGTGCTAGTCGCCCATGCGGGCTCGGTAGTCTCGCGCGACCAGCTCATGCGCGAGGTATGGGACGCAGATCCGCACGCACCCTCCAAGACCCTTGACATGCACGTCTCATGGTTGCGACGCAAGCTTGGCGACGATGCCAATCGTCCGCGGTTCATCACCACGGTGCGGGGTATGGGCTTCCGCTTCGAGAACGACTAGACGGTGCGCCGCCGCGTCCTCGTCTCAACCCTTGCGGCCCTGGCGGTGGCCGTGGTGCTGCTTGGCATTCCCTTGATGTTCCTGGCCGCGCAAATTGTTCGTTCCGATGCCTTGAGCGACTTGCAAGCGCGCACCGACACCGCGGCGCGCGCATTAGAGGTGCGCTACGACGGGGGCGAGAACATCGACGAGCGAGTGATCCGCAGCTACTTGGGAGTCAACCCTGGCGCCCCCGTGTTTGTCGGCGTGCGCTTGCCCAACGGAACCGACCTGGAAGCGGGTGAGCGTCCGGCATCGTCCTTCTCCGCCAGTCGCGTCACCGATTCCGGAGTGGTGGTGATCATGCTCGTGGATCGCTGGGACATCTACTGGGAAATCATCGAGGTCATCGTGCTGGTGTTCGTGGTGGGTGTCCTCGCCGTGCTTGCGGGAACCCTCATGGCGAGGTGGCAAGCGAACCGGCTTGCCGCGCCTCTGGTGTACCTCGCGGCATCGGCGGAACAACTGGGCACGGGTCAAGTGCGCCTCAAAGTGGAGCGCAGCGGAGTCGAGGAAATCGACATGGTGGCGGACGAGCTGGTGCGCAGTGCTGATCGCATGGCCGCCCGGCTTGCCACGGAGCGCCAGTTTGCGGCCGATGCCTCGCACCAGTTGCGCACTCCACTCACCGCCCTGAGCATGCGCTTGGAAGAGATCACCCATATGACTGAGCGCGAGGACGTGCGCGCGGAAGTAGACGCCTCGCTCGAGCAAGTGGAGCGCCTGGTGGGAGTGGTGGATGACTTGCTCGGCAGGTCACGGCGAGCGCTCGGCGCGGGCACCGAGGTGGTGAGCTTGCACGAGGTATTGGAGCAGCAGCGCGAGGAGTGGGAAGCGGCGTTCGCCAAGCAAGGGCGCACTTTGCGGATCGCGCACACCGAGGACTTGGTGTTCGCCACTCCTGGAGGACTGGCTCAAGTGCTCGCCACGCTCATTGAAAACTCACTCATCCACGGTGGGGGAGTCACTCAGGTGGCTGCCCGCGAGACTGGCTCCGGTCACTCCGTGGTGATTGAGGTCAGGGATGAGGGCCCTGGAGTGCCCGAGGAACTGGCGCCGCTCATCTTTGAGCGCGACGTCACCTCCGGTAAGGGAACGGGCATTGGACTCGCGTTAGCGAGGGACCTCGTGACGGCGGACGGTGGCCGCTTGGAACTGTCTCAGCGCGTGCCGGCGGCGTTCTCAGTGTTCTTACAGGGAGTGCCTTCAATGATGGACGTGGACTCGGTGGTGCCTCACAGCAAGGCGCTACGCACTCGCAAGCGCAAAGCGGAGGGCGTGCGTAAGCCTGGGGAGTGAGTCCGCACGCTTGAGCGCGGGCGGCGCGAGCGGCTACTGAGTGCCGCGGAAGACGAACAAGCGATAACCCGCGTACCGCGCAATGGTGCCCAACCCGATTCCTACCAGGGAAAACAGGTTGTCCCACGCCAATGTGTCGAGGCCAAGGCCATGGTGAGTGAAGGCCAGCGCTCCGGCTTCAAGCGCTAGAGCCACTCCGTTGATGGCCGCAAAGATCAGCAGTTCAGGTACAGGCTGATGACGTCGCCCGCCCCTGAACGTCCAGCCGCGATGCGCCCACCATGCGAACACGATGGACACCAAGGTGGCGATGACCTTGGCAGTCACGACGCGGTCGCTGTCGCCCGCAATCTCCGCCTGGGGATGCAAGGGTCCAAGGCGCAGCAGATTGAAGACGCCAAGATTGACGACGATGCCCGCCACTCCCACAGCAAGGAAGCGGCCGAGCTCCCGGCTACGCGCATTGAACGTGAATGTCACGGTTGACGAGCGTACCGGCGGTAGGTTTGCCCTGTGATCGTGGCGGTAGTAGGAGGCGGACAGCTCGCGCGCATGATGGCCCCTGCGGCCACGGCGATGGGCATCACCTTGCGCGTGCTTGTGGAATCCCATGAGGCCTCCGCGGCGCTCGCGGCGCATGAGGTAGTGGTGGGCCTTCCGGTTGACCCCGATGCCATTGCGCAACTACTCGCCGAGCCTCGCCCTGACGTGATGACGTGGGAGCACGAGCACATCCCGGCAGAGGTCTTTGACGCCGCAGCGGCTGCGAACGTGCCTGCACGTCCCGGAGTGCGCGCCTTGCTTCACGCTCAAGACAAGATCGCCATGCGGGCGCGCCTTGACGCATTGGGTGTGCCAGGTCCGCAGTGGCGAGAAGTGACCTCAGTGGCCGAGGTAGAGCAATTCATGGCTGACATGAGCGGCCCCGTGATCCTCAAGACGGCCCGTGGTGGGTATGACGGCAAGGGAGTGCGCCGCGTCACGAATGCGGCCGATGCTGAGGATTGGCTGGCCGCTGCGGCGTCGGGCGGTCCCCGCGTCCTCGCAGAAGAGGCAGTGCCATTTACTCGAGAACTGGCCATTCAGGTGGCTCGCAGGCCTTCCGGAGATATCCGTTCCTGGCCGGTAGTGGAGTCAATCCAGCGGGACGGTGTGTGCTCAGAGGTAATCGCACCCGCACAGAGTTTTTCTGCTGACGCCGAGCGCGAGGCGAGGGCAATGGCGGAGATCATCGCCACCAAACTGGATGTCACGGGTGTGCTCGCCGTGGAGATGTTCGAGGTGGGAGAGAGGCTCCTCGTCAACGAACTGGCGATGCGCCCTCACAACTCGGGGCACTGGACCATTGAGGGTTCGGTGACGAGTCAATTTGAGCAGCACTTGCGGGCAGTCCTTGACGTGCCGCTCGGGGACACCACGCCACTAGCGCCTGTCACGGTGATGGCAAATGTCTTGGGCGGCACACGTGAGACGCTCACCCAGGCGGTGGCGCACGTGACAGACCCGGGCGCCAAGCTCCACATCTACGGCAAGCCTGTGAGACCTGGCCGCAAGGTGGGTCACGTCACCGTGATGGGTAGCGACCCGGTGCAGGTCTATGACCGCGCGGTTCACGCCGCAGGTATCGTGAGGGACGGCGCGTAGCGTCGGCGCAGCCACAAGGTCAGGGGAGAGCGATGAGCGTAGTCGGCATTGTGATGGGTTCCGATTCGGACTGGAAGGTCATGGAAGCCGCGGCCGCTGCGCTGGATGAGTTTGGCGTGGCGTACGAGAAGGACGTGGTCTCAGCCCACCGCATGCCTGAGCAGATGATCGCGTATGGGCGCTCGGCTCAAGAGCGTGGATTGCGAGTCATCATCGCGGGCGCTGGCGGTGCGGCGCACTTGCCAGGCATGTTGGCTTCCGTCACGGTTCTTCCGGTGATCGGCGTGCCAGTGCCTCTTGCCTACCTGGACGGCATGGACTCCTTGCTCAGCATCGTGCAAATGCCGGCGGGTGTGCCCGTGGCCACCGTGTCCGTGGCCGGTGCACGCAACGCGGGGCTCTTGGCGGTACGTATTCTGGCGTCCGGCGAAGGAGCGGACGCCGAGCGCTTGCGGGAGCGGATGGCGCATTTCCAGGAGGAATTGCGGGCTACCGCACAGGCCAAGGGCGCCGCGCTTCGACAACAGTAGTGGCGCGCAGCCTCGGGCGTTAAGCCGCGAGTACGGCTAGCCGCAGGCCGCCAAAATTTCCTCTTGTGACTCGCGAATCGGACCGGTGTATCCCTCCGCGGTGGGGTCGGGGATCATGCCGGCTTCGGGGTCGTTCGCGGGGGATGCGGAGTTGCGGTCAAGAAGGGGTGCAATGGGCTCGTCGTTGGCCATCGCGGCAAAGATGGCTTGGGCAGCCGGAGCGAACTCAACGCGGTTGGGGTCAGGGGCGTAACCCCTCACCGGAACCGTTGCCATCACCATGCCCGTGCGAGTGTCAAAGTTGCGCAACGAGAATGCCAGGCCCGCGGTGTAGCCGTCGATGTTCGCGAGTTGCTCGTCCATCACGATGGTCTGCGCGGTGGCACTGATGAAGTTGGTGAGGTTCGTGGGCTTGAAGAGCACCTCGGCGCCCACCACCTTGCGGGCAAGGTTCTTGAGCAGTTGTTGTTGACGGTCGATACGGTCAAGGTCGGAGCCACTGAAACCAGTGCCGTGACGCGCGCGGGCGAACTGCAGCGCTTGCACACCGTCAAGTACCTGGGGACCTGCAACCAAGTCGAGGCCGGAGTACGGGTCGTAGACGTCATGGGGGATGCACATGGGCACCCCTTCCACGGCGTCTACCATGGCCGCGAATCCCACAAAGTCCACCACTGCCCAGTGGTCAATTCGGATGTTGGTAAGCGCCTCGACGGTCTTGATGGTGCACACCGCAGCGTCGGCTTTGGAACCGTACTTGCCTCCGTTGGCGAAGGCTTCGTTGAACATGCCGGTGTAAGGCTTCTGGACCGAGCCGTCAGAGCGAGTGCATTGGGCCAGCTTGACCATGGAGTCACGCGGGATGGAAAGCATCTCAACGCGTTGCCTGTCTGCGGAGATGTGCATGATGATCGTGGTGTCGTTGCGTTGACCGCCCTCGTAACCACCGAGCGACTCGTTGGCGCCGTCGCGGCTGTCAGAGCCCATCAACAGGATGTTCAGAGCGAGGCCCTTGGCGCCGTCCTCCGGGGGAAGCGCAGGCGCGGGACGGTCGTCACCCAACTGAGGATTGAGGTCGTAATTCTCAATGCGCGCTTCGATGCTCTGTACGTAGGTCATGGGAAAGACCAGGCCAAATCCGGCAACAGCGGCGACCGTTCCGAGCAGGATGCTCCACCCACGACGCTTAGGAACGCGCGTGGCGTGACGGACTCGCTGATATTCGGGCTGGCTCATGCATAACTCCTCAAGCTTGCGTGCACGGCGCCCATAGTCTACGACCAATGCCCCCTGGTGCACTTGCTTCCGTCGCAACGTTTAGTGGCACGTAGTAGTTCCAGCGTGCAAGCGTGCCGTATGAGGAGTACCGTCGACTTGACGCGAAAGGATTACAACGGTGTAATTCCCCTACAAGCGGTGTGCGCCGCAGCGTCGAGCAAAGGAGGGGCTTATGTGGAATATCTACACAGGCTCAGTGCCCTCGGACGCAACTTCTCCGTCGACCCTTGCACCAGTGGTCGACATCTTTTCGGTTGCGGCTGAAGGGCCGCTCGCGTGGCAAGACCGCGCATTGTGCGCACAGACGGACCCTGAAGCGTTCTTTCCTGAGAAGGGAGGATCGACTCGTGAGGCCAAGAAGGTGTGCACGTCCTGTGATGTCCGTGCCGAGTGCCTTGAGTACGCGTTGGCTAACGACGAGCGATTCGGAATCTGGGGCGGGCTCTCGGAGCGCGAACGCCGCAAACTTAAGCGCCGCGCCGTCTAGGACGCTGTCCCCCACGGATCCGATGTGAGTGGCACCCGCGTAGTCCGCGCGGTGCTCGTCACCGACGGAAGTTCCCCCCGCTTGCCCGCGGTACTCGCGGCACTCGGGGCGCAGACCACCAAGGTCGACTTCTTCCACCTCCACATCCTGGGGGACGCGGATTCTCCCGATGTTCCGCCTGCGCTTCACGCCGAGGTCACCTGGTCTCCCGCTTCCACTTATGCCGAGGGCGTCGCGCGAGTCCTCTTTGAGCACCCTGCTGAGGGTGAAGACGAGCTGTTGTGGCTCCTCCATGACGATGCTGCCCCCGCCCCCGACGTCCTCCACCGCCTTGAGGCCACCGCTCGCAAACGTCCGCGTGCCGCAGTCATCGGCGCGATGCACGTGCGGTGGGACGAGCCGTCGCGCCTGGTAAACGTGGGTACCACAGTGTCTCGCTGGGGCGTGCGGCGAGTGGGCCTGGCTGCTGAAGACGACATCAACCAAGGGCAATACGACAACAAGGACGATGTCTTGGCCGTCTCGCTCGCGGGCGCCTTAGTCTCTCGAGTGGCGTGGGAAGCGCTGGGTGGGCTGGACGAGGGCTATCGGGGATTCGGTGAGTCAGTCGAGTTCTGCAGGCGAGTGTGGGCCTGGGGCCACGACGTGGTGGTGGTGCCTACCGCCAAGATCCGCCACGCTCAGGAATCCCTGTATGACCGGCGCTCGGGCGGTGGGCTCAAGCGAGCCACTCACGCGCAACGGCGCGCAGGTGAGTGGTACCACGCCTTGACCTGGGCACCCGTGTGGGCCATCCCGCTCTTGGTGTTGCTCCTCGTGCCCAGCGCCGTCGCGCGCGCCCTCACTCGCGTGATGCAGAACCACCCGGGATTGGTGGCAGCCGAGCTCGCAGTGCCGTTCATGGTGGTACGCAGCGCCCCGCGGATTGCCATGTCCAGGCGTGCGCGTGCGCGCATTGCGGTGGATCGCAGTGCTGAGAAGCGACTGCTTGCGGGGTACCGCGAGGTGTTCAGTCACGTCCGTGAACGCGAATTGGGCGGCTGGGAGCAGTGGCGCGCCGAACGTGCTCCCTCGGACGTGGAGCGAGTGGAACTCGCGGCGCGCAAGAGAGCCACGGTGCAATCCTTCGCGATCGTGGCGACCGTGACGACCCTTGCCTCTTTTGCGGTGACCGCCCGGCACATCAGTGCGTTGCTTTCGGGAGCCATGATCACCGCACCGGGGGCTGGCGCCACTGACACGACGTGGGAGGTGCTGTGGCAGCGCGTGCTCACGGGCTGGAGCGAGGTCGGGTTGGGAAGCCCCGCGCTGGACGGATCGTTCGCGTCACTGTTCTTGCCCGCGGCCGCCGTGTGGGGTGACTCCAGGCTCGCTGTGGGCCTGCTGTTGAGTTTTGCACCCCTGGCCGCCGGAGTGGGCGCGTGGTGGGCGTTGGGCGCTGCCACGCGCGTGCCGTGGCTACGCACACTAGGAGCGGTTGTCTACGCCTTGTGGCCGCTGTTCCTGGCGGCGGCGCTCGATGCGCGTGTGGGTGCGGTGGTTGCGCATGTGGCCTTGCCATGGGTTGCATGGGGACTGGCTCGGGGCGCGGGTTGGGCGCGTAGCGAAGCTATTGCCGATGTCCGTGAGCGCGGGGGAGCCAGGCGACCCTCTGCGAGCGCCGGCCTGCTCGGGGCTATTGCGCTGGGAGTGGTGACCTCAGCCGCGCCCGCGTTGCTCGTTCCTGCCGTGGTGGGCATCGTGATTGTGGGTGCATTTGCTGGCCGTACGCGGTGGCGAGTGTGGACCATCCCCATCTTGTCCGTCGTGATCGCGGCACCTGCCTTGGCAGCCGCGGCGCGCCAAGGCGCAGACGGGCTCTCAGTGCTGTGGCGCGAGCCTGGACCCAGCCCTTCCTTCGCCCCGTTAGAGGCGTGGCAGATACTCGCCGGTGCGGAGGGCGGTGAACGCTGGGCACCAGTGCTCCAGCCCTATGGTGCAGTGTCGTACGTGCCGGGGCTCGTGCTGATTGCGCTCGCGGTAGTGGGTGTGGTCGTGTCGCGTGCGCACCGCGCGGTGGTATTGGCATGGACGGTTGCGGCACTTGGCGTTGTGGGCGCAGCAGTGGGTCAGGCCACCGTAGTGGCATGGCCCGATGTGACGGGCGCGAGCGCCTTGAGAGGATGGCCGGGGCCCGGCAGTTCGCTCATGGTGGTCGCCCTCCTCGCGGCAGTGGCGGTGGCTTATGACGCGCGCCGCGCCATGGATCCCCCACGACCGCGCGTGCGCAAAGCGCTCGTGACCACTGGCGCGGTGGTGGCGGCGCTCGCGGTGATTGCTCCCGCAGGGCTCCTCGCATGGCCCGAGGCCGAACGCGGGCTCGCGCAGGATGTCTCACCGGATGTGCTGCCGTTGGCGGTGCCGCTGGATCTCAACAGCCCCGCCCGGCAGCGCGCGCTTGTGCTCAGCGCAGACGAGGCTGGCAATGTGCACTACTCTGTGCTCGCCACCGACGGCACCGAGTACATCTCGGGACGCGCCTTCGCAGACCCCCAGGGAGCGCCTCTTGTCCGCCCTGGCGACACGGATGGTGCTTCTGCCGCACTAGGACCCACGGTGGCGGCGCTCGCGGCCGGTGGCGAGGCGGACACGGGTGTGCTTGCGTCGTGGGGAGTCGGCATTGTGGTGGTGGCGCCAGGAAGTGACCGGGTCAAAGCTGCGCTCGATGCCAATGCAGGCCTAGACCTGGTGGGCGGCAGTGAGCGTGGCACCACGTACAGGGTGCGCACCCCGGCATCGGCCGGGCCCATCGCCCGAGCCTGGCTCACCACCACTGAAGGCACGGTGGTGGTGAACTCCGCGTACGGCGGGGGAAGCGTCACCCTCCCCAGCGACCATGGCGGCGTGCTGGTGATCGCCGTCGAGGCTGATCCCGCGTGGCGGGCCTGGCTGGACGGGGTGGAGTTGACGCCCACCGCCGATGACCTTGGCAGGCAAGCATTTGCGGTGCCGTCAGGCGGCGGTGAGTTGCACTACGAATACCGTGACGACGCTCATCGCTTGTGGTTTTGGGCGAGCGCCGCTGCCACGTTGTGGGCGCTCCTGGGTGCCATTCCACTGGGTGCGCGCGGACTGAGGGAGCATGTGTCATGAAGCGCGCCTACGTGGTCCTCACCGTGGCGCTTGCAAGCGCCATTGCCGCGATGTTCCTGATGAGCCCGGCCACGCTGCCTACGTCCACCTCTCAAGAGTTCACAGTGCCACCCACGTCGGCTACGGCGGCCTGCCCCGGACCGCAACGAGTTCCTGTGGGTGACGCTGGCGCCTCGGGGGACTTGGCCGCCGCCACAGACGACAAGGAACTCAACGTATGGGGTAGCGGCGTGACAGTGCCGGTAGACCTGGGAACCGCGTGGCAAGGCGTCATCGGCTCCAGCGTGGAACGCGTGGGAGACGGTGACCTCATGGGACTGGCCGCGGTCTCGTGCACCACCGCGAGCTTTGACGACTGGCTGGTGGGTGGATCCACGTCCCTTGGCTCCAGTGCGCGCCTGGTATTCACCAACCCCGCCGGGGCACCGGCCCAAGCGACCGTGACTCTCTACGGTCCGCTAGGACAAGTGGGGGAACCGTTTGTGGTCGCCGTTCCCGCGCGTTCCCAAGAGCAACGCTTGGTGGAGGGTGTGGCCGCTGAACTGCGCACCCTCGCGGTGCACGTGGTGTCTACGGGCCCGGGCCTGATGGTGACCATGCAGGACTCGCGGTTGGACGGCTTCCAACCTGCAGGCAGCGACTGGGTGGCGGCTACGCAGCCACTCACGCGCCACGTGATCCCCTCGGTGGGGTCGGAAACTGAGGGCTCCACCGCGCAGTTGAGGTTGATGGCTCCCGAAGGGGCGGCCGTCTCTGTGACGCTAGTGACGGAAGACGGCATCCAGGCGTGGTCAGGAGCGCGCAGGCTGGACTTGGAGCCCGGCGTGGTGACGGACGTGACGGTGCCCATTAACGAGTTGGGCGCCCTGGAGATCACGTCGGACAAACCCGTGCTGGCCGCCGCCCGCACCGTGGTGACATGGCAACCTGAGGAGGGCCTGGAAGGCGATGTGGCCGCGGACCACCGTTGGGTGGCAGGGGTCGACGAATCTCAAGAGTCCACTTTGCACGCGGTGGTGCCCATGGTCGGCGCCACCATCGCCGTGTATTCACCGGTCACCACCACAGCGACGTTCACTGACGTCAACGGCGCGGTAGTGGCCCGCGTCACCATTCCGGCGCGCACGGTCCAACGAGTACCCGTCGACGCGGCACCGGGAACGGAGATCCTCGCCACCGGCCGTTTGGCGTGGGTGGTGGAGCTCTCCAATGAGGAGGAGACGTTCATTGCCGCCGTCATGCCGGTCAACACCGACAGGGCGGACCTTGAGGTAGCGGTGCGAGCAGTGCCGTACTTCTCGGCCCGCTGAGCCCGGCGCACCTCCGGCGTGGGGCTATAGCCCCGTTCCGTATTCAGGGTCTACTTCGTCGGGACTGCGGCCCAGTACGTGAGCCACGTGTTCGGCGAGCACGTCCCGCACCAAGTGAGGCAAGTCTTCCGCGCCGGCACGTTGCTCAATGGGCCTGCGGTAGACGACGATGCGCGTAGGAGCGCCGTACTCGCCCGGGAAGAGCCTCCCCAGCGGCACGCCGCGCTCCCACGGCGCCGGCTCCGAGGGAGGAATGTCTTCAACCCCAAACTCAAGCTTGCCCCACGAGTGGCCCCACATGCGCTGAAGCCTCTCCGAGGCGTCGATCACAACCTCGTCAAAAGTCTCCGCCCGAGTGCGATAGCCAGGGCTACCAGGTGGGAAAAGGGGGCGGCGAAGCCCGCGTCCGTGGGTGTCGCGTGGCGCCATAGGTCAAGGTTAGGTGGCCATCCGGCGTGGTGCCGCTCAGCGGGCGCGAGCCGCGGGTAGCGTCCCCTCTGTGATGGCCCAACGTCAATGCACCAAGACGGCGTGCACCCGCCCAGCGGCTGCCACCCTGACTTACGTCTATGCGGATCAGATGGTGGTGGTGGGTCAGCTCGCGGAACTGGCCGAGCCTCACTCGTACGACATCTGTGCCTTCCACGCCGAGCGCTTCACCGCGCCGCGCGGCTGGGATGTGCTTCACATCCACCAAGAGTTCGTGGACATGGGCCCCTCGCCCGACGACCTCGACGCCTTGGCCCGCGCCGTGCGCGAGGCAGGCAAGCCCGCGGTAGCGCTCACTCAGCAACCTCCTGCCCCCCTTGCTTCCGAACCCAGGCGTGGTCACTTGCGGGTGGTCTCGAGCGAGGCCTGACACCTCTGCGGCGCCGCTAGGCTTTCCCGGTGACCTACCCAGACCTGACAGGCCTCATCAAGTCGTACGACATCCGCGGCATTGTGGGTGAGAACCTCACTCAAGACGTGGCGCGAGCCATCGGTGCGGCCTTTGCCGACGCCGTGGTGATCCCGGACGGCGAGTCTCACGTGGCCATCGGTCACGACATGCGCGACTCCGGTCCGGGGTTGGCTCAAGCCGTGGTTGAGGGTCTCACCGCGCGCGGCGTGAACGTGGTGCGCATAGGTCTGTGCTCCACGGATGGGCTGTACCACGCATCGGGCTCGCTGGACATGCCTGGCGTGATGGTCACTGCGAGCCACAACCCGGCCGCGTACAACGGCATGAAACTGTGCCGCTCCAAGGCACGTGCCGTGGGCGAGAACACGGGCTTGGGTGAGGTGCGTGACCTTGCCTCTCGCTACCTCGTGGACGGTTTCCCCACGGCCGATGCCCCGGGGAGCGTAGAAGACCGCGTCACGTTGGCGGACTACGGCCGCTTCTTGCGGATGCTTGTGCCCCTGGATGGGATCCGGCCCCTCAAGGTGGTGGTGGACGCCGCTAACGCCATGGCGGGGCACACGGTGCCTGCGGTGCTAGGAACCGAGGCAGGCTTGCCCGCGCTGCCGCTGGACATTGTGCCGATGTACTTCGAACTTGACGGCACCTTCCCCAATCACGAGCCCAATCCTCTCGACACTGAGAACTTGCGGGACCTGCAGGCGGCCGTGGTGGAGCACGGAGCCGACATCGGCTTGGCCTTTGATGGCGATGCCGACAGGTGCTTTGTAGTGGACGAGACCGGCGCGGTGGTGAGCCCTTCGGCCATCACCTGCCTGGTGGGGCTGCGGGAGGCCGAACGCGACCGCCGCTCCGGACGCACACCTACCGTGATCTACAACCTCATTTCCTCGCGCGCGGTGCCCGAGCAGTTGCAGGCAGTGCATGCCAAGACCGTGAAGGCGCGCGTAGGCCACAGCTACATCAAAGCCCAGATGGCCGAGATGGACGCGATCTTTGGTGGCGAGCACAGCGCCCACTTCTACTTCCGTGACTTCTGGTTTGCCGACTCAGGAATGCTCGCCGCCATGCATGTGCTTGCGGCCCTGGGATCCCAGGAAGCTCCGCTCAGCGAAATTCTTGCTTCGCACGACCCCTACGCGGCATCGGGCGAAATCAACTCCACCGTGAGCGATGCGGCGGCTGCCACGGCCAGGGTGCGAGAGGCGTTTGTCAAAGACGGAGTGCAGAGCGATGACTTTGACGGGCTCACGGTGTCACACTGGGATGGCCAGGACGAGAAGTGGTGGTTCAACGTGCGCCCGTCCAATACTGAGCCCCTTTTGCGGCTCAACGTAGAGGCGGCCACGCCGGACATCATGGAACGCGTGCGGGACCACGTGCTCGCAGTCATCAGGGAGGGCTAGTGGCACACGAAGTCTCCGAGTCTGGGCACGGACACGGCGCTGAACATGGAACCAAGGCAGTTCTCGCGGCGCTCATTGCCAACTGCGGTATAGCCGTCACCAAGTTCATCGCCTTTGCCTTGACGGGCGCTTCGTCGATGCTTGCGGAGGGTATCCACTCCCTCGCAGACTCCGGAAACCAGGTGCTCCTCCTTGTGGGTGCCAAGCGCGCACGCCGAGACGCCACGCCTGAGCATCCCTTTGGCTTCTCGCGTGACCGCTATTACTACGCGTTCCTCGTGGCCATCGTGCTCTTCACGGTGGGTGGACTCTTCGCGTTGTACGAGGCATGGCACAAGTTCTCTGAGCCGCACCCCATTGAGTCCTGGCATTGGGTGCCGGTGGCGGTTCTGGTGGTGGCGATCGGCCTTGAATCATGGTCGTTCCGCACGGCCATCGTGGAGTCCAACAAAGTGCGCCGCGGACTGACGTGGCGTCGCTTCATCCAGCGCCACAAAGCCCCTGAACTGCCCGTGATCTTATTGGAAGACTTGGGCGCACTCTTGGGCCTTGTCTTTGCCCTGTTTGGCGTGAGCATGACGCTCATCACTCACGACGGCCGCTGGGATGCCCTTGGAGCCGCAATGATCGGCATCTTGCTGTGCACTATCGCCTTTGTGCTGGGCAAGGAGACCAAGTCCATGCTCATGGGAGAGGCCGCCAATCCGGAGGACATTGAGGCGATTCGCGCGGCGCTCGCATCCGAGGGCTACAACGACGTGATTCACATGCGCACTTTGCACTTGGGACCCGAGGACATCCTCGTCACCGCCAAGGTGGGCGCTTCGCCCACGCTTACCCTTGCGGAGCTCTCGGAGCAGACCAACCGCGCCGAGGCAACGATTCGCGCCGCGGTCCCTGCTGTGAGGCTCATTTTCCTTGAGCCCGATGTTCGCCGCGAGGGCGAGGGCCGTACGCCGGCGGGCAAGAAGGCGAGCGCTGATAGTTCCGACCATGGATAGCGCTGCGTCCGACCTGGGCACGATGGTGATGCAGACGATCATCCCCGTCGCGATATTCATTGCGTTATCGCTGTTCATCAGGTGGGGCATCCGCGCTTCGCAAAAGGCGACACGACTCGAGGAAGAGGCTGAGTTTGATCTTCCTGCGCTGCTGGGACTGGAAGAGGGCGAGGCCTTGGGCTCCACATGGAAAGGGATGCACACGTCGGGAGCACCCATGACTTTCACCATCACGTCTCGAGACGTCCTTGCGCTCAACTACACCGAGGGCACTAGCCCCGCGATTCGGATCCCGCGTCAAGGGGCGCGCATCGTCACGGCGAATACGGTAGAGCCGCTGCCGGGCACGAGCGAACCCCAGGTCCAGCTGGACATCTCCCACTCGCACATCGCGAGCTTTGGAATCATCGTGGAGCCTCACGTGGCTTCTTATCTCGTGGAATGGGCAGGAACAGCATGACCTTCGAGCACGTAGTAGCGGACCTCGCACTGGCCGAGGCAGGGCGCAATCAGATTCGCTTGGCCGAGGTGGAGATGCCGGGGCTCATGGCTCTGCGCGAGGAGTTCGGGCAAGCGCAGCCGCTCAAGGGCGCGCGCATTGCGGGCTCGCTCCATATGACGGTGCAGACGGCGGTGTTGATTGAGACCTTGACGGCGCTCGGTGCCCAGGTGCGCTGGGCATCGTGCAATATCTTCTCCACTCAGGACGATGCCGCGGCGGCCGTGGTCATTGGCCCCGGCACCTTCTCGGCTCCTGCAGGCGTGCCGGTCTTTGCGGTCAAGGGTGAATCACTGGCCGAGTACTGGGACTACACCGACCGCATTCTCACGTGGGAGGGTCACGAGGGTCCCAACCTGATCCTGGACGACGGCGGCGACGCCACGATGCTTGTCCACGAAGGCGTGGCTGCGGAAGCACGCGGATCGGTGCCCGAGCCGCTCGAGGAAGAGGACCCCGCCTACAACCCCGAGGTCGAGGCGATGCGCACGGTATTGCGCCGCTCGCTCGCTCAAGATCCGCAGCGCTTCACGCGCATGGCTCACGGCATCGTGGGTGCAAGCGAGGAGACCACCACTGGCGTGCATCGACTGGACCACATGCACGCGCGTGGAGAACTGCTATTCCCCGCCATCAATGTCAACGACTCCGTCACCAAGTCAAAGTTCGACAACCGCTACGGCATCAGGCACTCGCTTCCCGACGGGCTCAACCGCGCCACGGACGTCCTCATTGGTGGCAAGGTGGCAGTGGTGTGCGGCTACGGAGATGTGGGCAAGGGCGCGGCGGAGGCGTTGCGCGGCCAGGGCGCGCGCGTGGTGGTCACCGAGATCGACCCCATTTGCGCGCTTCAGGCGGCCATGGATGGCTACGAAGTGGCCCGCGTGGAGGACTACGTGTCCAAGGCCGACTTCTTCATCACCACCACGGGCAACAAGGACATCATTCGCCTTGAGCACATGAGCGCCATGAAGAGCAAGGCGATCGTGGCCAATGTGGGCCACTTTGACAATGAGATCGACATTGCGTCGCTTGCCCGCTCGGGTGCCAAGCGTGAACCAGTAAAGCCCCAGGTAGATGAGTGGACGTTCCCCGATGGCCACTCCATCATCGTGTTGAGCGAAGGCCGCCTCATGAACCTCGGTAACGCCACGGGGCACCCAAGCTTTGTCATGAGCACATCCTTTACCAACCAAGTGTTGGCGCAGATTGAGCTGTGGACCAACCGCGAGGCCTACCCCTTGGGCGTGCACCGTTTGCCCAAGGAGTTGGACGAGAAGGTGGCGCGCTTGCACTTGGATTCCCTGGGAGTGCGTCTCACGGAACTCACCAAGGATCAGGCCGACTACTTGGGCGTCACGGTGGAAGGGCCTTTCAAGAGCGAGCACTACCGCTACTGATGGTGCGCGTGCCTCAAGAACCCACTTAGTTCTCTACGTCAGGAATGTCGTAAGGCAAGCGCGCCAAGCGCTCCGCCTCACGCCGGTTGGCCGCGTCCATGGTGAGGGCCACCGCGTATTCGCGGTCCCGGCGTGCAGCAACCACCGCTGCGATGAAGTTCTCGGGGTGAGTGCCCCCAGGCGGCGGGGGAGAGACGTGCTTGAGTAGATCGCCACTGACGCGTTGCCCTAAGCGCGCGCGGGCATTGACCTCCATGCCGTGTGCTCGGCTGAGGAACAGCCGCGCGGTAAGCGCTAGACCGTCGGGAAGCCTTGTGATGTCAGCGTTGCTTGCCCACTCCTGCAGGGAGTAGGGCATCACCACGGGGGGAAGCACGGTGCGTCCGCCGCGAGTGCGCATGGCAAAGGTGCCCACCATAATGTCGCCCACTCGCTTGCCCCGTTCCGAGAGCATGGACGTGGTGATGGCAATGAGCCCAAATGTCATGAAGATCTCAAGCACGCCCACGAGCGATCGTCCAAAAGCGTGACGTGCGGTGATGGGACCGCCGTCGTCGCGCACCACGCGTAGGCCCACCGCCAATTTGCCTACGCTCAGTCCGCGAGTGAAGGTCTCCACCATGGCAGGCAACACCACAAAGATGAACACGATGATGGCCACCACGAGCGCGCCTTGAAGGGCGCCATTGAGCACATCGAGCAGTGGGCTCGCCACGAAAATCGAGAACCACAAGGCCACCAGCAGGATGATGACGTCAATGGCGCCGGACGCAAATCTCAATGTCACGGGCGCCGCGCCAGAGTCGATCGCCACACCCTCGCCCAGGATGATGTCGTCGTTGATGCTCATGCAGTAGCCCTCCTATGTGGCATCGTAGCGACGTGGACATTGACGCCTTGGCAGCAGTGAGGGAGCCGCGCTGGCAACGCTTGCAACAATTGGCTCGCTCGCGCAGGCGCACTGGCGCAGAGGCAGATGAAATGACCGTGCTGTACAGGTCCACTGCCGCGGACCTTTCCACCGTCCGTTCTGCCGCTCCGGACCCTGCGGTCATCACTCGCTTGAGCATCCTGTTGGCGCAATCGCGCGTATGGCTCACGGGTGCTCACCATGTGCGGACCTCGGACTTTACGCGCTACTTCACACGCAGTTTGCCCGCCGCCTTCTACCGCGTGCGGTGGTGGGGTGCCGGGGTGTCACTCGCCGTGATCCTGATGGCGGCCATCAGCGCTCAGCACACCCTTCACTCGCCGGAGGCGTTGGAGTTGGTGGGCTCACCTGAAACGCGCGCGCAGATTGCCCAGGAGGAGTTTGCCAGCTACTACACGGAGTACGACAACACGTCGTTCTCGGCTCGAGTGTGGACCAACAACGCGTGGCTCGCTGCCCAGTGCATCGCCTTTGGCATCACAGGAATCTTTCCGCTCATCCTCATGTACAACACGGTGATTCAGTTGGGTGTGGCAGCGGCGATCATGGCTGAGCACAATCAACTGGACATCTTCTTCCAGCTGATCATCCCTCACGGCCTCCTGGAACTGAGCGCCGTGTTCGTTGCCGCAGGCGCGGGCATTCGCCTGTTCTGGACCATGGTGGTGCCTGGCCACCGCACGCGGGGTCAGGCGCTAGGCGAAGAGGGCAGGGTGGCTCTCTCCGTGGCACTTGGATTGGCCATCACCCTGTTCGTCTCCGGACTCATCGAGGGTTACGTCACGCCCAGTCACATGCCCTGGGCGGTGAAGATTGCCATTGGTTCAGTGGCGTTCTTGGCTTTCTGGGTCTACGTGTTTGTGGCGGGCCGCAATGCGGTGAGGGCTGGAGCATCGGGCGACGACGACGCCGACTTCCGCGTGGAACAGGCTCCCGTCGCGGCATAGTCCCCGCGCATCTACAACTTTCCCGATGCCTTGAGCGCCAAGTACGCGTCGGCCACAGCGGGTGCGATGTCGTCGGGCAGAGCCGTGACCACTTCAGCCCCGCCTTGGCGTAACCGTGTCTCCACTGCCTCACGTTCGATGATCCCGCGAGCGGCCGCGGCGGCGGTGTAAACCTCCTCAGCGCTGGAGCGGCCCATGAGCATCTCATCCACGTCAGGATCGTCTACGGAGGCCACGAGCACTTGATGGTCGGCCTGAAGCGCGGCCACGGCGCGTAAGCCCCCGCCATCGATCATCGCGGCATCCACCGTGGTAAGTAGCACAATGAGCGACCTCTGTGAGAGACGATCACGTACCAGTCGCGTCACCCCGGCCCAGTCGAGTTCCACGAGGGAGGGTTCAATGACTGCAAGCGCCGAGGCCACCGAAGGCATGATGGCGGCTCCAGTGGAGCCCATGGCGCGTGCTCGCTCCACACGGTCAAAGGCGGTGACAAAGACGCGGTCACCAGCCCGACTGGCCAGGGCCGTCAGCAGCAGTGCGGCCTCAATCGACGCTTCAAGGCGGGGTGCGTTGCCCACGCGCACTGCTGACAACCGAGCGGTGTCCACCACGATGAACACTCGCCTGTCTCGCTCCGGTCGGTAGGTGCGAACCACCACGTCGGCACGGCGAGCGGTCGCGCGCCAATCAATGGTGCGCACGTCGTCGCCGATGACGTATTCGCGCAAGCTATCGAACTCACTGCCGGCGCCGCGAAGAAGCACGGGGCTGAGGCCGTCCATCTCGCGCAAGCGCGCCAAGCGGGCCGGCAAGTGCTTGCGAGAAGCGAACTCCGGAAGCACACGCAAGGTGGTGGGCACCTGAATTGACTTCTGTCGTCCAGCAAGGCGCAACGGACCCTCGGTGCGCACAGTGACGGCCGCGCCGTTGCGGTCACCGCGGCGCGTGGGGCGTAACGGGGTGATGCGCCTGGCCACGTCTCCAGGACGCAGCGAGAACCTGTGACGATTGGCTCCCGGACCAGCGCTGGGCGTCCACGCATCGCGCACCGCGCCCCTGACATTGCGTTCGGAGACGTTCACCAGTTCCAAGGTTGATTCAGTGCTCTCGGTGAGACGCACTGACCCGGGAACCCAGCGCCGCACGCCCAGTGACCGTACCGAGGACGCGAGCAGCGCATCGAGCACCGCCAGAGCGAGCACGCCAAGCAACCACCACCAGGCCACAGCGCGGCTCTGGAGCATGAAGGACGGGATGGCGCCGAGAAGCGCCAGTGCGGCCGTCCAACCGGTGATGTACATGTGACTAGCGGGGCACTGGGACCGTGGCGAGGACGGTAGCCAAGACGGCGTCGGTAGTGACGCCCTCCAGCTGGGCCTCGGGACGCAATTGCATGCGGTGGGACAAAGTCCACGCCGCCAGAGCCTTCACGTCGTCGGGGGAGACAAAAGTGCGGCCGCGCATCCATGCCCACGCGCGCGCCGTAGCGAGCAACGCGGTGGCGCCACGTGGAGAGACACCCAACGCTACGGACGGCGCCTCTCGAGTAGCGCGGCAGACATCCACCACGTAGCCGATGACATCGTCAGAGATTTCTACCTTGGCAATCTCTGCGCGGCCGGCCTCAAGGTCCTTTGCCGATGCCACAGGCCGCACCCCGGCTGCGTCCAGATCGCGCGGCGAGAAGCCGTTGGCGTGCCGGCGCAGGATCTCGGACTCCGCGTCTCGCTCTGGCAGCCCCATAGGGATCTTGAGCATGAAGCGGTCGAGTTGTGCTTCCGGCAAGGGGTAGGTGCCTTCGTACTCGATGGGGTTTTGAGTGGCGATCACGAGGAACGGCGAGGGCAACGGACGTGATTGGCCGTCCACCGTCACTTGGCGCTCTTCCATGGACTCGAGAAGTGAACTCTGGGTCTTGGGAGGGGTGCGGTTGATCTCGTCGGCGAGCATGAGGTTGGTGAATACGGGACCTTCGCGGAAGGAGAAGGCAGCGGTCTTCGCGTCGTACACGAGTGAACCGGTGATGTCGCCGGGCATGAGGTCCGGCGTGAACTGGACGCGTGAGAAGTCGAGTCCCAGGGAGTGCGCCAAGGTACGCACCAGGAGAGTCTTGGCCACTCCCGGCACGCCTTCCAAGAGCACGTGGCCGTTGCACAGCAGCGCGATAACCAAGCCGGTCACGGCACGGTCTTGGCCCACCACTGCCTTGCCTACCTCGGTGCGGATCGCTGCAAGGGCGTCGCGCGCGGGGGACGGGGGAGCCTCCGCGGCGGGCGCTGGGGTGGTCGATGCGTTGTCCGCGACCGATTCCTGAGGTTCAGGGCTTAATCGAGCGTCCGGGACGGGAGGAGGATTCTCGGTCACAGTCGGTGTACCTCACTTTCGAGTTGGTCCAGCGCAAGCGCCAGGTCAATCATGGCTGATTCGTCCGTGGGCGCGGGCCCGTAGAGCAAGTTCTCAAGATCACGGATGTTGCGTCCCGTGGCGCGGGCCGTGGAGACCAGCAGAGCGTCCTTGCCTTCGTAGCGGGAGACACCCAAGCGTCGGCCGATGCGAGTGGCGGCTGCGGCGCGAAGCGAAGCCCCAGAGCGCCCATACGCCCTGGCAGCGCGATACATGCGGGCCCGACCACGCGTGGCCTCGGAGGCGCGGATCACGACGGGTAGCGGTTCGGTGACTAAGGCGCCAAAGCGTCGGGCACGCCACAGCGCTACCGCGATGAGCGCCACGCCGAGTCCATAGAGAGCATTGCCAGTGCCAGGGGGCAGGAAGTCGGGGCTACCGCCAACCGGACTGCTTCCAGGCCCTCCGGGTCCGCCGGGTCCCGAGGTGCCGCCGTCGCTGGGTTGGGTCCAGGTCAAGGTAGAGGAGTCGTAGAACGATCCCACGTACCAGACCGCATGCTCGTGCTTGCCGATGGCGCGCAACACCAAGGCGGCGTTGCCTTCGTTGGCGACTTCGTCATTGATGGCGATGGAGGCGTCGGCAATGAGAGTGACGGTGAAGTTGCCGTGGGGGATGACCACGTAGCCATAACCACCCGCAGGCGATTCAAAGCACGCGGTGGCGCCTGAGGTGAGCTCTCCACTCAAGCGTTGGCCGTCTGAGGTGATCGCTCCAGCGGCACTCGCGTCTGCGTCGGTGCATCCCGCATAGACGACTTCACTGTCTCCGTACACCGAGGAGAGGTCCATGCCAAGAGCGCTCGCGATGGCATCGCCCCACCCGATCACCACGATGTCGCCCGGGTAGTCCACTACGGATTGCGCCTGGAATGACTGCAAGTAGCCACCATCGGCAATGACCAACGTGGTGGTAGCCGGCTGGGAGATGCGTGCCCTACTCAGGGAGTCGATCTCGCGCAAGTCAAGGCCTTGAGCGCGCGCCACCTCGGCCACCGCCATGGCACCCACCGGTCCTGGGTTATGGGTGGACAAAGGAGTGGAGTTCTCTTCTGAACCAGTGACGTAGATGATGACCACGATCACGACGAACAATCCCGCGAGTGCGAGCAAGAGTCGAGAACGTCGCAACTGCGTGCCCACGCTTGGGGCCCGTTCGGCGCGTGCGTACCCGGTGGTGGTGGTGGCGGTCACGAGCGGACCTCCGCGCGAGCGCCCATGACGGCATCGTCCACTCTCGCCACGAACTCGTACAGCTCGTGAGAGGCCGCGTGGTGACCGTAACGCACCCCGTCAAAGATGTCGGCGCAACTCGCGAGGTCCAAGCGCTGTGCAGGAAGCCGTTCTCCCACTGCGTGTGCGAACTCGTCGGCAGTCATCCCGGGCACCACGGAGATGAGGCCGCGCTCTTCAACCGACCTCACGATTCCACGGAAGCGCTCTAGCACGGCGAGCGTCCACTCGCCACGAGCGGCAGCGGCCACCGCAGCGGCGCGGATGTCCACTGCTTCGCGGTCGTCGTCTTCGAAGACCGCGGCCGATGTGCGGCGCGTGCGGGACCGACGCAGCGGACCCAAGACCAGTACGAGAACCACGATCGCCGCAACGGCGATGAGGATTCCCACGGCCACTCCGCCATTGACGCCAAAGCCACCAGCGCCTTCGCCCACGGAAAAGAGGCGATTGAGGACGTCGCCTACCCACTCTTGAAGGCGTTGGAACCACCCGGCGGGGCGCTCCTGATACTTGGCCTTGGACAGTTCCTCTTCTAGCCAATGGCGCGCGATATCAGCATCGGGCTCAAGAGGAATGTCAACGGGCGGGGTCAGGCGCATGCGTTAGCCCACCACCACGCTGGACGGCTGGTGACGGGCCTCAGCGGCACGTGCAAGTTCCACTTCAAAACCTTCACGGCGCATGCGGCCGTCGATGTAGAGCAAGGAGTACACCGAGCCCAAGAATGCGTACGTGATGATGTTGGCCAGCACAAGGCTCAAGCCGTAGCTGGAGGCGAATCCAATGGCCATCACTAGACCGTCGTCGGGGGCAGCGGCGATGACGATAAACCACGCGAACTGTGCAGCGGTCTGCACAATCTGCGTCACCACACCCAGGATGGCCACGCATACAAAGAGAATCAGCACGGTCCACCAGAAGCGCTTCTTCATGAGGTGGATGCCGCGGCGCAGGGCCGCAACGGCGGGGACCCTCTCCAATACCAGCGCGCCACGCACGGCCGGCAGGTACACGCCGAGGAGCATTGCGAGCGGCACCAAGAAAAGGAAGTACAAGAACCACCCAAACACCATCAGCGCGCCATTGTCTTGAGTGATGCCGAGGATCGTTGGCAACAGCGCGATGGCGCTCACCACCAAGGTCCCCGCACCCACGATCAAGTACAGGAGCAGAAGCTGGGGAATGCGAGGCACCAAGGTCTTCCATGCTTGACCCAACGTGATCTTCTCCCCCAGCACCGCCCTGGCAATGCCTGGCAACACAATGGCGGTGGCAAACATGTCAGTCGCAAACCATGACAGCGCCGCCACAATGAGCGCGATCACGGTGGTGACTTCGATCCCCCGGGGGTTGGGGTTGAAGTCGGTAAAGCCCAGTTGTGGGTCATTGAAGAGCAACCATCCGGCAACGACGGTGGCTGCGGCGCTGAGCAAGGTGAAGAGCGTGGGCCCACCCACCGTCACCGCGCGGTTGAACCTGAACGCCTTGAACGGCACCGTGAGGAAGTCACCGAAATTCAGCGGACGCAAAGCGACGATGCCCGGCTGCCACGAGCGATACGTCAGAGGTGCCGCGTGGTGGGGTGTCACTACGTGGGGCTGAGACGCGGTTGAAGGCGTAGGCGGCGGCGGAATAGACGCTCCCGGGCTTGCAGTGGTAGGCGGCGCGGGTGCAGTCGGCTCGGCGGCGCCGGGCGCAGCCCACTCATTATTGGTGCCTGAAACCTGGTCCACACTGCCTCCCCTTCTCGCGCCCATCTTGCCACGCATCCAGTACTCATCGCGGGCGCCTTGGGTGGCCGTGGCATCATGGCCATATGACAGCAAAGATCCTGGTGGTCGACGACGATCCCGCGGTGGCTGAGATGACCGGCATCGTCTTGAGAGGCGACGGTTTTGAACCCGTGTTCTGTGACCACGGTGATAGGGCCTTGCAGGTGTTCCGCGAGGAGAGCCCTGACGTGGTCTTGCTGGACCTCATGCTCCCGGGCAAGTCGGGCATCGACATCTGCCGGGAGCTTCGCGCAGAGTCGGGTGTGCCCATCATCATGCTCACGGCTAAGTCGGACACGGTGGATGTGGTGCTGGGACTTGAATCCGGCGCGGATGACTACATTCCCAAGCCCTTCAAGCCGCGTGAGCTCATTGCGCGCGTGCGTGCGCGCTTGCGCCGCAACGACAATGCAGTACCGGCGGTGGTACGTATTGCTGATCTTGAGATTGACGTCACCGGTCACCGCGTCACCCGCAACGGTGAGGTCATTCAGTTGACGCCTTTGGAGTTCGACGTACTGGTCACCTTGGCGCGATCTCCTGGCCAAGTCTTCTCTCGTGAAGTCTTGCTGGAAGACGTGTGGGGATACCGCCACGCTGCTGACACCCGGCTTGTCAACGTTCATGTGCAGCGCTTGCGCGCCAAGATCGAGAGGGATCCTGAGAACCCGGAGATCGTGGTGACGGTGCGCGGCGTCGGATACAAGGCGGGCACCACCTCGTGATGGCAGGCCCGCGCGCGGTGGGCCTCGCAATCCTCGCGCCAGCTCGGCGAGCGTGGCTGTGGTGGACACGCTCCCTCAGTCTGCGCGTGGTGAGTTCCACCTTGGTGGTGGGACTATCCGCAGTGGCAGCCCTTGGCGCATACGTCACGAGTGAGATCCGTGACGGCTTGGTGGACAAGCGCGTGGAACGCATTCTCGCCGAGGCCGCGCGAGACGTAGCTGCTGCGCAAGACCGCGTGGACGCCTCGCCTGCCGAGACTCCCGGTGACTACCAGCAACTCGTCAACGACGTGTTGGAGTCCTTGGGTCTCGTGGGTGGCGATAGCCGCGGCCTCGTGCTACTGCGTGACCCCTCCAATGAATCAGGAGTGCCCATCCTCACGGGCACCTCTGACCCGCGCCTAGTCACGCTCATTACCCCTGAGATGCGCGATGCCGTGGAACCGGAAGGTGGTCAGTTCTGGCAAAACGCCCGCTTGCCTGAGGGCCCGCCCGCGGTGGTGGTGGGTGCGCCTCTAGACGTCCGCAATGCCGGTGCCTATGAGTTGTACTTTGTGTACTCCCTCGAGGCAGAGCAAGACACTCTTGACCTCATCTTGCGCGTGCTCGCATTAGGTGCCGGCGCGCTCGTGGCGCTCGTGTTGTTCATGACGTGGTTCGTCACTTCCCAAGCGGTGCGCCCGGTGCGCAATGCCGCTCAAGTGGCAGCCCGGCTGGCGGAGGGCAAACTTACCGAACGCATGAATGTCAAGGGCAATGACGAGATGGCCACCTTGGCGACCACCTTCAACGAGATGGCCGAATCCCTCCAGCGTCAGATCACTCGCATGGAGGGACTCTCGCGTCTTCAACGACGTTTTGTGAGCGACGTCTCCCACGAACTGCGGACGCCCCTCACGACTATCCGGATGGCATCGGACGTATTGTTCGACGCCAGGGACGCCTTCCCTCCTGAGGTGGCCAGGTCTGCGGAACTCTTGGGCAACCAACTTGACCGCTTTGAGGCGCTACTGGCTGACTTGCTGGAGATTTCGCGAATTGACGCAGGTGCGGCACAACTGGACTTTGAAGAGCATGATCTCGCGGACATCGTGCGCGACCAAGCCGAAGGAATGGCCTACCCCGCGAAGGGCGTGGGTGTGGAGTTGCGGCTGTGGATCGCACCCGGCGACCACGTGGCATCCATGGACCGCCCGCGCGTGAGCCGGATTATCCGCAACTTGCTTGCCAACGCCATCGAGCATGCTCAAGGCAAACCCGTGGACATTGGGGTGGCCTCCACAGGCCGCACCGTGGGGGTGGTGGTGCGTGATTACGGCGTAGGGCTGTCAGCGGCGCAAGTGGAGCGAGTGTTCGACAGGTTCTGGCGCGCCGATCCTGCCCGCGCGCGCACCATGGGTGGCACGGGCTTAGGTCTGGCGATCGCGAGGGAAGACGCCCAGTTGCACGAAGGCGCATTGGAGGCGTGGGGCGAGCCAGGTGAGGGAGCGAGTTTCAGGCTTTTGTTGCCGCGCACCTCGCGGGGATTGGGCATCCGGCCGCCGTTGCCACTGGCCATGCAGCCTGATGACTTCTTGGAACTCGGTGATGTAGTGGAGCTTGGCACCCAAGGGGGTTCACGATGACCGCGCGCATTCGTCTGGTTGCGACCGTGCTCGCGGTGCTCGTGCTCGCGGGCTGCCAAGGTATTCCGACCACGGGACCGGTGCGCGCGGCTGACGGCGGCATTGCCACTCCTGAACCGGTGTTGCCCATCTTGCAGGGACCGCAACCTGGAGACTCACCGCTGTCGATCGTCCAGGGCTTCCTTACGGCCTCGGCCGGTGGAGCTGTCACGGGTTTTGACACTGCGAGGGAGTTTCTCAGCGGTGACGCCGCGGTGAACTGGGAGCCACTGGAGAAGGTCACTGTCTTTGACTCGCGCCAAGCCACGCTCACTCCGGATGAAGATTCAGGCGTCGTCACGTACAGCCTGCCCATCGCTGCGGTGGTGGACGTTTCAGGGGTGATGACCGAGAGTGCACCGGAGGTGCGCCAAGTTCTGGAGTTCACGGTCACTGCGGACCAGAACGGCGAGTACCGCATCTCCGCGCTCGACAACGGCATCATCATTTCCGAGGCCAACTTTGTGCGGTACTTCAAGCCCATCTCGCTAGTCTTTGCCACCACTGACTTGTCCGTGGCGGCGCCTGAAGTGCGGTGGTTCGCCAACAACGACCAGATCGCCACCGTGGCCGCGCGCGAGTTGATTGCTGGACCTTCACCGTGGCTTGCCGATGCCGTCGTCACCGGTTTTCCACCGACGTCTTCGCTCGCGGTGGAGGCGGTGGTGGTGACGGACGGTGTGGCGCATGTGTCTCTTGCGGCGGGGTCCGCTGGCACCGCGGACCAGCGCGCTCTGGCCGCAGAGCAGATGGTCATGACGCTGGGGCAGTTGCCGTCCGTCTCACGCGTGGAGACCACCGTGGGTGGTGTGGCGCTCACCGCCTTGGAACAGCCGCAATTGGGCCCAGCGCCCATCCCGGGAGAGGCTGCGGCCGTGGTCGCCGAGCGCAGGTTTGGCTTGTGGGACGGCACGGCGCTGGCTGTGACGAGCGCGGGTGCGGGAGCTATGCCTCAAGACGCGCGCAACCTTGCCATGTCCTACGACGGGGCGCATGCCGCGTATGCCACAGCAGAAGGCGTGTGGCTCACCGATGCTCCAAGCCGCCGGGTCACCTTTGTTCCCTACGACCCGGCCGCTGAAGTGCCGGACGTGGAGCTAGATGCGGACTTGGTGGTGGCTGGAGCCGGGCTAGTGGGGCCCTCCTTTGACCGTTTTGGCTGGCTCTTCACCACGGCGCAGACGTCCATCGGGACTGTGGTGGCGTTGTCGCCAGACGAGAAGACCGACCTCTACATCCCAGCGCCGTGGCTCACGGGTCGGTCGGTCCAGGCTGTTGCTGTCTCCCGCGATGGCACGCGGCTCGCAATCCTCTCGCGTGCCTCCAATCAGCAAATTGTGGAAGTGACTGCCATTGTGCGCGACTCGGCTGGAGTGCCCATATCGCTGGGGGAACCGTTGGCCTTGGCGCCCAGCGTGCGGCAGTCCATTGACGTGGTGTGGAGCGACACGACCAACCTGTTGATCCTTGGTGAAGATGGCGGTGACGTGTTCCAAGCGACCGTGGGTGGCCGCACCGCCGAGGTCTCTGCCTTGAGTGGCGCGCGCTCTTTCTCCGTGCGCTTCGGCGACAGGACGCTCGTGGCGGTCACCGAAGCGGGAGAACTGCACGTGCGCTCGTCCAACAGTTGGGCCAGGCGCGAGGAAGGCGTCACGGACATCGCATTCTCTGGCTGAGCTTGGTCAGGATGGTCGTGCCCAGGGGGCATTCGCGCTTTTCTTTTCCCGATGCCCCGCCCAGGTGGCCGGGTCAAGCCCAGGTCTAGCCAGGCTTAGGACATGGCGACCGGCGTGCGCAACACCCCACTGTGGACGCCGCTTGCCACTGCCATCACGGATATGGCGCGCCTCCTTGTACCTGTGAACTGCCCAGGGTGCGGGCGTGATGACGTGCGCTGGTGTGACGATTGCGCCGCAGTGTGGTGGGAACCGCCGCTGCGTTGCGAGAGCTCAGCGCCACGGTTGTTGAGATCAAGTGGATCGATTCCCGCATGGTCCATCACCCCGCTTGAATCCACAGCCCATCGGATGGTGGGCGCGTGGAAGGACGCGGGGCGGCGCGATTTGGACGCGTTCTTTGGCCAAGCGGCAGCGCGAGCAGCCACTGACGTGGCCCCAGTACTGCCGGAGCTGCTCACTGTGGTGCCTGCGCCAGCGCGCGCCGCAAGCACACGGCGACGGGGAGTAAACCTGCCGGTGGTCTTGGCGCATGCAGTAGCGGGCGCACTCCGCAAGGTGGGCACTCAGGCGCACGTGGTGGACGCGCTGGCGTTGGGACGAGGCGAGCAACGCGGGCTGAGCGCGAGTGAGCGCTGGCAGCGAATGGGAGTTTCGGTGCACCGCAGGCGTGCGCTGCCCCAGGGGTGTGCGGTGTTGCTAGTGGACGATGTCTTGACCACGGGCGCCACCATCGCGGCATGTGCCAAACAACTCCACCACGCGCTGACGCCGGTGGTGGGAGCGCTGGTTTTGGCATCGGCAAGAGAACCCTCTGTGCGTGTTGCGGCGACTTCATCACACCCCATTGGCGGGCCCGCCAGGACGGGGCTAGGGTGAAGTCAATGGCACCAGCGCCACTTCCTGAAGTGAGGAGGTGACCCAGCGGATCCGGGGCTACGCGACCCGAACGCTTTTCTCACCTGCGCCCGCCAGAGGCGGGCCATCCCCTAAGGAGTGAACCGTCATGGACATCGCGATTGTTGGTCGTCACACCAAGGTTTCGGACGACTTGCGCACCAAGATCCTGGACAAGATGGACAAGATCCAAGCGCTTGCTCCCAAGGCAACGCGCGCGGAAGTCCACGTGGTTCACGAACGCAACCCGCGCCTTGTCGGTGACACCGAGCGAGTGGAGATCACTCTGCACGACCGCAGCGTGATCCGTGCAGAAGCATCGGCAAATGACCGTGTGGCCGCGCTGGAACTGGCCACGGCCAAAGTGGTGGAGCGCTTGCGCAAACTCCACGAACGCAAGGCACGTCGCCACCAAGGCAAGGTGGGCCTACACGCAGTACCCACGCGCCTTCCTGACGAACTCGCCGGCGCAGGAGCTGAGAATGTCGAGACCTGGGAGGGTGCTCCTGAGGGCTCGGTGGTGGAAGTGCCTCTTGACGGCACCCCCATCTCGATCCGCTCCAAGCGCCACTCGGCTGTGCCGATGACAGTGCCGGAAGCCATCGATGAGATGGAACTCGTGGGACATGACTTCTACTTGTTCCTCGATTCAGACAGCGGGCTGCCTAGCGCCGTCTATCGCCGGCGTGGGTGGACCTACGGTGTGATCCACTTGGAGCCTGCCGAGGCCCCCGCCGCCGAGTCCGCGCAGCGCGAGACCGCATAAGTCCTCCAGTCGCGGGTACGCATGGCGGTGTTGGTCACACCGGTTCTAGGACTGGTGCCACTGCCGCTTAGGCTTTGCTGATGCGTACCCGCGACTTCATCTTCGTCATCCTCGCTGGCGTCCTGTGGGGCGGCGGTGGAGTCATGGGCGTGCTGCTCGTGCGCCACACCGGTATAGAGCCGCTGTCGGTCGCGATGTGGCGCATGCTCATCGCTGGTGTGGCGTTGGTGGGTTTCCTCGCCGCCGTGCGCAAGTTGAACCTGCGCTCGTTCACGCGTGCCATGTGGGTGCGGGCGCTCGCCACTGGCGCGCTTACCGCAGTGTTTGAAGGCTTGCTCTTCACTGCGCTCACTCTCGCCTCCGTAGGTCTCACCACGTTGATTGCCATTGGCTCCGCGCCGGTCTTTGTCGCGCTGTACGACTGGCTAGTGCGGGGCGAGAAGCCGCGTGCCCGGACCTTGTTGGCACTGATCATCGCGCTCGCGGGTCTCGTGCTCTTGCTGTCAGGTTCCTTGGATGTGGGGCGCAACGGTCTGGTGGGAGCCTTGCTTGCCTTGGGTTGTGGCGCATCGTTCGCCGCCATCACCGTCATCAACAGGGTGCCGCTACCAGGGCTGACGCCCGTGCCGCTGACCGGCATCGCTTTTGCTGCCGGCGGATTGATGCTCGTACCGTTTGCCGCGGTGCAGGGCATCGGCGCTCCCTCCGATGCCTACGGCTGGGGCTTGGCCATCGTGTTGGGTGTGGCCATCACGGCTCTCGCTTACATTTTCTATCTCAACGGGCTCAGGACGGTGCCGCCGTTCGTTGCCACGATAGTGGTGCTACTCGAACCGCTCGTGGCCGCGGTGTTGGGTGTTCTGATCCTCAGCGAAACCCTGGGTTGGGCGGCGATTGTGGGTGGCATCGTGTTGGGAGGCGCAGTAGTTCTGTTGCGCCCACAGCGAGACGAACCAGAGTCAATTCACTGACCGCCTAGGATAGTGAAGGCCCTGGCAGGGAAGGTGGAGCACCACGTGGCAGTTCTAGATCGCATCATCCGGATGGGTGAGGGGCGGCAACTACGCCGTTTGCAGCGCGTTGTTACTCTCACCAACGCGTTTGAAGAAGCGTACGAAGAGATGACCGACGACGAGCTTCGCGCACTCACCGCAGAGTTCAAGGAACGTCACGAGAACGGTGAGTCGCTCGACTCTTTGATGCCAGAGGCCTTTGCCGCGGTACGCGAGGCGTCCAAGCGCACGCTGGGCCTGCGTCACTTTGATGTGCAGCTCATGGGTGGTGCGGCGCTCCACAGCGGCAGCATCGCCGAGATGAAGACCGGTGAAGGTAAGACCCTCGTGGCCACCTTGCCGGCGTACCTCAATGCTTTGTCTGGCAAGGGCGTTCACGTGGTCACAGTGAACGACTACCTCGCCAGCTACCAGTCGGAGCTCATGGGCCGCGTGTTCCGCTTCTTGGGCATGGAGACCGGCTGCATCATCGCCGGTCAGGATCCCACGACGCGCCGTGCCCAGTACCAGGCCGACATCACCTACGGCACCAACAACGAGTTTGGCTTTGACCACTTGCGCGACAACATGGCCATGGACCCCTCTCAAGTGGTGCACCGTGGCTACAACTTTGCGATCGTCGATGAAGTGGACTCGATCCTCATCGACGAGGCGCGTACGCCGCTCATCATTTCGGGCCCTGCCACTGGAGACAACAACAAGTGGTACGTGGAGTTTGCGCGCTTGGTGAAGTCCATGGTCGCGGACGTGGACTACGAGGTGGAAGAGAAGAAGCGTGCGGTGGGCATGCTTGAACCCGGCATCGACAAGGTGGAGAAGGCGCTCGGCATCGAGAATCTCTATGACCCTGCGAACACCCCACTCATCGGCTTCCTCAACAACGCGGTGCGTGCCAAGGAGCTATACCGCAGAGACCGCGAGTACGTGGTGCAAAGCGGCGAGGTACACATCGTTGATGAGCACACGGGCCGTCTGCTTTCGGGTCGACGCTACTCGGATGGCCTGCACCAGGCGATTGAGGCCAAAGAGGGCGTGCCCATCAAGGCCGAGAACCAGACTTACGCGTCCATCACGCTGCAGAACTACTTCCGTCAGTACGAGAAGTTGTCCGGTATGACCGGTACCGCGCAGACGGAAGCCTCGGAACTCTTCTCCACGTATGGCATGGGTGTCATCCCCATCCCCACGCACCGTCCCATGATCCGTATGGACCAGCCTGACTTGTTGTACAAGTCCGAGCAGGCCAAATACAACGCGATCATCGAAGACGTGGTGGCGCGCAACCGCAACGGACAGCCGGTCCTCATTGGCACGGTCTCGGTGGAGAAGTCGGAGCGCTTGTCCAAGGAACTGCGCAAGCGCGGCATCGTGCACAACGTGCTTAACGCCAAGCAGCATGCAGCGGAAGCTGCAGTGGTGGCCGAGGCTGGTCGCAAGGGTGCTGTGACGGTGGCCACCAACATGGCCGGCCGCGGTACCGACATCATGCTGGGTGGTAACCCCGAGTTCCGCGCGGTGCAAGAGATGCGCAACCGTGGCTTGGACCCGCACGAGAATCCTGAAGAGTACGAGCGCGTGTGGGACGGCCTCTTTGAAGAGGCCAAGAAGGCCGTGGCGGTGGAGCATGAGGAGGTGCTCGCCGCTGGCGGACTCTACGTGCTTGGTACTGAGCGTCACGAGTCGCGTCGTATTGACAACCAGTTGCGCGGACGTTCCGGACGTCAGGGTGACCCGGGTGAATCACGCTTCTACTTGTCGCTTGAAGACGATTTGATGCGCATGTTCCAGTCCGGCTTGGCGCAGACGATGATGAATTCTGGCGCGCTACCGGATGACTTGCCCATTGAGTCGAAGATGCTGACGCGCGGTGTGCGCAGCGCTCAGGCCCAAATTGAGGGCCGCAACGCTGAGGCTCGTAAGAACATCCTCAAGTACGACGACGTGATGAACTCCCAGCGCACCGTGATCTACGCGGAGCGTCGCCGCATCCTCAATGGCGAGTCCATCCACGATGACATTCTGAAGTTCATTGATGACGTGGTGACCGCCATGGTGCGTTCGACCACTCAGGTGGGCGCACCGGATGACTGGGACCTCGAGGGCTTGTGGACCGAGTTGCGGTCGTTGTACCCCGTCTCGCTGACCATCGATGAGGTGGTGGAAGAGGCTGGCGGTGTGAGCGCGCTCAACACTCGCTTCTTGGAGCGGGAGCTCACGGCCGATGCTCGGGTTGCCTACGACTTGCAGGAAGAGCGTTTGGGTGCTGAGGTCTTGCGCCAGGCCGAGCGCCAGGTCTTGCTCCAAGTGCTGGACATGCAGTGGCGTGAGCACTTGTACGAGATGGATTACCTCAAGGAGGGCATCGGTCTGCGTTCCATGGGTCAGCGTGATCCGCTCACCGAGTACCAGCGTGAGGGACACCAGTTGTTCCAGGGCATGTCTGATTCGGTTAAGGAGCAGACCTTGCGCGTGTTGTTCCGTGCGCAGTTGGTGACTCCTGAGCAACGGGCTGCGCTTGCGGTTCAGCAGCAACAGGCGGCGCTCGACGCCAACCAGGCGGCGGCTACGGCGGCAGGCGCTGCTGCATCCGCGCCCGCAACGCCTACGGCCACGCAGCGCAAGGTCGCACAGCAGGGCACCGCTACGAGTGGCGCGACCATGATGGCTGCCAACATGGGTGCGTTGACGTATTCGGGCCCGTCTGATGATGGTTCTGGTGCTACCAAGACGGTGAAGCCCAAGGCCGGTGCTAAGGCGAAGGCGGCCGAGGAAGGCTCCTTCCCCGGCACGCCTAAGAACGCTCAGTGCCCCTGTGGTTCAGGCAAGAAGTACAAGATGTGCCACGGGAAGAACGAGGAGTAGTTCACCCCACTTCGAGTGCAGTGGTGTGCCACCGGCCCGCAAGTTCCTCGAGGCGCATCGCAATGGCGCGAACGCGTTCACCTTCGCGTGCCACGATGGACACTTCCGCCGCGCGCGCACTGACGCGGTGAACGCGGACACGCACAATTCCCACGGCCCCGGCGAGCTTGTAGCCACCGCGGCGCGAGAGTGATTGCTGGCGCGCCAAACGCGTGCGCACCTCGGCGGAGATCCAGCGATTGAGTTTGTCCAAGCCGTCGCCGCCCAGCGCCACCTCCGCGGCAGTCTTGGCCACGGTGCATGCCAAGGGAGTGGGATCACCCAACACCCTCCGTGGCCGGGTGTAGATGTTCTCAGGGCCCGCCAGTCGCAAGCCGGTCGGCGCCGCGAGCGTGGGCGCTACAGCCACCGCGCTCATCGCAGGGCCTCGGGAAGGGTGAGTTCTTGGCCGGCGAAGATCAGTCCAGGGTCGGGGCCGATCACCTCCGTGTTCTCCGCGTAGAGCAATTGCCAGGCGCTCGCGATATCTGCCGTGGTGGCGCTCTCACCCAGGGCGGCTGCCGCAATGGCCCACAAGGAGTCTCCCCGTGTGACGACGTAGGTGGGGGGACTCGGTTCCTCCGCAACGGGAGGTGGCACCGGCATCGGGCGTTCTATTGAAGGTGCGTGCGAGTAGCTCTCCACCACAGAAGCGCTCGCCACCTCAACAGGCGTAGCGGCGGAGGGGTCGATGGCGACCTCTATGCCCACGCCACCGACGTCAACGGGGCTGATGTCCTCTGGGGCCATGACAACCGCCTCAGCAGGCGTCATCGGATCTGCAAGCCAGTCCACAGGAGACGTGACGTCGGGTTGCGCGAAGGCCGGAATTGAAGCCGAGCTGACAATCGTCACGCCCACCGCGGTGGCGGCGAGGCGCCTCCACGCGGCCGGAGCCAATTGCGCCACCGACCGCACCGCGCGCCCGCGACCAAAGGGCGCGACAAGCGCCACCGCCGCGCTGACGAGGGTCAGATATCCGGTGACTGCCGCGCCAAAGGATGCAAACCCTACTGTCACGAGTGCCTCGACGCCGAGTGAGCCAGTGGTCCTGCCGGCGGCTTGATGAGTGGTGAGGATGAATCCCCATGTGAGTAGAGGCATGGCGACCATCGCCATCCAGGCGCCTATGCGCCGTACTGCTGTTCCCCCCATGTCAGTGCCTTTCCGTAGTGTTTCATGCAGTTTGATGAAACTAGATATAGAACAAAAGTGTTTGCTTGTCTACCGGAACGGAGAATCAACTGTGAAGAACTCACATCGCGTACGTTGTGCGCATGAGGTGGGACGACTTGTTTGCGGACCTTGAAGGTCAGCTCCACTCTGCGCAAGGCCAGCAGTTCATGGCCGATGTAGCGGACATGACCCGCGCCGAACGTGCGTCGGTGGAACTGGCTGCGCGCGTCATGGCAGCGGCGGGGCAATCGGTGAAGGTCACACTGCGGGACGGTGACACAGTGGCCGGTGCCATCGTGGATGCTTCCGCACAGTGGTTGCTACTCGGCTCCACAGGTCCGCAGACTCTGATCCCTATGTCTGCCGTGGCGATGCTGAGCGGGCTCGGCACACAAGCCGCACCGCTTTCTGAAGTGGAGCGCAGGCTTTCGCTGGGTCATGCGTTGCGGGCGCTTTCGAGAGACCGTGCGCACGTCGTGGTGCACACGGCTGGCGGCCAAGTGAGGGGAGTGATCAACGCCGTGGGCGCAGACTTCATCGATGTCTCGTCAGAGGCGGGCGTGCTGGTGACGGTGCCTTACGCGGCGATCGTGAGCGTGCGGGGCACATGACAGCGCCCGACGGCTACGGGTCAGGCTGACGTGTCGGACTCGATGCGAGCCTTGGTGGCCGCGTACTGGCGCTGGATGTACGCCTCAAGTTCTGAGGCTTCCACGCGCCACTGATTGCGACCGCCCACTTGGATGGCGGGCAAGTCACCGCTGCGCACCAACGCGTATGCCTGAGGCGAGGAGACGTTCAGAATCTCTTGAACGTCACCAAGGGTGAGGAAGCGCTTGTCCATGCACTGATTCTCGCACGCACTAAAGGACGTTTGACGGTTATCCACAGTTCGAGTTGGCACGGCTATGCCTATTCGGCAAGATGGCGACCAACATCGGAGGGGGAAAGCCAATGAATGATGTTCACGGTCCCATCGCCGGCCGCCTGCGCAGGCCCAGCTGGAGAGACCCCCGCTTGCTCATTGGGTTGTTGCTCATAGCGCTCTCAGTCGTGGCGGTGAGCACCATCGTGGCTAGCGCGGATCGCACGACAGAGTTCTACGCCGCCAAACAGACTCTCACGCCAGGGACGGTGGTGGAGAAGTCCCACCTCGTGGTCGTGTCTGCGCGCGTCGGGGGCACTTCTTATCTTGCGGCCGATGCCGCGCCCTGGGGACAAGTGGTCACGCGCGTGGTCGAGGCGGGCGAGATGTTGCCTGCGGCGGCCCTCGCCGACGCAGAGGACTTTGACGGCAGGCCTGTCGCGGTACAGAGTTCGTTGCCGCTGGCCACGGGCATCGGCCCAGGAGCGTTGGTGGACGTTTACCTCACGGTGGAAGGCGCTGACGGCAAGCCTCAGACCTCGCAAGTGGGTTCCGCCTTGGTGGTGGATCAAGTGACGCGTGACCAGTCGGCGTTTGGATCCCGTACGGGGGAGACGGTCTACGTGGTGGTGCCTAGTCGGGACATCACACGATTCCTTGACGCGCTTGCCACGGACGGGGAGATCTCGGTGGTAGGCCTGGCTGGATCGGGTACCTAATGCCGCTCGGCGTCATCATCGCTGTCCGTGGTGCTCGGGAGAGCGCCATCGCTTCAGCCATTGGCACGGACAAGCGCCTCACCGTTGCCCGCCGATGCGCAGACCTCACGGAAGCGCTCGCTGCGGCCGAGGCAGGTCTTGGTTCGGTAGTCATCGTCTCAGAGCAGCCGCACCTGGACCGTAGCGTCGTGGCCCTCTTTGCCACGGCGGGCGTGGCGGTGCTCGGCGTGCCCGGTAGCCCCGATGCCGCAGATCACTTGCGCTCTCTCGGCATTGAAGAGTTGGTCACCCCCACGGCCGATGCCAAGGCCATCGTGGCGGCCACGGTGGATGCTGCGAGCAAGGCTCCGGAACACGAAGGCCCGCGACCGCTTGCCCCCTTTACTCCTGGCAAGGAGGGAAAGATAGTGGCCGTGTGGGGCCCCACCGGTGCTCCAGGGCGAACCACCATCGCCGTCAATGTGGCCGCTGAACTCGCTGGGTCACACGAGGTGCTGTTGGTGGATGCAGACACTTACGGTGGCGCGGTGGCTCAGGCCTTTGCGTCACTGGATGAGGCGCCGGGCCTGGCCGCATTGGCGCGTGCTTCGCTGCACGGCACGCTCACCGATCACGCAGTGGAGCGCCACGCGCTGACCTTTGCGCCTCACTTGCGGGTGCTTACTGGCATCACTCGCCCCGAGCGGTGGCCTGAGCTCTCCCAAGTGGCGCTGGACCCCGTGTGGGATCAGTTGCGCAGACACGCCGACATCACAGTGGTGGACTGCGGGTTCAGCGTGGAGCAAGACGAAGGCCTGCAATATGACACCCGTGCGCCGCAACGCAATGGCGCCACTTTGTCGGCGTTGACTCACGCCGATGCAGTGGTCGTGGTGGGCTCAGCGGACCCGGTGGGAGTCCAGCGGCTCGTCAACTCATTGGCTGCGTTGGACCACGTGCTGCCCCCTGAGCAGGCTCCGCGCATGGTGGTCGTCAACAAGGTGCGGTCTTCCGTGGCCGGTGCACGCCCGCGGGAGGCCGTTGCTGACGCCTTGAGACGGTACTCAGGTGTGGAGCGGGTCTGGGTTGTGGACTACGACGCGCGTGCTTGCGATGCCGCCACCCTTGCGGGGCAGTCACTGAGGGAGCGGGCTGCGCGCTCACCCGCGCGCAAGGGCATCCAGCAGGTCGCCCAGGACGCGTTCTCCCTAGTGGGTGCGGCCAAGGCCGGCTAGCAAATTCAGCGAGTCGTTCTCGCGGTCATGAGCGGTGCGGGGCGAGACTGACCCTATGAGGGTCTACATCCCAGCCACGGTCGCTGAGCTTGCACTGCAAACGTCAGGCAAGTGGGAGCCCGTGCACGGATTTGCTGTGACCGAGAGCCTGACTGAAGCCGCTCCTGACCTCGACGAGGAAGAACTCTCAGAACTCGCGATCGACTATGCCGCCGATGCTTCGGCGTTCACGCTGGGATCCTCGCTCCGTGTGGTGGTGGCGGCCGACTTTTCCCGCGCGGATGTGAGCCGCGACCCTGAAGGAGGGCTGGCTGCTGTCACCATCAGCGGCAAGCTACAGCCCAGCGCCGTGGCGTGTGTGTTCATGGATGAGGACGAGGCCGCCGCAGAGATCGCAACCGCTCGCTCAGGCGACGAGGAAGCGCGCGAGCGCCTCGAAGAGCGTGTGTTGTTGTGGTTTGACCTGGGAGAGCTGACGGAGGCCTAGTGACTGGGAGCGGCGAGCAACGACAGTGCTCGCTCGTGTACCAGGCCATTTGTGGCGAGAGCTGAACCTGAGAAAGGCCCATCCTTGCCGTCAAGGCCCGTGAAACGCCCGCCGGCCTCAGTGACAATAGGAACCAGGGCAGCCATGTCATAGAGCGCCAACTCGGGCTCGGTAGCAATATCCACTTGTCCTTCTGCCACCATCATGTAGCTCCAGAAGTCGCC
>JBIQJT010000008.1:79835-100095 GCA_044507265.1 Actinomycetales bacterium | reverse complement strand
AGGTTCAGTTTGATGCGGTGGGTCAGCGCACGGCGTATGTTGACGCGGCGGGTGGCACCACGAGTTACGCGTATGACGCGTTGGGTCGGATGACGTCGTTGACGTCGCCCACTGGTGGTGTCACTACGTAGGTGTACGACGCTGAGGGCCGGGTCACTGCGACCACGTCACCCGATGGGGTGGTGCGGGAGACGAGTTACGACTCGCTGGGTCGGGTGCTGTCTACGAAGGTGGACGGTGTGACGGTGTCGAGCAGCACGTATGACGCTGCGGGCCGGGTCGCGACGGCGACGAATGGCACGGGGGACACCACCTCGTATGCGTACGACGCTGCGGGCCGCCTGGTGGGGACCACGTTCGCGGATGGCACGTCGATGACATCTGTGTTTGATGCGGCCGGTCAGGTCACCTCGCAAACGTCTGCTGCGGGGACGGTGAGCTTTGTGTATGACGCGCGTGGTCGGGCCGTCTCGGTGACGGGCCTCGACGTTGATAGGGCGCAACTGGCCCATGAACTCATCGACCCTTTCATCCTTAAGCGCGACGAGCGCTAGGCCTTGAACGGCGTCGCGCAGCACTGCAACCGCGCGCCCCACCAAGCCCCAGCGTCGGCCGGGGCGAGATAGCCACTCGCGCCTCAAGCCCGCTATGGTCGCGAGTGACCGCGTCTAGGAGTTGCCTTGGGATTACTTGAATCTGTCCAGTCCGCCGATGCCCCTCTGGTGGGCACCAACAACGCACCCCGGCCCTTGGTGGTCTTTCTTCACGGGTACGGTTCGCACGAACACGACCTGGCTGGCCTGGCTCCGTACCTACCGACCGGAATGCCGTGGGTGTCGGTTCGCGCGCCACAGCGCCACCCCTTCACCGGATACGCGTGGTACCCGCTAGAAGGCGACGACTTCGCGCCAGTGGAGCCGGTGGAACACGCGACAAAGATTCTGTGGGAGTGGGTGGACGCCCACGTTGACGCCCACGCCCCGCTCATCCCCGTGGGCTTCTCCCAGGGCGGTTTCATGGCGAGCCAGTTGCTGCGCACGCGGCCCGAGCGCGTCCCGGCAGCCGCTCTGCTCGCTGGCTACGTCCACGATCATCCTCAAGCGGGGGATGACACACTCGTGCAGACAAGGCCCCGCGTGTTTTGGGGCAAAGGAACTCAAGACTTTGTGGTGCCTGAACGGGCGATTGCCCATGCATCGGCCTGGTTGCCGCAACACACCACGCTGTCATTCCACGAGTACCCGGGGATGGGTCACTCAGTGAACGAAGAGGAACTGCACCACTTGCGCAAATTCCTCACGGAAGTCACGCCCGCAAACGGCTAGCCGTTTCCCTTCAACACGCGCCACACCCACACGGCGGCCTCGTCCACTGGGGGAAGCGGGTCGCGTGAGATCCATGCCGCCACTACACCCATGGAGGCACCGGCGATCCCAGCGGCGGCCACATCCAATGGCATTCCCCCAAAGGGCTGCTCGGGCGACTGGCGAAGAGACTCTGTGATGATGCTGTTCATCCGGGCATTGAGCCTGGACATCACCACGGCGGACCAGTGGTCGCCTAACAAGCGGCGGTAGATGTCCACGTGTTCTTTCACGTGCTCGAGGTAGGCGTACAGGTCAGCCGGAATCACGTCCGGGTCACCAGGTGCGGTAGGTGGGTGATTGACCGCCACCAGGTTGAGCTCCGCATCCAAAGCGTCGGCCAGCAGCGTCTCTTTGTCCGCGTAGTGCTGGTAGAACGTGCTGCGGTTAACTCCGGCGGCGTCCGTGAGCGCACCTACGGTAGCGGCATCGAGCCCTTGCTCCCGGGCCAGTTTCAGCATGGCGTGCTGAAGGCTAGCGCGCGTCCTTGCGACTCGAGGATCCATAGGGAGATTGTGGCAGGAACAACCAGGGATTTTCGAGCGTTTTCCACAGGTATCGCGTTATCAACACCTGTTGGATAGACTGACGTGCGGCCCGACGGAGCGCCCCGTTTCAGCAGTTCAACGCTCCATCAAAGGATTACAGTGGCCGGTCTTCTCTACCGTCTTGGTCGCGCCAGCGCGCAGCGCGCCTGGCTCGTTGTGGCCGCATGGCTCGTCATCCTCGGTGCCGCTGCGGGTGCTTTTCTTGCTTTCGGGGGAACCCTCGCATCCTCGTTCTCCATCCCCGGCACTGAGACAGAGCGCGTCACCCAATCCCTAGCTCAAGACTTGCCCCAACTCACGGGCTCCTCCGGGACCGTGGTGTTTGTCACGGAAGACGGCGCACCGTTCACTGGCCAACAGCGCGCGGAGATAGGCGTGGTCTTGGACCGCATCGTGCGTCTTGAGGGTGTCACAGGCGTCACCAACCCCTTCCGTACGGAGGCCGAACGCGCCCAACGCGAGCAAGAACTCACCGACGGTGCAACCCAGCTTGCTGACGGCGCGGCGCAATTGGACGCGGCCCGTGAGCAACTCGTCGCCGGTCAAGAGCAGCTAGACGATGCCATTGCACTGGCGCGCAGCACCGGCACCTACGCCTTTGTGGCGGACCGCTTTGAGGAGCAACAGGCGCAAATCACGGAGGGCCTGGCCCAAGTGGCGCAGAGCCGCGGCGAACTACTTGAGCAGTCTCAAACGCTCGCCGATGCCACGCGCCTCATGGAGTTCTCCCAATCACTGAGGCTCATCTCGGCTGACGAAAACGCGGCGGTAGGGATGGTCGCCTTTGAGGAAGGCGCATTGACGCTACCTCCCGAGGTGAAGAAAGCAGTGGCGACTGCGCTAGACGAGGCGATCATCGGCGGCGTGCGCGTGGGCTACTCCTCCACCATCGGCGAGCAAGTAGACGGACTCCTCGGCATAGGGGAGGTAGTAGGTCTCGCCATGGCGGCCATCGTGCTACTTGTGATGATGCGCGCCGCCCTGCCGGCCGTGACCCCGCTCATCACGTCTGTAGTGGGAGTAGGCGTGGGTGTAGCCGGCTCCCTTGCCCTCTCAGGCGTGGTGGACATGGCTTCGGTGACACCCGTGCTCGGCGTGATGCTGGGCCTTGCCGTGGGCATCGACTATTCGTTGTTCATCCTCCACCGGCACCGCACTCAAGTGCTGGCGGGAGCCGACATCCACGAGTCCATTGGCATTGCCAACGGCACCTCCGGCAACGCAGTGGTGTTCGCAGGTTCCACCGTGGTGGTGGCTCTTGTGGCGCTGGGCGTGACCGGTATCCCCTTCCTCACAGTGATGGGCGTAGTGGCCGCAGGGTGCGTGGTGGTGGCTGTCGCAGTGTCAGTGACGCTTATGCCTGCTCTGCTTTCGTTGCTGGGGATGCGAGTGCTAAGCAAGCGCGCACGTTCCCGCGGGGCGGGTAGGACAGCCACGTCTGAGGTGATCAAGCCCATGCGTACGCGCACGGCTGTAGCCATGGGCATCGGCGGCAGCCTGGTGCTATTGACGATCGCCCTACCCGCGCTGTCCATGCGCCTGGCACTGCCAGACGGTTCAGCGGAAGACCCTGAATCGCCCCAGCACCTCACGTACGAGGTTCTGCGCGAAGACTTTGGCCCGGGCATCAACGGCCCATTGCTGGTGGTGGCGCGCATGCCCCAGGCGGTGGATGAGGCTGACGTGGTGAGCACCCAGGCGCAGTTGGCGCACGTGCTCTTCTCCCAGCCAGACGTTGCGGCCGTGGCCCCCGTGGGTACCTCGCCTGACCTCACCGTGTTCGCCTTCCAGGTGGTGCCGGTGGAAGGACCGTCGAGTGAATCGACCGAGCAGTTGGTACACAACCTGCGCGAACAGTCGGTGTGGACTAACGGCGTGGAGCTGGGTGTGGCAGGTCAGGCCAGTGGCAGCATCGACATCTCGCAGAAGCTTGCCGATGCATTGCCCGTGTACCTCGCGGTAGTGGTGGGCCTGTCCATGGTCATCCTCGTGCTGGTGTTCCGCTCGCTCTTGGTGCCAGTGGTGGCCACCGGTGGCTTTGTGCTTTCGCTGTTCGCTGCGCTGGGTGCGGTCACGGCCGTCTACCAATGGGGTTGGCTCTCGGACATCTTTGGCGTCCACTCGCCCGGGCCCATCCTGAGCTTTGCGCCCATCCTCATCATGGGTGTGCTCTTTGGCCTTGCCATGGATTACCAACTCTTCTTGGTCTCCGGAATGCGTGAGGCCTACATGCACGGCTTGAACGCTAAAGAAGCCGTGGTGGCGGGAGTGCGGCACGGCCGCGCGGTGGTGACGGCAGCGGCCATCATCATGATCTCGGTATTCGGCGGCTTTGTGTTCTCGCACTTGGGAATGGTGCGCCCGCTGGGCTTTGGCCTGGCGATCGGCGTGCTGTTCGATGCCTTCGTGGTGCGCATGGTACTGGTGCCCTCCGCCATGCACTTGCTGGGCGACGCCGCATGGTGGTTGCCGCGCTGGCTTGACCGCGCTTTGCCCAATGTGGACGTGGAGGGTTCAGCGTTGGAGCGCTCGCACCCGTTGCACGGGGCGCACGAGCCTGAGCTGATTACGGCTTAAGGAGAGCGAGGCGGGGGAGCGCTACCGCCAGTGGCGAGCCGCATCATGTCGCTCGCGAGATCGATGTCGAGCTCTGTACCACCGGCCGAGCCGTAGGAATGCTGGTACTTCTTCCAGGCATCGGCCCGCACCGCGTCTTTGAAGCCGGACTCCATCAGGATCATGAGTTCAAAGGCCGCGCGCTCAATCCGCTCACTCAGTGCCGTGTCGTTCCAGTCCTCGGTGGCGGCGAAGATGCTCGTGGGCACGGGCAGCGTGCGCAAGTACGCGAAGAGCGAGCGTATCTCTTCATCCACCACGAGCGCGTGCCTGGCAGTGCCGGCGGTGGCCGCCAAGATGACGGGGGTGCCAATGAGCAGGTCGTTGTCGAGCACTTGCAGCACAGAGGTGAACAGGCCCGATGCGCCGGCCTTGTACACAGGAGCGGCAGCCACGATGGCGTCGGCGGTGCGCAGAGCCTCTGCCGCAGCCGTGATCTTTGGGCCCAGCAACTGGCTGGAGAGCGCCGCGGGAAGTTCGGGGAGCAACTCCCGCATGTCCACGGCACGAACGGTGACGGTGTGCCCGCGCTCGCTGCCGTAACTGACCACACGTTGTGCGGCACGGTCGGCCAGCAAGCGAGTGGACGAGGGCTCCGAGACACCGGCATTGAGCACTACCACCGTGAAGGTTGATTCAGTCATGACGTCTCCTTGGAGTACAGCTTGCGAGTGAGGCCCGCCAACTGTTGCATCTCCTCAGGGGTGAGTGCGGCAGTGAGGGCTCGAGTGATATCCGTGGCATGAAGGCGGCCGATGCTGCGTTGAACCTCGCGTCCCTGATCCGTGAGGAACAGGCGGATGGCGCGGCCGTCCTGGGGATCCACGGTGCGCTCCACGAGTCCGCGCTCCACGAGTCTGTCCACGAGCCGTGACAGCGCAGGCTGGCTCAGCAACACGTGTTCAGCGAGGTCAGCCAAGCGCTGAGCGGACTCGGACTTGGACAAGGTGTAGAGCACGTCGTATTCGCGCATCGAGACTTCGTCCCACAGGTCTTGATCCGCAAAGCGCCGCATCATGGCGGCGTGTGCCGTCATGAGCGACTCCCATGCCTCGTTGGCCAACCGGGTGCTCATCAGAGTGCTGGGTAGACCGCGCTCGCTTGAGCGTCGGAGTCTTGATAGGGGGAGCCGCCCGTCACGTTGTCGCCACGGTTGGCGTTGGGGCGGGGCTGACGCGGTTGCGCGTCTCCGTACTTAGCCTTGACCAAACTGGCGTGCGTGGGAGCGTCGGGAGTGTCAGGGTGCTTGCGTGCTGCAAGTTCCTTGCGCAACACCGGCACTACTTCTCCGCCCAGGAGTTCCAGCTGGTCCAGCACCATTCCCAGCGGCAGGCCCGAATGGTCGGCGAGGAACAACTGGCGCTGGTAGTCGCCAAAGTACTCCTGGAAGGTCAGGGTCTTGTCGATCACCTCTTGAGGCGAGCCCACGCTGAGCGGGGTCATCTCAGAGAACTCCTCCAGGGACGGCCCGTGGCCGTATACAGGCGCCTCATTGAAGTAAGGGCGGAACTGCTTGACCGCGTCTTGTGAGTTCTTGGCGATGAAGGCGTGACCACCCAGACCCACGATCGCCTGAGTGGCGGTGCCGTGACCGTAGTGCTCAAAGCGCTTGCGGTAGAAATCAATGAGCCGCTTGTAGTGCTCCTTGGGCCAGAAGATGTTGTTGGCAAAGTAGCCGTTGCCGTAGTACGCGGCCTGCTCGGCAATCTCGGGCGTCCTGATGGAGCCGTGCCATACAAACGGAGGCACGTCATCCAGCGGGCGAGGAGTGGACGTGAATCCCTGCAACGGGGTGCGGAACTGGCCTTCCCAGTCCACGACGTCCTCGCGCCACAAGCGGTGCAGCAGGTTGTAGTTCTCAAGGGCCAGCGGTAAGCCTTGACGGATGTCCTGACCGAACCAGGGGTACACGGGTGCAGTGTTGCCGCGTCCGAGCATGAGGTCCATGCGCCCCTTGGTGAGGTGTTGCAGCATCGAGTACTCCTCAGCCAGCCTCACCGGGTCGTTAGTGGTGATGAGCGTGGTGGAGGTGGAGACGATAAGCCGCTCAGTGAGCGCCGCGATGTGCGCCAAGAGGGTGGTGGGGGAGGACGAGAAGAACGGCGGGTTGTGGTGCTCGCCAATGGCAAACACGTCCAGGCCCACTTCCTCGGCCTTGACCGCGATCTTCACCACTGCGTCAATGCGCTCGGCCTCAGAGGGGGTGTAGCCGGAAATGGGGTCCCTGGTGATGTCGCTCACCGACATGACGCCAAACTGCATGATGCTCTCCTTGTGCGCTAATTATATGCGTTTGCATATATCAACGCACAAGAGCCGGGACTATTCCCCGGACTTTGCGGCCGACGCGGTGGCGGGTTCCAATTCCGGCGCCTGGCGCCCATTGAGCCACGTGGCGAGCACCATGATCGCCACGCCGGCAAAGACCACCACCAGCAGGCCGATGCGCAAGCTGAAGGCGTCGCCAAGTGCACCCACGAGGGGCGGCGCGGCAAGGAACCCAATGCGAAGCATCCAACTCGCGAGCGTCAATGCCGTGGTGGGCTTGAAGCCAGGGAGCTCGTCGGCGGCATGCATTGCTACCGGAACGGTGGTGGCCGCACCCAATCCCGCCAAGGCGAATCCGAGGATCACCACAGGGATGGACGGGAACAGCAACGCGAGGCCCATGCCTGCGGCGGTGATGAGACCACCCGTGCGGACCACTGCACGCTGTCCAAAGCGGTCGATCAACCTGTCGCCCGTCACGCGGCCAATGAAGTGGAACAGCATGAGGGCTACAAAGCCCATGGCGGCAAGCGAAGGACCGGCGCCAAGTTCGTCGCGCAAGAAACTCGCTGCCCACGTGAATCCGGCGTCCTCGGTCCACACGCCAAAGATGGCGATGAGGCCAAATGCGAGGAGCAAAGCCCAGGAGCGAGCCGGGACGTGGCGGAATCCGCGCTTGACCTCCACGGCATCGGCACCAGCGTCTTCCTCTACCCGGTCAGGGCCACGCAGGACCATGCGGTTGGCCACCACGTTGGCGCCAATGATCAGCGCACCAGAGATGATGAGGTGGACGGGCACGGGAATGTGTAAGCCGGTAGCGGCGGCCCCCATGAGGCCTCCGATCACCGCGCCCACACTCCACATGGCGTGGAATCCGTTGAGCAGGGACTTGCCGTGGGCGCGCTGGACGCGCAGACCGTGAGCGTTCTGGGCCACGTCAGCCACCGAGTCAATGGCGCCAAGGGCAAAGAACGACAGAGCGAGCAACACCCCAGACGGCGCGATTCCCACCACGACTGCGAGCACAGACATTGCCACCATGGACGCAAGCGCTACGCGCGCAGAGGTGAAGCGGCGCACCAGGGGAGCGGCAGCGAGACCCAGGGCCAATGCCCCGAGCGCACCAGCCGCTACGGCCACACCAAAGGCGCCATAGCTCAAGCCGAGGTTATCGCGAATCTCGGGATAACGAGGGACGATGTTGGACCAGGCCATGCCGTTGGTCAAGAAAAGTAGCGTGACAGCTAGACGGGCGCGACGCACCGTTGCGTGGTCCACAGGTCCTCCAGATCGTGGGCGTCCCCACCCCTCGGAGAAGCGTAACCGTCTTGTCGACCACTCCATTCCCAGGGATATTTCTTGGCTCCCACGAGGAAATGTCCCGTCCCGGGACCAGGGTCCCGGGGTGGGACCTCAAGCGGGCTCTACCTTCGAGTTACACGTCAAGGCTGGCGTGAGGTCAAAGGCCACAAGCCAGACCACAGTTTCTAGGGAGAGATCCATGGCAAAGGCAACAAACGCCGACGTAGTCGCCACTGGCACGCCGGCTGCAGACAGCAAGCTCGGTTACCGGTTCCTCAGCCTCACGCGCATTGCGATTGGCTTCATCTTCTTGTGGGCGTTCCTCGACAAGCTCATTGGTCTCGGCTTCAGCACCTGCCGTGACAAGGAGACCAACGCCGTGGAGTTCCTGTGCGACAAGGCATGGCTCTCCGGTGGCGCGATCACCAAGGGCTACCTCGGTTCCTCCAGCGGACCGCTCGCTGACCTCTTCGTCGGCTTGGGCGACCAGCGCTGGACCGACTGGCTCTTCATGCTCGGCCTCCTGGGCGTAGGACTGGCCCTCATGCTCGGCATCGGCACTCGCATCGGCGCGTGGAGCGGCGTGGCCCTGCTGGCCATGATGTACGTCTCGCACGCGTGGCCCGGCGCCGGTGGCAACACCACCAACCCGTTCCTGGACGACCACATCATCTACAGCCTCGCGGTCGTCGGCATCGTGGCAGTAGAACTCAAGCGCCAGTCCATCGGACTGGGCACCTGGTGGAGGAAGCTGTCCTTCGTCAAGAAGAACCCCTGGCTTATCTAAACCCTCCTCAAGGGCGGGGCCAACGTGAGAGATCACGTTGGCCCCGTTGCCGTTTCTTGGGTCCGATGCTGGGGCGGCGTTCGCCAGGCGCGCCGTGCTGTCGTTGGCTACCGTGGTGGCAGAGGCATTCTTGGCCTCGCATCGTTAACTCAAAGGAGAGTAGTCATGGCTGAAGCATCCGCCGAGTCAAGCACCACCGAGTCAAGAACCGGATGGCGGTTCCTGAGTCTCACCCGCATAGCAATCGGTTTCATCTTTCTCTGGGCGTTCCTGGACAAGCTCATTGGTTTGGGCTTCTCCACGTGCCGCCAGGAAGACAATTCAGTCGACGTGATGTGTGAGCGTGCCTGGCTTTCGGGTGGCGCCGTCACCAAGGGCTACTTGGGTTCCTCGAGCGGCCCGCTTGCCGAAGTGTTCAAGGCCCTCGGCGACCAGCGTTGGACCGACTGGGCGTTCATGATTGGCCTCGCAGGTGTAGGCATCGCGCTCATCTTGGGCATCGGTACACGTATCGCCATGTGGGCAGGTGTGGCACTGCTGCTCATGATGTACGTCTCCCACGCATGGCCTGGCGCCGGTGGCAACACCACCAACCCCTTTGTGGATGACCACATTGTGCAGTCGCTCGCGATCATCGGCATTGTCCTGGTGGAACTGCGCAGGCAAGCGATCGGCTTGGGCACGTGGTGGCGCTCGCTGGAGGTAGTCAAGAACAACCCCTGGTTGGTCTAGCTGCCAAGACGTGTGAGATGAGACGCGTGGAGCGCGAGCATGCGCTTCACGGTCTCATCCCACGGCATCGTCTCCGCGCGCGCACGTGCCTGGACACGCCGCGCCACGGGATCCCACGACAAGACCTCTTGCACGGCATCGGCAAAGGCTTTGGGGTTACCCGCAGCGGCCACTCCCGCTTCGCACACCACTTCCGGCAACGCGGATGCAGCATTGACGACCACGGGGGTTCCCGATGCCAAGGCCTCCAGGGCGGCCAAGCCGAAGGTCTCGATGGGTCCAGGTGCAACCACCACGTCCGCGCTCGCGAGCAGCGAGGCAAAGCGCTCGCGATCTGACATGAAGCCTAAGAAGGTGATGGGCAAGCCGTGGGCCCGTTGCTCCATGGCGGCCGCAATGGCACCTGTTCCGGCACTCACCATGCGCACTGTCACACCGCGCGCGGTGAGTTCGCGTACGGCATCGATTGCCAATTGCGGTCGCTTCTCTCCGCTCAAGCGTGAGGCCATGAGCACGAGGGGAACCTCGTCCGGCGCGTATTCAGTGCGCACGTCCTGGGAGTAGTGGGTCGGGTGGAAGGCCTCGAGGTCGACGCCTAGCGGAACCAATACGGTCTCGAGCCCGGCTCGCCGGAACTCTGCGGCGGCAAAGTCAGTGGTGCACACCACGGCGGTGAAGCGTCGGTGGGTGCCGCGGTTGTGCCAATCTGCCAGGCGCGTCACGGGGACCACGCGCGCTAGCCACGCGGGGATGTTGGCAATCATCACGCCATCAGCGCGCTCGTGCGCAAAGAACACGGAGGGGATGCCTCGCAAACGTGCCCACGCGCCAATGCCGCGCAAGGTGGTGCGGTCGGAGACTTCCAGCACGTCCGGCGCAAAGTCACGCAGAATGCGCTTGACGGCGCGGGTGCGCACGATCACGCGGTAGCCCCCCGAGAAGGGCAAGCGGGGGGAGCGCACCATGATGCGTCGCCCGTACGCGGTGAGCTCATCTCTGTGTGCGTCTCCAGGCACCACAATCAAGACCTCATGGCCTGCTGCCACGTAGCCGCGGCCCAGCGCGTGCATCGCGGTGCGCAAGCCTCCGGACGTGGGGCCATAGAAGTTGGCGATGTGTGCAATCCTCACGCGAGCCTCGCTGCTGGCCGGCTCTGACGTTCACGAATCGCTTCCTGGTAGTAGTCCATGAGGTCCGCGCACACCTTGTCCCACGTGCGGCCCTGTACCGCGTGGCGAGCAGCGGCGGACATCCGGGTGCGCAGCGCATCGTCGTCAGCGAGTGTGCGTACCGCTTCTGCCATGGCTTGTGGCTGGCCTGGCTCGTAGAGCATTCCTGTGACTCCTTCTTCCACCAGGTCCACCGGGCCTCCACGGCGCGGAGCAATCACCGGCACTCCGGATGCCATTGCCTCCTGGATGGTCTGACCAAAGGTCTCCAGGTCTCCACAGTGCACAAAAATGTCAAAGGACGCGTACGCCTTGGCAAGCGCTTCGCCGGACAAGAATCCAGTGAATGTGGCATGGGGAAGTGCGCGCTCAAGTTCGTCGCGTACGGGACCGTCACCCACGATCACCACATGCACCCCAGGCGCATCCGCCAGTGCCGCCAAGTCATCCACGCGTTTCTCGTGAGCCAGCCTGCCTACGTATCCCACCACCACGGGGCCCTCGGGAGCCCACGACTGCTTGAGCGCGGCATCGGCACGGGAAGGCGAGAAGCGTTCAGCGTCAACTCCCCGTTGCCACAGCCGCAACCGGGGTACATCAAGTTGCTCCAGTTGGCGCATGGCGTGAGTGGACGGCACCAGGTTGAGATCCGCGCGCCGATGAATACTGCGCACCCGGTCCCACAAGATTCCCTCGCCCCACGCCATGTGATACCTGGGCGCGTAGGAGGGCACCTCGGTTTGATACACCGCTACTGAGGGCAGGTCCAGCTCGTTGGCGGCGCGCACTGCGGTCCAGCCCAAGGTGAGGGGAGAGGCGAGGTGGACTACGTCGGGGTCGTACTCCTCGAGGATGCGAGACATCTTGCCCACTCCGCTGAGCGCCACCCTGACGTCTCCATACCCTGGCCAGCCCATGGCGGGAAGACGAGTGATGGAGGCGATGCCGTAGCGGACGGGGCCCTCGGAGCCGCGAGATTCGGGCGCGATGATCATGGCCTCGTCACCGCGAGAGTCAAGGAAGTCGATGATGCGCAGCAAGGAATTGGTCACGCCATTGGAATGAGGCAAGAAAGACTCGGCTACCAGCGCAACCTTCATGGGTCCATTCTGGCCGGGGCGGGTGGACTATGGGGCGGGGCGCGGCTACGACACTGTGAATGTCTTGTTGCGGGGGTGTGAATTCTTGACAGAATTGGGGTCCCAGCGGGGGTGGGGGATACTGGCCGCATGCAGTCCCTTAGCTCCATGGCGTCCCGCGCGGTGGCCCTAGTGGCGGCCGCCCTCATTGCTCTCGCGCTCCTTGCCGCACCCGCCGCGGCTCACAGTCAGTTGACGGGTTCAGAGCCTGCCGCTGGTTCGTCGGTGCAGGCACCCGCGCAAGTGCGGCTGGAGTTCAACGAAGCCTTGATCACTTTGGGCACCCAGTTGAGCGTGACTGACTCAGCGGGAGTGGTGACGCAGTTGGAGGCTCGCTACCCGGAGCCACACATCGCCGCTGCGGACTTGCCGCCGCTGCCTGCAGGGCCCACCGCCGTGACGTGGCGAGTGGTCTCTAGTGACGGTCACCCCATTGAAGGTGTGTTGGAGTTTGACGTCACCGAGGCGGACAACTCACAGCCCGCCCCTGCGGAGCCTTCCGCTGCGCCCGAACCCACCGTGACGACCAGCGCATCGGCCATTGCGGTGACAAGTGAAGTGCCTGATCCAGCCCCTGGCGACGTGCCCATGCCTGACCCGTCCGGGGGGCTGCCATGGTGGATGTGGGCTGCGCTCGCCGCCGCGATCGCTGGCGCTACCGGGATTGCCGTATGGGACGTGCGCAGGCGATAGCGCTCGGCTTACAAGTGCCTGCCCTCTCCGTGGGACCATAGGCGCGTGACCTTGCGTATCGGTACCCGTGGCTCGCAGCTAGCGCGCAATCAAAGCGCGCTTGTGGGTGACGCACTGCGCCGTGAAGCCGCGAGCGAACTGGACGTGGAGTACGTGGAGATCGTCACCCACGGCGACCTCTCCCGTGGCTCGCTCGTGGGCCTCAGCGAAGTGGGCGTCTTTGTGAACGCCTTGCGTGAGGCGCTGCTCAACGGCGAATGCGACCTCATTGTCCACTCGCTCAAAGACATGCCAGTGGCTCCCGCCGACGGGCTCACCTTGGCGGCCATCGTGGCCCGTGAGGATGCACGGGATGCGCTCTGCGCAGGCGGACTGACGCTCGCCGAACTTCCCGCCGGCGCCAAGGTGGGCACCTCCTCGCCACGAAGGCGTGCTCAAGTGCTGTCGTTGAGGCAAGACCTAGATGTGCAGGACATCCGGGGCAACGTGGATACGCGCCTTTCCAAGATTGGCAATGACTTCGATGCCGTGGTGCTCGCCCTTGCCGGGCTCAGAAGGTTGGGCCGCCAGGATGAGGCCGACGAAGTGTTCGACGTGGACACCATGGTTCCGGCCCCTGGTCAGGGCGCCTTGGCTATAGAAATCCGGGAGGACGCCCCGGCCACCCTGCAGGCGCTTGTCTCGTCGCTGGACGATGTTTCTACCCGTGCATGTGGGAGCGCCGAGCGCGCCGCTCTTGGTGTGCTCCAAGCGGGTTGTGCCGCTCCCGTGGGCATCCACGCCACGTGCAGTGACGGCAAAGTGCACGTGCATGCGCGAGTGGTTGATGCTTCTGGTTCGCTCGCACTCAATGAATACGGAGTGGGTCCCGTAGCGCATGCGGACTCGGTAGGCAGAGGCGTGGCGCACACTCTGTTGGGGCGCGGAGCTTCTCGCCTCATGGCCCCGAGCGCGCCGTGACTTTTCCCCTGGAAGGCCGCACGGTGCTGGTGCCCGTCACCAAGGAGCGCCGGGAGTTGGCTCATCTGGTGCGGGGCTTAGGCGCGCATGTAGTGGAAGTGGAATGCATTGCCATCGAACCGCCCCAAGATGTGCAGGCCTTGAGCGATGCCGCGAGCCGCTGGTTGGACGGGCACTACGACTGGATGGCGGTGACGAGCCGCAACGCGGTCAGGGCTCTCGCTGCTGCAGCTGCGGAGGCGGGAAGCGAACTCAGCCAAGGCCGAGGCAAGGTGGCCGCCGTGGGCGTTGCCACCACGCGGGCGTGCCAGCAAGTGGGAGTGGACGTGCACCTCACCCCGGTCCAAGCCGATGCTGCGGGCTTGGTGGCTGAGTTCCCCTCCGGTGCGGGCAAGGTGCTGGCTCCCGTGGGCAACCTTGCTCCCGCCGTACTGCAGACGGGCCTCAGCCGCAAGGGATGGAACGTGGACATGGTGGAGGCTTACCGCACAGTGGACGGTCCGGGACTTGACGAGCGCACCGCCGAGCGACTCACCCAAGGGGACTTTGACGCAGTCGTGCTCACGTCAGCATCGGTAGCCCGCAAGGTGCGACGCGACCTTGGCGAGGCGAGCATGGCCGCCGGGACGGCCATCGTGGCTATTGGCAGCACCACCGCCGCCGCCGCCATTGCCGAAGGTCTGCGACCCACCGCGGTCTCGGCTACGGCAAGCCACACCGGCATACTGGAGACTCTTGTTCAGGTGTTGTGAGGAGTCAGCGTGAGCGTGCCAGTGCCGTTTGAGCGCCCACGGCGCTTACGCACGTCTCCCGCCATGCGGCGATTAGTGCGCGAGACTCGTGTGACGCCCGCGCAATTGGTGCTGCCGCTCTTTGTCCATGAGGGCCTGATCGAGCCGCGGCCCATCGAGTCGCTTCCAGGCGTGGTGCACCACACGCTAGCTTCGCTTCCAGGCGCGGTAGCCGATGCCGTGGCGGCCGGGGTGGGTGGCGTCATGCTCTTTGCCATTCCCAGCGAGCGCGACTCCGAAGGGTCCCAGGCGTATGCCCCGGATGGCATCCTCAACCAGGCGATCCGCGTTGCTGTGGAGGCTGCCGCTGGCGGCCTGGTGGTCATGAGCGATGTGTGCCTCGATGAGTTCACGTCCCACGGGCATTGCGGCGTACTGGACGCCCACGGCAAGGTGGACAATGACTCCACACTCGCGGCCTACGCGCGCATGGCCGTGGCGCACGCGCACGCGGGCGTGGACGTCGTAGGGCTCAGCGGCATGATGGACGGCCAGGTTGCGGCCGTGCGGATGGCCCTGGACAAGGCAGGCTTTGCCGATGTCTCGATCCTCGCCTACGCCGCCAAGTTCGCCTCCGCCTTCTATGGACCGTTCCGTGAGGCGGTGGACAGCCAACTCACCGGCGACCGCCACACGTATCAACTAGACCCCGCCAACGGCAGGGAAGGGATCCGCGAGGCGGGCTTGGACGCCGCAGAAGGCGCCGACATCATCATGGTGAAGCCAGCGTTGCCCTACCTGGATGTGCTCGCGGAGGTCGCCGCCCAGTCCTTGGTTCCGGTCGCTGCGTATCACGTGAGCGGCGAGTATGCGCAGATCGAGGCCGCCGCCCAGCTGGGATGGCTGGACCGCAAAGCTGCGCACCGTGAGGCCGTCACTGCAATGGCTCGCGCAGGCGCTGACATCATGGTGACGTACGCCGCGCTAGACCTGGCCGAGTGGCTGAAAGAGCCTCAGTGAGACCGAACCTGAAGCGCACACTGCGCGAGGCGCAGCGAAACCCCGTCGCGGCTGAGGCAATTCGTCACCGCGCGCTCGGAGTATTGCCGGGCGGAGTGAACTCACCAGTGCGCGCATGGAATGGTGTGGGCGGCAGTGCCGTGGCGCTCGCGTCCGGGCAGGGAGCGTACGTCACGGATGTCACGGGCCGCACTTACGTGGACCTCGTGTGTTCGTGGGGTGCGGGCATTGTGGGTCACGCGCACCCGGTGGTAGTCGACGCCGTGGCACAGGCCGCGAGCCGGGGCCTTGGCTTTGGAGCCACCACGGAGGCCGAGGTGGAACTCGCCGAGTCCATCCGCGCACGGTACGCGCCTGCAGAGCGGGTGCGTTTGGTCTCTACGGGCACCGAGGCCACCATGACCGCGCTGCGCATTGCACGTGCCGCCACCGGCCGGGACGTGGTGGTGAAGTTTGCAGGCTGCTACCACGGTCATTCAGATTCGCTACTCGTTGCGGCCGGTTCCGGCCTTGCCACCGCAGGGGTTCCCGATTCCGCAGGAGTCACCGCCGCCACCGCTGCGCAGACCCTCGTTCTGCCGTATGGCGATGTGGATGCGCTCGAGGCAATCTTCGCCGCACACGGTCCGCACATCGCCGCCGTCATCACCGAGGCCGCTCCCGCCAACATGGGAGTCATCGAACCGCCGCTTGGATTCAACGCCGCCATCGCGCGGCTGTGCAATGCCCACGGAGCCGTGTTCATTCTGGACGAAGTGCTCACCGGGTTCCGCGCCGGACCGCAAGGCTGGTGGGGGATCGAGCGCGACCGCGCAGTAGCGCAGGGTCAGGCGGCGTGGGCGCCGGACCTGGTGACGTTCGGCAAGGTGATTGGCGGAGGGATGCCCGTGGCCGCAATCGCCGGCCGCGCGGACCTCATGGACCAGTTGGCTCCCGTAGGCCGCGTGTATCAAGCAGGCACGCTGTCAGGCAATCCAGTGGCAGTGGCAGCTGGGTTGGCTACCTTGAGCGTGCTGGATGAGTCCGCCTACGCCGCCTTGGGTTCCCTTTCCGATGCCCTGGCCGCCGGGGCATCGGCCGCATTGGAAGGCGCGGGGTTGCCACACGCGGTGGCCCGGGCGGGAACGCTGCTGTCGATTTTTGTGGGTCTTTCACAGGCGCCCGCCACGTTCGCTCAAGCCCAGGCTCAAGACACGCACGCGTACGCGAGTCTGTTCCACGGACTCATGGATCGAGGAGTGTGGGCCCCGCCCAGCGCGTTCGAGGCGTGGTTTGTTTCCACCGCGCACACGCACGAGGACATCGACGCGATCGTGGCCGCCGTGGCTGAGGTGGCGCCGTCGTTGGCAGCTCAGGTCACGCCATGAGGCTCGTAGCGCTCGACGTGCAAGGCCGAGAGGTCTTGGTCGTGGGCGGTGGCAAGGTTGCGGCACGCAAGGCACGTCCGCTCCTTGAGGATGGCGCGGCCATCCGCGTCGTCGCGCCTGCTCCGGGTGAGGAAGTGCTCGCGTGGTTGAACGGGGGCAACCTGAGCCTGGAGCAGCGCGCAGTGGAGCAAGCAGACCTCGACGGAGTCTGGCTTGTCATTGCCGCCACCGATGACCCGGCCGTCAACAGCCAGGTCGCCGCGTGGGCGCAGCAGCGCCAACTGTGGTGCGTCAACACCTCCTCGGCTAGCGAGGGTTCGGCCCGCACTGTCGCTCAGGACAGCGCCGCCGGTGTGATCGTGGGCGTCGCCTCCGCGGAAGAACCCGATCCGGCCCGCGCGCGATCCGTGCTGCACGCCCTCACTACGGCAATCGCCACCGGGGAGGTTCCGCTCCGCGCCGGCCGCGCTCGCGCAGGCAAGGTAGTGCTCGTGGGCGCAGGGCCCGGCGCCGCAGACTTGCTCACCTTGCGAGGAAGCCGCGCCCTGGCATCGGCCGATGTGGTGATTCATGACCGCTTGGGCACTCAAGAACTGCTCGCCAACCTGCCAGCGGAGGTGGAACGAGTGGACGTGGGCAAGCAGCCCGACAAGCATCCAGTGCCCCAAGAGCGCATCAATGAGTTGCTCGTGGAGCACGCACGCCAAGGAAAGACGGTGGTGCGTCTCAAAGGGGGTGACCCCTTTGTGTTCGGGCGCGGCGGCGAAGAAGTCATCGCGTGTGTGCGGGCGGGCGTTGACGTCGAGGTGGTCCCGGGAATCACGAGCGCCATTGCCGCCCCGGCGAGTGCCGCAATCCCGGTCACGCACCGTGGAGTGAGTTCGGCCGTGCACATCTGCGCGGCACACGAAGGCCTAGACGACGCCGCGGCGGCAGCCCTGGTGAAGGGTTGCACCGTGGTCTTGCTGATGGGTGTGGGCAGCTTGGAGCTCTCGGTTCAGCGCGCGCTGGAGGAGGGCGTGAGCCGAGATCTCCCGTTGGCGATCATCGAGAGCGGCACGTTGCCGCAACAACGCATCACGCGCGCAACTCTGGGAACGATCAGTGAGGCCGCACAGCAGGCGGGAGTCACTAACCCCGCGGTGATAGTGCTGGGCGAGGTGGCTCACCCTGACTTGCTGAGCTAGCGGCGCAGCCTCTAAGACTCAGTCGTCGTCCTCAAGTGCCTCGTTGAGTTGGGTGTAGAGCATCGAGTGCACTTTCTCCACGTTGGGGATGTGCTTGAAGCTCAACGGGTCGTCGGAAGCAGACTCAATCATGAGAGTGCCGGTGCGGAAAATGCGGTCAATGAAACCGTGCTGGAACTGCACCGTGTTGATGCGTAGCAGCGGAATGTCGATGCCCGAACGAGTGAAGACACCGGTGCGGTACATGACGCGTTGATCAGTGATGACAAAGTGCGTGGTCACCCAGCGAACGAGCGGCGCAATGACCCACCAGATGAGGGCAACGCCCAGAAGCGCACCCAGAACGATGTTCACCACAAGTCCCCACGGCGCTACCAACGCGAGGGCAGCAAACCACCAGAATCCGGCGCTTGCGATCGCCACGATGAGTGCACCCAGGAGCAAATGACCAATGACGGTCGTCCAGTGTGGGTGACGGTGCAGAAGAAGCTTTTCTTGAGCGGCGAGAACATTCTCTGGGTATCCCATGCCTCGCACATTAGCAGTGCGTGATGGTGCGGGGCAGAGCAAGTTTGCAACTGATGTGAAACACGCCGGACACGCACACTTGCATAGGCTGAGCCCATGAGCGCCGAGGCGGCACAGACCCCGTGGACAAGCTATGTCCCGTCGTCTGCCTGGGATGAAGCCATGGACGTCAATGGCAACGTGCGCGACCCTTACGAGAAGGTCTACGCGGAGATCGCCAGGATGTCTGGAGAGGATCTTCACAGCCGCGCCGAGGCCCTCGCCAATACCTATTTGGCTCAAGGCGTCACGTTCGACCACGCGGGCGAAGAAAGGCCGTTCCCCCTCGACATAGTGCCTCGAGTGGTAGGAGCCGACGAGTGGGACATCATCTCTCCAGGAGTGGCGCAGCGTGTCCGTACTCTTGAGGCTTTCCTTGCCGATGTGTACGGCTCGCAACGCTGCGTGACCGACGGCATCGTGCCCCGCAGGCTGCTCACCACTTCGCAATACTTCCACCGCGTGGTGGCGGGAATAGAGCCATCCAACGGCGTGCGTGTGCACGTGTCTGGCATTGACCTGGTGCGCGACCAGCATGGCATTTGGCGAGTATTGGAAGACAACGTTCGAGTGCCTTCAGGCGTGAGCTACGTGCTGTCCAACCGCCGCGCCATGTCGCAAATGTTCCCCGACCTCTTTGGTGCGATGGGTGTGCGGCCGGTGCTGGAGTACTCTCGCCGCTTACGCGCCTCGCTCGCCAAAGCTGCCCCGGACGGCGTGGAGGACCCGACCATCGTGGTCCTCACCCCTGGAGTCTTCAACTCCGCGTACTACGAGCACTCCCTCTTGGCTCGCACCATGGGTGTGGAGCTGGTGGAAGGCCGCGACTTGGAGACCCACGCGGGCCGCGTGTACATGCGCACCACGGCGGGCCGCCGGCGCGTGGACGTCATCTACCGACGAGTGGACGACGACTTCCTTGACCCCGTGGTGTTCAGGCCAGACTCCGCCTTGGGCGCACCCGGGATCATGCACGCGGCTCGCCTCGGAAACGTAACCATCGCCAACGCGGTGGGAAACGGAGTAGCCGACGACAAGCTCATCTACACCTACATGCCCGAACTCACTCGCTACTACTTGGGCGAAGACCCCATTCTTCCCAACGTGGACACATGGCGCCTGGAGGAGCCCGATGCCAGGGAAGCGGTCATGGACAGGCTTCACGAGTTGGTGGTGAAGCCTGTAGATGGTGCGGGCGGCAAGGGTGTCACCATTGGTCCGGCGGCGAGTCCCACGGAATTGGAGCGAGTGCGCGCCGAGATCCTTGCGGATCCGCGTGGATGGATCGCCCAACCCGTGATCCAGCTGTCCACAGTGCCCACGCTCACCTCTGAAGGTCTGGAGCCGCGCCACGTGGACTTGCGGCCCTTTGCCATCAACGACGGCGACGAGGTGTGGGTGCTCCCGGGCGGCCTCACACGCGTGGCGCTACAACGCGGTCAGCTCATTGTGAACTCATCGCAAGGAGGTGGCTCCAAAGACACCTGGGTGCTGGGTGGCGTGCGCCACCGGGGCTCCATCCAGGCACCTGAATCCCGCGTGGAGTTCGGGGGAGTGACCCCTGTCCCGCAGTCCACCCACCCTGAGGACTGGGTCCACGGTCAACAGCAAATGCAGCAACAACAGCAAGGAGGCGGGTCATGCTGAGCCGCATTGCCGAGTCGCTGTTTTGGATTGGCCGTTATGTAGAGCGTGCAGACAACACTGCACGGCTATTGGATGTGCACTTCAACGTGCTCCTGGAAGATCCGTGGGTAGACGAGCCCACCGCCAATGCCTCTTTGCTGGCCGTGATGCACGTGAACTT
>JBIQJT010000008.1:21663-79735 GCA_044507265.1 Actinomycetales bacterium | reverse complement strand
GACAAGGCCGAGACCACGCTTGCGCTCATTGAGCCCGGCACCCAGCGGGATTCGCTCACCGACCAGGCACGCCTCGCGCTGGGACGCGCGCGCACCAACCTCGAGTATCAGCGGATCACCGACATCCTTGATGACTTGCCTGTGCAGATGCAGGAAGTGCAAAAGGCCTGCGCCCTGGCATCGGACCTTATCCGTGACAGATTCTTCTTGCCGGCATCGGCTTTATGGAGCCAGGAGGCAGTATGAGCGTGCTGAAGATAGTGCACCGCACAAATTTCGCGTATGAGCGGACGGTGCCCACCTCCTACAACGAGGCCAGACTCAGTCCCGCGTGGCTGCCGCGCCAACGAGTGCTGGACTCCAAGATTGACATCTCGCCAGTGTCCTGGCGGTCCTCGTATCGTGACTACTGGGAGACCGATGTGGTGGTCTTTGAGGTGACCGAAGCTCACCAGTCGCTCACGGTGACCGCATCGAGTCAAGTAGAGGTCACGCCCACGCCTGCGCGCGAGGAGCGAGTCAGTTGGGAAGAACTGTCAGGACCCGTCTTCCAGGACCTGCTCGCGGAGTACCTCGCCAACTCGCCTGCCACTGAGCCCACGGAGCAGTTGCGTGAGTTCGCGGCTGAGGCGGGCGCGCGGCTCACCCCCGATGCTGCTGCACGCTCCATTTGCGAATACCTGCACAGCGAGGTCAAGTACGTGACTGGATCCACGAGCGTGCACACTCCCGCGCGCGATGCGTGGGAGGCAAAATCGGGCGTGTGCCAAGACTTTGCGCACTTAGCCATTGGAGCACTGCGGCACATCGGCATCCCTGCTCGCTACGTGTCCGGCTACTTGCACCCCAAGCGCGACGCGGGAGTGGGCGAGATGGTGCGCGGCGAGTCTCACGCCTGGGTGGAGTGGTGGACCGGCGACTGGTTTGGATTTGACCCCACCAACGACAAAGAGGTGGGCGACCATCACGTGATCGTGGCGCGCGCCCGCGAGTACAGCGACGTACCACCCATTTCAGGAGTGTTCGCGGGTTCTGACAGCAAGCTCGACGTGGTGGTCAACGTCACGCTCTTGGGCTAAGTCCTCACACCGTCCTCGGTAGAATCACGGGGTGACTTCCGCAACCGAAACCGCCGACGAGAACCGCTACGACTTCCGCACGCTCGAGCCCACCTGGCTCTCCGTGTGGAACCGCGAGCAGCCGTTCCGCTCGGGCGACGCTGCGGACACCCGCCCCACCAAGTATGTGCTCGACATGTTCCCGTACCCCTCCGGCGACCTCCACATGGGTCACGCCGAGGCCTACGCCCTGGGTGACGTGATTGCGCGCCACTGGGTCCAGCGTGGATTCAACGTTTTGCACCCCATTGGTTGGGACTCCTTTGGCTTGCCCGCGGAGAACGCGGCCATCAAGCGCGGTGTGGATCCGCGCGGTTGGACTGAAGAGAACATCGCACAGCAGCGCGCCTCCATGGAGCGTTACGCGTGCTCCTTTGACTGGGACCGCGTGCTGGCCACCCACACTCCCGAGTACTACCGCTGGAACCAGTGGCTCTTCACCCGCTTATTTGAGCGCGGCCTGGCCTACCGCAAGCCCTCGCTAGTCAACTGGTGCCCCGAGGACCAGACTGTGCTCGCCAACGAGCAAGTAGTGGACGGCCGTTGCGAGCGTTGCGATGCGGTAGTGACCAAGAAGAAGCTCACCCAGTGGTACTTCAAGGTCACCGACTACGCGGACGAGTTGCTGGACGAGTTGGAGAACCTGCGCGGCACGTGGCCTGACAAGGTCATCGCCATGCAGCGCAACTGGATTGGACGCTCACGTGGAGCGGACGTCACCTTTGAGATTGAGGGCCGCGACGAGCCCGTCACCATCTACACCACGCGCCCCGATACCTTGTACGGCGCCACATTTATGGTGGTGGCCGCCGACTCCGACCTTGCGACCGAGTTGGCCGCAGGCGCTGACGAGGCAGTGCAGCAGGCTTTTGCCGCCTACGTCGACGAGGTCAAGGGTGCAAGCGACATTGACCGTCTGTCCACGGACCGCCCCAAGACCGGTGTGTTCTTGCAGCGCTTTGCCGTCAACCCGGTCAACGGCGAGCGCCTGCCCATCTGGGCATCGGACTACGTCTTGGCCGACTACGGCCACGGCGCCATCATGGCCGTGCCCGCACACGACCAGCGCGACCTTGACTTTGCCCTGGCCATGGACCTGCCTGTCCGCGTGGTCATCGAGACCAAGGACGAGGACGGAAACCCCGCCCCTCACCCCGCGGAGTCCGGCGTAGCCACTGCAGGTGACGGCGTCGTCGTCAATTCCGGCACCTTGGATGGACTGGGCAAGTCCGATGCCATTGCGCGCATCACCGAGGAGCTCTTGGCTACCGGCAAGGGCAAGCCCGCAGTCAACTTCCGCTTGCGCGACTGGCTCATCTCCCGTCAGCGCTACTGGGGCACGCCCATTCCGATCGTCCACTGCGAGGAATGTGGCGAGGTTCCAGTACCCGACGATCAATTGCCGGTCACGTTGCCGCCTTCTGAAGGGTTGGACCTCAAGCCCAAGGGTCTCAGCCCGCTCGCTGCGGCCACTGACTGGGTCAACACCACGTGCCCCACATGCGGCAAGGCGGCCACGCGCGACACCGACACCATGGACACCTTTGTGGATTCGTCCTGGTACTTCTTGCGCTTCTTGAGCGTCAACAAGACTGACGGCCCTTTTGACGTGGATGAAGCCAAGAAGTGGGCACCCATTGATCAGTACGTGGGAGGCGTGACCCACGCGATCCTGCACTTGCTCTACGCCCGCTTCTTCACCAAGGCCTTGCGCGACATGGGCATGGTGGACTTTGGCGAGCCATTCAGTGCGTTACTCAACCAAGGCATGGTGCTCATGGATGGTTCGGCCATGTCCAAGAGCCGCGGCAACCTGGTCAAGTTGAGCGAGCAACTCGATGAGTTTGGTGTGGACGCCGTGCGCCTCACGATGTCCTTCGCCGGACCGCCCGAGGACGACATTGACTGGGCCGATGTCTCACCTGCCGGTTCCGCCAAGTTCCTTGCGCGTGCGTGGCGCTTGGCGCGAGACGTCGCGAGCGAGCCGGGCGTGGACCCCGCCACCGGTGACGCTGCACTGCGATCGGTCACTCACCGCACTGTCAAGGATTGCCAGTCGCTCATTGAGAGCTTCAGGTTCAACGTGGCCGTGGCTCGCATCATGGAACTGGTCAACAACACCCGCAAGGCAATCGACTCCGGCGCTGGTCCCGCAGACCCGGCCGTGCGCGAAGCCACGGAAGCCGTGGCCATTCTTCTGTCGTTGTACGCGCCGTACTGTGCGGAAGACATGTGGCACATGCTTGGCCGCGAGGGGCTGGTTGCTCGAGCTGGATACCCGGCGATCGATGAGTCCCTCTTGGTGGAGGAGACCGTCACTTGCGTCGTCCAGGTCATGGGCAAGGTCCGTGATCGCCTGGAGGTGCCCCCGGGCATTGGCGAGGCGGAACTGAAGGAACTCGCTCTTGCCGCTCCTGGGGCAGTGCGCGCCATTGACGGTGCCACCATCCGTACAGTGATCGTCAGGCCTCCGGGCCTTGTCAACATCGTCACGGGCTAGACCGTTGCCTAGCCGCTGTGGCTAGGCTGTGCCTGTGGCAAGGGTGCTTCCGTGACTCGACGTGTAGCCGTGGTGACGGACTCGTCTGCGTGCCTTCCTCCGGCAGTTGCTGAGGCTTGGGGCGTTGACGTAGTGCCGTTGTACGCAGTGATCGACGGCGAAGCGCGGCCCGAGGGTGAGCCTGGCCTGACCTCCGACGTGGAACGCGGCCTGCAGAGCGGTCTGCGCGCCACCACCTCCCAGCCCAGTCTTGGTGAATGCATTGAGGTGCTAGGCGCGGCAGCATCCGGCGCCGATGAAGTAGTGGCCATCACCTTGTCTGCTGCCATGTCAGGCACTCACGGAGTCATGGAGCGCGCCGCTGCGGAGATCGGTGCGCGAGTGACAGTGGTGGATTCAAGAACGGTGTCGCTGGCAACAGGCTTTGCCGCGTTGTCCGGGGCTGCGGTGGCCCATGAGGGGGCATCGGCCGATGCCGTGGTCCGGGAGATGCAACGGGTGGCGCGGTCCTCGCTATGCCTGTTCACCGTGGACACTTTGGAGTACTTGCGCCGTGGCGGTCGGGTCTCGCCGGCTGTGGCCGCCATGGGCCAAGCGCTCATGATTCGTCCTGTGCTGGGCGTGGTGAACGGCGAAGTGGGGATTGTGGACCGCGTGCGTACGTCAGCAAAGGCACGCACCGCGATGCTCGACCGCGTGGGGTCCCGTGCGCGGGCATTCAGGTCACCTGTAGTGGGGCTCATGCGGATGCCTTCTGACGCAGATGTTGAGGAGCAAGCGAGGGTCACGCTGGGACTGCGTGGGCGGTGGCCTGTGCTGTCCGCGGAGCTCTCTGCCGTCCTTGCGGTGCATACCGGGCCGGGCACGTTGGCAGCGGTGGTGGCGGATGTGCACCCTGATTTCGCCGCGTCCCTCGTCGTGCCCAGGCCTGCCGTTTAGGAAAAGTCCACGAGGGCATTCACGGTGCCGGCGAAGAGCGCCGGTGCTTGCCTAGCCTCGCGCCATGACCGAAGACTCGCGCCGTGCTGAATTGATGGCCGCCGCGCACCGGGCGTACGAGGCAGCCCATGGCAATCCCCTACCCGAGCCGGTCACCGCCCTGAGATGGCGCATCCAGCCCCGTGTGGCCGTGACGTCACTGGTAGTGGTGGCGATCTTGGTGGCGGGCGCGGTGTTTGCCTCGCGGCCAGAGGCACAAGTGATTCCTGACCCGGTAGGGGTGGCGTCGGTGCCTGTGTTGGCCGTGGAGGGCGAGGTGACTGTGCATGTAGCAGGAGCGGTGGAGCGGCCCGGTGTGTACGAGCTGGCTGCTGGCGCGCGGGTGGCAGACGCCGTGGCCGCCGCAGGTGGAGTCACCGCCGAGGCCTTCACTGACACCGTGAACCTCGCTCGAACGCTCTCAGACGGTGAGCAAGTGGTGATCCCCACGGTGGAAAGCGTGCACGCAATGGCGGTGGGACCTGGTCCAGGGCTCATCAACATCAATCACGCCGATGCCGGGCAATTGGATACCTTGCCAGGGATTGGTCCCGTGCTGGCGCAGCGAATAGTGGCCAACCGTGAGGCACACGGGCCGTTTTCGTCGCTCGATGACCTCGGGCGAGTCTCGGGGATAGGACCCGCGGTGGTGGAGAAACTTGCGGGGCTTGCCACAGTGTGAATGCGCACGATGCCCGGCTGGCTCCTGCTGCCGCGTTGTCGTTATGTGCATGCGCCGCGCTGGGTGCTGGCATGGGCGGGTGGTGGCTCGTGGCTTGCCTGCTGCTGGTTGCCGCAGTGGGTGCTGGAGCGGCATGCGTGAGCCCGTGGAGACCTGATGTAGGCGTGGCCGTGCTCATGGCCGCAGGCGTGGCCGCGCTCATTTGTGCGGGCGCCACGGCGCGCGCTCAGGCCGAGCTCGGCGGCCTGGAGCCCGGTGATCTCAATGCGCGCGGGCGCGTCGTTGTCCACGGGGTGGTGATAGGCGAGCCACGGCCCGCGCTTGCAGACAGATTCTCGGGTGAGCCTCGCTGGCAAGCTACGGTCCTGGCGAGCGTGGTCCACGGCGTGCCGGTGCGCGCTCACGTAGATGTCATGGTGGCGGATCCCGGCGCAGTGGCTCTAGGTGACACGGTGAGCGTGCGTGGCTCGTGGAAGGAGACTCCAAACCCCCGTCGCCAAGGAGTGATCTGGGACGCGGAAGTTGAAGTCGTGGGACACGGCGGCTGGGTTGACCAGGCTGTCCACCGCTCCCGCGTGCAACTACGCGAAGCGGCCGCGCCGCTGCCTGAGAACCTCGAGGGGCTCACGGTAGGAATGATCATTGGTGATGACTCACGCATGCCTTCTGGCCAAGTCATCGACATGCGCAGATCCGGGCTCGCGCACCTCACAGCAGTCTCCGGCGCTCACTTTGCCATCCTCGCCGTGGTGGTGCAGTGGATCACTCGCAGGTGGAAGTGGCCGCGGCCGCTGCAAGCGGCGGCCCTTGCAGTAGCCATGGTGGCCTTCGCCGCACTGACCGGCGCAGAACCCTCAGTAGTGCGAGCGCTCGCGATGGGCTTGGTGATAGCGGTGGCTATCGCGTGGGGGCGGCCTGCACGGGCATTGGCAGCGCTCAGCGCGAGCGTGGTTGCTTTGCTCGCCATTGACCCCATGCTCGGCACCGCAGTGGGATTCCAGCTTTCGGTGGTGGCGGTGGCGGGCATCGTCGTCTGGTCGCCTCACCTCGCGTTGAGGTTTTCCCGCGTCGTAACCCCTGGGTTTGCGCGGATCCTGGCCATCCCCACGGCCGCCATGCTCTCCACATTGCCGATCCTCGTAGGGCTCGCGGGGGGAGTGGGGCTGTACTCGGTGCCGGCCAACGTGGTGGCGGGAGCGGCTGCGGGACCTGTCACCGTGCTCGGTCTTGGCGCGGTGGTGACAGGCTGGGCCTCGCCCACCGGGGCGGCGGCGTTGGTACAAGCGGCCGGGTTTGCCGCCCGCCCCGTGGAGTGGGCGGCTCGTGCCTTTTCCGATGCCCCTGGCGCCTGGTTGTCGTGGCCGCCCGCGCCTTGGGGAGCGCCTCTCGCCACCGCCGTGATCGCGTGCGTCTTCGCGGCCACGGTGTCGCGACGAGTGCGCGGCTGGTGGCGCATCGCCGCGCTGCTCTTGGTGGTGGGACTCGCGGCGTCCACGCCAGCCTTCTCTGCGCTGAGGACTCCGCAGTTGCCCCAGTGGGACGTGGTGGCGTGTGATGTGGGGCAAGGCGACATGATGCTCTTGAGGTCAGGTCCCTCGAGTGCCGTGGTGATCGACACGGGGCCGACCGGTGGCGGGGGCGGCGACTGTCTTGAGCGCTTTGGAGTGAGGGAGATCGACCTCCTAGTCCTGACCCACCCGCACGCGGACCATGACGGCGCAGTGGCAGAACTCGCAGCCGTGGCGCCTCTCGCGCAGGCATGGGTCTCGCCTGGCGCGCTCGAGGGTGAGGCCGCCCGTTTCTTGAGCCGCACCGGAGTACCCATCGCGCCTGCCGTGTCCGGCACGACAGCCCAGGTGGGGGAGGTCAGCTTGCATGTGGTGATGCCCACGGCGTCGAGTCCAGGTGGGGCCTCTCGCAATCCCAATGATGCGAGCATCGTACTTGTGGCTCAAGCTGGCGGAACCACCGTGTTGGCGCTCGGCGACCTTGAGGACGACGGCCAACGGGAACTGCGATCGGCGCTGGGTGGCCCCATCGTGGTGGATGTCGTCAAGATTGCTCACCATGGTTCCGCCACTCAAGATCCACGCCTGGCGGGCCTCATCACTGCCAGAGTCGGCATCATCAGCGTGGGTGCTGGCAACACCTACGGACACCCAGCGCCGGCCACCGTCGATCTCTACGAGGATCGAGTGCAGACGCTACTTCGCACAGATTTGTGTTCCGATATAGCGATGGCCACCGTCAACGGCTTTTCCATCGCCACGCGATGTCCTGTGGTCATGGCAGGCTAGGGCCATGGCCGCTCGACCCACCTCCACCCGCACGGGAGCCAACGATGGGCCCCAATGGTTTGATGCGGCGCCGGCCCCCGTGGTGCTGGTGAGCGGACCGGAAGACGTGCTCGCCGCTCGGGCCGTGGAGCGCATCGTCGCTACGGTGAAAAAGGCGTCCGGCACGGTGGATGTGCACCGCATTGACGCGGCCGCCTACAGTCCGGGAGGACTGCGCGCTGCCGCGAGCCCTTCACTCTTTGCCGAGCCGTCTGTAGTGGTGGTGGAGTCAGCTCACACCATGAACGACGAGTTCCTGGCAGACGCGCTTGCCTACGTGGAAAGCCCTGACCCTGACGTGGTGGTGGTGATCTGCCATGGCGGCGGCGTGCGGGGCAAGAAATTGCTCGATGCTATGAAGGCCGCCTCGGTTCCCGCCTACAGTTGCGCGTCGCTCAAGAAGGACTCTGAACTCGTCGACTTTGCGGCAGGGGAGTTCCAGAGGGCCGGACGCAAGGCCTCGGCTGCGGCAGTGCGCGCACTCGTCAACGCGGTGGGCAACGACGTAGCCCAAGTGGCCGCCGCTTGTGCCCAACTCATGTCCGATTCGGCCGGCGCCATCGACGAGCCTTTGGTGGAGCGTTACTACGGCACCCGCGTCAACGCCACGGGATTTGCCGTGGCCGACGCCGCAGTGACCGGTGCCACCGGCGAAGCCCTCGCACTGGTGCGGCATTCACTCGCTACCGGTACGGACCCTGTACCGCTCGTGGCGGCTCTCGCCTCCAAGTTGCGCACTCTTGCCAAGGTGGGAGCAGCGAGAGGACGCGGTCTGGATCCAGCGCGTGACCTGCAATTGGCCCCATGGCAAGTGGATCGCGCCCGCCGGGATCTGCGTTACTGGGATGCGGACCGCTTGGCGCAGGCGATTGAAGCAGTGGCCGCCGCGGACCACGAGATCAAGGGTGCAGGGCGTGCCCCAGGCTTTGCTCTTGAACGAGCCGTACGGCGCGTGGCTCAACTCGCCCACGAGTAGCCGGGGCGCTCACGCCCCTTAGAAACACAAACGCCCCGCACTAGGCGGGGCGATAAGTGTGCGTGCTACCTAGAGGGCAGCAACCTGCTTGGCGAGCGCCGACTTGCGGTTGGCTGCCTGGTTCTGGTGGATGACACCCTTGGAGACAGCCTTGTCGAGCTTGACGCTAGCGGTAGAAAGAGCGGTCTGCGCGGCGGCCTTGTCGCCAGCGGCGACGGCCTCGCGAACACGGCGCACGTGCGTCTTGAGCTCAGACTTCACAGCGACGTTGCGCTGGCGAGCCTTCTCGTTGGTCGCAATGCGCTTGATCTGGGACTTAATGTTTGCCACGAGGTTCCTCAAATGTGAGTGTTGATGATGTTGCCAGCGGTGCTCAGCCTGAGCCCGCACACGGCCTCCTAGCGTACCAGTACCGGGCGCTTAGAGCGAGTCTGTAACCGTCTTGAAGAGTTTGCGGTCCACGATCGCCCCTTCCCGGCGCACCGCAGAGGGATCGACACGGACTATTCGGTCCAGTCGAACCTCGCTGGGACGGCCCTTGCGGTCCCACGGGCCGGAGCCGATGTCGAGCCAGCGTCGTCCGTATCGGGCCTCGTCTTTGGCATCGCGATCGTGATCCTTGGACGTCAATTGAAGCCCCAAGAGCCACTCGCCGTCGCGACCGATGAGCAGCACGGGGCGGTCCTTGCCTTGGGAGTGGTCCTCCTCGTAAGGGACCCAGGTCCACACGATCTCGCCCGGGTCCGGGTCACCGTCGGGGGAAGGCGAGTACTCGAACGTGACTCGTCCCTTGTAGTCCCCTGGATAGCGTGCGGAGGTGCGCTTGTGCGCGCGAGTGGAAGTGCGGGGTTCACTGCGGAACGGAGTGGGGCCGGGGCGCCCGCCTAGGAGCCGGCGGATGGCGATGAAGGCAACCATGGCAAGTAGTCCTACAGCTATCCCGAACGGTTCCATAGCCAGGCACTCTAGCGCGCCGTAACATGCCGACCGCACTGCGTAACCGGCGTGAAACCTCTGCGGGATATCGTCGCCCCACACATGCGAGGAGTAGTAGTTGCCGGCCCGTCTGGCGCTGCCGAATGGTGACCGGGAGGTGGCTGTGAGCAGTGAACCTCTCGCAGGGTGCCTCGTGGTGGTAGCGAGTGAGGCGCCCGCACTCGACCTGATTCTTGCCCTCGAGGGCCACGGCGCCACGGTGGAAGTGGCCCCAGGCGCCGCCGACGCATCGGAAAAGGCCTCTGCCCGTGGCTGTGACGCAATCGTCTTTACCGCAACCTCCGACGCCGAGGCATGGCTGGCATCGGCGCGGGAAACTGAGCAAGCGGGTCTGCACCCGCTCGCGGGCCAACACCGCACCATCGAGTCTTTAGTGAGCGCCTTGGTGGCATGCATGGGCAGCGCCGAGTGGGCCATCCCTACCCAGGCGGGAGTGCTCGTGATGCGTAGCACGGTCGCGGTGCTCAACGGACAAGCACTGCCTTTGTCGCCGTCGGGCTTTGCGCTGCTACGGCAATTGGCTGCGGCGCGCGGCTCGGTCCTCTCGCGCGAGAAGCTCGCCGAGTCGCTTCCGGGCACCGGTCGCGGACCTCATGTGGTAGAGGCGGCCATCAATCGCTTGCGCGATGCCGCGAACGCCAAGGGACTAGTGAAGACTGTGGTCAAGCGCGGATACGCATTGGCGGTGACGGGACCATGACTCAACCCCTCTTGGTGTTGTGTGCTCACGGCACGCGCAATGAGGTAGGCCAGCAAGTCATCCTCGACGTGGCTCAAGCGGTGCGTGAGTCCCTGGGAGTGGAGGTGCGCGAGGCCTACGTGGATGTCCAGGACCCCAAGATCGATGACGTGATCGCATCGGTACCTGAGAGCGAGGGCGTCTCCGCCGTCGTGGTGCCCTACTTACTCGCTGGCGGCTATCACGTGCACGTAGACATTGCGGAAGCGGTGAAAGACCGGCCGGATGTTCTCGCCGCTCCAGCACTAGGTCCGGATCCCAGGCTGATTGACATTCTGATCGACCGCATTCACGAGGCAGGCGTGGCCGAGACCGCCACGGTGGTGTTGGCGCCTGCGGGCTCCTCGGACCGTCGCTCGCAACTCGACACCGAACGCGCCGCCGACTTGCTGCGCTCGCGGTGGGGTGGTCCTGTGAGGGTGGGCTACGCCGCGGGAATCAAGCCGTCCGTGGCCGAAGCCGTCCAGGCCGCTCGCGAGTTTGGTGAAAACGAGCAAGACAGTGACGTGGCCGTGGTCTCGTACTTGCTTTCGCCGGGCTACTTCCAAGACACCTTGAGTAATGCAGGTGCGGACCACGTGACGGCTCCGCTCGCACCGGATGCGCGCATCGTGGAGATCATCGCCGAGCGCTATTTTGGCGCTCTTGAAGGCCCGGCTCAGACGGAAACTGATCCCGCGAGCACGTAGCGGCCTTCGGCATCGAAGGAAATGGCCGATGCCGGGACTGGGTGGCCGAACAAGAAGCCTTGGCCGTAGGTCCAGCCATGCTTGCGGGCAATCGCCCACTGCGCTTCTGTCTCCACGCCCTCGATCACCCCGTACATGCCCAGGCTGTTGGTGAGCGTGGCCATGGCTGTGGAAATGCGGTCGCCCGTGCCACGGTCGCCCAGGCGCAAGGTGAACTCGCGCGCCAACTTGAGGCCTGCCACAGGGTTTTGCAGTACTGAGGAAAGCGCCGAGTAGCCGGTGCCAAAGTCGTCGAGGATGAGGTCCACGCCCAAGTCGGAGAGGGTTTCCAGGTCGCTATTGGCCGCGGTGGTCGCCATGAGCATTCCGGATTCGGTGATCTCCAGGCCGATGCGGTGCGAATCGATTCCGGTAGCGGTGAGCGCGGACTTCACCACGCGCGTCAGGTCAGCCACGCCAATCTGTCGCGTGGAGACGTTGACGAACACCCGGCCGGTGAACGCGGGGTTGCGCGCAATGAAGTTGCAGGCCTCGTTGAGTACGAAGGAGCCGAGTGGCACCACCAAGTTGGCTTCTTCGCAAATGGCAATGAACTCATCCGGCATGAGCAGACCACGGTGCGGGTGCTCCCACCGCACGAGAGCCTCGAACGCCACGATCTCGCGGTTGTCGAGATCGACCACCGGCTGATAGTGGACCACGAGTTCGCCTTCGCGGATGGCGGTGCGCAGCTCAGCCTCCATGGACAACTTGCTCAGAGCCAGTTGGCGCAGTGACTCGTCAAAGATCTCCACGCGAGCACGGCCAGCCTGCTTGGCGGCATACATAGCCATGTCTGCGTTGCGCACGAGCGACTCTGCCGTGATTCCCGGCTCGGCCATGGCGAGACCCGCGGAGACGGTGGGGACCACTTCGTGCCCGGCGACCATCACGGGGGACTGCACGGCGGCGGTCACGACGGCCAAGAGTCCTTGCGCGGCTGCCTGGCTCATGATGTTCTCCAGCACCACCACGAACTCGTCTCCGCCTAAACGAGCGACGGTATCGCCTGAGCGGACGCTGTTTTGGATGCGATGGGCGATCTCCACCAGCAAGGTGTCGCCAGCCTCATGGCCCAAAGAGTCGTTGACTACCTTGAAGTGGTCCACGTCAAGGAAGACGCACGCCACGGTGGCGGCGCGAGGCTCGTGGCTATCCAACGCGTGCTTGAGGCGGTCGAGCAGCAAGGTGCGGTTGGCGAGGCCGGTGAGGTGGTCGTACAGCGCGCGGCGCTCCAGCAAGTCGCGCGCGCGGCGAATCTCGGTGATGTCCTCCACGTGCACCACAAAGAAGTGCTCGGAACCGCGATCCTGCACGTCCAAGTCGGTTACCGTGACGCGCGCCCACACTACGTCGCCACCCTTGTGGATATAGCGCTTCTGTGCCTGGAAGTGTGGCAATTCCCCGCTGACGATCTGGCCTATCTGCTCCACGTTGCGCGGCAAGTCATCGCTGTGGGTGATCTCGGCAAAGTGTCGGCCCTTGAGCTCATGAGTCTCGTAGCCGAGCATCTTGGCAAAGGCCGCGTTGACCTCTACGAAGTTGCCTACCTCGTCCAGGATGGTCATGCCGATGGGAGAGTCGCGGAAGGTGCGCTGGAAGAGTTCGTCGTTGGGAACCACCACGTCACCTCTCCCGCCTTGCGGCGCTATGTGAGCGCAGGCGCGCTACATTCCCTGTGTGCTTCAACGGTTATCGGCACATCCGAACCGTGCATGAACTACTGCATGAACCGCGCGAGTGTAGCGCACGACTGTACTCTCGACGCGACGGTTCGGGTAGGGCCCTGATCGTGGGACGATAGTCGCCCCGCTTATTTGTCTCTAAGGACGGTAATACCCGTGTCCGCCCCCTCCCGCATCGAGCCTGCCGCCACTGCGCCAGAGCTCATTCGGAACTTCTGCATTATCGCGCACATCGACCACGGCAAGTCCACGCTGGCCGACCGCATGCTGCAGTTGACCGGCGTGGTCAATGCCCGCGAAATGCGCGCCCAGTACTTGGACCGCATGGACATTGAGCGTGAGCGCGGCATCACCATCAAGTCGCAGGCAGTGCGCATGCCGTGGGAGGTAGACGGCGGCGCCTTTGCGCTCAACATGATTGACACACCCGGCCACGTGGACTTCACGTACGAGGTGTCACGTTCGCTCGCGGCGTGTGAGGGCGCAATCCTCCTCGTGGATGCCGCTCAGGGCATTGAGGCTCAAACCCTGGCCAATCTTTACCTCGCCATGGAGAACGACCTCACGATCATTCCGGTGCTCAACAAGATCGACTTGCCTTCCGCTGACCCTGATCGCTACGCCGCGGAACTTGCCCAACTCATCGGCTGCGAAGCGGAAGACGTCATGCGGGTGAGTGGCAAGACTGGCGTAGGCGTGCCTGAGCTTCTTGATCGCGTGGTGAAGGACATTCCGCCGCCCGTGGGCGATGCCGACGCACCTACTCGCGCCATGATCTTTGACTCGGTCTACGACACGTACCGCGGTGTTGTCACGTACGTGCGCGTGGTGGACGGCTCGCTCAAGCCGCGCGAGAAGATCGCGATGATGTCCACCCTCGCCACCCACGACTTGCTGGAGATCGGTGTCATCAGCCCTGAGCCCAAGCCCAGCAAGGGTCTTGGAGTGGGTGAGGTGGGCTACCTCATCACGGGTGTGAAGGACGTGCGCCAGTCCAAGGTCGGTGACACTGTCACGCTCGCCGGTCGCAAGGCACAGGCGTCCTTGCCGGGCTATCGCGAGCCGCTCCCCATGGTCTATTCAGGCCTGTTTCCCCTGGATGGTTCGGACTTCCCGGTGTTGCGTGACGCCTTGGACAAACTGCAGTTGAACGATGCTTCCTTGGTCTACGAGCCAGAGAGCTCGGTGGCTCTGGGTTTTGGCTTCCGATGTGGCTACTTGGGCTTGCTGCACTTGGAGATCGTGCGCGACCGCTTGGAGCGCGAGTTCAACCTGGAGCTCATTTCTACCGCCCCCAACGTGGTCTATGAGGTCACCATGGAGGACGGCAAGAAGATCACCGTGACTAACCCCAGCGAGTTCCCGGGAGGGAAGATTCGCGAAGTGCGCGAGCCGGTGGTCAAGGCGTCGATTTTGGTGCCGAGCGAGTTCATCGGCACGGTCATGGAGCTGTGCCAAGAACGCCGCGGTGTCATGGGCACCATGAACTACCTCAGCGAGACGCGCGTGGAGATGCATTACACGCTGCCACTGGCAGAGGTGGTGTTCGACTTCTTTGACCAGCTCAAGTCCAGGACGCGCGGCTACGGCTCGCTTGACTACGAACCTGCCGGCGACCAAGTGGCAGACCTGGTCAAGGTGGACATCCTCCTCCAGGGCGAGACTGTGGACGCGTTCAGCGCCGTGGTGCACAAGGACGCCGCGTACGCCTATGGCGTGTCCATGGTGACGAAGCTCAAGGACCTCATCGACAGGCAGCAGTTCGAGGTGCCCATTCAAGCCGCTATCGGTTCCCGCATCATTGCGCGCGAGACCATCCGAGCCATCCGCAAAGACGTGCTGGCCAAGTGCTACGGCGGTGACATCTCTCGTAAGCGCAAGCTGCTGGAGAAGCAGAAGGCCGGTAAGAAGCGCATGAAGAACATCGGCTCGGTGGAGGTGCCCCCGGAGGCGTTCATCGCCGCGCTGAGCACTGCCGACGACGGCTCGGACAAGGGCAAGAAGAAGTAGCCATGGCCGAATCCGCGGCCGCATCTACTGCACGCGATTTTGGCGTGTACGTGCACGTGCCGTTCTGTGCGGTGCGTTGCGGCTACTGCGACTTCAACACCTACGCCTTAGGAGAGGTGGAGGGAGCCACCCCCGACGGCTACGTACACGCGGCGCTCCAAGAGATCGCCCTCGCCCGGCACACCGTGGGTGAGGACTCGCGGCTTGTGTCCACGGTGTTCTTTGGCGGTGGCACACCCACGCTTCTCAACGCCGATGCCCTGGCCACGGTCCTCGCACACATCGCCGAGGCGTGGGGCTTGGAACCTGGGGTGGAAGTGACCACGGAGGCGAACCCGGATTCGGTGACCCGTGAGTCATTGGCGCGGCTCGCATCGGCCGGGTTCACGCGAGTGAGCTTTGGCATGCAGTCAGCGGTGCCTCATGTCTTGGCCACGCTGGACCGCACCCACAACCCGGAGAATGTGGCGCGCGCAGTGGAGTGGGCGAGGGAAGCGGGACTGAAGGTCAGTCTTGATCTCATCTATGGCACCCCGGGGGAGAGCGAGTCAGATTGGCTGACGAGCGTGGAGGCTGCGCTCAGCCTGGAACCTGACCACCTCAGCGCTTACGCACTGGTGATTGAGCCGGGCACGCGCATGGGGGCGCAATTGCGCAGGGGCGAGATTGCGGCCGTGAACGCTGACGTTCAAGCCCGCATGTATGAGCTCGCGGATGATGCTTTTGTGGCCGCCGGCTACGACTGGTACGAGGTGAGCAATTGGGCCAAGACGCCAGCAGACCGTTGCCGCCACAACGTGGCGTATTGGATGAGTCAGGATTGGTGGGGAGTGGGGCCGGGTGCGCATTCGTACCTCGGACCGCGGACCGGGCCTGACGGTAGCCCTTTGCCTGCCCGCCGCTGGTGGAACGTGAAGAACCCCCGTGCGTACGCGGAGCGCCTTGCCGCGGGCCTCAGCCCCGAGCAGGAAGGCGAGGAACTCTCGCCCCAAGAGCAGGCCCTCGAGACGGTCATGTTGCGCTTGCGCTTGTCAGAAGGTCTGCCTGTGGGGCTCGTCACGCGCCCGCAGGGGGTGGCCCCGCTCATTGCGGATGGCGTCCTCGAAGGTCGCGAGGCCCTGCAAGGCACGCTCAAACTGACACGGCGCGGCCGGCTGCTCGCCGACCGCGCCGTGCGCGAATTGACTGCGTGAATTCCGCTACTTGATGATCTGGAAGATCGCAGGGATCTTGTAGTACTCGCCCGAGTTGGCGCGCATACCGGCGATGATCGAAATGACCACCGCGTAGATGAAGTAACCGAGCATGAGCGGTCCGGTGAGGATGAACCCGGCGCCAAAGAAGATCAGGAAGCCGACCACGATGCCGGAAAGGCTCACGATCGCCAGCGAGATCTGCAGGTTGAGGTTTTGCTTGGCGTGGTAATCCACCAGCACCGAACGCTCGCGGAAAGCGAGCCAGGTGATGAGCGGTACCGCGAACCCGAGCACACCGCCGGAAACGAACAGCGCTACGAGGGCGAGGATGTGCGTCAGCATGGCCCACATGCGGGCGTCAGACTCGAGCATGGGCTGGGGTCCCACGGGCGTGGGTGCAACGGGGGCGGGAGTCGTCTGCGGTGCAGGCGGGGGAGCCGCGACGGGCTTCTTGGTAGCCGCGGGCTTAGCAGCGGCAGGCTTGGAGGCGGATGAGCCACTGCTCTTGCGGGCCGTGGACTTGGGGATAGGAGCGTCTTCTGTCATATCTCCACCATGACAGAACACTCAGGGCCCCGCATCCGCCAGGAGGTGGATTCGGGGCCCTGAGGCTGTCAGGGTAAGACCCTGAGATGGATTACTTGATCAGGCGAACGCTGAACGGGTAGCGGTAGTTCTCGCCCTTGTTGGCCTTGATGGCGCCCTGGATGCCGAAGATGAGCAGGCAGATGGCCATGGCGGCGTAGGTCAAGAAGCCGATGAGGACGAACATCAGGATCCAGGACACGATGAACACTGCCACCGCGAGGATTCCAAAGTTCAGGGCCTCCTTGGCTTCAGTGTCGACAAAGGAGCTCTTCTCCTTGCCGATGAGCCAGAAGATCAGGGGCGCGACGGCCGGGAAGATGATGTTGCCAGCGTGTGCCAGCGTCGCGTAGAGGCGAGCATCCGAGTCACTCAACGGAGCTGCAGGAGCAGGGGTCTCAGTCATTCGTTTTCACCACTTTGAATTGGTATGGATAGGACGCGGGCGTTCCCCGTCTCGCAGACCGAAAGGCCTGGACACAGAAGTACAACGCCACGATGGGGACAACCCACTGCGCCAATGTACCGATAAAGCCCACTAAAGGCACGAAAACTCGCACCAAAGTCCCGGCAAGGAACAGAAACACCGCCGCAAGAGAGAAGTTCACCGCCTTGGCGGACTCTTCCGTGGCAAAAGCATCGTCCCTACGCCGGGCAAGCCAAATGAAGAATGGAACCACCGGACCAAGCAGTGCCGTTAGGTGGGCGGCCGCAGCCATGGTGGTGTCCGCGCCTTCTTGCGCCGAGTACGTCATTGTCACCTCCGGGGTTCACGCTACAACCAAGGCCGCGCGTTACGATTAGCACTCGAACGCGTTGAGTGCTAGCAGGAGGTGGTCGTGAGCGAGGAACGCCGCCGCGCCGTGCTGCGTGCCATCGTCGAAGACTACGTAGCGACGCACGAGCCGGTGGGATCTAAGGCATTGGCGGACCACCACCGGCTTGGAGTGTCCTCAGCGACAATTCGCAATGACATGGCCCTCTTGGAAGAGGAGGGCCTTATCGCACAGCCGCACACCTCCGCGGGCCGCATCCCCACCGACAAGGGCTATCGCTACTTTGTGGACACCCTCGCCGGTTCAACATTGCAAGAGCCGCACCGCCGCGCCATCTCGACGTTCCTCTCTGACGCCGTAGACCTCAATGACGTAGTGGAGCGCTCGGTGCGCTTATTGAGCCAGCTGACCCGCCAGGTGGCCGTGGTGCAGTACCCCTCCATTCGGGAAAGCGCGGTGCGCCGAGTGGAGTTGGTACGCATGGGCATGGATCGGGCATTGGTGGTGGTGGTATCCGCCGATGCCAGGGTGGAGCAAGCGACCATCGAGCTCCCGTCAACCGTCAGCGACGAAGACTTTGAGCGCATCGCGAGGGAAGCGAACGAGATCGCCTCTGGCCTTACACCCGCGAGCCTGGAACAGGAGCTCGATGCCTGGGCCGAGCGTAGGCGCGAGGTGTCGTGGGCCCGCGACGTGGCCACCGCCGTGAGTGCTGCGGCACGTGGAGGCACTGTGGAGCGCGTGGTCTTTGCGGGCACAGGCAACCTCACGCGGTCGGGCTCGGACTTGGAATCCGACGCGATCGCGTCGGTCTTGGACGCCCTTGAGGAACAAGTGGTCTTGTTGCGCTTGTTGCACGAGATGGCCGCCGACGGTGAGATTGCCGTGCGCATTGGTGCTGAAACTCAGCATCAAGCGTTGTCCCGCACCTCAATCGTGGCGGCCGGCTACGGATCAGGATCACAAGTGTCATTGCTCGGAGCGTTAGGACCCACCCGCATGGACTACCCAGGAACTATGGCAGCCGTGCGTGCGGTAGCCCGCTACTTGTCGCAGGCGGTGTCGCAATGAACGACTACTACGCCGTGCTGGGCGTGCCCCGTAACGCTACCGAGGCCGAGATCAAGAAGGCCTACCGCAAACTTGCACGTGAACACCACCCTGACGTGGCCGGGGTAGAGGACGACGCCAAGTTCAAGGAGATCGCTGCCGCGTACGAGGTCCTGGGTAATGCCGAGAAGCGTGCGCAGTACGACGCGGGTGTTGACCCGCGCGCGGCGGGCGGCGGCGCGCAGGGCTTTGGCTTTGAAGACATCTTTGAGACCTTCTTTGGTGGCGGTGCGCAAAGGCGTGGCCCCGCCTCGCGTGTGCAGCGTGGCGGCGACACCTTGGTGCACGCAGAACTCACCTTGGACGAGGTGGTGTTCGGCGTCCAGCGCACTATCACCGTGGACCTCGCGGATGTGTGTGCCACGTGCCAAGGCTCCTGTTGTGCGCCCGGCACCAAGCCCGAGACGTGCCCTCAGTGCAGCGGCCAGGGTTCCATCCAGCGCGTAGCCAGGTCGCTCCTGGGGCCCATCATGACCTCTTCTGTGTGCCCCGGCTGTGGCGGCTTTGGCACCATCATTTCTTCGCCCTGTTCCGAATGCAGCGGCCAAGGCCGCACCCACTCGCGCCACGAAGTTGCCGTGGACATCCCGGCAGGTGTGGAGACCGGTACCCGCATCCGCATGCAGGGCGCAGGAGACGCGGGCACAGCAGGCGGCCCTAAGGGCGACATCTACGTGGAAATCCGCGAACGCCAAGACAAAGTCTTCGAGCGCCGCGGCGATGACTTGCATTGCACCCTTGAACTGCCCATGACCTCCGCCGCTCTGGGCACTATGGCGGTAGTGGAGACGCTCGACGGCCCCCAAGAGGTGGATGTGCGTCCAGGCGCACAATCAGGTTCCACCATCAAGCTCAAGGGCTTGGGAGTGGGCAAGCTCCAGCGCGCCGGTCGCGGCGATCTCTACGTGCACCTCGACGTACAGACACCCACCGAACTCGACGACGAACAACGTCAGTTGCTTCAACAACTGGCCACCTTGCGTGGCGACGAACTGCGCGAGGCGCGCCTGGCCCCCGTGGGCGGTGGGGTCTTCGCGCGGCTGCGCGACGCATTCATGGGGCGTTAGCGATGTCAGCGCCCGTCTTCATCCACCCGGGGATTGCCGCCGCCCAAGCGGGGGATGTAGTCACTCTTGAAGGGCCGGAGGCGCGCCATGCAGGCACGGTCCAGCGCCGTGGAGTAGGCGAGGCCATCGAGTTGGTAGATGGCCGTGGCGTGCGCGCTCAAGGCGTGATCGTGGACGTGCGTCCCGGCGCGTTGGACGTCGAGGTGGGCGCCATGGCCCACGACCACGACCCTCCCGTGGTGCTCGTCCAAGCGCTGGCCAAGGGCGGGCGCGATGAGCAAGCCGTAGAGGCGGCCACCGAGCTAGGCGTCACCAAGGTCATTCCGTGGTCTGCCGAGCGGAGCATCGTGCAGTGGAAGGGTGCCAAGGTAGACAAAGGGCGCGAAAGCTGGGTATCCCTGGTGACCGCAGCGGCCAAACAAAGCAGGCGTGCGCACGTCCCCGAGGTGGGATCGCTTGTCACCACGGCGCGACTGACCGCGCTGGTGGAGGGAGCCCTCAAGGGCGGCGCCCGCGTCTTGGTACTCCACGAGGTCGCCTCCGTGCCGCTCACATCCCTGGAGTGGACTGAGGCCGAACAAGCAGTGTGGTTCATTGTGGGCCCTGAAGGCGGCATCTCTGACTCCGAGGTGGCCACCTTGACCTCCGCAGGAGCCGAACCCGTGGTGCTAGGCCCTCACGTTCTCCGGGCATCGTCCGCAGGCCCGGCGGCCATAGCCGCGCTCGCGGCTGCCCGCGGCACGTGGAATGTGCCCACCGCGCAACCCACCGCGTGAACGCACGCACCGGTGAGCGCACCCGCATAGGCTGGGTACATGAGTGATTGCCTGTTCTGCCGCATCATTGCTGGCGAAATCCCAGGTGACTTCGTCTTCGTCAACGACGACGTGGTGGCCTTTAGAGACATCAACCCCAAAGCTCCTGTGCACGTCTTGGTAGTGCCGCGCCTGCATGTGGAGAAGGTGGCCGAGTTGGCTCAGCAGTCGCCGGACACCCTCGCTGCCATGGCCAAGGCCGCTCAACAGATCGCCGATGCCGAGGCTGGCGGCCAGTTCAGGTGGATCTTCAACACCGGTGAACGCGCCGGCCAGACTGTCTTCCATGTTCACGGGCACGTCATCGCTGGCGGCGAGTTGGGATGGGAGCCCGCGTGAGTGTCTCCCGAGTAGTCACCGTTGAGGACGCCTCCACCATGCTGGAGCTTGCCGGGACCGGTGACGCAGTCCTGAGGGAGCTCGAACGCGCCTTCCCTGAGGTGGACATCCTGGTGCGAGGCAACCAGATTTCGCTGTCCGGGCCAGAGGATCAGGTGACCGCTTGTGACGCTGCCATTGAGGAACTGCGGGCCATGATTGCGGCCGGTCTGCCGCTCACTCCTGATCTTGCGCGTGAGGGCATCCGGATTCTGCGTGCTGGTACTGGAACAGGCGCGCGCAAAGAATCGCCAGGGGCAGCGGTGTCGGGTGACCAGCCCGTAGCGGTGCTGTCGCGGTCCATCCTGTCTACTCGTGGGCGCACCATCCGCCCGCGCACTCAAGGGCAGGCAGACTACGTGGGCGCCATCGAGCGCAGCACCATCACCTTTGGCATCGGTCCTGCAGGCACGGGAAAGACGTATCTGGCGATGGCCCAAGCCGTGGCGGCGCTCCAAGCCAAGCGAGTGACACGCATCGTGCTGACCCGTCCCGCGGTGGAAGCTGGTGAGCGCCTGGGCTTCTTGCCAGGTACCTTGAGCGAGAAGATCGACCCCTACTTGCGGCCGCTCTATGACGCGCTTCACGACATGGTGGACCCGGAGTCCATCCCTAAGCTCATTGAGGCCGGAACCATTGAGGTGGCGCCGCTCGCGTACATGCGTGGCCGCACCCTCAACGATGCCTTCATCATCTTGGACGAGGCGCAGAACACCACCCGTGAGCAAATGAAAATGTTCCTCACCCGTTTGGGCTTTGGCTCCACGATGGTGGTCACCGGCGACATCACGCAAGTGGACCTTCCTGGCGGAATGACCTCCGGTTTGCGTGCCGCGCGCGACATCTTGCATGGTGTGGACGACATCGGCTTTTGTGAACTCACCGCCGACGACGTGGTGCGCCACCGCTTGGTGAGCGACATCATCACTGCGTACGCCCGCGCCGATGCCACCGGGGCCAAGCGTCCGGCAGGCGAGCGGCAACAACGCAGGCTACCCAAGGCCACCCAGGAGGCAAGCGAATGATCGACGTCAACAACGAGACCGACGTCCAGATCAATGAGATCGAGTTCGCCGAACTCGCAACCTTTGTGCTCAGGGAATTGCACATTGCCGAGGGGGCCGAGTTGGCCATTTTGTTCGTGGACGAGGTCGCCATGGAGCAGCTGCACATGCAATGGATGGATGAGCCAGGCCCCACGGACGTGTTGAGTTTTCCCATGGATGAACTGCGCCCTGGCACCCCCGACAAGCCCACGCCGCCGGGACTGCTGGGCGACATCGTCGTATGTCCTACAGTGGCTGTCCGACAGGCAGCTGCTGCCGGCCACAGTGCGGAAGAAGAAATGCTTCTCCTCACCACTCACGGCATCTTGCATTTGCTGGGTTATGACCATGCGGAGCCGGATGAGGAGAAGGAGATGTTTGACCTTCAGCGCAAGCTGCTTCTCACCTTCTTGGCTCAACGGGCGTAACGCATGGACTTAAGCGCCACTGTGGTGACGTGGCTGGTCACGTTTGCCGCCATTGGCATCATCGCGGCCGCCGTGATGCACGCCGTGGTGGCTGCCTTTGAGCAACTCCCGCACGCACGGGAACGCGAGTTGGCTGCTGCCACGCGCCCCGACGGCAAACCCAAGGCCGCCGCGCGGCTTGCCAGTGCCACGCACTACACGTCGAACGCGGCATCGGTCATCTACGCCACGGCGGAACCGCTCGCGGTGGTGTGCTGGACCATCCTGGCCTTTGGCATTGGCGAGATGCTCGAGTGGGAGGGCTGGGTCACCGCAGTGGTGGCGGTGCTCGTGGCGGGCTTTATCTCGGTGATGCTCATCCGTGCCTTGCCACGCCAGCTTGCGCGCACCTACCCCGAGGCGACAGTGCGCGTAGTGGCGCCACTTGCGTGGACCTTGGTGCGCGTCACCGCGCCCTTGCGGTACATCGTGCCCGCGCTACAAATGCCAGCGCTGGCGGAGGCTGAGGACTTAGTGGAGCGCGCCCGGGATGCGCTCGAAGTGGAAGATGCGCAGCTCTTGCGCTCGGTCGTGACGTTGGGCGACACCCTCACCAAGGAGGTGATGGTGCCCCGCACCGACATGGTGACGCTGCAGGCGGGGACCACAGTGCGCAAGGCCATGCTGCTGTTCATGCGCTCGGGATTCTCACGCGTGCCAGTCATCGGTGAAGGCACGGATGACATCCGGGGAGTGCTGTATCTCAAAGACGCCGTGCGTGCGACGTGGGACCGGCCAGGCGCCTTGGACGAGCCCGTTGATGAGTTGCTGCGCGAAGCCGTCTTCATCCCGGAATCAGTTCCGGCGGATGACTTGTTGCGGCGCATGCAGGATGAGGTATTCCACATGGCGATCGTCGTGGACGAATACGGCGGGGTGGCAGGACTCGTCACCATTGAGGACGCCCTGGAGGAGATCGTGGGCGAAGTGCAAGATGAGCACGACCGCAGCGCCCCTGAGCCCGAAGACCTCGGCGACGGTTCCTTCCGGGTGCCCGCACGGCTACCGCTTGATGAACTGGGTGCACTCTTTGGCATGGACATCGAGGACGACGACGTGGAGACGGCGGCGGGTCTACTCACCAAGGCGCTGGGCAAGGTGCCCATCCCCGGCTCCACAGCGCAGGCCCATGGTTTGGTACTCACCGCCGAACGCGCATCGGGCAGGCGCCGACGCTTGATGTGGATCCTTGTGGAGCGCGCGGAGGTAGACGATGAGTGAGTTTCGGTCAGGGTTCGCGTGCTTTGTAGGCCGACCCAACGTAGGCAAGTCCACGCTCATGAACGCGCTCGTGGGACAGAAGGTGGCGATCATGTCGTCACGCCCCCAGACGACCCGCCGGGCCATCCGTGGCATCGTCAGTAGGGACGATGCCCAACTCGTCATCGTAGACACGCCAGGCCTTCACCGGCCTCGCACGTTGCTAGGTGAGCGCCTCAATGACTTGGTGCGCGAGACCTTCGCTGAAGTGGACGTGATCGGATTTTGCCTGCCGGCCAACGAGAAGATTGGCCCGGGCGACAAGTGGATCGCGCGCGAGTTGTCCCAAGCCCGTGCTCCCGTGGTGGCGGTGGTGACCAAGACCGACACCGTCTCCCGCGACCGCGTGGCGCAGCACTTGATGGACGTGATGGCGCTGGGGGACTGGGCGGACGTAGTGCCGGTGTCGTCGGTCAAGGATGTGCAGATTGACGTGCTGACGGAGGTACTCATCAAGCACCTGCCTACCGGCCCCGCACTGTACCCGGAGGGCGCGGTGACCGATGAGCCCGAAGACGTGATGATCGCTGAACTGATCCGCGAGGCTGCGCTGGAAGGCGTGCGTGATGAACTGCCGCATTCGATTGCCGTGGTCATTGAGGAAATGATCGAGCCCGGAACGGAGGAGGCCACGCGCGAAGTGCTCGAGATTAGGGCCCAATTGTTCGTGGAACGAGACTCCCAGAAGGGCATCATCATCGGTAAGGGCGGAGAGCGCTTGCGCGAGGTGGGCGCAACAGCCCGTCACGGCATCGAAAGGCTCCTGGGCAGGCGAGTTCACCTGGACCTGCACATCAAGGTGGCCAAGGAATGGCAGCGCGATCCCAAGCAACTGGGCCGCTTAGGTTTCTAACGCCGGGTGTTCTGACGGGAAGCGCGCGCAGTGCGCTACCCTTGGGGGCATGAGCTCACGCTCGCTGCTCCTTCGTTGCCGCGACGAGGCCTAGACCAGGCCGGATCCTCGTCGCGGCGTTTGGTGTGCCGGCCCACGGACAGCCACCACAGACTTGAAGCGAAGGATCCACTCCCATGAGTTCAGATAAGGCAGCCGAGCACTACACCGGCGGAGATCAGCGGCCATCCGCGATGCCGTTACACAAATATCAGCCCTTCCACGAGCAGATCGTCGTTGACCTGCCTGACCGCACGTGGCCCACACAGCGCATCACCAAGGCTCCCCGTTGGTGCGCCGTGGACTTGCGCGACGGAAACCAGGCGCTGATCGAGCCCATGGACGTGGAGCGAAAACTGCGCATGTTCGACCTCTTGGTGCGCATGGGCTACAAGGAGATTGAGGTTGGCTTCCCCAGTGCGAGTCAAACCGACTTTGACTTTGTCCGGCGCCTCATTGAGGAGGGCCGCATTCCTGCTGACGTCACCATCCAGGTCCTGACCCAGGCGCGTGAGCACCTCATTGAGCGCACCTACGAGTCCTTGCGCGGTGCCGCCAACGCCATCGTCCATTTGTACAACTCCACGTCCATCCTGCAGCGCGACGTGGTGTTCCGTGCCAGCGAGGACGAGATCATGGACATCGCCACTCACGGTGCCTTGCTGTGCCAGAAGTTTGAAGAGACGTTGCCTGACACCCGCATCTTCTACGAATACAGCCCGGAGTCCTTCACCGGGACCGAATTGGAGTACGCGGCCAAGGTGTGCAACGCGGTACTGGACGTGTGGAAGCCCACTCCTGACCGCAAGGTCATCATCAACTTGCCCGCCACCGTGGAGATGGCCTCGCCCAACGTGTACGCGGACGCCATCGAGTGGATGAACCGCCACCTCGACTACCGCGACAGCGTGGTGTTGAGCCTGCACCCTCACAACGACCGCGGCACCGCCGTCGCTGCAGCCGAACTGGGCTACATGGCAGGCGCCGACCGCATCGAGGGCTGCCTCTTTGGCAACGGCGAACGCACCGGAAACGTGGACCTGGTGACCTTGGGCATGAACCTCTTCAGCCAAGGCATTGACCCTCAGATCGACTTCAGCGACATGGACGAGATCCGTCGCACCGTGGAGTACTGCAACCAACTGGACGTGCACCCACGCCACCCCTGGGGCGGCGACTTGGTGTTCACGGCCTTTTCCGGCTCGCACCAGGACGCCATCAAGAAGGGCCTTGAGCGCATGGAAGCCGATGCCGCCAAGCAGGGCGTCACGGTGGACGACTTGGTTTGGGCGGTCCCGTACTTGCCCATTGACCCTCGTGACGTGGGCCGCAACTATGAGGCAGTCATCCGCGTCAACTCGCAGTCGGGCAAGGGCGGCGTGGCGTACCTCATGAAGTCCGAATACAACCTGGACCTGCCGCGTCGACTGCAGATTGAGTTCTCCCGTGTGGTCCAAGTAGAGGCCGATGCTTCGGGCACCGAAATGACCGCAAGTCGCTTGTGGGAGATTTTTGAGGACGAGTACTTGCCTGCACCTGACCCTGCCAACAAGTGGGGACGCTTTGCGCTGCACGGTACGCGCACCTCGTCCACGGACGCCGGGCCTGACTCGCTGGAGGCGGATCTTGTCGACAACGGCGAGCTCGTCACCGTGAGCGGCTCCGGCAACGGACCCGTGGCCGCGTTTGTGTCCGCTCTGGCCACGCGCGGAGTCCAGGTGGATGTTCTCGACTATGCCGAGCACGCCATGACCGCAGGCGGCGATGCCAACGCGGCATCGTACGTGGAATGCAGGATGGGCAACGAGGTGCTGTGGGGCGTGGGCATTGACCCCTCCATCACCACGGCCACGCTCAAGGCCATCATTTCCGCCGTCAACCGCGCACAAAGGTGAACCGAATGAAGCGCTCGCTCCCGTTGTCCGTCTTTACTCGACGTGCAACGGGCCTCGCGCTCGCGGCTGCCACGATGCTGGGAGTGGCGGGGTGCTCAGCTGAGCCTCCCGTGGCACAAACGGTGGCGACACAGCTGCCTGACCTCACGTCTCAAGGCCTCGAGGCCTTTGACTGCGGCAGCGGTGCGGTCATCGCAGAAAACTTCACGCAGCCGCAAGAGCCCTACAAGGCGCAGTGTTGGAAGGGAAACCCTGAGACTCCCTTCACGCATATAGCGTCGATCATCGCCCGCGAGGTTGCCGATGCCACCGGCGGTTTGGACGTGACCACGCAGGCGTGCCCCGCTGACGTTCTCAATGTCCAAGAGGGCATCGCGTGCCGCGCGGTCTACGTGGGGGAGCAGGGCAACGACACCTTGGTGCGCGTGATCGTGGTCATCGCTGACCTCGAGGCAGTGCTGTCCAAGGTGCCTGAGTTCTCGCCGACTCCGGATGACGTCACCAACGCTCTGGTGGGTGCTGACATTGAGGTGCTTGTGGGAAGCGAACCGCTCAGCGCAGCCTCGGCAAGCCCTGCCGCCTAGCATCACCCGCACGCGCGAGAATGAGGCGTGCCCCTTTACCGTGACGACGCGATCGTCTTGCGCACCCACAAGTTGGGTGAGGCGGACCGCATCGTCACGCTCTTGACCAAGCACCACGGCAAGGTTCGCGCAGTGGCTAAGGGGGTGCGCCGCACGTCGAGCCGCATTGGCGCGCGCATGGAGCCCTTCATGCTTGCGGACGTCCAGCTGTACGAGGGCCGCAACCTGGACATCGTGAGTCAAGTGGAAATGCGCGAGCCCTACGCCCGGCGCATCGCCGAGGACTACCAACTCTTCACTGCTGCCACCGCCATGGTGGAGACCGCGGACAAGCTCGTGGACCACGAGAAGGAACCTGCGCTCCAGCAATACCGGCTCTTGCACGGTGCTTTGGGCGCGCTGAGCCGCCGTGAACATGACCCTGGCTTGGTGTTGGACTCCTTCTTGCTCAGGTCGCTAGCCATTGCCGGTTACGCGCCTAGTTTTGACGTGTGCGCCTCGTGCGGCAAACCGGGTCCTCACAAGGCCTTTGCCATTGCGGAAGGTGGCGCCGTGTGCGAGAACTGCAGGCCCACTGGCGCGGCGGCACCGGCTCCAGAAACGTTCGCTCTCCTTGGTGCGCTGCTGGAAGGGGAGTGGCCGCAGGCCGATGATTCGGATCCCAGGCATCGGCGCGAGGCGGCGGGGCTCATTGCCGCGTACGCCCAGTTCCACATTGAGCGCAAGGTCAGGTCGCTGGGTCACGTGGAGCGGTCAGACTCCTAAGCCAGCGCGGGCGGAAGGTACGCGGTTGCGGCCGAGCAACGCACTAGCCTGAGACTGTGAGCCCTTCCCGCCCGTTTGCCCACCCTTCGGGCGCTACACCCCCTGTCCTCCCGGCATCGGCCATCCCTGCTCATGTGGCCGTGGTGATGGACGGCAATGGTCGTTGGGCCAAGGAACGCGGTCTTGCCCGCACCGAAGGTCACGCTCGCGGAGAGGGTGCCCTCTTGGACGTGGTGGCGGGTGCCATTGAGATTGGCGTGAAGCACATCTCCGCGTACGCGTTCAGCACCGAGAATTGGAAGCGCAGCCCTGAAGAGGTGCGCTTCCTCATGGGCTTCAACAGGGACGTGTTGCGCCGTAGGCGTGATCAAATGCACGAATGGGGAGTGCGCGTGCGCTGGGCTGGCAGGCGACCCAAGCTGTGGAAGTCAGTGATTGAGGAGCTAGAGACTGCCGAGCGCCTCACCGCCAAGAACAACGTGCTCACGTTGACGATGTGCGTCAACTACGGCGGCCGCGCGGAGATCGCCGATGCCGCCAAGGCCATTGCGCTCAAGGTGGCGGCAGGGGAGTTGGATCCCAGCAAGATCACCGAGAAGACCATGGCCGCGCACCTGGATGAGCCCGACATGCCGGACGTGGACTTGTTCTGGCGCTCAAGCGGTGAGCAGCGTGCGAGCAACTTCTTGCCGTGGCAAGCCGCCTACGCCGAGTACGTCTTCAGTGACGTGCTCTGGCCGGATGTAGACCGCACTCACTTGTGGGCAGCTATCGAGGAGTATGCGCAGCGGAACCGGCGCTTCGGCGCAGCCGGGTAAGCACCCACGCCACGAGGACGAGTCCCACAATGATCCCCAAGAACAGCAACGGGGACTTGCGCCACGCCTCCCACAGCCCGATGCCGAGCGTGGCATAGAGCGCTGCCCACGCGATGCATCCAGGAATCATGGCGGCCGTGTACAGGTCCCAGCGCATGCGCGTGAATCCGGCCGCGGCGTTGACCATCGTCTGAAAACCGATGGTGAGGAACGATGCCGGAACGCCTATGAAGCCCCAGCGCTCGAGGAACCGTTGCGCCCGCTCCCACATGGGTCCTTGGAACTTCTTGGCGATGCGCGCCCTGCGAGTGAGTTGGCCTTGTTCGGTGGGTTCTTGCTCCTTGGCTACGTCATCGAGCGAAGTGCCTTTGCCGCCTCGCGTGGCGCCGCGTCGCAACCACCAGCCAGCCCAGTACGTGCCTTGAGCGCGCAAGAACACCACGCAAATCAGGAACAGGAAGATGCCCCACCATGGGCCGTTCTGAATGAACCCTGGAACACCTGCCATTAGTGACCGCCTTCTTGGCACGGACCGCACACGCCGGTGATTTCCACCGTGTGGTCAATGCTCGCATATCCGTGCTGGGCCGCGACGTCAGCGGTCCACGCCTCAAATCCAGGGATGTCGATGTCTTCGGCCGCTCCGCACACGCGGCACCGCAAGTGGTGATGGTGGCTCTCAGTGGTCTCGCACAAGCGGTAGAGAGTCTCGCCGGTTTCCGTGAGGACTGTGTCTACTTCTCCCGCCTCAGCAAGCCCTTGAAGGGTGCGGTAGACCGTGGCCAGGCCGATCCCAAGGCCTTGGTGTCGCAAGTGGTCGTGCCAGGCCTGAGCGGACCTGAAGTCACCCAGGGCGAGTGCGTCGATGATGGCGGCTCGCTGGCGCGTCATCCGTTGGGGAGCGGAGTCCGCGGGCTCAGGGTCAGGCCCGTGTGAGTGGAGCGCGGGATTCATGGTCGCACCGTGCGTTGACGAACGAAGTGGGTCACCACACTCACCGCAACGTAGGCCACCACGCCCAGCACCACGATGAGTGCCCCCGGCTGAAGGTTGTGTTCCAAGGTGATGGCAATGCCCGTGAGAGTCAGCACAGCGCCGATGCCCATGGCTACTCCCATGGTGCGGGTGAAGGAGCGAGTCACTTGCTGAGCGATGGCCACCGGCAAGATCATCAGCGCGCTGACAAGCAACACTCCCACCACGCGCATCGCCACCGTGATGGTGACAGCCGCGAGGATAGCGATGAGCATGTTGAGAAACTGCACCGGCAGTCCGGTGGACTTGGCGAACTCTTGATCATGGGTCACTGCAAAGAGGGCCGGCCTCAAGCCCGCGCCAATGCCCACGATGGCCACGGCCAAAGCCACGGTGACCCAGACATCGGGCCAGGTGACGGTGGAGATGGAGCCGAATAGGTAGCCCAAGAGGTTGGCGTTCGAGCCGCCTGCGGCTGAGATGAGCAGCACGCCGGTGGCGATGCCTCCGTAGAACAAGATGGCCAGGACCACGTCTGCTGCGGCACCGCGAGTGCGCATGCGCTCGATGGCTACTGCAGCGAGGATGGCGAACACCACGGCGCCAGGCACGGCCAGAGCGTCGCGCTGGGCCAAGCCAGCGGCACTGCCCGCGAGCCAGCCTGCGGCCACGCCAGCGAGCGCCACGTGTCCGATTCCGTCGCCCAGTAGGGCCATGCGGCGCTGCACCAAGTAGGTGCCCACTACGGGCGCCGCAAGCCCCACAAGCACACCTACCAGCAACATGCGCTGGACCAAAGGCTCCTGGAGCAAAGAGATCATGGCCCCTCCCACCCGATGGCGCCCGGGTGCGCGGTAGGGGCGCTCTCGTGCGGGTGTTCGTGATCGTGGCCAGGGAGAGCGTGGACTCCCTTGTCCGCAGGGGGAGGACCTTCGTAGCTGACGCAGCCTTCGTCCAACACCACGGCACGGTCAACATGGCGGCCAATGGTGCCGAGTTCATGGAGCACTATCAGCATGCCCACACCGTCTTCCTTGAGGTGACCCAGTGCGTGAGCGAAGGCGACTTGGGACTGGACGTCCACGCCTGCCATCGGCTCATCCATGATGAGCAGGGCGGGATTGCGCACCAGTGCCCGGGCGATGAGCACTCGCTGCTGCTGGCCACCTGACAGACTGCCCACCTCGCGATGCGCCAGGTCTGCCACACCCATCGTTTCCAGCGCGGCGGTGACGCTCGCGTGCACTGCGCGGCCCGGTCGCAAAGCTCGGTGACCCAACAGGCCCGAGGCGACGACTTCGTGCGCGGTGGCCGCGATGCCGCCCGTGGCGGTGAGGCGCTGAGGCACATAGCCCAGCGACTTGCGTGACCGCGGGCTCGCTGGGGATCCGCTTACATAGATGGTTCCTGCGCTGGGCTCCACTGCCCCCACGACGGTGCGCACAAAGGTGGTCTTACCAGAGCCATTTCCGCCCAAGAGCGCCACGACTTCGCCCGCAGCGACAGAGACGGAGACTCCGTGCAGGATCTCAGTGCCTTGAATGGACACGTGCACGTCGCGGGCATCGAGCAAGGCGGCCTTGGGGGAAGCGGAGGAGGTCATGAGGCTACTCACAACCCAAGGCGTGGCGCAGCGTCTCGAGGTTGCGGTGCATCACCCCGATGTAGTTGTCGCCTTGGGCGATAGTTTCAAGGGGATCGAGCACTGCAGTGTCCACGCCAGCGTCCGCGGCCAGAGCCTGCACTACCGTGGCGCTCGCGGCGGACTCGGTGAAGAGTGTGGTGGTGCCGGTGGCCTTGATGGTGGCCGCGATCTCGCGCAAGCGCTGGGGGGAGGGCTCGGTGTCGGGGTCAATGCCGGCTACGCCGACTTGCTCGAGGCCGTACGAGTCCGTGAGGTAGCCGAAGGCCTCGTGACTCACCACAATGGTCTCGCGCTCACACGCGGCAAGTCCCAAGGCGAACTGGGTGTCGAGGTTGGTGAGCGCTTGCACGAGGTCCGCGGCGTTGCGCTCAAAGGTCACGGTGTTCTTGGGATCAAGAGCGGAGAACTCCTCGGCGAGCGCCTCGGCGTAGTCGGCGAGCAGCAGCGGATCCAACCAAAAGTGGGGGTCGAGCTGCCCATGGGGGTCGCCGTGATCCTCGTCGCCGCCATCTTCAGCGTGATTGTGGTGGGTGAGGTGAAGCTCCACCACGTCCGCGGCATCCACTCCGTAAGCACCGGTGCTCTCAATGGCTGCGTCCACGGCGGGTTGGAAGCCCTCGATGTACAGCACGGCATCGGCCTGGGCCAGAGAGCGCACTACCGAAGGTGAGAGCTCCACGTCGTGAGGCTCCACCCCGGGAGAGGTGAGGGGCGTCACGGTGCCGGCGTCGCCAAGCACCGCTGTAGCGACAAACTCAAGCGGATATAGGCCCGATGCCACGGTCAGGCCGGGGGAGTCGGAGGCACTCGGAGCGGAGCACGCTGAAACCAAGACAATGGCGGCGGCGCCCACTGCGAACGCGTGGTGGCGACGCAACATGCAGTCACGGTAACGCTAGTGATAATCATTGTCAATAAGGATGGGTGGAGGGCCAGCGGCACGTGCGGACCGCACTAGACTTGGCCGAACAGTTCGGCGACCTTCAACCCAGGAGAGTTACCCATGGCTTCGCGCCTCGATGACGTCATTTCCCTTGCCAAGCGACGCGGCTTCGTTTACCCCTGTGGAGAAATCTACGGAGGCACACGCTCCGCGTGGGACTACGGACCGCTCGGGGTGGAACTCAAGGAAAACATCAAGCGCCAGTGGTGGCGTGCCATGGTCACCAGCCGTGACGACATCGTGGGCATCGACTCCTCGGTCATTCTGCCTCGCCAGGTATGGGTTGCTTCTGGCCACGTCGGTGTCTTCACGGACCCACTCACCGAATGCCTCAGCTGCCACAAGCGCTACCGCGAAGACCAAATGCTCGAGGAGTTCGAAGAGAAGAAGGGCCGCGCTCCCGAAGGCGGCCTCGCGGAAATCGCGTGCCCCAATTGCGGCACCCGCGGTCAGTGGACCGAACCGCGCGACTTCAACATGATGCTCAAGACCTACTTGGGTCCCGTTGAGGACGAGTCCGGGCTGCACTATTTGCGCCCAGAGACCGCGCAAGGCATCTTTGTGAACTTTGCGAATGTGCAGTCAAGCTCACGCATGAAGGTGCCTTTTGGCATCGGCCAGATTGGTAAGTCGTTCCGCAACGAGATCACGCCCGGAAACTTCATCTTCCGCACGCGCGAGTTTGAGCAGATGGAGATGGAATTCTTCGTCAAACCGGGCACGGACGAGGAGTGGCACCAGACCTGGATTGACACTCGCACCGACTGGTACGTGGGACTGGGCATCTCGCGCGACAACTTGCGCCACTACGAGCACCCCAAGGAAAAGCTGTCCCACTACTCCAAGCGGACCGTGGATATTGAGTACCGCTTTGGCTTCCAGGGCAGCGAATGGGGCGAACTCGAGGGCATTGCCAACCGCACCGACTTTGACCTCAAGACGCACTCTGAGCACTCGGGTAAGGACCTCACGTACTTTGACCCTGCTACCAACGAGCGCTACACGCCGTACGTCATCGAGCCCGCGGCTGGCTTGACGCGCTCGCTCATGGCCTTCCTCGTGGAGGCGTACGCCGAGGAAGAGGCGCCCACGGCGTCGGGCGGAACCGAGAAGCGCATGGTGCTGCGACTTGACCACCGATTGGCCCCTGTGAAGGCTGCGGTGCTCCCGCTGTCCAAGACAGATTCCCTTTTGCCGGTGGCCCAGGACTTGGCCAAGGACTTGCGCACCGCGTGGACCGTGGATTATGACGAGACGCAGTCCATCGGTAAGCGCTACCGCCGTCAGGACGAGGTGGGCACGCCGTTCTGCATCACGGTGGACTTCGACACCTTGGACGACCAGGCCGTGACGATCCGCCACCGCGACACGATGGCTCAAGAGCGAGTCGCTTTGAGCCAAGTGAAGTCGTACTTGGCCGAGCGGTTGGTGGGCGCTTAGGCGCCTAGCGTCGTACCTACGGGGCTTTCGAGGAGGAAGCGATGGGCGCGGGACACTCGCACGAGCGGGTACCCGTGCGCGTTTCGGAGCGCACCACCACCATCCTCTCGGTAGCGGTGATCGCGGTCATCTTCCTCACGGCCTTTGGGGCGGCTCTGGTGTGGCCCACCGACTGGTCATACCGTGCGTCTATTCCGACCATCGCCGAGGACGCCCGTTGGGTCTCCGCCACCGTGGTGGAGGTGACCGCGGACGGCACTGCGTTCGTGGAGATTGTGGGCGAGGAAGACGCTGGAGTTCTCGCGTTGCTCGATTACGGCGATCCCTCGCTCAAACTGCGCCAAGGCGACCGCATCCGCGCCATGCAGTTCGCGGACGGGCAGATTGGTTTCAGCGATTACGAGCGCGGATTGCCCATGGTGGCGTTGGCCATCATCTACGTGCTCCTTGTGTGCGCGGTGGCGTGGTGGCGCGGAATCGGGGCTTTGCTGGGCCTGGCTGCCGCCTTTGGTGTGGTCATGTTCTTCACGGTCCCGGCCCTCTTCAGTGGAGGTTCGCCAGTGGTGATTGCCCTGGTCACGGGCTCAGGCGCGCTGTTTGTGTTGCTGTACTTGGCTCACGGTCCCAACGCCCGGACCACTACGGCCTACCTCGGCACGTTGGCTGGATTAGTGATCACCGCATTGCTCGCATGGTGGGCGGTGGACGCGAGTTCACTCATGGGCTTGTGGAGTGAAGACGGCCTCCACCTTGAGTTCTTCAACCGCAATGTCTCACTCCAAGGCTTGGTGCTGTGCGGAATCATCCTCGCGGGCCTTGGCGTCCTCAACGATGTCACGGTGACCCAAGCATCGGCCGTATGGGAGTTGAAGACTGCACGCCCCGACATGGGCTGGCGGGAGCTTTATTCCTCCGGAATGCGCATTGGCCGCGATCACATCGCATCCACCGTGTACACCATCGCCTTTGCGTACGTGGGAGCGGCGCTGCCCACCATCATGGTCGTCTCCATGTACAGCGCCACGCTGGAGCAAACACTCACCGCAGGGGACATCGCGGAGGAAGTGGTGCGCACCTTGGTGGGCTCCATTGGCCTGGTGCTCGCGGTGCCAATCACGACGCTCATCGGTGCGGTGGTGGCGGCCCAAGACGCCGGCGCACCAGCGCCTGCCGCCGCACAAGAGACAATAGAGGGGTGACCGCCTCCGCTACCGCATCTGCCACGCGATTGCTACCGCCCCTAGACATCGGCCGCATCCGCGTAGACACGCCTGTGGTTCTAGCGCCGATGGCGGGAATCACCAATGCCGCATTCCGCCGCTTATGCCGTGAGCACGGCGGTGGTTTGTACGTAGCGGAGATGGTGACCTCACGCGCTCTCGTGGAGCGGACGCCCGAGTCTTTGCGCATCATTGCCCACGATCCCGACGAAACGCCCAGGTCAGTGCAGGTGTATGGCGTAGACCCCGCGACGATTGGTGCGGCCGTGAAGATGATCGTGGAGGAAGACCGCGCCGACCACATCGATATGAACTTTGGCTGCCCCGTCCCCAAGGTCACCAAGAAGGGCGGGGGCGCGGTATTGCCGTGGAAGCGCGACCTCTTCAGAGACATCGTGCGCGCGGCAGTGCGTGAGGCCTCCACATATGACATCCCGGTCACGGTCAAAATGCGCAAGGGCATCGACGATGACCACCTCACGTATCTGGACGCAGGGCTCATGGCGGAACAGGAGGGCGCGGCCGCTGTGGCCTTGCATGCCCGTACCGCCGCCGACTACTACTCAGGCCACGCGGATTGGGATGCCATTGCGCGGCTCAAGGACGCGGTGAAGACCATCCCGGTGCTCGGCAACGGCGACATTTGGGCCGCCGAGGACGCCGTGAAGATGGTCGAGCAGACGGGCTGCGACGGCGTGGTGGTGGGCCGTGGCTGCATGGGAAGGCCTTGGCTGTTCGCGGACCTGCAGGCCGCCTTTGAAGGTCGGCCCGAGCGTGTACGGCCGGGACTGCGGGTAGTGGCTGACACCGTGTATCGGCACGGCGAGCTCATGGTGCGGCACTTTGATGGCGACGAGGGCAAGGCGATGCGCGAGATTCGTAAGCATATGGCCTGGTATTTCAAAGGTTATCCAGTGGGCGGTGATAGCCGACGCTCGCTCGGCCTGGTCTCCACGCTCGCCGAGCTGCGCGGGCTACTGGACGAGCTTGAGTTGGACACTCCTTATCCCGGTCCCGATGCTGAAGGTGCACGCGGGCGTCAAGGAACTCCCAAGCGTCCCTCATGTCCGGAGGGTTGGCTGGATACGCGTGACATCACACCTGACCTCGAGGCCCGTTTGCGTGAAGCGGAACTGAGTGTCTCGGGCGGCTAGTTGCCCTTGAGGATCTCGAGGTACTCAGGGTCCCGCACACTGCCGTCGACGTTGACGACGCCAAAGTCCATGGCCTTGTAGGTCCACAGCGCGGTGCCGATGCTGTGCTCCCGGGTGATGCTCAGAAAATCAGCAAGCCAACGGCGGCGGCTCTCAGGTTCTATCCAGTCGGCCACGCCAAACTCTCCGCAATACAGCGGCACACCGTGTGCCTTGGAAAACTCGACGGCGGGCGCGACCACGCCTGCGAGGTAATTGCGGTCAAGGTGGCGATCCACCACATCGCCGTACTCGCCCTTGAACTCGGGGTACTCCTCAAGAAACTCCGCGAGCCGGGGCAAGGTGCCGGGGTACGAGGGCTTCTCTCCCCACGTGCGCGGGGCAAAACTCCAGTGCGCGTTCTGGTGCGTGAACAGCAGCGGCTCGTAGGTGTGGAAGGTGTAGATGAGGTGGGGGTCTTCGATCACCACGAGACCTTCAAGGCCCTTGACTGCGTTGTTGAACGTGCCGCCGATCATGATGGGGGTAGTGGAGTCGATGGCGCGGATGGCCGTGTGGAGCTTGGTGGCGAGCGCGTTCCACTTGTCGTTGGTGGGAAGCGTCACCTCGTTAAGAAGTTCAAAGATCAGCGGCACGGGCGCATTGGCGTAACGGCGGGCGATGGTCTCCCACAGTGCGATGAAGCGCTCCTGTACCGCGGCATCGTCAAAGAGAACATTGCGGTGCTTGGTCTCGGTCTCAAGGTCGTTAGTGAACGTGAAGCCGGGCGCTTCATGGATGTCCAGCACCACTGACAGTCCGTGCTTGGCGCACCACTCAAGGCAGTTGTCGATGTACGCGTATCCCGCTTCCAGAGGCGCGCCCGGCGCGTCGTCGGACTCAATGACCGGGTAATCCACAGGAAGCCGCACGTGATCCAGGCCCCACGAGGCGATCTGAGCGATGTCCTTCTCTGTGATGAAGCTCTGGAAGTGCTCGTGGCCCTTGTCCCCGTACTGCGACAGCCAACCGCCCACGTTGACGCCGTTGTCAAAGTTGCTCATCTCGTGGCCTCCACGCCAATCCGCGGCGCTTGAGCGCCCGCACGGACCAGCCTACCCACGCTGAATCGGGACTCATGGCAGTCCTGGAGGTGCGAAAGCGCGCTTATGCCACCCTTGGCAGCAGTGGTGTACCGCTAGCGCGCGCCCCTAGAGCGGCTCTGATGCGTTGGCGGACCCACAGAGGTCGCGTCATCACGTCCTCATAGTTGAATCGAAGAGTGAGTATTCCCAGCGTTGCCAAGGCGGAGTCGCGGTCTCGGTCTTTCTGGAATGCCGCATCCTGAGCATGAACCGACCTGCCGTCGAACTCGATTGCCGTGCGAGTCGCTTCGTGGAAGGCATCGAGCACATACCGAGCCCCGCAAGCCATCATGGGGACTTGTCGCGGTAGATCACGGAGGCCGGAGGTATTGAGCACTGTGCGGTCAGCGTGGTACTCGAGGTAACTCTCGATGCCTCGGAGTGCTTGCCTCAGCAGCGCTTCCAACGCTCGGCGATCTCGGACACGGGGTGCTCGTGCCAAGGCCCGCGTGACTTGCGCGCCTGTCACGGTGGATCGACGCATGGCTTCGAGTATCAAGCTCGTGGCGGGCCCGCGCGATAACTCCGTCCAGGCTTGGATGATGGCATCCTCGACCACTTGGCACCTCACGCCCGAGCGGCGCACGGCCGCGATGCCGCGCTGTGCTCGAGCGACCCGTACCCACGCCGGCGCCCGGGGATGTGTCGGCGCCGGTGCCATCACAGTGATGGAGGGCGGATGCACGTCAGTAAGCCGGTGCAGTGCCAATGCGGCTACGCCGGCGATCGCGCATCCGTGTGGCATCCAGGCTTGCGCCACATTGACCCTGGTGGTGAAGTCATGCGCCTGAGTGGCATGCACATACAAGCCTGGGGCTAGCCTCACCACGAGTCCCTGCGCCACGGCATTGTCCAGGCTGACGCGCCCCCAACGGCGTAGCAAATCATCGCGGCTCGCGAAGGTACCCGGAGTGTTGAGGCTCGCAATGAGTTCGCGTGAGCGGTGACGGCGGGGCATGCAGGGACTCTGCCCGCCGAGAACGAGAGGTGCCAGGGGCCGCGGGCCGAGTCGGTGAGATGACGCGGTGCCTCTGGACCTGTGGACGACCACTTGCGTCGCGGGTCGGCACCATGGCTGGCCCCTGGTGGTGCATTAGTGCGCGCATGTGCCTCAAGCGCTCACTAATGCACCTCCACCGCGTTGGCGGGTGGGGGTGGCGGGTGGGGGTGGCGCGCGTAGGGGGTTGGCGATGAGGGCAGTGTGGTGGGAGTGGTGCGCGTTGGTGGGTGGAGCGCGGTGGGAGGCGGGGGGACTGGCACTAGCATCGACTCGTGAGCGACTTGCCCCCTGGCTACGGCCCCGCGGACGAGGAACGGTATGTCGCTGAGCCTCCCAAGCTGCGGCTGCGCACTCCCTTTGAGCGCGACCAAGCCCGCATTGTGCACAGTTCTGCACTACGCAGGCTGGGCGCCAAGACTCAAGTGCTTGGGGCTGGGACCGGTGACTTTGTGCGCACGCGCCTGACGCACACCTTGGAAGTCGCTCAGGTCGGACGGGGACTGGGCAAGGTACTCGGTTGCGATCCCGATGTAGTGGACGCCGCGTGCTTGGCGCACGACTTGGGGCACCCGCCGTTTGGTCATAATGGCGAACGCGCCCTCGATGAGGTGGCGAGGAGCATCGGCGGGTTTGAAGGCAACGCTCAGACCCTGCGCCTTCTGACGCGACTGGAGCCCAAGTCAGTCGAGCCCGCCACGGGGCAGTCAGTGGGCCTCAACCTCACGCGAGCCGTCCTGGACGCGAGCCTCAAGTACCCGTGGCGCGAGCACGAGGCGCCGAGCCGCCCGGACGGCACGGTGACGCGCAAGTTTGGCGTCTATGAGGATGACCTGCCGGTGTTTGAGTGGCTTCGCGAGGGTGCACCGGGGCGAGTGCCCAGCTTTGAGGCGCAAGTCATGGATCTTGCCGATGACATTGCGTACTCGGTGCACGACGTAGAGGACTCGGTGGTGCACAACCACGTGTCCTTGTCCGTGCTGCGCGACCCAGGCCAAGTGCGCACCGTCGCCGCTCACGCGCGCCAGTGGTACGGCCGCGGCGACGAAGACGAGTTGACGGCGGCGCTCGAGCGACTGCGCGAACAGCCGTGGTGGGTGGACGAGTACGACGGCTCCCACCGTGCCTTGGCTGGACTCAAAGACATGACAAGCCAGCTCATCGGACGATTCATTGGTGACGTGGTGGAGGCGACGCGCGCGACGCATGGGGATGGCCCTCTCACGCGCTACGGCGCGAGGCTCGAGGTCCCTCACCACACCGCCAACGAGATCCTCATTCTCAAAGGCATTGCTGTGCACTTCCTCATGGCGCCGCGCGAGCGCAAGCCCGCTTACGCGCAACAGCGCGAGCGCTTAGCCTCGCTCGTGGGTGCAGTGAGCGACAGGGGGGCCGATGCCCTGGAGCCCCAGTTTGCGGCGATGTACGCAGGGGCTGCTGATGACGCGGCGCGCCTACGCGTCGTGGTGGATCAAGTGGCGTCGTTGACCGACAAGTCCGCCTACGACTGGCATCACCGTTACGTGGTGGCGCCGCGCCGCTCGCGGACCAATAGCCACAAGGCAACGAGCGGGAGCACCAAGGGCACCCAGCCGTAGGCGGAGCCGTAGCCGGTCCACACGGTTTCGTCTGGCCACCACGACGACTCCACCCATCCCAACGTGCCCACGATCAGCACGCCGGCCAGCTCAATGCACGTACCACACAGTGCGAGCCCCGCCTTGCGCTTCCATAGCGCGTACGCGATCACGCCGTATAACACCGCAGAGACGGCGGAGATGGAGTAGGCGAGTGGTGCTTCATCAAACTTGGTGAGGATTTGGAACACCGAGCGGCCGCTCGCGGCAAGGCACAAGATCGCGTAAGAAACCGTGACAAGGATGCGGAGTACGGGGTTCATCTGCGACGTCCTACAGCGCCCCGGCCATGATCTCGGCAAAGCGCCATGCCACTACTGCCTGGGCGCCCGCCACAAGAATCGCGGCTCCCGCATCGACCTTGGCAATCTGATCTGGCTGCAACACGGGCCTGCCGGGGTCATCCTTGGCTGCCTCGGGCGTTCCCATGCGGCTGATCCGCAACAGGGGCACCACTAGCACGGCGGCAATGAGATAGGCGAGCGTCATGACGATGTGGGGACCGCCCGCAATGAGTGCATAAATCACGGCAAGGAACTCCACGCCGAGCACGAGGACATATCCCAAGACGGCCAGGCGCAGCACAGAGTGGGCGCGCAAAGTGATCAGCGTGATCACGCCGATGAGGACGAGGACTGCGCTCGCGGCGAGCACCACCGGGTAAACGGTGTCGAGGAAGACTGTCATGGTCTATTGAGCCAGCTGCACGCGCATAGGCAAACGGGTCAGTTCTTCATCATCTATGGAAATGACCCACTCAAACTTGCCCGCCTCGTTGAAGCGCATTCCGTCAATGGTGAACGCAAAGCAAGCGAGTTGTTCGTCACCATCAACCAGTGTGGGTGGGCGTCCAAGCGTGAACTCACCGCCCATGGCGTGGACGGGCTGAGGCTTGCCTTCGGCATCGGCGCGCAATCCAATGGGGTGGACCTGGCCGTCCTCCGTCACCAACTTGAGCTCAAACTTGTGGCTCGTGTTGGTGGCCGTGAACGGCACGTGGACAGTGGCGCCCACTGCGAGGCGTCGGTGCACTGCCGGGAATCCGCGCACGTAGATGGTGTTCCAACCCACCCCGAGTGCATAGATCTTGTTTTGGACTACCTCCGCCGAATCGGCGAGGAACGCGTCGACCCTCACTACTGTCCTCTCATTGTGCGGCGCGAGCCGCGATCGCACTCCAGCCTACATACGCGCGGCTCTAGAGTGGGCGTGTGGCGGGCACTATCAACAGAGATGACATAGCGGCGGTGCGTGAGCGTGCGCCCATTGAAGACATCATTGGTGCTCACGTCACTCTCAAGCCGGCAGGCGTGGGCACGCTCAAGGGCTTATGCCCATTTCACGATGAGCGAAGCCCGTCCTTCCACGTCCGCCCCGGTGTAGGGCGCTTCCACTGCTTTGGTTGCGGTGAAGGCGGTGACGTCATCACTTTTGTCATGAAGATGGATGGCTTGGGCTTTGCGGAAGCGGTGGAGTACTTGGCCCCCCGCGCAGGCGTGCAGTTGCGATACGAATCGGGTGGCGCGCCCCGCTCTGAAGGTACGGCAGGGCAACGCAAGCGCTTGCTCGATGCCCACCGCGTGGCGGCCGAGTTCTACCAGTCGCAACTGGCCACTCCTGAAGCCAAAGTGGCGCGCGACTTCTTGCTGGAGCGTGACTTTGGTAAGGACGTTGCTGAGATGTTTGGCCTGGGATATGCACCGCAAGGCTGGTCTAGCCTCATGGAGCACTTGCGCAGCAAGGGATTCACAGAGCCTGAACTCAAGGCGTCCGGACTGGTCTCGGAGGGCTCGCGAGGCGTCTACGACCGCTTCCGAGGTCGCCTCCTGTGGCCCATCCGCGACGTGACCGGCGAGGTCATCGGGTTCGGTGCGCGCCGCCTCTATGAAGACGACCAAGGCCCCAAGTACCTCAATACGCCAGAGACCGCCCTGTACAAGAAGGCTCAAGTCCTCTATGGCCTCGACATGGCCAAGTCCGCCATCCGCCAAGAACGCCAAGTGGTGGTGGTGGAGGGTTACACCGACGTGATGGCGTGCCATCTCGCGGGAGTCCAGACCGCGGTGGCCACGTGTGGCACCGCGTTCGGCGAGGACCACGTCAAGGTGGTGCGCCGCCTCATGGGTGACACCGGCGCTGCACACGTCAAGGTGGGCGGTTCTGGTGCCAAAGTCATCTTCACCTTTGACGGCGACGAGGCGGGCCAAAATGCGGCACTGAAGTCCTTTGCGCTTGACCAATCCTTCTTGGCGCAGACTTACGTAGCAGTTGACCCCAACGGTGTGGACCCGTGCGACTTGCGGCTCAAGGGCGGCGAAGCCGCCGTGCAGGCGCTCATCGAGGACCGCGTGCCGCTCTTTGAGTTCGTGATCCGCACTGCTCTCGCGGCCCACGACCTCAACGTGCCGGAAGGCAGGGTTGCCGCCTTGCGAGCTGCTGCCCCGGTAGTAGCCAAGATCAGGGACAAAGCCTTGCGGCCCGAGTACAGCCGACGACTTGCCGGCTGGCTTGGAATGGAGCCCGACGCCGTGCTGCGCGCAGTGAGCGACGCTGGCCGGGTGCAGGGCGGGCCGGGGAGCCCTGGCGGGTCCGGTGGCCAGGGGGCGCCCGATGCGGCATCGGCCAGGCCCGTCACGGCAGCTGCCGAGGCAGGGTTCGAGCGACCCAACCCGCGCGATCCGATTGTGAAGTCGGAGGCGCTGTCGCTAGGAGTGTTGCTCCAAGCGGCGCCCGAGATCCGCGCGGATCCCCAGGCGATGGACATCTACGACGAACTCACTCAAGCAGGCATTGCCGGTGCGCGTTTCACCGTGCCGGTGTATCGCGCCATCTTTGACGCGATCACGGCCGCTGGAGGCCCAGGTGCGGCCTCGGGCGACTGGGTGGAGCGAGTGGCTGAAGAGGGCTCAGATGTACTGGCCGCGACAATCAATGAGCTTTCAGTGACTCCGCTTCCGCACGACAAGCCGGAGACCCTGGGCGTGTACGCGCGATCGGTGCTGGCACGGCTCCTGGAACTGAGCCTCACCCGGGACATTGGTGAGATGCGAGGCCGCATGCAACGCGCGGGCGCAGGCACTGAGGAGGCGAACGAGGCGTTCGCAGAGATTGTGAGGCTAGAGGGGCGCCGGCGCGCGTTGCGCGGGGACTGACGCCCGTGGCGACGCGCGGGGCCAAGCGGCCAGAGGCGGACATGAAAAGCTCCCCCGACTGGACTCGAACCAGTAACCTGCCGATTAACAGTCGGCTGCTCTGCCAATTGAGCTACGGAGGATCGCGATTGGAAACTTTACACGATCCTGCGGGGCCCTAGGCACGGCGCCGCAACGCGTGGAGAGGGGTGACGCGTGGACCTGTATGACTCTGGCGACAGCGCGTGGGTTTTTGCCTGCACGGCCTTGGTGTTGTTGCTCGTCGTAGGGCTCGCACTTTTCAGCGCCGGGATGGTCCGGGCGCGCAATGCTCTCAACGTGATCCTCCTCGTGGCTGCTTCCGTGGGTGCCATGACGGTCGCGTGGGTACTGGTTGGATTCTCGCTTGCGTATGGTCCTGACTCCTGGAATGGGCTGCTCGGCAGTCTGGACCATGCGGGCTTGGTGGCCATTGCCAGTTCGGCAGAGTTCTCACAGTTGTCCATTCCGCCCATTGGCTTGGCGCTGTTCCACCTCACGGTGGCGCTCGTGGCGAGTGTGGTGGTGACTGTCGTGGCGGTGGAGCGGATGAAGTTCAGCGCGCTGCTGGTGTTCATGCTCATTTGGTCGGTCACCGTCTATCCCACCGCGGCTCACTGGGTGCTCGGTCAAGACGGCTGGCTCGCCGACTGGGGAGTGCTGGACTTTGGCTCCGGCACTCTCATTGGCGTGACGTCTGGGGCTTCGGCGCTGGCGTTGACGATCGTCCTCGGCAGGCGCAGGGGGATCAACGATGCCAAGCCGACGCCGCACAGTCTGCCGCTCGCTTTGGGCGGTGCCGGATTGGCGTGGGTGGGGTGGATCGGTGTGACCGCTGGCTCGGCCCTGGAGGCAGGCGGAGTGGCCGCCTCGGCGGCGCTTGCCACCCATGTAGCGGCCGTGGGTGGCCTCGCGGGTGCCGCTCTCGTGGAGAAGCGCGTCAGTGGTCTCGTGACGGCTTCTGGGGCCGCCTGGGGCGCGCTGGCGGGCCTTTCGGCCATCACACCTGGCTCTGGCTACCTGGACCCTTTTGCATCGGTGCTGTTGGGTTTTGTGGCCGGTGTGGCTACGAGTCTCATCATGGGATCACGCCGCCGCGTGGTGGTGGATGATCCCTTGGGCTCGGTGCGCGTGTTTGGACTCGCGTCGGTGCTCGGCATGGTGTTTGTGGGGCTGTTCGGCCGCCTCATCGTGGGCGCGGACACCGAGCCCATGGGCGTACTACTGGGAGGGGGTGCCATGCTCCTTGTCAAGCAAGTGGTCGCCGTGCTCGCCATTGGAGCGTTTGCCTTTGTTGCCAGCCTGATCATCGCCGCCGCTTTGCGCGCCGTGATGGGGCTGAGGGTCACTCCTGAGGCCGAAGACACCGGGATAGACAGGCAGCAACACGGTGAGAGCGCCTATGCGATTGGCGACTAGTCTTGGCTGGGCGCCACGCACAGTAGTGAGGCGCAGCGGCACGTGCCGCGCGGGCCAGTAGCTCAGCCGGTTAGAGCAGCGGACTCATAATCCGTCGGTCGTGGGTTCAAGCCCCACCTGGCCCACCACGGTCTGGTGGCAACGTCGTGCGCCGATGCTAGCGTCGGCATCGTGCCTATTTACCGCTTTGAAGCAGAGCTGTACCTCTGGGATGCGCGCACCGACTCGTGGGTGTTTGCCAACCTTCCCGAGGACATTGCCGACGAGATCGAGGACGCGCAAGTGGGCCCTCGCCGGGGCTTTGGAGCGGTCAAGGTGCGCGTGCGCATTGGCACGAGTGAGTGGCTCACCAGCATCTTTCCCTCCAAGCAAGCTGTCACATTTGTATTGCCTGTGAAAAGAGCGGTGCTCAGAGCTCAGTCCCTCGCAGTGGGCGATCGTCCCGCCATTTCGCTGGAAACCGTGGCGGTCTAGGCGGTGCCACTCCTCAGAGATTGAGACCGGCTCGCTCTCTTCGGACACGGCTTCACGCTCGGGAATGAACCTCAACCCGGCCCAGACAGCCAGTGTCACCACTACAAAGACTGCAAAGAGTGTCATCCAGCCCCACAGGGGCGCGGTCGTCTCTGCCCAACTGTCGCCCATGGGAACGATGACCACGAAGAAGGCCAGTGCCACCGCCGTATAAGTCCCCGCCCACGCCCACTTGGACCACGCGAACAGCGGTTGACCGTCAAAGAAGGCAAGCGGCAGCACGACCACCAACAGGGTTGACAGCGCCTCTAGCGCCGTAGCTGCCGTCAGATCACGCGCGAACTGCACCAGCGCGCCTCCCTCAGCGGGGCTGGGTCAAACCCGTGGTGTCTCGAACGCGCCGGTGGTGAGCACTAATCCCGCCTGGTTGCGCGAAGGGAAAGTGGGCGGAACAATCGCGGCGCTCGGGAGCGCGCTGGAGACACCAAGGGCCAATGTGCTTGCGAGCACGGCAGAAACGAGTACGGCAACGACTAAGGGTCGCCGACGACCAAGCCTGAGCATGTTCTCTCTAGAACATCGCCTCGCAGAGATCACCGAGGCGCACAATAAGCGCGTCACGACGGTGTGACGCATGCACACCATACGCACGCGGTATTTCGCTGGCGTTACGGGACGATGTGTCGGCAAACCCGGCTTTACGAGGGATTTTGCTCGAGCACGGCCGCGACGGCGCGCGAAAGCGTGCGCACCAGATCCGAGGCGACCACAGGACCACCTTTAGAGGCCCTCATTGCAGCCTGGGCGTGAATCCACGATGCGGCAACCCCGGCGTCGGCCGCAGGTAGTCCCGCAGCGAGCAAGGCGCCTGCAACTCCTGCGAGTACATCACCGGAGCCTGCGGTCGCGAGCCACGAAGGTGCATGCGGAAGTTCACGTAGGGCACCTCCCGGGGAGGCCACGAGGGTGATGGCACCTTTCAGCAACACAGTGGCGCGAACCGTCTCCGCGAGAAGGCGCGCATGGCCCGCACGATCGCGTTGCACGTCCATCTCGGTGGCGTCATGCCGCAACGCGCCCAGAGTGCGGACCAACTCATTGGTGTGTGGAGTGAACAACACACGGTCCGCAGGTGCCTCGCGAGCCCCGGCGGAGCGTGCGCGCGCCGCAGCCTCTAGCGCTCCCGCGTCCACCACGCACGGCAAACCACTCGCGAGGACGGCGCCAATCACCGCGTCTTGACCGGGGTGATCCGCCACCCCTGGACCCACTACCCAAGCAGTGGCACGTGGAAGGGTATGTGAGGCATCGGCCGGCTCGTGGACGATGACTTCCGGACGGCGCGCGAGCACCAAATCCTGCGCCCTGCGCGGACCTACGTAGTGCACGGCTCCTCCTCCGGCGCGCAAGGCCGCCGCGCACACGAGCACTGCCGCTCCGGGGTACGCCTCAGAGCCTGCGACCACGCCCACTACGCCGCGGGAGTACTTGTCATCCTCAGCGGCAGGCACGGGCCAGACGGAGCGCACCCACTGTGCGTCTGCCGGCTCCTGTGAAGACATACGCCTAGCGTGGCACAAGCGTGCGGTGCCTCGTGTCTAGACCGGGTGAAAGGTGGGCTGGACCCCAGGGCGCGTCCGCGAAAACTTCATGGCAGTGGCTTGAAGCTCAAAGTCCATCGCTGGCGGAGCCGTGGCCTCTTGCAATGTCAGCGTGTCCGCGCCAAAAACTTCGCTGGCCACTGGTTCAGGCGCAGTTCCCCTGCGGGCCTCGAATGCCAAGCCCAACTTGGCCATGACGCGGTGGGTGCGCATGTCATCGGGGTGGCAATAGGCGACCACTTTGAGAACGTCGGGGTCCAAGAAGACCTCTTCGATCAGCACACTGACCGCCTCTGCGGCAATCCCTTGGCCCCACACGTCACGGCGCAGCGCCCACGAGAGTTCCCGTGAACCCGGCTCTGGTTCGCCATGAACGATGGGTCCAGAGCCCACGATGCCAATGAGCTCGCCTGAACCTCTCAAGCACACAGCAAGATGCGCCGGACCACCGGCTGCCACCGCACGCTCAATGAGATCTACTGTGCGGTCCCACGTCTGCGCCACCCACGGCGTGAATGCGGCTACGTCAGGATCAGAAGTAATAGCGTGCAGGGCATCGACGTCGTTGTGACGGAAGTCGCGCAGGACCAGGCGTTCCGTAGAGACGTACATGCCATGAGTCTAGGCAACCCCAACGAGTGGGTGATGTGTGGCGTGACACAATGCGTGCATGGCTTTTCGCGAGATTCGTACTATTGGCGACCCCGTTCTCCGCACTCCCTGTGACCCCATCACCGAGGTCGACGCACGCGTGCGCACTCTCGTGGAGGACCTGTTGGAGACGGTGGACTATGAGGGGCGGGCAGGTCTGGCCGCCAACCAGATCGGCGTGAGTTTGCGGGCGTTCTCGTGGAACATCGACGGCGACATTGGCTACATCCTCAACCCGGTCATCGTGGAAAGTTCTGAAGAACGCCAAGAACTGGCCGATGAGGGTTGCCTCTCGGTGCCGGGGCTGTGGTTTGAATGCGACAGGCCGCTGTACGCGCGCGCCGAGGGGACTGATCTCGACGGCAGCCCGGTGGTGGTGGAAGGCGAGGAGATTTGGGCTCGACTTGTTCACCATGAGGTGGACCACTTGGACGGTCACCTCTACCTTGACCGGCTCGCCAAGGACGTCAAGCGCCGCGCCATGCGCGAGATCCGCAAGGGAATCGAGCACGAGCACTAGTCGGTTGAGCACCCACTATCGCCACGCCGATGCTCGCTCGCTGGCATTTGTGGCAACAGTGAGGCACCATAGGAGTACACCCGGTTGAGCCGGCATCCTTCGAGGTCGTAGGGGAAGACGCACCTCATAGGAAGGAAAGGCCATGGCTGCCATTGCCCGCGGTGTTCTTTTTGTGCACTCTGCCACGCGTGCGATGTGCCCTCACATCGAGTGGGCCGTGCACTCCGTCCTTGGCACGCGCGCCACTTTCGACTGGACCGAACAGCCCGCTAGCCACAACCTCTTCCGCACTGAAGTGGCGTGGAGCGGCCAGCAAGGCACGGGGGCACGCCTGGCATCGGCCCTGCGCGGCTGGGAGCACGTGCGCTACGAGGTCACTGAAGACCCTTCGCACGGTTGCGACGGCGGCCGCTGGTCCCACACGCCGTCGCTGGGGATCTTCCACGCCGTCACCGACGTCCACGGCAACATCATGGTTCCGGAAGACCGCATTCGCGCGGCGCTTGACGCAGGGGGGTCGCTCGCCGAGATGAAGCGCGCCATGGACCTCGCCTTGGGCACGGCTTGGGACGAGGAACTGGAGCCCTTCAGGTACGCCGGAAACGGCGCGCCTGTGCGTTGGCTGCACCGCGTGGGCTAAAGGCCCTGTGCACAGTCCTTAAGTGGTCTGGAACACCAGCGCGACGTTGTGGCCACCAAAGCCGAACGAGTTGTTGATCGCTGCAAGATCGCCCGATGCTGCCATGGCACGAGGCGTGTTGCGCACCAGGTCCACTTGGAGTTCAGGATCAGGGTTGTCCACGTTGATAGTGGGGGGAGCGGTGCGCTCGTGCAGTGCGAGCACGGTGAACACTGACTCCAGAGCACCCGCGCCACCCAAGAGGTGACCGGTCATGGACTTCGTGGCTGAAAGCAACACGTTGTCTGCGTGCGCGCCCATGACGCCGCGGATGCCGCGAGCCTCGATCATGTCGCCCACGGGAGTGGAAGTGGCGTGAGCGTTGACGTGAGCCACGTCCGTGGGGGCCAAGCCTGCGCGCTTGAGCGCGAACTCCATGGCGCGGGTCTGACCTGCGCCGTCGGGGTCGGGCGCAGCAATGTGGTGCGCGTCCGAGGTCATACCCACGCCGGTGAGGCGAGCGTAGATGCGCGCACCACGAGCCTTGGCATGTTCCTCAGACTCAAGAATCAGTACTCCAGCACCTTCGCCCAAGACAAAGCCGTCGCGGCTCGTGTCGTAGGGGCGTGAGGCACCTGCAGGGTCATCGTTGCGCTTGGATAGCGCCTGCATGGCGGCAAAGGCGGAGATAGGAAGCGGATGGATTGCCGCTTCCGTGCCACCAGCAACCACTACATCGGCACGGCCGGACTCGATCATCTCGAACGCCATGCCAATGGCCTCCGCACCGGAGGCACACGCTGAAACTGGTGCGTGCGCTCCGGCACGCGCGCCCACCTCAAGCTCCACGTACGCCGTGGGGGAGTTAGGCATGAGCATGGGGACGGTGAGGGGCAGGACGCGGTCTGCGCCCCGGTCCCTCACCGTGTCCCATGCGGTTAAGAGCGTCCACACACCACCAATGCCGGAAGAGACAATGCTCCCAAGGCGCTCCGGGTCCACCTCAGGCGAACCGGCATCGGCCCAGGCCTCGCGTGTCGCCACGATGGCGTATTGCGCGGAGGGGTCCATGCGCTTGGTCTCGGGACGAGACAGCACGTCCTCAGGCTTCACTACTAGCTGGCCAGCGAAGTTGACGGACATGCCGTACTTCTGCGCCCAGTCGTTCTCAAGCGTGCGCACGCCGGAGCGGCCAGCGAGCGCAGCTTCCCACGTGCTGGGCACGTTCCCGCCAAGCGGGTTAGTAGTGCCAAGACCGGTGACTACGACAGCCATAGTGAATCCTCCTGAAGGGACAGTGAGGTGTGTAGGGGTGAATTACGCCTGAGCGTTAGCGATGTACGACACGGCGTCACCCACGGTGACGAGGTTCTTGACGTCCTCGTCGGGGATGCGCACGTCGAACTTCTCTTCGGCCAGCGTGACGATGGTCATCATCGACAGCGAGTCGATGTCCAGGTCGTCGGTGAAGGACTTGTCGAGCTGTACGTCAGCAGCGTCGATGCCGGTCTCTTCAGCAACAATCTCGGCCAGGCCCGCGAGGACCTCGTTTTCGGACAGAGCCATGGTTTCTCCTTGGAACGGTGATGCGGATGCATCGGTTTGAGTGAGGAACGGAGTCAAACTTAGTGCCGGAACGCTCCGGACTATGGCAAGACCACCACCTGCGCGGCGTAGACAAGTCCAGCGCCAAAGCCAATCTGCAGCGCAAGATCGCCGGACTTGACGTCTCCATCCCGGTATAGACGCTCAGTGGCGAGCGGAATAGAAGCAGCTGAAGTGTTGCCGCTATCCACGATGTCACGACCGATGGCTACGTGCTCGGGCAAGCCGATTTGCTTGGCCAGTTGGTCGATGATGCGGATGTTGGCCTGGTGCGGGATGAAAGCTTGGATGTCGTCAGGCGTGAGCCCGGCGGCGTCGATGGCCTCGCGCGCTACGGGCGCCATCTTGAAAGACGCCCACTTGTAAACGCTGGGTCCCTCTTGGAAGAGCGTGGGGAACGGCTGCGTGGGATCGGCCTTAAGTTCAGTCCACGAGCGGGTCTGACGCACCAGGTGTGAACCAGAACCGTCGGATCCCCACACTGTGGGGCCGATGCCGGGGGTGTCAGAGGCTCCCACCACGACGGCACCTGCGCCGTCACCAAGCAAGTAGCTGATGGAACGGTCCGCGGGATCCACCCAATCGCTCATCTTCTCTGCGCCCACCACGAGCACATTGCGAGCGGAGCCAGCGCGCACCAAGGCGTCTGCTTGGCCCACGCCGTAGCAGTAGCCGGCACACGCGGCGGAGATGTCATACGCCGCCACTTGCAGGCCCAAGCGGTCGGCCAGTACGGGCGCACCACCGGGCGTGATGTGCGGGTAGGTGATGGTGGACAGGATTACGGCGTCGAGCTCGTCGATGTCGATCTGCGCCGCTGCCACCGCATCCCGGGCCGCCTTCTCGGCGAGGTCAATCATCTCGGTGCCCTCGTTGGCACGCACGCGGGTGGCGATGCCGGTCATTTTGCGGATCCACTCGTCAGACGAGTCGATGGGCTCAATGAGTTCCTCATTAGGCACCTTTCGCTCGCCACGAGCCACGCCCAAGCCGCGAATGCGCGAGAACTCAGGGCCGCGTCGCACGTTGAGGGTGGTCATCAGGCCTCCTGACCCAGGGCAAGCGCCGCTTCAACGTCGGCGGGAGATTTCAGCGCCACTGCAGGCACGCCCTTGAGGACTCGCTTAGCAAGCCCCACGAGCACGCCACCGGGGGCGAGTTCGATGATGCCGGTCACGCCACGGCTTTCCATGGACTCCATGCACAAGTCCCAACGCACAGGGTTGGCTACCTGCTTCACCAAGCGCTCCACGGTATCGGCGCCCGATTCCACGGCCGCACCGTCCGCGTTGGACAGTAGAGGGGTGTGGGGGTCGGAGGCCACAGTGCTGCTCGCGACTTCGCGCAGGGTTTCTACGGCCGACGCCATGAAGTCGGTGTGGAAGGCCCCAGCGACTTGAAGTTCGATGACACGAGCGCGCTCTGGCGGGTTGGCCACGAGAGCCTCAATTCCCACCTTGGCGCCTGCGGCAACGACCTGGCCACCGCCGTTGACGTTGGCGGGCGTGAGTGCGTACTTCTCGAGGGCAGCGTCCACGTCGGCGGGCTCGCCTCCAAGGACGGCGGCCATTGAGGTGGGCTCGCTCGTGGCGGCTGCTTGAGCCATAGCTTTGCCTCGAGCGGTGACGAGCCTCAAAGCATCGTCCGTTGAAACCACACCTGATAGCGCGGCCGCGCCGAACTCACCCACCGAATGGCCCGCAAAGAGGCCAGGCTTGACAGCGGTGCCTACGCCCAAGACTGCGGCAGAAGCCAGCGCGGTGGCGACAAGCAAGGGCTGAGCAATGGCGGTGTCGCGAATCTCGTCCGCGTCTGCGGTGGTGCCCAGCCGGGCGAGGTCCAAGCCCGTCACCTCTGAGTAGTGAGAGATCGCCTCAGCGAAGGGCTCCAAGGTGAGCCACGCTTCGAGCATTCCTGGAGCTTGGGCCCCTTGACCGGGGCACACGACAACGAGCATGGGTCAAGCCTGCCTTATGAGAGGGTGGTCCCGCGAGGAACGGGTCACCGAATGGTTACCCCAGATTTGTAGGGTTCCTACAACGAACGGTGGCTCGAGTCCCTCAGTCGACCGAGGGCAAAAGCCATCTCGAGCACGTGTGCGTCACGGGTGGAAAGCACGTCCCACCCCGTCAGTTCCGACACCTTCTTAAGCCTATAGCGCACCGTATTGGCGTGAACGAACATGGTCCGTGCTGCGAGTTCAAGTGAGCGTCCGCAGTCGAGGAAGGTGGCCACCGTCTCTTGTAGGGAACCTCCAGCGCGGACGATGGGGTCGTACGCGATGGCGATCAGCCGGTCGCGGGCCATAGTGTCGCCCACGAGCACCCGCTCGGGCAGAAGGTCGTCAGCTGGCACCGGGCGGGGAGTGAGCGACCAGGCAGGGGCGGCGACCACTCCAGTGAAGGCCGCGCGGGTGGCGCGGGCCACCTCCACCAGCGTGACCGCGGGCGGACCCACCACCACGGGGCCCGAACCAAAGTGCTCCAACAGAGACTGGGCGAGTTCGTTGAGGTCAGTGTCGGACCGGGCGATGACGATGAGGTCTTCGCCGTGGATGCCCACAAGGGCGCCCGGAGCGAGCTTGCGTATGGCGCGGCGCAATTCCGCCGATTGAACCTCACCCAAGGGGCCGTCTGTGAGGCCCACCATCACCAAGGTGGGTCCAGGCTTCCAGCCCAAGGCGGCAGCGCGGGAGGGGAGGTCGTCGTCCACCTCGCCACGCACGAGTCCGTCCACCACCAACGCTTCAAGGCGGGCATCCCACGCGCCACGAGATTCAGCGGCGCGCGCGTAGACCTCGGCTGCGGAGAATGCAATCTCTCGGGAGTAGCGCAGGATCGCTTCGCGCAAGTGCTGCTCTCCGCCGGCAGAGGCGAACTCATCAGAATGGTCCTCTACGACCTTCACGACGGTGCGGACGATGCTCAGTGTGTGCTGGAGGGAGATGGATCGAGTGAGTTCAGGGGGAGCAGCGGCAAAAACCTCCACGGCGCCTCGATAGTTCTGGCCGGGGCTCGCGTACCACTGCACAAAGGAGTTGATGCCAGCTTGCGCCACAGTGCCCACCCACGAGCGTTCTTGCGCTGGCAGTTCACTAAACCATGCGTACTCGGCATCAAGTTCGCGGATCGCTGCGGTGGCAAGTTTGCCCGTGCCTGCCTTGAGGCGGCGCAGGGTGTCGTGCCGTACTTCGGCGGAAGCGACCATACGGCCAGCATAGGCGGTTCTTGTGGGCAGACCACAACTCCATGCCCCCAGAAATGGGGGCACTTATGTGGCACAAAAGGGGCAAACCGGACAGAGAAGGCCGAGAGGGGTCGCCAAAGTAGTGCATTTCCGCAGTTCAACAGGTGTTGGCGAACCGAGGAGCGAACTCCTCAAGAGTCAGGAATCGCCGCCAGCGTTGCCGGACGCACCCTTGGTGACGTCGTGGATCTCATACTTCTGCAAGGCCTGCGCGGCGGAGCCAGGAGGAACCTCTCCGCGACGTTCAAGCATCTGGAGCACCTTCACAGCGGTGGAGGGGCCGTCGATGACAAAGAAGCGTCGAGCGGCAGCGCGCGTGTCAGAGAAGCCAAAGCCGTCTGCGCCCAGAGTGCCGTAGTCGCCAGGAATCCAGGCACGGATCTGGTCAGGCACCAAGTGGTCATAATCACTTGTGGCCACGAACGGACCGCCTGCGCCTTGGAGCTTGGCGGTCACGTAGGGAGTGCGCGCGGGCTGCTCGGGGTGAAGAAGTGCAGCCTTCTCACACTCGAGGGCATCGCGGCGTAGCTCGTTCCACGAAGTCACCGACCACACAGCGGCGCGGATGCCCCAGTCCTGTAGCAGCAAGTCCTGGGCCTCCAAAGCCCAAGGCAGTGCCACACCTGAGGCCAGGATTTGTGCCTCCGGACCTGTGCCCTCGGGAGCCTTGGCGTACTGGTAGATGCCCTTGATGATGCCTTCAACGTCCACGTTCTCGGGCTCGTCGGGCTGGGTGATGGGCTCGTTGTAAAGCGTGATGTAGTACATGACGTTGGGGTCCCTGCCAGCAGGGTCCCCGTACATGCGCTCAATGCCGTCACGGATGATGTGGCGAATCTCAAATCCAAACGCGGGATCATAGGTGACCACAGCCGTGTTGGTGCCTGCAATCAAAGGCGAGTGGCCGTCGGCGTGCTGAAGGCCCTCACCGGTCAGCGTGGTGCGGCCCGCGGTGGCGCCCATGATGAAGCCGCGAGTGAGCTGATCACCCGCCGCCCAGAACTGGTCGCCAGTGCGCTGGAAGCCGAACATCGAATAGAAGATGTAGAACGGCACCATGGGCTCGTCGTGAGTGGCGTACGACGTGCCCACCGCCTGGAATGCGGCTGCGGAACCTGCCTCGTTGATGCCTGTGTGCATGATCTGCCCAGACACAGACTCCTTGTAGGAGAGCATGAGTTCACGGTCGACCGGCAAGTAGTTCTGGCCGTTGGTGTTGAAGATCTTGGCCGAAGGGAAGATGGAGTCGAGGCCAAAGGTGCGGGCCTCGTCGGGAATGATCGGCACCACTCTCTTGCCGAACTCGGGATCCTTGATGAGGTCCTTGAGCAGTCGCACGAACGCCATGGTGGTGGCCACGCCTTGCTTGCCGGAACCCTTGGCCAAGAGGTCGTAAGTCTGCGCGGGAGGCAAGGGCACTTGCTTGGACTGGCCGCGCCGCTCGGGCACAAAGCCGCCCAGCGCCTTGCGGCGGTCAAGCATGTACTTGATCGCGGGGTCGTCCAGACCGGGGTGGAAGTACGGAGGGTTGTACGGGTCCGCTTCCAACTGCTCGTCGGTGAAGGGGATGGAGAACGTGTCGCGCAAGACCTTGAGGTCCGCTGCAGCAAGCTTCTTCATCTGGTGCGTGGAGTTGCGGGCCGCGAAGTTGGTGCCCAGGCCGTAACCCTTGATGGTCTTGGCCAAGATCACGGTGGGACGACCATCCGCCTCGGTGGTGGCCTTGAGGTAGGCGGCGTAGAGCTTGCGGTAGTCGTGGCCACCGCGCTTGAGAGCCCAGATCTCGTCGTCGGTCATGTCTTTGACGAGCTCCTTGGCGCGAGGGTCGCCACCAAAGAACTGGTCACGGATGAACGCACCTGACTCTGCGCGGAAGGTCTGGAAGTCTCCATCGGGAACGGTGTTCATGAGGTTGACCAGGGCACCGTCTTCGTCGCGCGCGAGTAGCGGGTCCCAGTTGCGACCCCACACCACCTTGATGACGTTCCAGCCGGCGCCACGGAAGAAGGCCTCGAGCTCCTGGATGATCTTGCCGTTACCGCGCACCGGCCCGTCAAGGCGCTGCAGGTTGCAGTTGACCACAAACGTGAGGTTGTCGAGGTTCTGGTTGGCGGCCAGTTGGAGCATGCCGCGCGATTCGGGCTCGTCCATCTCGCCGTCGCCAAGGAAGGCCCAGACGTGCTGCTGGGAAGTGTCCTTGATGCCGCGCATGTGCAAGTAGCGGTTGGTCCATGCCTGGTAGATAGCCGATGCCGGGCCCAGTCCCATGGAAACGGTGGGGAACTCCCACAGTTCAGGCATGAGGCGGGGGTGCGGGTAGGAGGACAGTCCACGGCCGGGAGCGGACTTCTCTTGGCGGAAAGAATCGAGATCCTCTTCGCTCATGCGCCCTTCAACAAAAGCGCGTGCGTAGACGCCGGGCGCGGCGTGTCCTTGGAAGTAGACCTGATCGCCACCGCCGGGGTGGTCCTTGCCACGGAAGAAGTGGTTGAGGCCCACTTCATAAAGTGTGGCTACGGAGGCGTACGAGGAGATGTGTCCACCGACACCCTTGCCGGCAGCCTGAGCGCGCGTCACCATCACGGCGGCGTTCCAGCGGATCCAGCCGCGGTAACGGCGCTCCATTTCCTCGTCGCCGGGGAACTCGGGCTCGTCGTCCACGTGAATGGTGTTGACGTAAGGAGTGTTGAGGCTCAGCGGCACGCTCAGTTGTCGCGAAGCGGCATGCTCCACGAGGCGGTCGATGACGTATTCGGCGCGGCTGCCGCCGGTGTTGTCAATGAGTCCGTCGAGGGACTCGAGCCATTCAGCGGTCTCCGCTGGATCCTTGTCGATCTCACCGTGCTGTGTCACAGAGGACCTTTCGTCGGGGCGCAATCGTGATGCGCCGCTGCGGTGGTTGGGGTGCGGGTGTGCCGCGCTCGCCTACATTCTTGCCACATCGGGCGGGCTTGTCACGCCAGCTATGGCGCTAGAGGGCCAGCTGAGCGGGGTTGGGGCGTTGCGGCGCGTTGCGACAGGTCCATATGGGCCTCTACTGTGAGACAAGCGCGCACCGGGCGCGCACTCTACGAAAGGGGCACCGCCGCCGTGGCCACAACCGAGGGCTCGGGCACCGTTGACGCGACGGTGGTCGCGCGGCTGGGACTCGACGCCGGGATGATCGTCCAGGAATTCGGGTATGACGACGACGCCAGCGAACCTCTAAGGCTAGCCATTGAGGAAGTCACTGGCGAGGCGCTCGTGGATGAGGATCACGGCGACGTGACCGACGCCGTGATCGTCTGGTATCGCGAAGGCGACGATGACCTTGCCGACTTGCTCATGGATGCGCAGTCATTGTTGGACGCCGGTGGCGACGTGTGGTTGTTAACCCCCAAGGCCGGCCGTCCAGGCCATGTGCCCCCGCGCGATGTTGAAGAGGGCTCCTCGCTTGCGGGCTTGCACGCCACCTCGAGTTTTGTAGTCGATTCCCAGTGGAGCGCCACTCAGTTGGTGGAGAAGGGTCGCATGAAGTGACCCATTCCCTCGTGGGAATGCCTGCGCCTGACTTTGACCTCAAGGACCAAGACGGACGTAGCGTTCGCTTGAGCGCCTTGCGCGGGGACCGCGTGCTGGTGGTCTTTGTGCCGTGGGCATTTTCCCCTGTGTGCACCTACGAGGTGGAGCAGTTGCGCGACGCGAAGGACATTCACGACGCCGTGGGCGAACTGCTGATCATCAATTGCGACTCCATGTACGTGAACCAAGAGTGGGCAGATCGGAACGACTTCACCGGAGTGATGCTCAGCGACTTCTGGCCCCACGGAGCTACCGCCGAGGCGTACGGCGTCTTCAACGCTGACCGCGGCCTCGCCAACCGGGGCACGTTCCTCATTGCGCCCGACGGCACCGTGGAGTGGGCGTTGGAGAGCCCAGAAGGTAGCCCTCGTGACCTTGCCGCGTACCGCGAGGCGTTGGGACTGCCTCAGCCGTAGGAGCAGCGGTGCTGCCCCACGGCGTGAGGGCGCTAGCGCTGGGTTGAGCCCTTCCAGGATCCACTCGCTGCGGGGCGGCGGCGTGACTGCGACCTCGAGCGGGATTGGCCTTGAGGCCGCTGCTCCGAACCCGGCCCAGCGGACTGGCCTGAACGCGCTGGGCGGCTCTGGCGTCGGCCGGGCCTTCCGGGACCCCGCTGGCCGCGCTCAAAGGTGCGCGTCTCGTCCTTGAATGGACGTCGCTCGCCCTTGTCGGCCACAGCACCCACCAAAGCACTCACCTCGTGAGTGTGGGCGGCAGTGCGCTCAATGGGTGCGTTGATCTCCGCTCGGCGCAACACTGAGAGCAAGTCCTTGCGCTGAGCTGGGAGGGTGATGGTGACGACAGTGCCCGACGCTCCGGCGCGGGCGGTACGGCCTGAACGGTGCAGGTAAGCCTTGTGTTCGGCGGGCGGATCCACGTGCACCACGAGCTCTACGTCGTCTACGTGGACACCTCGGGCTGCCACATCCGTGGCCACCAGCACGCGCACTCCGCCTTGCGCGAAGGGGGTGGAGAACACCTTGAGGTTGCGATCACGGGCACGCTGTTGCAAGTTGCCGTGAAGGTCTACCGCCGGAATGCCGGCTGCAGTGAGCTGCTTGGCAAGGCGCATGGCGTGGTGCTTGGTGCGTGTGAACATGATGCGCTTGCCCTCGCCCGAGGCAAGGTGGTGTACCAGGGCGTTCTTGTCCTCTTGGGTGTTCACTTGGAACACCCGGTGAGTCATGACCCCGGACGAAACCTCGGCGTCGGGAGCCTCGTGACGCACGGCATCGGGCAAGAAGCGGCGCACTAGCGAGTTGATGTCACCGTCCAAAGTGGCGCTGAACAGCAAACGCTGGCCGTGCGCGGGCGTCGCGGCAAGAATGCGAGTCACGCCGGGCAAGAAGCCAAGATCCGCCATGTGGTCGGCCTCGTCAATGACGGTGACCTCCACGTTGTCTAGCGAGAGCTCGCCTTGCTTGATGAGATCCTCAAGACGGCCCGGGCAGGCCACCACAATGTCCACGCCTGCACGTAGCGCCTTGGTCTGGTAGCCCTGGGAGACGCCGCCAAAGATAGTGACGACGCTCAACTCAAGCGAGCGTGCCAAGGGAGCCAGCGTCTCGGCGATCTGCGTGGCGAGCTCGCGGGTGGGAGCGAGGATGAGGCCACGAGGGCGACGGTCGGCGCGCCGACCGCCCGAGTGAAAGGCCAGCCGAGTGACCAG
>JBIQJT010000008.1:9032-21563 GCA_044507265.1 Actinomycetales bacterium | reverse complement strand
CCCAGGAGTTCACCAGAACCCCGCGAGTAGGGAACAATGGTCGCGGGCCCTTAGCTCAGTTGGTTAGAGCACTGCGTTTACACCGCAGGTGTCATCGGTTCGAGTCCGGTAGGGCCCACCAAGGGAAGCCTTGCTTCCGACAATTCAAGACACCCAGGAGCCGCCATGACACTCATTGCTGACGTCATGGCTGTGCTGGACCAGCATTACCCGCCATCGCTTAGCGAGGACTGGGATGCGGTGGGGCTTGCAGTGGGCGACCCAGCCAGAGAAGTGTCTCTCGTGCACTTTGCAGTGGACCCCACGTTGGATGTGATCCACGAGGCGGCCCACGCAGGCGCTCAACTCCTTGTCACGCACCACCCACTCATGTTGCGCGCAGTCACGTCCGTGGCCGCCACCACGGCCAAGGGTGCTGCGGTGCACGCGCTCATTGAGTCAGGCATGGCGCACTTTGCTGCCCACACCAACGCCGATGCCGCCGCCGGGGGAGTCTGCGACGCCCTCGCCATGGCCTTGGGCGTGGAGATTGAGGGAGCGCTGATTCCAGGTGCAACCGGTTCGGGTGAGGCCGGAACCGGACGCATAGGGAGCATCGTCCCCATGTCGCTCAAGGCATTCGCCAGCGTTGTTGCCAGTGCCCTGCCGCCCACCGCAGGCGGCGTGCTGTTTGCGGGCGACGCGGACGCACAAGTGAGGCGAGTAGCCGTGGTGGGTGGGGCTGGCGACAGTTACATTGACGCGGCCGTCCACGCGGGAGCGGATGTCTACGTCACCGCCGACCTGCGCCACCATCCAGTGCTCGAAGCACGCGAAGCCGCGCGGGTGCGCAACGGCCGCCCGTTCTTCATCAATGTCTCGCACGCGGCATCGGAAGGGCTGTGGCTTCACTCCGCTGCCCAGGCTGTTGCCGCAGCCACGGGTGTCAAAACGTACGTGAGTACGCTAAACACCGATCCCTGGACTGGCCGCGTAGGCCACGAATCGTAAGGAGCCCACGGTGCCTCAGGCCCCCGCTGCCGACCAGCGCCGCCTGCTCGACGTGCAGGATGCAGATACGAGCATCACGCAAGCCAAGCACAGGCGTGCCAACCTGCCAGTTCTCGCACACATTGCGGAACTGACCGGGCGGGCCCAAGACCTAGAGACCATTCGGGGTCAAGCGCTCATTGAAGTGAGCGACATTCAACGCGAGGTGACCAAGGCCGAGGATGACGTGCAATCGGTGCGGGCACGTGCAGAGCGCGACACGGCCAAGCTCAACTCAGGCCACGGCACACCTAAGGATTTGCAGGCGCTGCAAGCTGAACTTGAAGTGCTCGCCAAGCGTCAAGGAGCCTTGGAGGACATCGAGTTGGACGCCATGGAGCGCTTGGAAGAGGCACAAGCTCGGGTGAACGCGGCTGCCACGCAAGCAGCGGCAATTCACGCGCAAGTAGAGGAGCTTGAGGCCCAGCGCGACGCAGAGTGGGCTCAGATTGACGCGGAACTCGTGGAACTTGCCGCCGCCCGTGATCTCGCCGCTCAGGGCGTGGACCCCGCGTTGCTGGCGCTCTACGAGAAGATCCGCGCAGGGAGCGGCGGAGTGGGCGCTGCCCGCTTGGTTGCAGGCCAGTGCCAGGGTTGCCACATCACCATCAATGCGGTGGAGTGTGCGCGCATTGACAGCGCCGCTGACGACGAGGTGATCCGCTGCGAGGACTGTGGACGCATTCTGGTTAGGGGAGCGAACGCGTGACTCGTCGCCTTGTCATTGAGGCTGACGGTGGCTCCAGGGGCAATCCCGGTCCCGCCGGGTACGGCGCTGTCGTCAGGGACGCCGTCACGGGTGCCGTGTTGGCCGAACGTGCAGGCTACTTGGGCACGGCGACCAACAACGTCGCTGAGTACAACGGACTCATTGCCGGCGCGCTCGCAGCCAGGGCCATCGACCCCGACGCATCGATTGCGGTGCGCATGGATTCGAAGCTTGTCGTGGAACAGATGTCCGGCCGGTGGAAGATCAAGCACCCGGACATGCAACCGCTCGCCTTGCGCGCCAGGGACGCGCTACGTGGTGCCGAGGTGACATTCGAGTGGATTCCGCGTGAACTGAACAAGGCCGCCGATGCTTTGGCCAACGAGGCCATGGACACCCGGCAGGAACGCATTGAGCGCGACCACGTGGCTGAGGCCGTGGTGGGCCCCGAGTACTCCGACGAGGTGCAGGCGCCCGAGACGGTTGTCTCGAGTGCGGGAGCCTCCGGCGCAGCACCTACCTCCCCTCGGCTAGCCGACTTGCAGGGCCGCGTCTTCGTGGAACCGCTTACCGTCATCTTTGTACGCCACGGCGTCACGGACATGACTGCCACTCACGTGCTGTCAGGGTCCTCTGTACCTGGGCCTGCGCTCAATGGCCAAGGCCGTATCCAAGCCGCCAAGGCAGCCGATGCCGTGTACCGCATCGGCCGGGAAACGTGGGACCGGGCGGTACCAGCCAGCCGCATCATCGCCTCGCCCATGGTGCGTACGCAAGAGACGGCTGCCGCCGTGGGCCGACGCATAGGGACGCACGTCGAGACCGATGCCAGGGTGCGCGAAGTGGACTTTGGCGACTGGGAAGGCATCACTGCCGAAGAGGCCATTGCCCGCGACGGTGACGCGATCTTGCGCTGGCAAGAGGGGGAGGTGGCTGCCCCTGGAGGCGAGTCCATCCGAGACGTGTATGTGCGTACTCGCGGTTTCCTGGAGGAACTCGCTGCGCAACATGCGGCTGGCGGCGGCACCAGGTCCCAGACGGTGGTGGTGGTCTCGCACGCCGTGGCTATCAAGGCCGCAGTGGGGTCCACACTTGGCTTCCCGCCGGACTCTGCCGCGCGCATGTGGCCCTTGCCTGCGTCGCTGAGCATCGTGCAGTTGCGCGTGACGCCGGAGGGTGAGCTCGCCGAAGGTCACTTGCTGTGCATGGGAGCCCCCACGGATTAGCGCCACACGGCATACTCGAACCGAGGAGGCGCGATGTCTTTAGCGTTTATGGCACCGGTGGCACTGTGGCGCGAGCCCAAGCTCGCCTCGGCGGGACGAGTGGTGAGGCGCACGCTTGTTGCCGCGGGCTGGATCGCACTCGGGGGCGTGCCAGGGTCGTTTATGGGACTCATTCCTTGGCTGTGGTTCAGGATCCCCGCATGGATATTCTCCGTCGTGGCCGTCGTCCATTTGCTCCTGGGCATCGCCAATCTCATCAAGAATCGTGGAGTGCTCTTGCGTCTCATGGGCACAGGAACTATCGAGTGGCCCGCGACCTTCCAAGAGAACTGGCTGCGTCAGTGGAATGACTGGATAGACGGACCCAAGGTGTCGGTGACGCCCGAGATGCCGCTACTGACCCGTTCCCGCTCCGAGCCGCGCGTGACTCTCACAGGCGGCGAGCGGACCATCCGCCGCTTGCCATTGCACGGCGCCACGGTGGAAGAATTCGTGGCTGCCGTCAATGAGGCGGCTGCGGGCAGGGGAGTGGTCTTCACCGTGGTGGATCGCGTGGATGAGACCGCTGAAGCGTCAGGAGACCACGAGATTTAGGCCGGCCGGAGTCAGTTCAACGGCCGTGATCGCCGCCCCTACGAGAGCGCTCGCGGCATCGGCGAGGTCTTCGCGAGTGGTGGGCACGCTGCTGGCCAGCACAAGGTGACCTGCGAGGAGCCCGCGCGTGTGCTTGGCATGGTGACTCACCACTGAGCGTCGGCCGTTGATCTCGCGCTCCACGCGCACTTGCACCCATCGCGCCGGGTCCGCTGGCCTCCACGCCGCGACGTATGCGCCGCTGCGGCAGTCCACTACCAAGCCGTCTCCAGCGAGCTCCGTGAGTGGTGCGGTCAGGTGCTTGCGCCAGTACGCGGCGAGGGGCCCGAGCCGGCCCAGCGACGTGCTCATGGGCAATCGATATGCCGGGATCAGGTCGGTAGGAGCGAGGGCGCCCCACAATGCGGACAGGATGCGCACGCGGTCCTTGGCGCGGGTGAGTTGTTCCGGGTTCCACTGCGCCATGCGGGCCGCTTCGTAGAGGACGCCGGTGTAGATGCGGGCGGCGGCATCGGCAGGGTTGTCCCACAATGTGCGGTTGCGCTCCACCTCCTGGGCAAGCGACTGACCCACGCCAAGGACTTCCATGGCATTGCGCTGCCCACTGACCTTGGTGAGCGCGTCGCCCACTCGTTGGCGGGCGGGAGTGAGGCGGGGATGTGAGAGGTCCTCAAGCCTCGTTGATGGGCCCGATGCCGGGGCAGTCTTGCCCTCAGAGGGCGGCAACAGGATCAGCACGGCATCACTCTATGCGCGCCGTGGTGCATGAGAATTCACGACAAGCCCTTGACAGCGATATGGAGACGATATATCGTGAGTGTGTCGATACGACGAAAGGAGAATGCCATGAGGCACTCACACAAGAACTTTGGAGCCCGTGGACGGCGCGCCCTTCGCGCCGAATGGGCTCAAGCAGACATGGACGGGCGTGCAGCGTTTGGACGCTTTGGGCCTCCCGGAGGATTCGGCCCTGGAGGCCACTTCGGTCCACCCGGAGGCTTTGGCCCTCCCGGCCGACGCGGAGCGGGCGGACGGCGGGGAGGTCGCCCTCGCGGTGACGTGCGCACCGCGATCCTGGTGCTGCTCGGCGAGCAGCCCCGCCACGGATACGAACTCATCCGCGCCATTGAAGAGCGCAGCGGAGGCATGTGGAGCCCCAGTCCCGGATCGGTGTACCCCACGCTCCAGGCGCTTGAGGACGAGGGGCTGCTGACCATCGAGTCCGTCGAAGGCCGTAAGACCGCCTCCCTCACTGCTGAAGGCCAGGCATGGGTCCAGGACCATTCCGACGAGTCGGCTGCGGTTTTCACCATGCCGGACGGTGCTCACAAGACTCAAGAGCTCATGCAAGAACTGCGTGCAGTGGCCGAGGCCGCCAGTCACGTAGCCAGGCACCACGACAGCCCTGAACTGGCCGCGCGTGCCGCCGCAATCCTGGCATCGGCCCGCAAGGACCTGTACCGCTTGCTTGCTGAAGACGAGCACTAAGTCCCTCCACTAAGGAGGCGAGGGCCCCGGACCACTCGGTCTGGGGCCCTTTTGCGTGCCCGCCGCTACGATTGAAGGCGGATGAGTTGGCCAGGCGGTCGCGTTGTCGAGAAATCGATACCGAGGAACGTCCGGGCTCCGCAGAGCAGGGTGATGGCTAACAGCCACCCGGGGTGACCCGCGGGAAAGTGCCACAGAGAGTAGACCGCCTCCGCAAGGAGGTAAGGGTGAAAGGGTGAGGTAAGAGCTCACCGCGTCGCTGGTGACAGAGACGGCAAGGCAAACCCCACCCGGAGCAAGGTCAGACAGGAAGCGTTCGAGGGCTGCTCGCCCGAGCTTCCGGGTAGACCGCTAGAGGCGTGCGGCAACGTACGTCGTAGATGGATGGCCGCCGGCCGCGCGCACGCGTGGTCACAGAACCCGGCGTATCGGCCAACTCATCCGCCCTCCCTTGGCACCGCGTGCCGCCCCGCCTGCGCGCACAGATGCGCTTAATGTCATGGGGTGAGCACTCCGGAGGATCGCAGACCTGCTTCCATTCAACCCAGCAATCCGCGGGGCGTGCACAGACCCATGCCTCCGAGCATCGAGCCTCGCTCAGGCGAACCGTCGCCACCGCCGGCCCACCGATCCCCGAGCAACAGTCGGCAAGGGAGAGTGCCTCCGCAACGCACGTCGTCTCCGCAGCGTCGTCCTTCCGGAATCCTGGCCGCCAGTTCCAGGCGTCCTCGCCGTGCTCGTCGCGCACTCGGCATCGTCGCGGGGCTCGTGGTCTTGTTCACTCTGGGTAGCTGGCTGTGGGTGGAGTCGAAACTGGACTCAACCCCTGCACTGAGCGGAGCTGCGGGTACTCCCGGAAACACCTACCTGATTGTGGGTTCTGACTCGCGCGAAGGCTGGGATGACGACGGCACTGAAGGCGCACGTACCGACACCATCTTGGTGCTACACCAACCTGCGTCAGGTCCGCCTGCGCTCATCAGCATCCCGCGTGACTCGTACGCGCAGATCCCTGGCTACAACCCCAACAAGATCAATGCCGCGTTCGCCTACGGTGGTGCGCCACTGTTGGTCCAGACCTTGGAGCAACTCACCGGCCTGACGATCGACCACTACGTGGAGGTTGGTTTTGGCGGCGTTCAGAACGTGGTCGATGCCCTGGGCGGCGTGGAGTTGTGCCACGACGCGGATGTGAGCGATCCGTACTCCGGCATGGAGTGGACTGCGGGTTGTCACCTTGCGGACGGTTACTCCGCCCTTGCCTTCTCCCGGATGCGGTACGCGGACCCGTTGGGGGACATCGGCCGCACCATGCGCCAGCGCCAAGTGGTGGGCGCAGTGGCGGATGGTGCCTTGAGCCCCAGCACGGTCCTCAATCCCTTCAAAGCCTTCCAGGTGGCCGACGCTGGCCTTGACTCCATCACCGTGAGCCAAGGCACACACGCCCTGGACTTGGTAGGAGTGGTGCGGGCGTTCCGGGCGGCCACCGGCCCGGGGGGAGTGACCGGCACCCCGCCCATCGCGAGCATCGATTATCGGGTGGAAGGCGCCGGGTCCACGGTGCTGCTCGACCCCGATCTCAGTCCGACGTTCTGGGCTGACATTGCGCAGGGAAACTACGCGGCGGGCAGCGTGGTGGGCGGTTTGGGGTAGTCCTGGAACTTCGGCCAAAGGACCCTTGCGCCAGGAGGGCCAGCGCGGCTAGCGTCAAATTGCGGTCACATCGGCCGCTCACAAATTTGGGGGGTGACCAATGGCCGCATCACATAAGTTCCAGCACGCCAATGTTGAGGTGATCTCGTCTCTGCCTGCTGAGAAACTGCTCGCCATCGCACAGGACGTAGTCCCAGGAATCAAGCAACTCAATATGGGTGCCAGCGCGCACGACGGGTTCGGCGTGACCGTCAAGAGCTGGGCCAAGATCCCGATCATGGAGTTCACGGTGACGGCAGCCACGCAGGCCGACGGCACTACGCGTGTGGTCAGCGAGATCACTCACTTCCTTACACAGCAATCCAAGGTGTTCATCTTCATACCGGTGGGACCCAAGGAACTGGTGGGATACGGCCAGTACAAGGAGTTCATGCGCACCTACGCAGATGCCGTGCGTGCGATTGACCCTTCCGCCAGGGCCACCGTTACCGAGCGCGTGATAGAGGCCGCCTGATCATGACGCGAACCCAGTTGCAGTACGGCGTTGCGGTGGTGCTCACCCTTGGTGCAGGTATTTGGCTCATCGTGGGTGTACCCATTGCCATGGCATGGTTGCCCATTGCGATGTTGATCGTGGGCGCCGTCGTCCTGAAGTTTGCCAAGAAGGGCACCTCTGAGGAGAACGACGTACGCAACGCGCAAGCCGTGGAGCAATTGCGTGCCAAGTACGCGGACGACGCTCAGCAGGAGCCTTCATCTGAGCAGTAACGGTGCCAGTTACTCGGCAGATCCGGGCGGTGTGGTGCTGGGTTCCTTGAGGTGAGCGCGGGTCTCCGCGTTGCCCAGTCCCCAGCGCACACCTGCCACGGCTACCGCGCCGCCTAGGCGTCCTGTGGCGCGATAGCGCCAGCGGTTGAGCCCGAGTTCCTCGCGCGCCCACTCCGGCAAGAGCATCACGGCACCGGCGGCGAGGGGTGCATATGCGAGCCGTGCCCCGCGGGGCAGCGGCGGCTCCTTGAGCAGAAAGTTCGCGGTGTCGAGGGCGTCGGGCCCGGCCTTGAGTTCGGGCCTGAATGCGTCCAGCGACTCGCGCAACTGCGCCACCGTCTGAGGTACGTCGGTGGCGCCGAGTTTGCTGGCTATCATTCCTGTTTGCCGGACGTACTCATCTGCGTCTTCAGGCGCCATGGGCTGGGCACCGTATCGCTCATACGCGCGCAAGAACGACTCTGCCTCTGCCACGTGGACCCACAACAAGAGGTGCGGGTCGCTCGCCCGGTAGGGCACTCCATCCGGGGTCTTGCCGCGCACGCGGTCATGCACTGCGCGCACTCTGGCAATCATTTCTTCGGCATGCTCAATGGTGCCAAAGGTGGTGTAGGCAAGGTAGGTGGACGTGCGGGCGAGGCGACCCCACGGATCGCCGCGGAAGCCCGAGTGACCGGCGACGCCCGCCATCGCTGCGGGATGCAGTGACTGGAGCAAGAGCGCGCTCAGTCCACCCACAAAGCTGGACGCATCGCCGTGGACTCTCCTGATAGCGGCACCCGGCTCGAACCAGCGGGGGCCTTCAGTGCCGTGAATCCGATCCCGGGCCTGGTAGCCCTTGGGTCCCGCCACGCGCGTGAATAATAGGTGGCCGAGTTGACGGCGCCACCGTTCCAGGAGGCGTGGTCGAGGGCTCATAGCCCCAGTATCACCCGGGCAACGCGAAGGTCTTGACGGGCCTAGGTGCCGGTTCCGAGCGACGCGTTCCTGGCAGCGTTCCGTGCAGCCTTGGCAGCCGTCCGTGCGGCCTTAGCCGCGTGCGCGGCCCACGCAGCAGCGCCCACGATGCCGGCGGCATTGAAGAGCTCCGCGGGAATGATGGGTGCGCGCAGTTTCAGATGCGGCAAGAAGGTTTCGTGTTCGGCAGAGACTCCGCCGCCCACGATGATCAGGTCCGGCCAGAGCAGTTTTTCCATCTCCTCGTAGAAGCGCTGCAAATGCGCAATCCACTCGGCATCGCTGAGGTGGTGGCGTTCCCGGGCGGATTCGGCGGCGAACTCTTCCGCGTCGTGGCCGTCAATGGTGAGGTGACCGAACTCTGTGTTGGGAACAAGGTCGCCGTTCACAATGAGCGCAGAACCAATGCCAGTTCCCAAGGTGGTCATGAGCACCACACCGTCGCGACCTTGCGCGCCTCCATAGAGAAACTCGCCGAACCCAGCGGCATCTGCATCGTTCACGACGTGGACGTCCCGGCCGGAGTGCTTGCGGATGATGCCGCGCAAGTCGGTACCCACCCACGAGTCGTCAACATTCGCCGCAGTTTTTACGATGCCGTGCTGCACCACACCGGGGAAGGTCACGCCCACTGGGGTCTTGGGACCCGGCTCAAACTTGGCGATGACCTCGGCCACGACCTTTGCCACGGCTTCGGGCGTTGAAGGCTGCGGTGTGGGGATGCGGAAGCGAGACTTCTTGAACTTGCCCTTCTTGAGGTTCACGGGCGCGCCCTTGATGCCGGACCCGCCAATATCGACGCCTATCGCGATGCGTTTGCTCATGGCAGCGTCAAGACCTCGGCGCCGGTCTCCGTGATGAGGATGGTGTGCTCAAACTGCGCCACCCACGACCCGTCGTTGGTGACCACGGTCCAGCCGTCGTCCCACTCGTGGTTCTCTTGGCTGCCGTCCACGAGCATCGGCTCCACGGTGAAGATCATGCCCGGTTGGATGATGTCGTTGTGGTGGGGAGCGGAGTCGTAGTGTGGCACGATGAGTCCCGTGTGGAATGCGGGGCCCACACCGTGGCCGGTGTAGTCACGCACTGACTCGTAGCCGTGGCGAGAGGCGTACTTCTCGATCACCCGCCCAATGACATTGAGCTCGCGCCCCGGCGCAGCGGCGGTGATCCCACGCAACATCGCGGCCAGCGTGACCTCCACGAGGCGGCGTGATTCCTCGGTGCCTTCACCCGCGATGAAACTCCCGCAATTGTCGCCGTGGACCCCGTTCTTGTAGGCGGTAATGTCCACCTTCACGATGTCGCCCTCGCGGATCACCGTGTTGTCAGGGACGCCGTGGCAGATGACCTCGTTGACAGAGGTGCACAGCGACTTGGGGAACGGCGGGCGCCCAGCCGAGCCTGGGTAACCCAAGGTGGACGGGTAGGCGCCGTGATCAAGCACAAACTCGTGGCCGATGCGGTCGAGTTCATCGGTGGTGATGCCAGGGCGGACGTTGCGTCCCACTTCAGCAAGTGCCTGTGCCGCAATGCGTGCGGCCACCCGGACCCGGTCAATCACCTCGTCAGAGTGGATGTCGCCGCCGGTCCAGCGGTCCGCGCGCTTCTTGCCCACGTACGGAGGACGGGCAATGTTCGCTGGTACCAATCGCTGCGGCGACACTTCGCCTTTCACGATCCTCTCGCGTACTGGACCCATACCTGGCAGTCTAGAGGGGGAGAGGATGGCGATGTCTTATCAGGACGAATTGATGGCCCAAGGGGACAAAGTCGAGTACTACTTCAACACCTCAACGCGGATGGTGGAGAAGGGTAGGCAGAGTTCTTGGGAGCACTTATTGGGTCCGTACGCGACCCGTGAAGAGGCTGAGCGCGCTGTGGATATTGCGCGCGAACGCACCGACGCTTGGGACGAGGATGACGCCGCTTGGAACGGCTAGAACCTAGTACCACAACAAGTCTTCGGCGCGTCTGGTCTCCCTGCTGCGGATCACAATCCACGTGCCGAACCAGGCCAGGCCGCCTAGGCCATCGGCGAGCATGAGCACATGTGCCAGTTCGTACAGGAAGGCGCCGGCCTCTGGCCCGGGCGCCGGGAGGGTGAGCGTCCACCCGATAGCTCCGGTGAGAACTGCGCTTGCCATCAGTCCTGCAGTTGAGAGCGCGATCGCCGTGTAGCGGCGCCTGGCGAGCGCCCCGCACGTCAGGGCCAGCACAAGCGCCGCAGCGATGGCCGCGAGGATGATCGCCGGAAATGACACGCGATGTTCGGTGAGCCCGTCGGTGGTGCCACGACTCCACACAGCCGCTCCCGCCAAGAAGATTGCCACCACGGTAGCCTGCGCCACCATGGTGAGTACCGCGTACCCCACCAGACACGGGTGCGGTCTGCGCGTTGAGTTCCTGCGAGCCATCACCGCTCCCGTGCCCGAATCACGAGCCATATCGAGAACCACGTCAGCCCACCCACACCCTGCGCCAACATCGGCATCACCGCCAAATCATAGAAGAGCATGGCCAGCCCAGGCTCGGGCTCAGGGACGCTCATGGTCCACGTGATCGCGCCGGTGAGGACCGCACTTGACGTGAGGCCGACACTCGACCAGGCGATGGCCGAGTTGCGCAACCCGGCCAGTGCGCCGCACGTCGCGGTGGCGACGACAGCTGAAGCGATCGCGGCCACCGTGATCCCTGTTTGCACCACCGGGTAGGAATACGCATGCCCGGCATAGCCCCCGCCACCCTGACTGGACCAATCCTGTGCAGCCCATACATAGAAGATCAGCGCGCAGAACTGGACTACCACACCAATCCCGGCGATCACCATGAGCAATCCAGGCGCCTTGCGGTACGCATTTCCTGTGGTAGTCATCGGCCCCCCTCTCGCCCTCTACTGCTCGAAGAACTGACCCGCTGCCGGGAATGTCACGTTCTTGACTTCCTTCACATAGGCCGCCGCAGCATCGGTCATGGCAGCACCCACCTGGCCAAAGGCTTTAGAGAAGGACGGGCTCCAGTCACCCATTCCCAATGCATCAAGCCATACCAGCACTTGGCCGTCGGTGTGAGGTCCAGCGCCGATGCCAATGGTGGGAATATCCAGGGCGGCAGTGAGTTTGGTGGCGATGGGTTCAAGCACCATCTCAAGCACGAGCATGCACGCACCAGCCTCCTGCAGCGCTGCGGCATCGGCAAGAAGTTCGTCATAGGCTCCGTCGCCGCGGCCCTGAATCCGCCGTCCACCCAGCGCGTTTTCGGACTGCGGCGTGAAGCCAAGGTGACCCACAAAGGGGATACCGGCATCGACCACAGCCTTGACCTGGCGAGCGATGCGCCGCCCACCTTCAAACTTGATGGCGTTGGGCTGGGCTTCCTTCATCATGCGGATGGAGCTCGCCACCGCCTGCTCGGGTGACACCTCATAGGTGCCGAACGGCAAGTCGGCCACGACAAAGGCGCGCTTGGCGCCACGGGAGACCGCGCGCGCAAACGGGATCATCTCGTCCAGAGTCACGGCGCCAGTGTTGCCGTGACCGAGGATGTTGTCGCCTAGCGAGTCACCCACGAGCAACACGTCCACGCCTGCAGCATCGAAGAGCTTGGCGGTGGGGAAGTCGTACGCGGTGAGCATGGTGATCTTCTCACCGCGCTCCTTCATCTCCTTGAAGTGGTGGATGCGCACCTTCTTGGGTGCGGGCGCGTCAGTGCTCTTGCTCATGGCTCCACTTTCTCACGGCAACGCCGCGCGGCGCTCCACCCGGCGCACCCCCGCTACTGGCGAAGTCTGCCTGGCTCTCCCTGGAGCCCTCGGGACCCCCTGGCTCTCCCTGGAGCCCGTGCCTCGCCTTGGAGCCCCTGCAGCCCGTGCCTCGCCTTGGAGCCCCTCGCCCGCTCGGATGGCGAAGTGTGCGCATAGGTGACACATGGGAAGCACGCAGCTCCCCATAGTGCGCGCCAGTGACACATTTCAAGATGGAGGGCGGGTGGGGGCGCGGCCGCACCCGGTTCACCCCTGAACGCGAAGTGTGCGCATAGGTGACACATGGGATGCACGCAGCTCCCCATAGTGCGCGCCAGTGACACATTTCAAGATGGAGGGCGGGT
>JBIQJT010000008.1:0-8932 GCA_044507265.1 Actinomycetales bacterium | reverse complement strand
GCACGCAGCTCCCCATAGTGCGCGCCAGTGACACATTTCAAGATGGAGGGCGGGTGGGGGCGCGGCCGCACCCGGTTCACCCCGGATGGCGAAGTGTGCGCATAGGTGACACATGGGATGCACGCGGCTCCCCAAAGTGTGCGCCAGTGACACATTTCGCGTGGGGGCGGGGGCAGGTGGGGGCGGGAGAGCAGGGGGGCGGGAGAGCAGGGGGGCGCGCCAGGGCTAGCGCCGCAGGGCTGCTACTCGCTCAGCTCACGCCAACGTGAGGTCACAGGCAAGCGGCGGTCCCGGCCGAACGCCAGCGAGGTGACCTTTGGGCCCAACGGATACTGCCGACGCTTCCACTCAGCGCGATCCACCAGCGACAGCACGCGGTCCACCACGGCCTCGTCAAAGCCACGAGCCAACAACTCTGCGCGCCCTTCCGCGTGCTCCACGTACGCGTCCAGGACCTCGTCGAGCAACTCGTACGGCGGCAACGAATCTTGGTCCACCTGGCCGGGGCGCAACTCCGCGCTGGGCGGCTTGGTGATGGAGTTCTCAGGGATGGGAGGCGTTTCGCCTCGCTCGGCGGCTCGCGCATTGCGCCACCGCGCCAAGTCCCACACCCTGGTCTTGTCCAGGTCCTTGAGCGGGGCAAAACCGCCGATGCTTCCCGCGTCGTAGATCGTCGAGTACCCAGTAGCGAGTTCAGACTTGTTACCTGGCGCAATGACAAGGTGCCCTTCACGGTTGCTGATGGCCATGAGAATCACGCCACGCACGCGCGCTTGGAGGTTCTCTTCCGGCACGCCGGTGAGGGCCAATTGGGCTTGAAAGGAATCCACGATTGCGGCAATGGGCTCCACCCGGTAGTCGGCCCCTATGCGCTTGCACAGCTCGGCCGCATCGTCTTTGGAGTGCTCGGAGGAGTACGCGGACGGCATAGACACGCCGACCACATGGGAGCCGCCCACGGCATCGGCCGCAATGGCAGCGGTGAGAGCGGAGTCAATACCTCCGGAGACTCCCAGCACAATGGACGTGAATCCGTTCTTGACCACGTAGTCCCGCAGTCCGGTGACGATCGCGGTGTAGACCTGCTCATCGTCAGAGGCGAAGTCCTTCACTGGACCTTGCACGGGAGTGTCATCGTCACCGGGGACATGCCACATCAAGAGCTCGTCGCGGAATCCACCGGCGTTGGCCATCCAGGCGCCGTCTGCGGCCACGATGAAGGAGTGGCCGTCGAACACGAGGTCGTCTTGGCCGCCCCACATGTTGACGTAAGCGAGAGGGGCCTCGACCTCCGCCGCACGACGGCGCGCCAAGTCTGTGCGGATGCGGCCCTTGCCTTCCTCAAAAGGAGATCCGTTGAGTACCAGGAGTAACTGCACGTCGGCATCGGCCATGCGCGCCACGGGACCGCCGTCTTGCCATATGTCCTCGCAAATGACCAGGCCCACGCGCGTGCCGCGAACCTCCACCACGCAACGCTCGGTGCCGGAGGCAAAGATGCGGCGCTCGTCAAAGACTCCGTAGTTGGGCAAGTGGTGCTTGCTGTACCGCGCCGTAATCACGCCGTCTTGGATCACCACCGCATCGTTGGTGGGTCTGCCTTCGGCGTTCACGCCAATATTGCCCAGCACCACTGTCAGGCCACCCAGGCCATCGGCCGCCAAGTCGCGCGCCAAGTCGTCAAGCGCCCTGCCCGCTGCCCGTTGAAACGATTGCCTCAGCGCGAGGTCCTCAATGGGGTAGCCCACCAAGACCATCTCGGGGAACGCCACCAGCCCAGCCCCGGCATCTGCGGCCTTGCGGCACCACTGCCGTACCAGGGCTGTGTTACCTGCGACGTCCCCCACGCAAGGGTTCACTTGTGCCAATGCAATGGTGAGTCCTGACATGTCGCAAGCCTACGGCGGCGTGCCCGCGAACAATGCAACACAACGGCAACATCGGTAGGGCAGGATAGGGGTATGGATAAGCAGCAGGAATATGTGCTCCGCAGCGTCGAGGAGCGCGACATCCGCTTCATTCGTCTGTGGTTCACGGACGTCTTGGGTGTACTCAAGTCGGTGGCGATTGCTCCCGCCGAGCTGGAGAACGCCTTCACCGAGGGCATCGGCTTTGACGGCTCCGCCGTGGAGGGTCTGACTCGCGTCTACGAGGCTGACATGATCGCCAAGCCCGACCCGTCGACGTTCCAGATCCTGCCGTGGCGAGGCGACCGTCAAGGTGCTGCTCGCATGTTCTGCGACATCCACACTCCCGACGGCGAGCCCGCACTGTCTGACCCGCGCCAAGTGCTCAAGCGCACCTTGGATAAGGCCTCTGCCCTGGGATTCACGTTCTACACGCACCCTGAGATTGAGTTCTACCTCTTCAAGCCGCTCCAAGACGGTCAACTGCCCGTTCCCGTAGACCGCGCCGGCTACTTTGACAACGTTCCCCGTGGCACCGCGCATGAGTTCCGCCGCACGGCCATCACCACGTTGGAGAACATGGGCATCTCGGTGGAGTTCTCTCACCACGAGGCGGGCCCTGGGCAAAACGAGATTGACCTTCGCTATGCCGACGCTTTGACGACCGCCGACAACATCATGACCTTCCGCACAGCCATCAAAGAGGTGGCTCTGGAGCAGGGTCTCTTTGCGTCGTTCATGCCTAAGCCGCTGGTCGATTCGCCCGGATCTGGCATGCACACTCACATGAGCCTCTTTGAGGGTGACCGCAACGCCTTTCACGATGCTTCAGGCACCTTTGGCCTGTCCACGGTGGCCCGCCAGTTCATGGCCGGTCTCTTGCGCCACGCACCCGAGATCACGGCCATCACCAACCAGTACGTCAACTCGTACAAGCGCTTGTGGGGCGGTGCCGAGGCTCCGTCGTTCGTGTGCTGGGGCTCCAATAACCGATCCGCGCTCGTGCGCGTGCCGGTGCACAAACCGGGCAAGGGTCAGTCCACTCGCGTGGAATACCGCGCCATGGACTCCGCCGCCAACCCGTACTTGGCCTTCTCGGTGCTTCTTGCGGCCGGTCTCAAGGGCATCGAGGGTGGCTACGAGCTCCCCGACGGCGCCGAGGACGATGTGTGGGAACTCTCGCCCGCCGAGCGCAAAGCCATGGGTTACGAGCCACTGCCTGCCTCGCTCGCGGAGGCCATCCAGGTGATGGAGCAATCCGAGCTGGTAGCGGACACTCTGGGCGAGCGCGTCTTTGACTTTGTCTTGCGCAATAAGCGCGCCGAGTGGGAGGCCTACCGCAACCAGGTGACGCCCTTTGAGTTGGATCGCTACCTCGCGGTCCTCTAGGCGCTCTTGTGAGCACGCCAAGCCCAGGAGGTAGGGAAGTCTCGGCCGCAAGTCTCTTGCGGCGGGCAGGCGTGGCCGATCCTGAGCGTGCGCTCACACTGATCAACGAACTCGAGCAACTCACCGGCGTCACCCTTGAGGACGTCCCCAAGGCGTTGAGCTACTTAGCGGATCCCGATGCCGCGCTACTGACGATCTTGCGCCTCACCGAGGCGGCGCGGGACGCGGGGCTTGAGAATCAGCTTGCCGACTTGGTCTCCACCACGGGCGGCGCCAAACTTGCCGTGTTACTCGGTGCGTCATCCGCGCTGGGTGACTTCTTGGTGCGTCATCCGCAACTCATTGAGGACTTTTCCCAATGGGATGGGCGCGATCCTTTCTCCGAGGCTGACCCCAGGCAAGAGTTGCTCGAGGCCGTGGGCGCCAATGCCGCGGGCACGAGCCCGGTCGCCACGCTGACAGGGCCCGCGGCGGTGGATGCGATGCGCATTGCCTACCGCAGGGCTTTGGCTCGTATTGCGGCCGAGGATCTCTACGCCAAGGCGCCCACCACGATGATGCCTGCCGTCTCTGCCGCTCTCGCTGACTTGGCCGGAGCCGCTCTGGAGGCAGGACTTGCCATTGCCAGAGCAGAAGAGCCTGAGCATGCCAAGGCGCGCTTAGCCATCATCGCCATGGGCAAGTGCGGTGCGAGGGAGCTCAACTACGTCTCGGATGTGGATGTCATCTACGCGGTGGAGCCAGGGGAGGGCGCCTCCGAAGAGGAGGCCAGCCGCGTGGGTGCGCGCTTAGCCACCCGCACCGCGAACGTGTGCTCAGGGGCATCGTCCGAACTCGCGTTGTGGCAAGTGGACCCCAACTTGCGCCCCGAGGGTAAGGACGGTGCGCTCGTGCGGGGAGTGGCCTCGCACAAGGCGTACTACGAGCGCTGGGCGCAGTCCTGGGAGTTCCAAGCGTTGCTCAAGGCGCGGCCAGTGGCCGGCGACCCGGAAGTGGGTCAGCAATACGTTGACGCCGTATGGCCATTCGTGTGGACCGCGGTAGAGCGTGAAGGCTTTGTGCAGTCGGCGCAAGCCATGCGCAAGCGCGTGGAGCAGCACATTCCCGCCAATGAGACTGACCGTGAGATCAAGTTGGGACCTGGCGGTCTGCGGGACGTGGAGTTCACCATCCAACTGCTGCAGTTGGTGCACGGACGCAGCGATCCCACGCTTCGCGTGCGCGGCACTCTCGATGCTCTTGCCGCACTGAGAGCAGGCGGTTACGTGGGGCGCACTCAGGCGGCCGTGCTGGACCGCAGTTACCGCCAGTTGAGAGTGTGGGAGCACCGCCTCCAGTTGCGACGACTCAGCCGCACCCACCTCATGCCTGAGTCCGACGAGGACCTCCGCAGGCTCGCGCGCGCTTCTGCCTTTGCCACCGTGGACTACATGGATGAGGTCTACTCGGACATCCGCCGGGACGTGCGTGCCATGCACTTGGAGATGTTCTACCGACCCATCTTGGGCGCCGTGGCGCAGCTCAGTGCAGATGAGGCCTCGCTTGACGATGCCGCGGCACGTGCGCGATTGAGTGCGGTGGGCTTCCGTGACCCCGAGGGTGCCCAGCGTCACATTGCGGCGCTCACGAGTGGTGTCTCCAGGCGTTCCGCCATCCAACGACAGTTGCTGCCGGCCATGATTGGCTGGTTTGCGTCCGGCCCTGACCCGGACGCTGGCCTCTTGGCCTTCCGGCAGTTATCTGAGCAACTCGAGAATGCACAGTGGTACTTGAAGTTGCTCCGTGACTCTGGCACGGCCGCCGAGCGCCTTGCCAAACTCCTGTCCACCTCCGCTTTTGTGAGCAGGGCGCTCTTGGCATCGGCCCAAGACGTGACGTGGCTCGACAACGACGAAGACCTGGCCGCACGCGAGCCTGCGCGATTGCTCGCCGAGGTGGAGGCCATTGTGGCCCGCTCGGACGACGAGGAGCAGTGCATTACCGCCCTGCGTGGAGTGCGCAGGCGCGAGGTGGCGAGGACTGCCGCTGCGGATGTGCTGGGGCTCGTGGACTCGGTGGGAGCAGCAAGCTCGGTCACCGTGGCCGCGGACGTGCTCATCAACGGTGCGTTGAGCCTGGCCACGGAGTCCGTGCTCCAGGAGTGGGGCCGCAAGAAGCCTTTGGCGCACATGTTGGTGGTAGCCATGGGCCGCTACGGCGGCATGGAGATGGGCTATACCTCCGATGCCGACGTCCAGTTCGTGTACGAGCCGCTGGGCGAGGCCGAGAAGGCCTACGACTTTGCTCAAGCGGTAGCGGCCAAGCTCAGAGACCTCTTGCAACGCCCCAACTCTCAACCGGCGCTAGCCATTGACGCGGACTTGCGCCCCGAGGGCAAGAACGGTCCGCTCGTGAGGTCCTTGGAGTCGTGTGCCGAGTACTACCGGCGGTGGTCGGACCCATGGGAAGCACAAGCGCTGTTGCGCGCTCGGCCGGTGGCAGGCGAACACAAACTCATGGCCGCGTTTGTGGAAATGATCGACGAGGTGCGCTACCCAGAGGAATTGCCAGCCTCAGCGCTCAAGCAAATGCGCACTCTCAAGGCGCGCATGGAGTCCGAGCGTTTGCCTCGCGGCGTGGAGCCCCGTCGTCACCTCAAGTTGGGACCGGGTGGACTTTCTGACGTGGAGTGGAGTGTGCAATTGCTCCAGTTGACTCACGGCCGCAGCGTGCATGCGCTGCGCACGCCCCAGACGCTTGAGGCCTTGCGTGCGGCCCAGGATGCGGAACTGATCTCGCCTTCTGATGCGGCGGACCTTGTCGCGGCCTGGGAACTTGCCACCGAGTTGCGTGGTGCCATTGCGTTGCGCGGCGGTACTCAAGACGTCAACGTGATCCCGCGGGACTTGAGCGAAACGCGCGTCCTCGCGGAAATTTTGGGCACAGGGGAGAGCGGTCAGGCGCTGGAGCAACGATGGGCCCGCGTCTCTCGGCGGGCGCGCGCCGTCACGGAACGAGTGTTCTTTGGGTGGAAGGCCGGCTCTGCGCAACAGTAGGCGGGGCCGCCAGGCGGTCTGAGGAAGCCCATACAAAGTGATGGGGGGCGGAGCCCGTCGGCCCCGCCCCCGTTCACCGTGGGGATGTCGCGCCGTTCACTGGTTGGGCCACGAGCTGCAACCAGATCTCTTCGCAGACATTTCCCGGAAACGGACGGCTCTCACCTCGCCCAAGACCGGAGGTATCGCCCGCTTCCCTTGCGTTCAGCGTTTGTTACCGGCTCCTACAATACCCTGTTGAACCGGTCCACGCAAGCACGAATCTGAACCGATTCACTTGGGCTGTTACCAGGTGCTTTACTTAACTATTACCCAGGCGGCCGTATCGCGTTCTAGGACCTCTTGTGATGGCGAGGTGTTCAACAGCACCGCGCCGGGAGGTATCGGGAGTGGTTCAGGGCCAAAGTTCACGATGACCGTCACCTCGCCCACCGTGAAAGACAACACGCTCTCGCTGACCTCGTTCCAGGTCAATGTTCCGGCGCCGAGTTCGTACTCGCGGCGTACACGGAGGGCGGTGCGGTACAGCTCGAGGCATGAGCTGGCCACATCCCGCTGAGAGGCGGCGGCAAAGGTGCCCCAGTCGGCAGGCTGGGGCAACCACGTCATGCCTGAAGGTGAGAATCCGTATGCAGGGGCATTCGCGTCCCAAGGGATCGGCACCCTGCAACCATCGCGTCCGTAGCGCTTTCCAGCGGTGCGGTGGAACGTGGGGTCCTGGCGAGCGTCGTCGGGGATGTCGATGACCTCCGGTAACCCCAGTTCGTCGCCTTGATAGACATATGCGGAACCGGGTAGCGAGAGCATCACGAGGGCCGCCGACCGCCCCCGGCGCTCCACGCGGTCCGGCATCGGCAAGTGCGGACTCTTAGGCCCAACGCCATCGCCGTGGGGGACTTGGACCTCTAGGGCCAAGCGGGACGGGTGGCGGATGGTGTCGTGGTTGGACAACACCCAGGTTGCAGGCGCCCCCACATCGTTGAAGGCTGCCAGGGAGGCATCGATCACTGCGCGCTGTTCAGGGGCACTCCACGGAGCCAACAGGTATTCAAAGTTGAAAGCTTGGTGCATCTCATCATGGCGCACCCACTTCGCGGCCTCGGCCAGTGGCTCGACCCATGCCTCCGCCACGAGCACCTTGTCGGAACCATAGCTTTCGAGCACACGGCGCCAGCGGCGGCAGATGTCGTGGACGCCTTCTTGGGCCCAATGCGGGTGAGGGCCGCTCGTGGCATCGACCACTACGTCGGGCAAACCGGGGGCCTTCACCATGCCGTGTGCCACGTCGACGCGGAAGCCGTCCACTCCGCGGTCCAACCAGAAGCGCAAGATCTCATCAAAGCGATCCGCCACCCAGGGGTTGGCCCAGTCAAAGTCGGGCTGACTGGAGTCAAAGAGGTGGAGGTACCACTGGCCCGGGGTGCCGTCCGGGTTGGTAGTTCGCGTCCATGCGGGGCCGCCAAAGACTGACTCCCAGTTGTTGGGCGCCAGGTCTCCGTGTGGGCCTTTGCCGTCGTGGAAGATGTAGCGCGCGCGCTCAGGGGAGCCGGGAGGGCTTGCAAGAGCCTCTTGGAACCACACGTGCTTGCTAGAAGAGTGATTGGGGACGATGTCCACGATCACCCGAAGTTTCAACTCGTGAGCGCGCGCGAGCAGGGCATCAAAGTCCTCGAGCGTGCCGAACAGAGGATCCACGTTGCAATAGTCGGCAACGTCATAGCCTGCGTCGTGCTGCGGCGAGGTGTAGAACGGCGAGAGCCACACTGCGTCCACACCCAGGTGCGCCACGTGCTCTAGGCGAGCCGTGATGCCCTGAAGGTCTCCGAGGCCATCGCCATTGGCATCGGCAAAGGAGCGGGGGTAAATCTGGTAGATGACGGCGGTGCGCCACCACTCGTTGGACGCTGCAAGGTTCATCCCGCCATGCTTTCACGCCGGGAGGACTGCTCACGCCCACGTGCACGACGGGCCCTGCTCAGGTGCCCCAGTGGCGGCTGCCTACGACGTCGAGGCGAAGTATCGCGTGCCCTCATCCTCGGTGGCATACACGGCCCACACGCCCTCTGCGGCCTCGTCAGCGGGCACCGTGACGCACTCGTTCTTGGTGGTGGAGCCGCCGTTGAAGAGATCAGGGGCGCCGTGGATGGAATCGGGGAACACGCCGCACTTGTCGGTGGCATTGGCCGAATAGGTGCCGCTTGGGGTCACGTAGAGGAACTTGAGGTACACCTCCGGGGTGGCGGTTCCCTCGCCCACAAAGGTGGTCGTGATAGGGACCATGATGGCCACATCACCGTCGGGGATCTTGTTGTATTCGTATTCGGCGAGCACGATGTCGCTCGCGTCCGTATTGGTGGGACCGAACGTGACCTCCCACGAATCGCCCACAGCAAACGCGGTGCCAGCAGGGAACGGGTTTTCTCGAGTGCCCAGTTCCGCAGTGGTGTCGGGAGTCTCATCAGAGTTGATGAGTTCAGGAGTCATGGTCAGTCCAGGATTGGTGTTAGTCCTGCCACTGGAGGGGATGAGGCATCCGCTCAAGGTGAGGGATACGGCGGCGGTAAGGGCCAGGCTAGCGATACGGCGGTTCATGATTCCCCC
>JBIQJT010000007.1:89227-107500 GCA_044507265.1 Actinomycetales bacterium | reverse complement strand
CAGGCGTGGATCCCGCGCTCGTACGCCACTACTTTGACTCCAAAGTGGCGCTCTTCGTGGAGGCGATGCGCCCTCCGATAGACCTCAGCACCCAAGCGGAGCGGATCGCCACGGGCGATCCAGACAAGGTAGGCGAGCGGGTCATCCAGTTCTTTGTTGCCACGTGGTCGCATCCCGTCCACGGCAACCGCGTGGTCGCAATGCTCCGCGCGGGCTTGGATCATCCCGAGGTGGCGCGATTGGTGCGCAAGGTGATCATAGAGAACGTGATCGAGGACGTGGCGCGCAGGGTGGGCGCCGAGGATCCACCTGCGGCAGCTGCCTCCGCGGCATCACAAGTGATTGGACTGACGCTCCTGCGCCACGCTGCCAAGATTGAGCCGCTCGTGTCGATGACGCCTGAGGAACTCACCCGCCGGTTTGCGCCAGTGATCACCTATCACTTGACAGGGCACTTCCCAGTCCACCACAATTCCTCACATGGGGAATAACGAATCGGCGACCACTGGTCCCGCGATTGAGATATCGGGCTTACGGGTTGTCCGCGGCGGCAATGAGGTCCTCGCAGACCTGACGCTGTCCGTACCGCGCGGCCAAGTGGTCGGGCTCTTTGGCCCGTCGGGAAGCGGCAAGACCACGTTGATGCGCGCCATCGTCGGCGCCCAGATTGTGGCGGGCGGCACTGTCACCGTGTTGGGTGACGACGCGGGCACAGCCCGCCTGCGCCCGCGCATCGGCTACGTCACTCAAGCCCCCTCGGTTTACCCCGACCTCACCGCCCGCGAGAACCTCGCCTACTTTGGCAAACCTGTGGGCGCAGGCAAGAACGAGGTGGCTCACACTCTCCACACCATCGGCCTCACCCCCGATGCCGACCGCCCGGTCTCCACACTGTCCGGCGGCCAACTCTCGCGCGTGTCGTTAGGTGCAGCCCTCGTGGGCTCTCCAGAGCTGCTAGTGCTCGACGAGCCCACCGTTGGCCTCGACCCCGTGCTACGCCGAGACTTGTGGAACCTCATGCATTCACTCGCGCGACAAGGAACCACGCTCCTTGTGAGCTCCCACGTCATGGACGAGGCGCCGCGTTGCGACCGGTTGCTCTTCATGCGCGACGGCGAGATCATCGCGGACGGCCCGCTCGACGAGATCTTGGCCACCACGGGCACCAACGATGCCGAGGCCGCGTTCCTCGCCATCGTGGAAAGCAGGGCCGCATGAGCGCCTCACTCACCTGGAGCACCGCGCGTAGGGTCCTCACTCAGTTGCGCCGCGATCCTCGTACAGTCGCCATGCTCTTGCTTTTGCCAGCGTTGCTCACGTGGTTGCTTCAATACATCTTCTCGGCACTGCCTGTTCCGCCCGAAGGACCACTCTTCAACACTTTGGGTCCGCGCATCATGGGCCTCTTCCCACTCATCCTGATGTTCGTCGTCACGAGCGTGACCATGCTGCGCGAGCGCCAGTCAGGCACCCTCGAGAGGCTCATGGTTGGCCCCACAGGCAAAGCCGACGTCGTGTTCGGCTACGCCATAGCCTTCGGCTTGGTAGCAGTGGCCCAGGCTCTGCTCATGACGGCTTGGAGCTACTGGCCACTGGGGCTGGACATTCCTTCAGAGGCGTGGAGACTTGGCCTCATCATCGTCCTTGTAGCGGTATTGGGTACCACGATGGGATTGGCCGGCTCAGCGTTGGCCCGCACCGAGTTCCAAGCCGTGCAAATGATGCCCGCGGTAATCCTGCCGCAGTTGCTCATGGCCGGACTGTTCTTGCCCCGTGACCAAATGCCGCGAGTGCTCGAGCTGATCTCTGACGTCCTCCCCGTGAGTTACGCCATTGACGCCATCAATGACATCCTGGCGGGCAACGGTTCAGGCATTTGGCCAGAAGTGGCCGTGCTGGTGGCGTTCATCGTCGGGGCTGTGGCGTTGGGCGCGCTCACACTCAAGCGTCGTACTCCTTAGCGCTGGGTGCCCGCGCATCCGCGCTAGCCTGACTCCATGAGCGAGAACACACCTGCCGCTGTCATGCCCTCCGTTGCGATCCTTGGAGGCGGGGTGATGGGCGGCACGATTCTCACGGCGCTCAAGTCCGCCGGGTGGCCCTCCTCGCAAGTGATTGTCGCCGAGAAGGACACAGGCCGCGCCGCCGACCTCCGTGAGTCGCACGGCGTTGTCGTGACAGGGAGCGCCACCGAAGCGGTGGAGGGCACCAACATCGTGGTGATCGCCGTGAAGCCTCAAGACGTGGCCGAGACGCTCGCAGAGATCACAGCCAAGATCGACAAGTCCACCCTGGTGGTGACGGTGGCCGCAGGCCTGCCCGCCGCGTTCTACGAGGAGCGCCTCGCCGCTGGCACGCGCGTTGTCCGGACCATGCCCAACACGCCGGCGATCGTGGCCCGAGGCGCTACCGCGATCGCCAAGGGCGCCAAGGCAACGGATGCCGACGTCCAGATGGTAGCGACCATGCTCCGCGCTACCGGCCTGGTAGTGGTGGTTGATGAGTCGCAAATCGATGCCGTGATCGCCGTGTCCGGCTCCGGCCCCGCGTACTTCTTTGCGGTGGTGGAGGCGCTCACTGAGGCGGGCGTGGCACAAGGCCTCGACCGCGTGCTCGCCACCCAACTTGCCGCGCAGACCTTTGTGGGCGCCGCGCACTTGCTCGCCCACTCGGGAGAAACCCCCAAGACCTTGCGCGAGCGAGTCTCGTCCCCGGGAGGCACCACCTTGGCCGCTCTCCAGGCAATGAACGATGCCGGCCTCCAGGGCGCCATTTCCGCCGGAGCCAACGCTGCGGCCCGCCGGTCCAAGGAGATGGCTGCCGAGCTGGGCGGCTAGCGGCCGGGCTGCTGCACTCCGCCCTCGTTGAGGAGGGCCCTGTTCCTCGCACTAGGCTTACGGACGGCGCATTCTCGCTCTCACGTTGAGGCGCCACCACCGTGGGTCTTCAAGGAGGAATCATGCAGTACGGGCACTTTGACGACGAGGCTCGTGAGTACGTCATCACGCGTCCGGACACTCCGCGCTCGTGGTCCAACTACTTGGGTTCGCGCCTGTACGGCGGCATCATCACGCAGGGTGCCGGCGGCTACTCCTTCTACAAGTCCGGCGGCACCGGGCGTGTGCTGCGGTTCAGGTTCAACGGAGTTCCTCAAGATGAGCCCGGGCGGTTCGTCTACTTGCGCGACGACGCTGATGGTGACTACTGGTCGGCCTCATGGCAGCCAGTAGGCAAGCCGTTGCGCGGCCGCGATTCGGAACCCGATGCTCACGAGACGGCCGATGGCAGGGCCACCCAGGCATCGTCCGTACGTCACGGTCTTGGCTACTCGATCTTTGACTCCGAGTACCGCGGTATTCACTCCGAAGCCACCTTCTTCATCCCCGAAGGTCAAGCGTTCGAGTACTGGTCTGTGAAAGTCACCAACACCACCGACGCACCGCGCACTGTCTCCGTGTATTCGTATGCGGAACTGGCCAACGAGTGGAACTACCGCCAAGACCTAGAGAACTTGCAGTACTCGCAATACGTGGTGGTGTGTGAGTACAAGGACGGCATGATCCGCCGTGCAAACTCCACCCGCACTGCGTGGAAAGAACTGTGGTTCGGCATGGCCGGTGCGGAGCCCGTGGGCTTTGACACCGACCGCGACGCGTTCCTTGGCGACTACCGCACGCAGGCCAACCCGCTTGGGGTGGAGCGCGGCGACCTACAGGGCACACAGGCAGTGGGCGACAACGCGTGTGCCACGATTCAGGCCCGCCTTGAGCTCGCCCCCGGCGAAACCCGTCACGTGATCTACATGATGGGCATCGGCGCCACGGACGAGAAGTGGGACGACGGCGATGGTCGGGTTCTGCCCGCGGGCCGCGAAATTGTGGCGGAGTACGGAAACCCTGAGCGCGTTGAGGCCGAGCTCGCCAAGATCCGCGAAGAGTGGCGCGAGTACCTCGCCCCGCTCCAAGTGGCGACGCCCGACGGTGAGCTCAACTCCATGATCAACGTGTGGCACGCCTACCAGACGCACATGACCTTCAACTGGTCGCGCGGTGTCTCCCTCATTGAGGCAGGCGACCGCGACGGCTTGGGCTACCGCGACACCGTGCAAGACATGCTCGCCGTGACGCATGCGATTCCCGAGGCCGTGCGCGAACGCCTCGACATGATCCTCACCGGTCAGACGGAAGAGGGCGGCGCCATGCCGCTGGTCAAGCCGCTCACCCACAAGCCGGGGCATGAAGAGACTCCCACTGTGGAGAAGTACCGCTCGGATGACCCTCTGTGGCTGCCCATCACCGTGGCCAACTTCGTCTATGAGACCGGCGACGTGGCGTACCTGGACAAGGTGCTTCCGTACGCCGACCACGGCGAAGCCACTGTCTTTGAGCACTTGCGCCAAGCCATCCAGTTCTCGCTAGACCACTTGGGCGCGAATGGTCTGGTGCAGGGACTTCAGGCCGACTGGAACGACTGCATCCAGTTTGGCACCACGGGCGAGTCCATGTTCTCCACCTTCCTCATGGCCAACGGTTGCCGGGTGGTGGCCGAACTTGCGGAGCTCACCGGCCGCGACGAGGACGCCGCTTGGGCACGAGATGTGCTTGAGTCATTGCAACCGGTGCTGGAGAACGCATGGGATGGCGAGTGGTACATCCGCGGCATCTCCGCCACGGGAGCCAAGCTGGGTTCGGATGAACTGGACGAGGGCAAGATTTACCTGGAGCCCAACGTGTGGGCGGCCATCTCGCAGACCATTCCACTGGAGCGCGCACTCGGTGCCATGGACTCCGTGCAGAAGCGACTCGCCACCGAACACGGCGTGGCCCTTTGCGCACCGGCACACACCAAAGAGGTGCCGGGCGTCGGTCTGTCGCTGCTTGTGTTCCCCGTGGGTCACAAGGAGAACGGTGGCATCTTCTGCCATGCCAATTCGTGGACCATCGTGGCCGAGGGCATCTTGGGCCGCGGCGACCGTGCCTATGACTACTACCGCTCCTACCTGCCGGCGCGCTACAACGACCAGGCTGAGATCCACCAAGTAGAGCCTTACGTGTATTGCCAGTTCACGCACGGCCCCGAGTCGCCGCGCTTTGGCCAGGCCCGCAACCCGTGGCTGACCGGCACGGCATCGTGGACGTACATCGGCGTCACGCAATACATCCTGGGCATCCGGCCAGAACTCGCTGGCCTGCGTATTGACCCGTGTCTGCCTGAGGGCTGGGACGGCTTCCAGGTGACCCGGCGCTTCCGGGGCATGGACGTGACCATCAACGTGGTGAATGAGCTGGGTGTGGCAACGGGCGTGAAGTCGGTTGCCATCGACGGCAAGACCTTGGCCGATGCTGTGGGCGGCACCTCGCGCGGGGCGCTTGTTCCCGTGGAGGCGCTCACTGATGGGGCTGTGCTTACCGTCACGATGGGGTAGTCGCTTGGCCGTCTTCTCCAAATCCAAGCGATGTTTGGAGAATGCTTGGAGTTGCGCGTCTAGAGACGTTCAGTAAGGCCGTCCACTGCCGACCAAGCGAACTCTTTGCCGATCTTGAATCGCCGAAGTAGTCCACGGCTCTCTAACGCCTGCAGGTCCTGCCGCGCAGTTTCGATAGTGACCCTGTGGCTTCCTCCGTGCGACTTGGCCGTGAATACGGCTGCGGGCATGCGCGCCGCGTGCTCCAGTACTGCGAGTTGCCGGTGGTTGAACTCACCGGGGAGGCTCTTGAGTCGGGACTGGACGTTCCTCATTTCGCGAGCCTTCTGTGCAAGGTAGTCGTGAAGTTCACGGATCGCCCTGCGGATCACCTCAAGGTGATAGATGAAGAAGTGGGTGAGGTCGCCACCGTCATCTTCCGAGAGCAGGAATGACTGAGCGTACTTTGAAGGCGCCTTGCGCAGAATCCTGGAGATCGAAAGGTACTCGGTCAACCAATAGCCCTCGCGCAGCATCGACCAGTAGAAAAGTGCGCGCGCGGTGCGTCCGTTCCCGTCCTCAAAGTAGTGGTCATAGCCCATCATGAAGTGGATGGTGATGGCGCGGAGTACCGGGGGCATGTAAGGCGAGGACCCCTCACTGTTGGCGAAGTCGCACAAAGCCTGAAGCCGGTCCGGCAGTTCGCCCACCGGCGGGGGTCGGTGCAACAGTTGGTCACCATCGCCCCACACGGACACACGCATGCGTTCGTCGTCCTGCAACCGGCCCGCGTACTCCGGGTGCTCCAGAGTTCCGTCGGTCACAATTCGATGGAGTTCCTTGACCACCTCTGGAGAGAGCGGATGGTTCGAGAGTTCTCGGATCCTCTCCATCGCAAAATAGTTGTTGAGGATCATCCGTTCACTGTGATCACGTGGTGCACGGCCCGCGCGAATCATTTCCTTGGCGTCTCGGCGGGACGTTGCTGCGCCTTCCAACTGACTAGAGGTGATGGCCTCCTCTATCAACGAGTTCACTACGTACCGATCCCTCGTGTCAGGATCAGTCACGAGTTCACTCACGTGGATCTGGCCCGACGCTTCGCGAGCAATGCCGTCGCAAGCCTCCAGCACTGCATCGGGCAAGTTAAACGAGAAGGGCCTGCCAGCTTTGTCAGTGAGCGTGGGAATGGGCCGCGACGATGCCACTCGAGCGGCTCGAACCACGTGCCACCATTGCTCTACCGTGAATCCATCGGGCGGGCTTTGAAAACGGAAAGTCTCCCACGGTCGGTATTCGCTTTGCGAACTCGCTAGCCATGGTGCCAGGCCTTGGGCAAGCGCGCGCCTGAGCCACTCGCCAAGGTCTTCACCAGAACCGACCGCGGGCGGAGCGAGCGGAGTCTTCACCATTTTCTCCAAATCCATCTACAACTTGGATTTTGACAATACTTGGAGAAACCAGCCGCGGCAAGGCGAACTTAGTGAGCGCCCTCAAGTTCGAAGTGAGCCGCCACCTTCAAGATCACCTTGATGGGGTCACCTACCGCCAGGCCAGTCACCTTGCGCTCGGCAGCCGTGTGGCTGATGAAGTGCACGCCGTGGTGCAGTCGCACCTGCGCGGGGTACTCAAAGCCATTCACGTTGACCAACACCTGCGGCGTGGGTCCCGCGCGCAACTCCCGGAGCACCATCTCAGGGACGATGATGCGAGCCTTATTGCCCGCGCCGCCCATAAGGCCTTCAAAGCGTGCTGTTCCAGACACGGCCACCTCCCTGGGGCGATATTAGCGGTCCTCAGCCTGGAGCCCTCCGGAGCCACTTACCGCCTGAGTGATGCGGGGTGTTCCCGCATAGAGGACGTCGCCTGACCCGGAGATGGTCACGTCCAGAGTCTCGCTTGCGTCCACCGACACGTTGCCGGAGCCTGCGACTTCCACGTGCGCTGTGCGCGACTCGAGCGCGGAAGCGTCCACGTCGCCGGAGCCCGAGATGTCCACCTCAAGGTCCGCCGCACTGCCTTGAGCGGTGACGTTTCCTGAACCGGTGATGGCTACCACCAGCGAGTCCACAGCGGCATCCACGGACACGTCCGCGGAGCCGGCAACGGTGATACTGAGCGCATCCCCCGTGACGTCAGAGACGGTGGCGTTGGAAGACCCGTTGAGTTCCACGGCCTCCAGGCTGGGCAAGGTGACCGAGACGGTGACGTCGGGCGAGAATCCAATGACCGAGTAGTCCTGCGTCACCACAAGTTCGCCGTCAACCACTTTTGTCCCAATGTGCTCCACGAGCCCCGAGTCGGTGGTCACCAAGACCTCGAACTCAGCGCCTTGCGTCACCACCAGGTCCGCACTGCCGTCCATCTCAATTGACGTGAAACCGTCCACATCGCGAGCCTCCGTCACGCTGTCGCCCTTGAGGTCCGATGCAGTGATGATGGGTCCGTCGAGCGAAACGGAGCAGCCCGCAGCGGCGAGCGTTGCAAGTGCCGCTAGAGCGATGAGTGGGGTGGCGGTGCGCATGGTTTCTCCCTGGTCTGTGCTGGTGACTGTGTGCGTCTGCCTCCACGCTAGAACCCGCCGAAAGCAGGGGCATCGTCCCTCAGGGTGAACTCTCACTCCCGCCCGTGGGGGAAAGCCCGGACTGGCCACCGAGGGTCAAGCCCACCTCACGGAAGCGCAACAGGAACGCAGCCTCGTCCAGTCGCTTGCGGCGCAACCAATGCGTCACCTCTTCATTGCCCTTGGAGGCATTGCAGGAGCAGCACGCAGGCACCACGTTCTCCACGGTGTAGCGTCCGCCACGGGACAGCGGCAGCACGCAATCCTTCTGCAGCCCACCCACGGCCGCGCCGCAATATGCGCACCCGCCCCACGCAGCTTTGATCGCCGCCCACTGAACCGTGGTCAGGTCATTGTCGGCACGCTTCAATCGGCCAGCCCGACGCTTGGCGTACCGGGCCTTGGCCGCGCGGCTGCGCACTACTCTCACGCGTCAACCTCGCCTCTACCCATCACACGCCCAGTGTGGCATCGGCCATAGGACCGAAGTCCGCGAGGCGCGCCCCACCACGCACCTACCCTGAAAAAGATAGGTGCAGACTCGGTTCACCGCTGGGCCAGCACTTCGACAAGGACGTCGGAGGTCATCCATGACAGAGGCCACGCCCCAGGACCGCATCACCCTCACGGTCAACGACCGCGAAATCCAGGTGGATGCGGGCTTGACCGTGCTCCAAGCGCTGAACAAAGAGGGCATCACGGTGCCCTCCTTGTGCCATGACCCCCGACTCAAGCGCTCCAATGGCAGTTGCGGTTTGTGTGTGGTTGAGGCCGGCGCATCAACGGACGATGCCGTGGCACCGCGGGACGTCAAGGCGTGCCTCACTCCGGTGCAACCGGGTATGGAGATTCGTACCCACACTCCGCGCCTAGAGGCCTACCGCAAGGTGCGCCTTGAGCAGTTGCTGTGCGACCACAATGCCGACTGTGTGGCACCGTGTGTCCAGACGTGCCCCGCGAACATCGATATCCAGACCTACTTGCGTCACGTTGCCGACGGCAACTATGAGGCCGCGCTGCGCGTCATCAAGGACCGCAACCCGTTCCCGTCCGCGTGCGGCCGCGTGTGCCCTCACCCTTGCGAATCCGAGTGCCGCCGCAGTTTGGTGGATGAGCCCGTGGCCATCAACGCGGTCAAGCGCTTTGTCTCCGATTGGGACCGCGCACGCGAGACTCCGTGGTTGCCGCGAGTGGCAGAGCCCACCGGCAAGCGCATCGCCGTGGTGGGTTCAGGGCCCTCAGGCCTCTCGGCCGCCTATTACGCCGCGATCTCCGGTCACGCCGTCACCGTGTTCGAGCGCCAAGACCAGCCCGGCGGCATGATGCGTTACGGCATCCCCGAGTACCGCCTGCCTAAGGAAACCTTGGATCAAGAGATCGGGATCATCGAGGCCTTGGGCGTGACGATCCTCACCGGCAAGGCCTTGGGCACGCAGATCAGCTTGGAACAGCTCAAGCACGACTTTGACGCGGTGTACTTGGCCGTGGGCTCGTGGGCGGCGACCCCGCTGCACATCGACGGCGAGAACCTCGAGGGAGTGGAACGCGGCATCGACTTCTTGCGCCGCGTAGTCAAAGGCGATGCGGCCCGTCTCAGCGGGACTGTCGTGGTCATCGGCGGTGGAAACACGGCCATTGACTGCGCGCGCACCGCTCTGCGTATGGGGGCCGAGCACGTCAAGCTCGTCTACCGCCGCACTCAAGAAGAGATGCCTGCTCAAGCCATTGAGGTGGATGCCGCCTTGCATGAGGGCATCGAAATGGTGTTCCTCGCCGCGCCCGTCAACATCACTGCAGGGCCCACGGGCCGCAAGAATCTCCGCTGCATTCGCATGGAACTCGGCGAGCCCGACCGCTCCGGCCGCCGCCGTCCCGTACCCGTGGAGGGCAGCAACTTTGTCATTGAAGCCGACGCCATCATCAGTGCCGTAGGGCAGTCCACCGACACTGGATTCCTGTACAACGACCTTCCGCTGCGCCTCAACAAGTGGGGCGATGTGGACATCGACGGCTTCAGCATGCAGACATCAGAGGCCAAGGTGTTTGCAGGCGGGGACTGCGTCACCGGGCCCGCGACCGTAATCGAGGCCATTGCCGCTGGCCGCCGCGCCGCCGTGGCCATTGACGAGTTCGTCACCCACGGATACATCCGGCCCAGCAAAGAGGACTACACGTGCAGCCGCGGCTCGCTCGAGGACTTGCCGCGGGACGAGTTCCACGAGTTCCCACGCTTGCCGCGCGCCGAGGGTGCCGAACTAGAACTCGAGTTGCGCCTTGACGGTTTCCCCGAAGTAGAGCTCACGCTCACGGAGGAACAAGCCAGGGCTGAGGCGGCCCGATGCCTCACGTGCGGTTGCGCCAAGCAAGACAGGTGCGCTTTGCGTGACCAGGCGAGTAGTCACGGAGTGACATTCGCAGCACCTCTGCATGTGCGCCCGCGCACACCCATCATTAAGGACCACCCGTTCATTGTTCGCGACCAAAACAAGTGCATCTCGTGCGGCCTGTGTGTAGCCGCGTGTGCGGAACTCATGGGTCCGGGCGTGCTCGCCTTCCAGTTCAAAGACGGCCAACTCACGGTGGGCACGCATAACGGCCAGCCCCTCGAACTCACCGATTGCGTGAGTTGTGGCCAGTGCGTGAGGGCCTGCCCGTGCGGGGCGCTCGACTACGAACGCGAGCGCGGCAAAGTGTTCACCGCCATCAACGACCCAAGCAAAACCGTGGTGGGCTTTGTAGCCCCAGCGGTGCGTAGCTTCATCTCCGGCCACTACGGAATTGCACCTTCAGAGGTGTCGGGCTTCATGGCCGGGCTCATGCGCAAGATTGGGTTCGACAAGGTCTTTGACTTTGTGTTCGCTGCAGACCTCACCATCATGGAAGAGACCACCGAGTTCTTTGGACGCATAGCCAACGACGGTGTGCTCCCCCTGCTCACCTCGTGCTGCCCGGGGTGGGTCAACTACGTGGAGCGCCGCTACCCCGGCATGATTCCCCACTTGTCCAGTTGCAAGTCTCCCCAGCAAATGATGGGGTCCACCGTCAAGAACCACTTTGCGCAACGGGCCGGGCTCAGCCTGGACAACCTGTACGTGGTGTCCATAGTCCCGTGCCTTGCCAAGAAGTACGAGGCGGGGCGGCCAGAGTTCGCTCCCGCAGGCATCCGCGACGTGGACGCGGTGCTCACCACCACCGAGTTCATCGAGATGGTGGAGATGTTGCGCCTGCAACCCGAAGACATTCAACCCGCCGAGTTCGACGCTCCCTACCAACAAGTGAGCGGTGCGGGAGTGTTGTTTGGGGCATCGGGCGGTGTGGCAGAAGCCGCCTTGCGAGCGGCCGTGGAGAAAATGACCGGCCAGCCCCTGCTGGAGCGCCTCAACTACGAACCCGCCTACGGCATGCCGGGAGTCAAGACGGCCACGGTGGTGGCCAATGGGCGCACCTTGCGAGTCGCTGCGGTGTCTGGGCTGGGCAACGCGGACCCGCTGGTCAAGCGCATCCTCGCGGGCGAGGACCTGGGCTTCGACATGATCGAAGTGATGGCTTGCCCAGGCGGTTGCATCCAGGGCGCCGGTCATCCAGTGCCCTCGCAAGTGGGAGAGCTCGTTGCCCGCGAGAAGGTGCTCGACTACATCGACAACACCGCTCAGGTCCACGGCTCACAAGACAACTTGGATGTGATGAGCCTGTACGTGGACTTCTTTGGAGAGCCCAACTCGCCACGAGCGCATGATCTGCTCCACACCACCTACGCACCCTTTAGGACGCAATCGTGAACCGGCAACGCCTTCAGTTCTCGGCCTCAGTGGCTGCAGTGGCACTCGCTGCATTGCTCAGCGGCTGCGCCGCCGCCAGCGTCAGCGCGGTGACCTCTGCCCCGTCTGAGGTGGCGCCCGCTCCGGACACCGTGACCATCAACATCGCGTCCCTCAAAGGTCCCACCACGATGGGCCTGGTCAAGCTCATCGACGACGATGCCAACGGCCTCACGGTGCACGACTACCGCAGCACCATCTACGGCACGGCCGACGAGGTGGTGCCGCTGATAGTGCAAGGCAAGGTGGACATTGCGCTCATTCCCGCTAACCTCGCCGCCGTGCTCTACGCCAAGACCAAGGGCACAGATGCCGCCATCTCCGTGGCCGCCATCAACACCTTGGGTGTGCTGGAGGTGGTGGAAGCGGGCGACACTATCCACCGGATCGGCGACTTGCGCGGCCGCACCATCTACAGCACCGGCAAGGGCACCACTCCAGAGTTCGTCCTCAACCATTTGCTCACACAGAACGAGATGACCCCCGGAGTGGATGTCACGGTGGAGTTCCTCAGCGAGGCCACCGAGGTGGCGGCTCGCTTGGCCGCCGAGCCCGGAGCCGTGGGCGTCCTTCCCCAGCCCTATGTCACGGTGCTCCAAGGCAAAGACCCCAGCATTCGCAGCGCCCTGAGTCTCACACAGGAGTGGGACGCAGTCTCTCCCGATGCCCCACTAGTGACGGGTGTGGTGGTGGTGCGCCAGTCCTTTGCGGCCGCGCATCCAGATGCCTTCGCACAGTTCCTCGCGGACTACCAAGCCTCCACGAAGTTCACCAACGAGAACCCCTCCGATGCCGCGCCGCTCATTGTGGCCGCCGGCATTGCTCCCGCGAAACCGGTGGCGGTAGCAGCCATCCCGCGATGCAACATCGTCTACCTGGACGGAGAGGACTTGCGCGTGGCCCTCGACGCCTACTTGGGCGTCCTCTTCGCCGCAGATCCGGCAGCAGTAGGCGGGAGCGTTCCCGGAGATGACTTCTACTACGGAGGTTAAGACAGCCGCCGGTGGAGCCTGGCGGCGGGTGAGCCCTGCGCTGCTCGCTGGAGCCTTCTGGGTGGCCCTGTGGTACGTGGCCGCTTGGGTCGTGGGCCGCGAGTTCCTCCTGGCCTCGCCCACTCACGTGGCGGCACGACTGGTGGAGTTGGTGCAAACGGGAGGGTTCTGGCTCACCATTCTCACGTCGCTTGGACGCATCACGTTGGGTTTTGTGGCAGCCGCCGTGGTCGGAACACTGACTGCCACCGCCGCGGCGCGCTACCGCACGGTGGCCTTCTTGAGTGCGCCGCTCATCTCTACGGTGAGAGCAGTGCCCGTGGTGAGCTTCATCATCTTGGTGTTGCTGTGGGCGGACGCCGCCACCTTGGCCACCGTGACCAGTTTCCTCATGGTCTGGCCCATCATGCACTCAAGCATCGTTGAGGCAGTACGCGCACGGGATACGCGCCTGCTTGAGGTCGTTCAGGTGTTCGCGATCTCACGGTGGCGAAGGATCCGCGCCGTGGACGTGCCCGCCGCCCTGCCGTTCTTTGCCTCCGCAAGCCGCATCGGCATAGGGCTGGCGTGGAAGGCAGGCGTAGCCGCGGAAGTGATTGGCGTGTCGCAAGGAAGCATTGGCGAGCGGCTGTATCAAGCCAAGATCTTTCTGGAGTCAGCGGACTTGTTCGCGTGGACCGCGGTGATAGTGACCGTGAGCATCGCGTGTGAGGCGCTCGCGCTCAAGGGCATTGAGGCCTTGCGCGCCAGGCACGCGGGGGGTGCGTCATGAAGCACCGCAATGATGCCGTCACCTTGCTGGGCGTGCACAAGCGCTTTGGTGACAAGGTGGTGCTTGCGGACTTTGACCTTGCCATCCCTTACCAGTCCGTAGGGGCAATGACGGGTCCCAATGGTTCCGGAAAGACGACTGTGGGCCGGATCATCCTTGGGCTTGAGAGTCCCGATGCCGGGTCAGTGGGTGGAGTTGCGAACCGCACCAAGGCATGCGTGTTCCAAGAAAACCGGCTGTTCAGTCACCTCAGCGCCGTAGAGAACGTGACTCTAGTTCTTGGGCGAGACCACGCATCCCGTGCGAAGCGCGAGTTGCACACGATAGGGCTCTCTGGATCCGCCCAGACGGTGCCCGTGCGCGACTTGTCTGGTGGTCAAAGGCGGCGCGTGGCACTTGTGCGGGCGCTTGCAGGCGATGCACAACTCATCGTGCTCGACGAGCCGTTCATCGGCATCGACGCGCAAGCCAAGCCCGCCGTCATGACCTACGTCCGCAAGCGCCTAGAAGGGCGCACCGCTCTCCTCATCACGCATGACCGGACCGAAGCCGATGCCCTGGGGGCCAGATTGGTGCAGATCGCCTCCCGCAACCACATCGACCCGTCAAGCTGACCCTTCACCGGTAAAGGACCCCGTCACCACGGCATAGGGCGGTCGTTGTCCCGCTGACCGTCGTCCGGGAAGTGCGGCAGTTCGTAGCCGCCTGAGCGGATGCACAGCCAGCGGAGTTCGCCTTCGCTGTCGGGGTGCGCGCGCCACGTGCGCCACACACCTTGACCCACGCGCACCACCGAGCCTGCGGCGACGTCCACGACGTCATCGTCCAAGCCCATCTGACCGCGACCTTCCAGGAAGACGTACAGCTCTTCCACCTTGGAGTGGGTGTGCCAGTAACCGGCCTGGTCACCGGGGAGCAGTGCGTTCGCCGTCATGCCGATGTATTGCATGGTGAGTTCGTGGTCAACGATGCGCCGGCCCGCCCACGTCGACTCCGGTCGGAAGCCGCCCACATGGTCATGCCACTTATCCAGCGGGCCAATATTGGTGATTTGGTAATCGCTCATTTCTTGAGTATCCCGCTTGACTTAGTGCGCGCGCGAACTCCTAGCGTCGAGTCATGACTACTCCTCAGCAATCCATAGACTCGGGCTTCAACGACAAGTCCACCACCGCCGATGTCCTTGCGGGCATCGATCTCACCGGCAAGCTGGCGCTGGTCACGGGAGGGTACTCGGGCATCGGCCTGGAGACCACGCGGTCCCTCTCGGAGGCTGGTGCCACCGTGGTGGTTCCGGCACGCCGTCCCCAGGCGGCGCTCGAGGCACTCGCAGGCATCGACCGCGTGGAGGTCGCGGCGCTTGACTTGGCGGACCTGGACAGTGTCAGGGCCTTCGCGGCTGACTTCTTGGCGTCGGGCAGGCGAATCGACCTGTTGTTCAACAATGCGGCCATCATGGCCAACCCGCGCACCTTGGTGGGGCCTGGTTGGGAGTCGCAATTCGCCACCAACCACTTGGGTCACTTCGCCTTGGTGAACCTGCTGTGGACGGCGCTTTCGGACGACGCCCGCGTGGTCATCACCTCCTCGCGCGCGCACGCAATGGGCGGCATTAACTGGGACGACATCCACTTTGCAAAGGACTACGAGCGCTGGCGCGCGTACGCTCAGGCCAAGTCCGCCAACGTGCTGTTCGCTGTGGAACTGGATCGGCGAGGCGCGAGCAGAGGTGTCCGCGCGTTCGCGGTGCATCCGGGACTCATCAAGACTCCTTTGCAGCGCTACTTCACCACAGAGGAGCAAGTCGCGTTGGGCTGGGTGGACGCGGATGGCAATCCCAATCCCCAATTCAAATCCGTGGAGCAAGGCGCTGCCACCCAGGTCTGGGCCGCCACCTCGCCCGCACTCTCAGGAAGGGGCGGCGTCTATTGCGTGGATTGCGACATCGCGACGCCCGATGCCGTGGCTCAGTGGGCGATTGACGCGCAGCAGGCGGTGCGGTTGTGGGATCTGTCGGCAGAGCTCACGGGATTCGACGAGATTCCTGCGCCTTAGCGGCCAGGAGGGCGCTGGTCACTGCAAGCAAGCCGTCCTCGTCGAACGGGGGCGCCACAGCGTCGGCGATAGCCCGCACCTCGGCCGGGGCGTGGCCCATCGCCACTGACCACCCGGCCCAACGCAGCATCTCCATGTCGTTGAGGTAATCGCCTACCGCCGTGCACTCGCTCGCCGACCACCCACGGCGCTCGGCAATGGCTTGAACGGCGGTGGCCTTGCTCACGTGGGCAGCCTGGAGATCCACTACGTCCCACCCTTCCCAATGCCACGGCATGACAGTGGCTCCCTTGCCGGAGGCGAGTTCGGCCAGCGCTTCCAGCGGGATCGCGTGCGTGGCGACGGCTGCAAAGGTGGTGCTTTCGGGGACACCGATCCACTGCATGTGGGGCTCTTGTCCCACGGCCGAGGGCAATGGCCGGGACAGCCTGTACCCCTGACCTGGCTCTTCGACGACCAAGCCCGCATCAGGGTCGGCCTCGAGGACCGCTTCCATGGCAGGGCGAGGGTCAAACGTTTCCGCGGCGACGATGCTCCACTTACCTTGAGTGGAGACCGCAAGCACGGCGCCATTGGAGGCGCCTACCCAAATCTCGTCAAGGCGCAGGGCCTGAATCACGTCGGCCACTGCGTGCACGGGGCGGCCGGTCACGAGGATGATCTCTACGCCCGCCTGGTGCACTTGACGCACGGCCTTGGCGATATGCGGCGCGGGTATGCCTTCTTCCGGCGCCATCGTTCCGTCAATGTCCAAGGCAAGGAGTCGGATCCCCTCGGGGGCGCGCAATTCTGCCACGCCATAACGCTATGGCATGGCCGAGCCCGCGCTTGTAAGGGAACGGCCGTTGAGCCAGGGACGTTGATGAGTTACTACTTGTGATGGAGGTTCCGTGGCACTCGTTACTGTTCCAGACATCCGCACCACCTTGATGAGTCAGGTGGACGCGTACGTGGCCCAGGGCTATCCGGCCCTCGCCGGTCTCAGCGAATCCCGCTTCCGCTCCATGGCGCAGCGAGCTATTGACGCCGCTGATGCCGGGGCCAAGGCCGCTGATTCGGCCGCACCGGGGAATGAAGAGAACAGCCTTCCCGCTCTGCTCGTGGTCACGAGCGAAGTGATCGCTCCGCACTTGCGAGTAGCTCTGCTGCGCCTTGAGGGTTCAAGCCTGCCGGGAATCGTGGACAAGAATCATGATTCCGACGAGCGCAAGGGCCTGTCCCACTACGTGCCTCGTGCGGAGCTCAAGGTTCCCGACGCGCGCATGTACGTGTTGCGGGGCGTTGAGCGAGGCGACGAATACCGCGACGTAGCTCCTCGAGAGGCGCTGCCCCAGGTTGCCGCGCGAGGCCGCACGCCGCTGACCATTGACGAAGGCATCTCGCTCGTGGCCGTGGCTCCCCACCTGCTCGTGAAAAACCACTGCTTCATGCTCGCGGGATCCACTCGCGGCGACAAGCGCGTCCCCGCTCTGTGGATTGCGGACAAGGCACCCAAACTCGGCTGGTGCTTTGAAGGCGTGCCGCACTCTTGGTTGGGTGTCGCATCGGCCGTGGCCCGGCTGGGCTGACTCGGGCTGGGCTGACCCCAGCCCAGCCGTGTGGCGCCACTCAGGAAGCGAGCTGGTCTTCCAAGCGCGAGTAACTGGCCTCCATGCCATCCACCATCCCCGTGCTGAGGACCATGTCCCTCAACTCCTGTGTGGGGTAAGTAATGAGGAGCGTCAGCAGCGTGCCTCCGTCCACGGGAGTGAACGTGAGCTCGTTTGTCGTGTAGGGACCGTCCACTCCCACCATGCCCTCGGTGGTCACAGCGCGCACGCCTGGGACGAACTCCAAGACTTCGCCCTCAAAGCCAAAGCCACCTTCACCGCCGCCTTCCGGTTCCCACATGGCGAGGTGCATGTCCCCCACGGCCAAACCAACCTTGACATCGGTCATGATCCAACCGTCCGGACCAAGCAACCACTTCTTCATGAGTTCCGGGTTGTGATGGGCCTCCCAGACTTGCTCCGGGGTGCCGCGGATGATGCGGCTCACACGCACGTGGGTGTCGTCGAGGATCTGCAGGTCCGTGGCGAACCCTGCGGCGTAGTCGGCGAGGTCTGCCAGTACCTGGTCCATTTGGGACATCGCAGAGCGCATGCCCTCCTCCATTCCCATCTCCAGCACTTGTTCCAGGGCTTGGAGCGAGGGGAAGTGCGTTGTGGTGGTGACGCGCGACCCAGCGCCATTTGCCTCAAAGGTGAAGACCATGCGCATCGAGGGCAATTCAGTGTTCTCGGAGCCGTCGTCACTACTGAAGCCATCGCGCACTTCAAAACTGCGGCCGGGCTGCACTGACAGGAACTCCCAGAAGCCAGCGGAGCGCTCGCCGTCCGGGCCGGTCATGTAGTAGTCGGAGCGACCGCCCACTGCGAGGTCGTGACGCGTGAAGGTCGCCGGCCACTCCACCGGACCCCAGAACTTCTCCAACTGGCGCGGGTCCGCGTAGGCGTCCCACAAGCGGGCGACGGGCACGGGGAATTGGGCCACCACCGTCATGGTGAGGGCCTCGTGGTCTTTAGTGACAGCGGTGATTGGCATGATCCGTACTTTCTGTGTGGGGCTTATTGCCGCTCGGGCTTATTGCTGCTCGGAGGCGAGCAAGGCGTCGAGCCTGTCGATGCGGG
>JBIQJT010000007.1:44843-89127 GCA_044507265.1 Actinomycetales bacterium | reverse complement strand
GCTCGGGCTTATTGCTGCTCGGAGGCGAGCAAGGCGTCGAGCCTGTCGATGCGGGCACGCCAGATTTGCTCGTAGCGGTCCAGGAGGGTCTGGACCTTGGCGATCGTGTCCGGGTTGCCCCGGACTATGCGCTCGCGGCCTCGCGGGTGCTTGGTCACGATGCCTGCTCCTTCCAACACGGCCACGTGCTTCTGCACTGCCGCAAAGGACATGTCGTAAGCCTTGGCGAGTTCGCTCACCGAGGCTTCTTGAGTGAATGTGCGGCGCACAATGTCGCGGCGCGTAGCATCGGCCAAGGCGTGGAAGATACGGTCCACCTGGGCGTCGGAGAGTTCAGTTTCTACAACCATTTGGTTGTATATTATGACGTGGGCGTTGACTTGTCAACGGTTTGCGCTCACGGCCTTGGCACCGGCGGCGGTGCCTTCCACCACGAAAGGCTCACCCCATGAACGAGACACCGGCGGAGATTCTGAGCTACAACGCATCGCTCGATGCCGAGTCAAAGGCGATTTGTGATGTTTTGCTCGCGGCGATCGAAAAGGCGCTTCCTGACGCGGAACGCAAGATCTGGCACGCGCACCCCGTGTGGTTTTTCGAGGGGAATCCTGTAGTCGGCTACCACCGGCTCAAGGCGGACGTGCGGATCATGTTCTGGAGCGGCCAGTCCTTCACCACCGCAGGACTGAAGCCGGAGGGCACCTTCAAGGCCGCGGAGGCTCGATACACGGCTGTGGAGCAGATAGACGTGACTGCGCTTCACCGGTGGCTGGGCGAGGCACGGGATCGCCAGTGGAACTATCGCGACATTCGCAAGAACTCCGGTCTTGTGCCCCTGCGAGGGGTGTGAAGGGCCTCGTCAGGACTCGAGCTTCTTCTTCACCCACGCCACCAGTGCGTTCGCGTGACCGTGACCCATGCCGTGCTCGGCCTTGAGAAACTCCACCACTTCCATGTGGCGCGAGTCCGGCAGCTGCTCGGCCGCAATGTCAATCCACTCCTGCATCGGCTTGCCGTAGGTCTTCTCAATTGAGGGGAAGTAGGAAGCGGGACCCTTGATGGTCTGGCCCGGCTCGAACACAGGTGCAGTGAGGCGCGCATCGGTCATAGGGCCCATGCTAGGGACGTGAGGAATACCGCGCCACAAGAAACGGTTCCGTCTCCGTGACCGCCCGCGCCAAACTCGCCCTCATCCTGGCGACCGCATTCACTCCCGTGGCGTGGGGCACCACCTACGCCGTCACCACGGAGTTTCTTCCGCCCGACGCTCCCATGCTCACCTCGCTCCTGCGTGCCCTACCAGCAGGTTTGCTGTTGCTAGCCGTGACGCGCACGCTTCCCCAAGGTGACTGGTGGTGGCGCGCCACCGTGTTGGGAGTGCTCAACGTGGGCGCGTTCTTCCCCTTGCTGTTCTTGGGCGCGTACCGCCTCCCAGGTGGAGTCGCGGCCACTATCGGTGCCGTGCAACCCCTGATCGTGGTGTGGCTCGCGAGCATCAAACTCGGCGAGAAGGTCACCCCGATCAAGCTGGGCGCCGGGGTGGCTGGCGTACTTGGCGTGGGACTGCTGGTGCTGACACCGGCCGCCAGGTTGGACACGGTGGGCCTGCTTGCGGCTCTGGCCGGTGCGGTGCTCATGGCCACTGGCGTGACTTTGACCAAGGCGTGGACGGCGCCCGTGCCACCGCTGACCCTCACTGCGTGGCAACTCACCGCAGGTGGGATATTCCTGATCCCCTTCGCGGCGTGGGAGGGCATGCCAGCGGGTGGGGTCACGTGGAACTCCGTACTCGGTTACGTGTGGCTCGGTCTGGTGGGCACCGTCATCGCGTACTCGCTGTGGTTCCGTGGCATCGCTAAGTTGGAAGCGTCGGTGGTGACGTTCCTGTCGCTGCTCACATCGGTCACCGCAGCCGCGATTGGGTGGCTGTGGCTGGGTCAGTCGCTGACGCCATGGCAATTGCTGGGTGGAGCGGTAGCACTGGGCGCAGTCACATCCGTCACGCTTGCGGGGCTGAGGCCTCAAGCCCGCGTCGCAGACCCATCTCGTACTGGGACACCTGAACACATCCCGGGATAGCGAGCCGCTCGGCAATGACCGTGAACGGCACACCGGTGACTCCTAGGCTCCTGGCGGTAGCGGCATCGCCCCTCACGGCGTCGGCGTAGTCGTCGCTTGCGAGCACCGCGCGGGCTCGCTCCTCGCTCAAGCCCACGGCTACGGCGGCGGCAACCAGTGCTTCTTGATCGCTCAAGTCCAACTCGCCTGAGAAGTGGCCGCGTTGAAGCGCGTGCAGCAGATCCAACTTGGCGTCCACCTCGCCCGCAGCGGCAATAAGTCGGTGGGGATTGAAGGTGTTCACGGTGACGCGGTCGCTCGTGTACGGCAGACCCTCCTCAGCCGCGAGTGCGGCCACTTGGCCATCCATGCCCTTGACCTCATCCGCGGAGCGCCCGTACTTGCGCGCGAGCATGTCCAGCACCTTCTCTGGGTGCTGGTGGTTGGGGTCCAGCTCAAAGGCGTGGGGGTGGATCTCCACGTGGATGTCAGGGCCCAGCGCCGCCGCGGCCTTGCGTAGTCTCGCTTCACCCACGTAGCACCACGGGCACACGATGTCGTTCCAGGTATCCACTCGCAAGGTCGTCATAGTGGTCCCAACGTACTGGCGTTGCGGTCGATTCCTTGAGGCGCGCCGCGATTAGGCGCTGGCGGTCTCGGTCTGCGCAATGTCGTCGGCCGTGGCCGTCTCCAGTGCGAGCACACTGGTGTAGTAACCAATCTTGTAGTCCAGGAACTTGAGGTGTTCTACGTCTGCTTCCATGCGCGCGCGCAAGGCCACGCGATAGCGCTCGAGAACCTCCACGCGTTGCGGGAGCGTGTGCTCCCCCGCCCGCGCGAGTGCCACAAAGTGCTTCATCTCGCGGATAGGCATGCCCGTGCCGCGCAGCAACTGGAGGAACTTGACGGTACCGAGGTCCTCTTCGGTGTAGCGCCTGTGGCCATTCGTGGCCTTCTCGATGGGGGGCAGTAGACCCTCGCGCTCGTAGTAGCGAAGGGTGTGCTTGGAGATGCCCATCACCTCTGCCGCTTGGTCAATCGTGTACGTGGTCACGTCTCCACGGTAAGACTTAGAGTGCACGCTAAGTCAAGTGCGATTCGGTATCCGCTTGACTTCGAGCGCGCTCCAAGTCTTAGCGTCGCTGACATGAGCAAGAACGCATTCAGATTCGGTACCACCGAGACGTACCTGACCCCCCTTGCGCTGGGTGCCATGGTCTTTGGCACGCAGACTCCCGAGAATGAGGCCCGCCGCATCCTCGATCACTACATCACTGAAGTCACGCCTCGCTACACCGCGCCGGATGGCAGCCGTGCGCTGGGCATGATTGACACGGCCGACTGCTATTCGTGGTGGGACGTCAAAGGTTCCTACGGCGGTCACAGCGAGGAGCTCTTGGGCCGCTGGTTTGCCGATGCCGGCACCCGCGACGCAGTCTTCCTCGCCACCAAAGGCACAGCGCGCATCGACGATATCGACGCCGTGTGGGACGGCGACAATCAGGCCGACTGGTCAGTGACGTCTGCGCACTATGTGGGTGCCTCTCCGGCGGTGCTCAAGGATTCGCTCGCCGGATCGCTCGAGCGACTGCAGACCGAGCGCATCGACCTTTACTACAACCACGTGGATGATCGGAAGACGCCGCTCGAGGATTCAGTGGGCACGTTCGCTTCCTTTGTGGCCGAGGGACGTATTGGCGCGTACGGCTGGTCCAACGTGACCACGTGGCGCTTGGCTCAGATCCGTGCCGTGGCTGAGGCGAACGGGTGGGCGCAACCGGTTGCGTTGCAGCAACAGCATTCGTATCTCGCCCGGCGCGCGGGGTTGCGGCACAACTCCATCGTGGGCGATGAGCAAGTGGACTACCTGGAGACCTACCCGGACCTCCAACTCGTCGCCTACTCACCGATCCTCAAGGGACTGTTCTCCAACAAGAAGAAGCGCAGCGCTGACTTCTGGGCGATGGATCCCTACTGGGGCCCCGATGCCGAGGCCAAGTTGGCCGCCGTGGATCGCGTTGCCGAGGACACGGGTGCCACAGGTAATCAAGTGGTGCTCGCGTGGATGATGGCCAGCGAGAGCCCGCGCATCCTGCCCCTCATTGGCCCACGCACGTGGGACCAATACCTCGAGTGCATTGAGGCGCTGGACATTAGCTTGACGGAGGAGCAACTTCAGTTCCTCAATAAGGCAGGTGCCTCATGACGCGAACACTCGGACGCCTAGGCCAGGTAAGCGCGCTCACCCTGGGCGGCGGCGGCATCGGCGCATTGTGGGGCGCCACCACTCGCGAGGAGGGCATTGCCACCTTGCGTGCGGCATCGGACCTTGGGATCACCGTGTTCGATGCCGCGCCTGGGTACAACGTGTGCGAGGAGCTCATTGGGGAGGCCTTTGACGGGCGACTTCCGGACGGTGCGCTACTCACCACCAAGTGCGGCATCGGCAATCCCGAACCTGGCTCGGTGTTGAACACTTTCAGGGCATCCCTGGACAAGAGCCTCGCCGCCATGCGCGTGGACCACGTGGACCTGTTCTTCTTGCACGGCCACATTGGCCCACCCCCAGGCGCGCCAGCAAGCGCGAGCGCGGGCCGGAACCTTTCGGGCTACACGCCCTGGGACATCTACGTGGACGAGGTAATATCTGCGTTCGAGGCGCTGGTCCAGGAGGGGCTCATCCGCGACTGGGGTCTCACCGGTGTGGATGTGCCCGATGCGATCATCGCGGCCGTGGGCTTAAACAAGCGCCCCGCAGCCATCCAAGTGGTGACGAACCTCTTGGACAACCCCGGCACCTTGACGGGAAGCGCCCCCCACGCCCGGCCGCGCGAGATCATTGCGGCTGCCAAGGCTGCGGGGATTGGCGTGATGGGCATCCGCGCGGTGCAAGCAGGGGCGCTCACCGCGGCCATCGACCGCGAGCTGGAGCCTGACCACCCAGAGAGTGTGGACTACGTGCGCGCCGCTCCGTTCCGCGACTTGTGTGCACAGTGGGGCGAGGACCCTGCTTTGATCGCTCACCGCTATGCGCTTGCCATGCCCGGCGTGGACACGCTCATCTTGGGCGTGAAGAACCGCACGGAGATGGTGGCCATCGCCGATGCCGTGGAGCAGGGTCCGTTGGACCCCGAGGTCATTGCGGCGATCGACGCTCTTGGCCTGGTGGGTTAAGGCTCCGCTGCACCCCACCCCTTTGCGCAAGTGACGGTCAGCGCGACCGCGCATCCCAATCACGTGCTCAGCCACCGGCCCCTTGTCGCAACAGCCGTCACTTGCGCGCCGGGGTGCGGCAAGGAAACACCGCGGGGGTGCGCCAAGGCACCGCATGGGGGCGCAACACACCGCGGCGCAGACTCACCTCAACGCGAGATCCTGCACTTTCTCGCCCAGCACCCACCGACGCGTGGGCTCCACGGCCTCAATGAACGCTTCGTCGTGACTCACCACCAGCAAGGCGCCTTGGTAGTGCTCCAGCGCTTGCACCAACTGTGCTTGGGACTCAAAGTCCAGGTTGTTGGTGGGCTCGTCCAGCACTAACAGTTGAGGCTCAGGGCGCGCAAGGAGCACCGTTGCCAATGAGGCCCTGAAGCGCTCACCGCCGGACATCGTCCCTGCCGTGGCATCGGCGGCAGCTCCGCGGAACTGGAACTGACCCAGCAATTGGCGCGCCTCGTGAGGAGTGACCCCTGGAGCGCGTGACAGCACGTTGTCCACCACGGTCATGCTGCCGTCCAGCACGTCCAGCCTTTGAGGTAGATAGCCCAAGGGCACGAACGTGGTGACGGTGCCGGCCACCGGTTCAAGAAGCCCCAGCATGGTCTCAATGAGCGTGGTCTTGCCCGATCCATTGGGTCCCACCACGTGAATGCGCTCGGGGCCCTGAATGCTGGCGGTGAGGGTGGCGCCGCTGCGGGTGCGCAGGTCTGTCACCTCGCACACCCGGCGGCGGCGCGGCACCGCCGTGCCGGGCAGTTCCACACGGATGCTGCGGTCGCGCGGGATGGCCGCCTTGGCCTCAGCCAGTGCCTCGCGTGCTGCGCTGAGTCGGGCCTCGTGGATCTGCCGCACGCGCGCGTACGTGCCTTCCGCTTGATTGCGCTTGGCGTTGGCCGCCATGCCCACCACCTTGCGCTCGGCACGCGCCTTCTCGCCAGCCCGGGCGCGGCGGCCTGCAGTGTCCGCGTGAGTCAGGAGTTCCCGGGCCTGCCTGTCAGCAGCAGCCTTAGCCGTGGTCACCGCCTGTGCAGCGGTCTCGCGCTCAGCCGCAAGCATCGCCTCGAACTCCGCGAGTGCTCCACCAAACCAGCGGATCTCCACGGTGCGGTCTTCGCGCTCCCGCAGTTCGCCAATGTGTCCTACGCGCTGCAACACCGCACGGTCATGAGTCACGACCACGGTAGTCCCACGCCTCTCAAGCAGTGCCTCTAGGAGGTTCTCCCGTGCGGACGAGTCCAAGTTGTTGGTGGGCTCATCTAGCAGCAGGCACTCCGGCTGGGCCAGCAAGGCCGCACCCACAGCAAGCAGCGTGGCCTCGCCACCGCTCACATGACCCACGGTCCGGTCCAGTTGCAAGTACCCGAGCCCTAGGCTCGCCAATACCGCGCGAGCGCGATCCTCAACTAGCCAGTCGTCGCCAATGAGGTCGTACAGCGCTGTGTCGGTGACACCTGACTCCACCGCACGCACGGCATCCAGGACTTCACCGATCCCCAAGATGTCCGCAACTGACGCGGCAGTATCCAAGGTGATCCCCTGTGGCACGTATGCCAGCGACGAGGGCCGCTGCACGGTGCCGCCAGTAGGCATCAAGGAGCCGGTGGCCAACCGGAGCAACGTGGACTTACCGATGCCGTTACGCCCCACCATCCCCGACAGCCCAACGGGCGTGGCGAAGGTGAGGTCAGCAAAGACTGGTCGGCCGTCGGGCCAAGAGAAAGAAACGTGGTGAAAAGAAAGGGCAGGCATCAAAGCTCCAAGGGGGTCTGGTCGGTAGGAAAAACCGTGGCCAGACGCGAGGTCTGGCGACCTAGAGCTCTGTCAAGACTGCCTCCATACGCCGACGTTCGCGGCGCCTGGGCACCAACTGTACCTCAGCCGGTTAGCCTGTGGCGATGGATGCGATGATCGGCCGCATTGAGGCCAGCCCGGGAAACCGTGACGCGCTCGCGCACGCATTGGTACATGACGTAGATGACATGCCTGGATGCCTCACGTACCTGGTCTCAGTAGACCCCGCGGACGACAACGGAGTCTGGATAGCGGAGGCGTGGGTCTCGCATCAAGCGCATGCGGACTGGCTCGCGTCGGACGCCACGCGTGCGCTCGTGGACGCGATCCGGCCACTCATGGTGGGCTACTCCGAGCGCCATGAGCTCCACCCTGTCGGAGGGCTCGCGTCCATCTTTGGACCCTCACGGAGTGCGCTGCGATGAACATTCCTGTTCCCACGTGGGTGATCGTGGTGGCCGCCTCACTTGGTGCGGGCGTGGCAATGTCCTGGGGGCAAACGTACGCGCCGGACGCTATTGCACCGATGTTCAATTCGGCCGCGCCTGTCGTAGCACTCGCGGCTGGCATGGCCTCGCTGGCCTCGAGCTGGCGCACCAGTGTGCTGTGGGGCGCAGCCGCGGGCCCGCTCGCCATGGCGGGTTACTACGGAATGTCTGCGGTGCGCGGTTTTGGTGTGAACTCCTCCTTTGTCCTTCTGTGGTGCGTGGCGGGAGTGCTCTTCGGCTCGGTGATGGGAATCGCCGTGTGGGTCATCAATACCAGGCACGATGCTTGGGCCGGGGCTGCTGCCGGATTCTGGCCAGGTGTCGCGCTGGGTGAGGCCGCGCATGGTCGCTTGCGCATCGCTGAGTCAACGCCAGTGGCGTACTGGCTGGCGCTCGCGGTACTGGGGGCGGTGGTGCTGTACATACTGCTCACCTTCAAGACGCGCGGCGCGTTGGCCCGGGTGGCAGGGCTTGCCGCCACTGCCGTGGTGGCCGGTGCCGTGTACGTCGTCTACGGCATCGTCTAGTCCTTCCCGCACCCTTGATGTAAAGAATTGTTGACATAGAGCCCTGGCGAGTTCTATCGTCATCCATGTCAACAATTTTTGACATTGGAGAAAAGATGACTATCACCGAGCGGTACCAATGGGCCTACGCCTTCGCCGTGCTCGTCACCAGCGGTGCGTACTTCACATGGCTGGGCATACAACTCACCCACACCCCGGCATCGGATGTCAGCTTTGCCTGGCCCATGGTCTGGACTCTCGTGGCGTCATTCGTGATCCATTCGTTCGCTCGGGGCATGGCCGACGGGGCCGGGCGCTCCGACAAGCGCACCGACGAACGAGATCGCGATGTCAGCCGCCGTGCTGACGCCATCACCTTTGTCGTGTTCTCCAGCCTGGCCGCCGTGCCGCTCGTCCTGGGACTCATTGACGCGGACAGTTTCTGGATCACGAACTCCTTGTTCCTCGCCTTCACTCTGGCCGCGCTGCTTGGCGTCTTGCTGCGCGCGTGGCTCTACCGCAAGGGAGACGTCGCATGACACTCAATGAACGCACCACCATCATCGGCACCTTCTTGGGACTCGCGGCCTTTGTGGCGTACGTGGCGGTCATCCTGACCCGCGCCGCCACCGATGGCCTGCCGTTCAACCAAGTGGCCTGGCACGGCCCCTTTCTGCTCACCCTCGGCGTCGGTGGAGGCGCATATGCAGTGGTCACTGCAGTACTCGCGTGGCGCGCTCGCGGCCAGCGGGTGTCTGACCAACGCGACGTAGAAATCATGCGTCAAGGGGAGACCGCGGGCGCGAGCATCACAGGCCTTGCGGTACTGGCCACTCTCATCATGTTCGGTTTCAAGGTGGACACCTTCTGGGTGGCCCACGTGCTCTTTGTGGGCGCGTACCTCGGCTCGCTGAACAACGCCGCGGTCACCATTTCCGGCTACCGCAAGGGGATCCAGTGATGAACGCCGACGCCAACGCCAAGGGCCGCTTGCCCCAAGACGACGAGTCCGTGGTCATGGGCATGGATGAGCGCGCCACCTGGATGCAGCTCTTTGCCACGTTAGCTACCGCTGGCGTCTATCTGGGCGTGGTGATTCCGCGCGTGGTCAGCCAGCCTCTGGACCAAGTGTCGTGGGTGACGCCCATGATCTGGGCCATTGGGCTCAGCATCGTGTCGGTCATCTTGGGCTCTATCGCTGCCGGCATTGGCGGTGCCATGGCGCTCACCATCAAGGGCCGGGACGTGGACTCAGAGTTGCGCTCCGACCGACGCGACAAAGAGATCGAGCAGTTCGCGCGCCGCCGCACATACTGGATGCTCGTGCTCACCATCTTGGGTGCCTTGGTGCTCGCCATGGTCGACGCGCACACTTTCTGGATCGGCAATTTCGTCTACGTGGCAGCCACCTTGGAGTCGATTGTTCAGACCGTGGTGAAGCTGCGCGCCTACCGGCGAGGGTTCACGTCATGAGTCCCAAGCCCACCCGAGTGGTCAACCGCATCCGCGAATTGCGTAGCGAGCGCGGGGACATCACTCAAGCCGAACTCGCGGATCGCCTGGGCGTGACCCGCCAGACGGTGATCGCCATTGAGCAAGGCAAGTACTCACCTTCGCTTGAAATGGCGTTTCAGATCTCTCGTGTCTTTGGGGTCTCGCTCGAAGACGTCTTCCAGTACGGGGAGGGCAATGACAACTAGCCCTCGCTGGTTCACCGCGCTGATCTAGCGCAACACCCCCTCCACGGTCCGCGCCACCGGCACCGGACCTGTATTCAGCACACCCAAAATCAAGGAGAAATCATGAAGTCACTCATACGAACGGCCCGCACCACGGGCTTGTGGTACCTCGCTCTGGGGCTCGTCGGTATGGCGAGTTTCCTGCTGATCCGGCCCAAGATCTACCTCACGGACGATGCTCCGGGCACCCTGGACAACCTCGTCACCAAGTCTGGTCTTGCTCACCTGGGAGTGGGCCTGGAGCTACTCACCGTGGTGGCTCAGGCACTGTGCGCCGTGTGGTTCTACAAACTGTTTGCAGACATCAACCGCGTGGCCGCCGTGGCCATCTTGGCCTTTGGGCTCGTCAACTCGGTGGCCATCATGGTGAGTGCGACCTTCATGGGATCGGCCCTTGCTGTCGCGAGTGACCCTTCGCTCGCACCGAGCGGCGATGCCGCCGGCACCGTTGGCCTCTTGGCCACCTTGAGCAGCACCGCATGGGAAGCCGGAGCCTTGTTCTTTGGACTGTGGCTCATCCCCATGGGTTGGGTTGTCGTGACGACACGTCGCATGCCCACGTTGCTCGGGTGGATTCTCATCGCGGGCGGCGCCGGCTATCTCGTCTCGGCCGTCCTCGGCGCCGCCTGGGAGGGCGCTCCGTCCACCCTCGTTGAGAACTTGACCTTTCCCGCTTCGGTAGGTGAGTTCTGGATGATCGGCTACCTCCTGTGGAAGGGCATTCGTCCCTCGGCGGAGGTAACGCGATGACCGCCGCCATTCCGGCCACCATGGCAGCCGTCACCCACAGTCGCTACGGCAACCCTGACGTGCTTAAGCACACGGAGGTTCAGGTACCGCGCCCCAAGGCCGGCGAGGTTCTCGTCCGCGTGCGGGTAGCGTCCATCAACCCTGCGGACGTGTTCATTCTCAGTGGCTCACCGTGGATCCTGCGGCTCAGCAATGGGCTGAAGCAGCCCAAGCACGCCGTGCGCGGCATGGACCTCGCTGGCGAGGTCGTGGCCGTAGGCGAAGGCGTCACGCGGTGGCGCGTGGGCGACGCAGTCTGTGGCCAAGGCAATGGCACTCTCGCGCAATATGCGACGTCCAGCGAGGAGTGGCTCACGGCGCTACCTCACGGCGTCCCTTTTGAGCACGGGGCAACGTTAGCCATCGCGGGCATCACCGCGGTGCTGGCCATGGAGGTGATGTCCTTGACCCCGGGCGAACGCTTGCTCGTCAATGGGGCTGCGGGAGGCATCGGCCAGTTTGTGGTTCAACTCGCGAAGCTCCAGGGCATCCACGTCACCGCAGTGTGCTCTGGGTACAACGTGGAGCGAGTCAAGTCGTTAGGCGCGGATGTCGTGTTGGACTACACCACGGACAACGTGCTCGACGCACCCCAGCCGTACGATGCCGTGCTCGACAACGCCGGTAGCGTGAGCATCCGCGATTGGCAGAAGGTCACGCGCAAGGGTGGAGCGATCCTGCCCAACTCGGGCGCGGAGGGTCCCGACGGCGGTGCGCTGATGCGCGTGGTCAAGGCCAATGTGTTCAACCTCTTCGCCCCCCACCGGATCAAGACCTTTTACGCGCAAGTCACCACTGAGCGCTTGCAGTACCTCGCTGCGCTCGTGAGGCAAGGCAAGGTCACCCCGCTCATTGACTCGCTTTACGACTGGGAACACACTGCCGATGCTGTGGAACGCGTAGCGAGCCATCACGCGCGCGGCAAGGTGGTGGTCAGCGTGCCCTGAGGTCAGCGGCGTAGCATGGCGAGGGAGGGCCGGTGGGCCCGAGACAGGGACCTATGAGCCGCACCTTCGCTTCGTTGAGCTTCCTCAACTACCGTTTGTGGTTCGTTGGCGCCCTCGTGTCCAACATTGGCACGTGGATGCAACGCATCGCCCAAGACTGGCTCGTACTGGCCGAACTCACCGACAACTCCGGCTCAGCCGTGGGTCTGGTCACGGCGCTGCAGTTCCTGCCGTTTCTGCTGTTGTCGCCATACGCAGGGGTGGTGGCGGACCGCGTCAATCAACGGACGATGCTCTTAGTCACTCAAGCGGGGTCTGCGGCATTGGGCTTGGGCCTAGGCGCTCTGGTGCTGCTGGGTCACGCGCAGTTGTGGCACGTCTATCTCTTTGCGTTTGGCCTTGGCGTGGCCAATGCCTTTGACGGCCCTGTGAGGCAGATCTTCGTGACTTCCTTGGTCCCCGCCGAGAACTTGCCCAATGCGGTGGGCCTTAACGCCACGTCGTTCAACGCTGCACGGCTCATCGGTCCCGCTACCGCCGGACTGCTGATCGCGGGTGTGGGTTCTGGTTGGGTCTTCATCATCAACGGCGCCACGTTCATTGCGACCATCGGCGCGTTACTCGCCATGAAGAAGGACAGCCTGCACTTGCCCGAGCGGGCCCAGCGCGCGCGGGGCCAAGTGAAGGCGGGCCTGACGTACGTGCGCCGACGCAAGGACATCGTCCTCATCATGGCCATCATGGGTGTGGTCTCGGCCTTTGGGCTCAACTTCCAGTTGACCAGTGCGTTGATGTCGCGCGTGGAATTTGGCCGCGGCGCCACCGACTATGGAGTCCTGGGCTCGGTGCTGGCGATTGGCTCCTTGGCCGGTGCTCTCGGCGTCGCAAGGCGACGCCGACCCAGGCTGCGCGTCATTGTCGGCTCGGCCGGCGCCTTTGGTGTGAGCCTCTCGGCGCTGGCGGTCATGCCCAGCTTCAAAGCCTTTGCGGCGGTGTGCGTCCTGGTGGGATTCACCTCGCTGACCCTGCTGGCCACGGCTAACGCGTGGATCCAGACCACCACTGCACCCAGCATGCGCGGGCGGGTGATGGCCCTCCACATGATGGTGCTCATGGGTGCTACACCCGTGGGTGCACCGCTAGTGGGATGGATTGGCGAGCATTGGGGAGCGCGTTGGTCCATTGGTGTGGGAGCGATCGCTTCACTTGTGGTGACCCTTGTGGCGGCGATGTGGGCCATGCGCTACTGGCGGATCGAACTGTCCATCGCCATGCATCGTCCGTTTGTGCGGGCGTCTTGGGGACGTACCTCGGCCGATGCCGAGGCAGAGTTGCGCGAGCGGGCGCGACTTGAGGTGGAAGAGCAGGAGATCGAGGACGCCCAACGCTAGATCAGCGGGCCTTGGGTGCAGCAAGGGCGGCCCGGCTGATACCGGACCGCCCTTGCCAAGCGGACAGCTCTGCCCACTGTTGTCAGTTACATCTCCACGCGACGCTCGTTGACGTTCTGGTCAACAACCTCGCGGTGAGTGGTGTTCCGAGCGTTGGCGCTGATGACCAGCGACACCAGGATTGCGACCACACCAGCGGCCATGCAGATCCACCCGATGACGTCCAAGTCAACGGCCGACGAATCGACGTTCACGGCGAACGCCAAGATCGCTCCAAGAACGATCAGGAAAATACCCGAACCGATAGCCATGCTCTCGTTCCTCTCTCTTCCCTTGCGCAAGGCGCCTGCTGCACTGAGGGTGTGCATCAAGTGCCAATGACGGGTAAAGAACGAACGTGATTCCGGTAAACGTTCCCGAATTATCCCATTTTGGTGATGTACCTGGGGTGTTACTGGGCTTCTCGGTAGGGGAAAGCAATGTCCGCCACGGGGTCTCCGGGGCTCGCGGCGATCACATCCGCGAAATACACCTCGCGTGACGGCAACTCGTCCACCATCTGCCCGTTGTTGTTGACCCACATCGCCACGGCGTCGTACGCCTCAAGGATTACCGGGAACTCAAGGCCCTCTTTGGTCACGACGGTGTACGCCTCAAGGTGCTCGGGTTCCACGCGTAGTTCGATGTTCCCGTCCACCTCTGCTGACGCTGAGATCACGATGCACACCTCCACGAGTGCGCTCTCCTCGGGAGTCACCGGCCCGTGGAAGATCGCGTACGTGGGGTCATCGGGTGTGGTCGCAATGGCCCGCAAGCCCGGGTTGCGCTCGGCCCATGCAAACAGTTCATCGAAAGCGCTCTTGATGAAGCTGTCGAGATCGGGCTGCCGCACTTCCCTAGCAATCACCGCGAGCGTGCGCTGCGGCACCACACGAGTCTTGACCTCCATCACTGCTCCGAATCCCAGTCATAGAAGGGCCGCACCTCAATGACGCCCTCCTTGGCCATGGGATGGTCAAGTGCCACGGCTACAGCCTCCTCGATGGACTCGGCCTCGAGGATGTCAAAGCCCGCGATGTGCTCGTGAGACTCGGCCAGCGGACCGTCCGTCACCAAGTTGCCACTGCGTCGCGCACGCACCACTTTGGCTTGGCTCGCGGGCGCAAGGCGCTCCCCAAAGACTCTCGTGCCACTGGCATCGTGAGTCTCCACCCAGCGGTCAATGTCATCCTCGGGTAGCTCAATGGGATCCTCCACCGGCTCCACACCTACAAGCATCAAGTACTTCATGAGGGTTCCTTCCCTTGGGGCCAGCCCGATGCCAGCCTCGCCACCTACACGAATCGTGGCACGGGCCGCACGACATTTCTCAAGGTTCCGGCAACGGAGATCCGTCCGTCTTGAGTGCACAGACGTAAGTGATGTCGTTGGAGCCACTGCTTTCGGTGGGGTAGATCAGGTACACGTAGACATTGCCGGCGTCAGCCCACGGCTCGAGTTCGTCTTGAGTCGCAAGCGCGCGCGCGCAATGACCCATGGCGATTTGACGGTGTTCCGCCGTACCCGTGAAGGTGTCCCAGTGGAAGTCGCCAACGCTATAGATCTGTCCCCAGTGAGGATCGTGGCATCGCTCTACGTCCACGATGGCTAGCCAGTCAATACTCGACGGCTCGGCTACACAGTGGCCCGGCTTCAACACGGCCGGGTTGGTGAGCGTGGGGTAGGTGAGGTTCCACCACAAGCGGCCTATGAGCAAAGCGAAGATCACACCCACGAGGATGATCACAATGTTGAGTACCAACGCCCAGATAGCCACCGCCTTGTTGGACGCCCACCCCTTGGAGATGAAGAACAGTGCCGCAATGGCAAAGAGGATCCCGGCGGTTCCGGCCGAGAGCGGCGCGAGTACGAGCGCCACAATCGCCACCCAGTTGAAAGTGTCGGGACCCAGCGGGCGAGACGACTGGACTGGTGGCGTGGATCCCGCAGACGCAGGCGGTGGCGAGATCGGGGTGGTCCCCTCAAATGATTCCGCGTTCACCGGCCCTCCCCTTCACAGTTACGAGGCACATTAGCGCGCAGCGACCATGGCCGCCATGCCGTGACTGAAGCCCTCCCTGAGCATGGCGCTCGGTGCGCAACAATGGACCCATGGCTCACATTGTCACCATTGAGAACGAGCACTGGCGCGTAGGCCTGGTGCCCCAGACCGGAGGCTCCGTCGCCTTTGGTCAGACCCGCATCGGCAACGAATGGGTGGATGTGTTGCGGCCCACGCCTGAGGAGAACCTCGGCACCGCCACGGAGACCGCGTCCTACCCACTAGTGCCGTGGTCCAACCGCATCCGCGAGGGCAAGTTGGTGTGGGCAGGCAAGACGTACCAGTTGCGCATCAACATGGCCGATGGCACCGCCATCCATGGCACGGGCTTTGAGTACCCCTGGACCGTCGTGGAGCAGGAGTCTCACCGCGTGGTTCTGGAGTTCGCTTCCCGGGATGTTTATGGAGTGAACTGGCCCTGGTCCTTCACCGCGCGCTACGAGTACGCGCTTGAGGGTGACCGTTTCACGTGGGGCATGGCCGTGACCAACACTTCGCACGAGACCTTCCCCGCCGGCCTTGGCCACCACCCCTACTTTGAGCGTCAGCTCGTGGCCGCGGGTCAGCCCATTGGCGGCGGCGCACAATTGCAAGTGAATTGCGACAAGGGTTACGACTTGGTGGACTGCATGCCCACCGAAGGCGCCGGCGACGTACCCGCACACGCTGACTTCCGCACGCTACGCCCGTTGGGCGAGGTGTTTGTGGATGACTGCTTCACCGGTCGCACCTCCACTACTGCTTGCACCATTGACTGGCCTGGCGCACTGACGCTGGACATCGAGGCGGGCGCGCTATTGGAGCACGTGGTGGTCTACATCCCACAGGGCAAGTCCTTCTTTGCCTGCGAGAACATCACCAATTGCAACGATGCTTTCAACCTTGAAGCCAAAGGCATCAAGGGCACCGGCTTGTTCTTGGTGCAGCCTCAAGAGACTCGTTCCACGAGCTTCACCATGGTTGCGCGTCCGCACGCGTAGTTATCATGGTGACCTGCCCTTGGGGCAGTGCGGGTGTAGTTCAATGGCAGAACTTCAGCTTCCCAAGCTGATAGCGCGGGTTCGATTCCCGTCACCCGCTCCACGCTGAAGCCTCGTCTCTACTTGGCTGCGCCCTTGAGCGAACCCTCGAAGTCACTCGTGCTGTACACCAGGCACGTGTACTCGCGGTCGCCCGACGCCCACGAGCTCGACGTGGGATAGAAGTAGTCGAAGTAGAACGCGGAGTTGGCGTATTCGATCTCGATGTAGTTCTCAAACTCAGTACGGCAGATGCTCTCAAGCCGCTCTCTCACCACGTCGATGCCGGGGAAGGTGGCGTCGGAAAAGTCGGCGACTGCAGAGACCTCGCCGTAGTGGAGTTCGTCGCACGGCACCAAGTACACGTCCCACAAGGTGTAGGAGTCAGTGGCCTCGCTGTAGACCGCGGCCTCGTAGGGATCCAGCATGCAGTCGCCTACTTCGAGGTCGTAAAGCGAGACGACCGTGGCGTTCTGGTAGGCCTCGCCTGTCGGCGTAGGAGCGCTGTTCGAACTGGGCTCATCGTCCTCGTAGAACATGGTGGCCGTGTCGCAATCCAACCACTTCTCGTAGCCACCCTGTGCGCTGTACGACGAAGTAACTGTGAATGCCGTCCCCAGTTGCACGCACCACGTGGTGGCGGAGTCTCCAAACACACGCACATCAGGTTTCTCAGCAGTCACGGGCACACGAGCGTTGCCGATGACGTACTCGTCACCATCGACCCAGACGCTGGGGGCCACACCCAGCGCCCAGCTTGCATCAACTTCACGCGCAATGGCCTCGAGATCCCTTTCCACCGCTGCCACCCTGTCGTCGTAACTGGTGTAGCTGGTGTAGCTGGCAGTAGAGGCGCTGAGCGCAATGACAAAGATGATCCACGCGAGGCCCAAGAACGTGAAGATGTATGAGATGAGCAGGCCCGCGATAGCCACACCGTAGTTGTTCGCCTGACCCTTCTTCACCGCCGCGAGACCCAGGTGACCCATGACGATGCCAATGACCGCAAAGCCCACAAAGGGGAACACCAGCGCGAGGATGCCGTAAGTGTTCTTAGCGTTATCTGCCGACACCCCATACGTACCCATGGGTGTCACGTACGCGCCTTGCTGTCCGTACTTGGACGGAGCCGCGGGGTACCCGGCAGGGGGCCCTGCAAACCCAGGCGGCGGAGGCGGCGGGATAGGCGTGGACCCATACGCTGGCGGAGTGGTGCCCGGAGGTGGTGGGGTGTAGCTGTTGGGGTCTCCCATGCCAGGCTGCGGCACAGCGGAGCCCGGGTTGCCGGGCGACAGGAATGGGTCCTCGTTGTTTGCCACGGTGGCCTCCCCTCGGTGCGTTTTTTCCTGGCGTCAGCCTAGCGACTGCTCGCGGCGTGTCTCACCGTTGCCTGCGGGGGAACGCCTTACCGTGAATGTGTTGCCGGGTGCGCCCAGCAACAAGGCGAAGGCCCCCCGGAGTAAGCGTCCGGGGGGCCTTGCCATGAATCCAGGTCCCGCGACGGTTGCCCGTCGAGGTCGGCGAATGCGACGTCTGCGCCTCGTGCCCGTCTTACCGTTCACGCCTGAACCCACGTGACCGGGACCGCCAACGTGTCATCGCGTCGCTCGCGACCCTCACTCGGCCGCCTCCCGACGCCCCTCCTGATGGAGTTGCACCGCTTGGCACCGAGGTGTCCCACCCCTGGAGGTGGAGCCACAACGAGGTGTTGCCGTTCTCCGATCCATCCGGCCGGCTACCGCAGCGCCGTCCCGGTAAACCGAGTCGTTCGCCGTAGTTGGCCGTCCTGATAGGTAAAGGTCTACTCGCGGATTTTCGCGTGTGCAAGCCGAATTGTGATCATTTCTTGGGGATTTTTTCCCCACAGTTTTATCCACCGCAATTCATGCAACTATGCCCATTTGTCCACTGCCCTGTGGATCAAAATTGTGGACGACACGCTCAAACACGCCGATGCCCGAACGCCGGCCTCCTGCAGCTCATTCGCGCGCCGGAATCTAGTCAAGACGTCGCGGGGGTGGGAACATGGCGAAGGGCCCCTCGGAGTAAGCGTCCGAGGGGCCCTGCCATGGCCTCAAGTTCTCGATCCGCCATTGCTGGCAGACCGACGGCCGCGATTGACGATGCGGCTTCGCCCCCTAAGGAGCGACCTCTTGGCCGACTCACCGGGCCGTCAGTCCCTGTGCCGTCACCCACAGTTCTCCGTATCCCCGAGGGGCTACATCGACGTGAACTGCCGTTGTCCGATGAGTCCGATCCGAGTCCCAACCTCTCCCGGACTACCTGCTCTCAGTCCCTGGTTGCCCAGTTCCTGCAGCGTTGCAGTTCCAGCTACTAGCCCAGTTGCCTGAACCAGTTCGAGGGGATGATTCCCGTTTCGATAGGTCTATGTCTACTCCCGCGAGAGACGACCGTGCAAGCGGAAAAACAGGGCATTTGTCCGCTTTTTTTGCCCACAGAGTTTTCCACCGCCTGTTGAGCCACTGTGACCCAATCTTCACACGGCTGTGGATGAAATCTGTGGAGGTTTCTTTACCTTCGGGTCCGGCCATTCGGCGTGTCGCTACGGGTGTGTCGCAGGCGGTTGGTCGCTGTCTCTGGCTGCTATGCGCGCTAACCGCTCGTTGTATGCCCGCAACTCGGCATCGTCATCCCGCTCGGCTTGTCGATCCTTGCGCTTGCTCTCTCGGGTATCGGCCTTGCTCCACTGCAGCAAGACCACCACTGCGACCAACACAATGGGGATCTCACCCACACCCCAAGCAATGGCACCGCCGTAGTGCTGGTCCGAAATGGCATCGGGCCCCCACGTGCGACCCATGAGCCCAAACCACGTGGGCGCCAGGAGTGCTTGCGAAGTGGTGAGTGCTACGCCAAAGAATGCGTGGAACGCCATGGTGGCAAAGAGCAGCACCACCCGCATGGGGTACGGGGATCGCTTGGGTCCTGGGTCGATGCCGACAAGGGCGTTAGCAAAGAGGTAGCCCACCAGCACAAAGTGCAGGGCCATCCAGAGGTGGCCCGCGTGATTACGGAGGGCGAACTCGAACGCAGCGGAGTAGTAGAACACCACCATGCCGCCGGCAAAGTTGATCGCCGCGATCACCGGGTGCGCCAAGAAGGTCATGATGCGCGATTCCACAATCACGCGCAGCCATTCGCGAGGACCCCGGGACTGGTCGTGCCGGGACGGAAGCGCGCGCAGAGCCAGAGTGACGGGTGCGCCAAACACCATCGGCAGTGGCACCGCGATCATGAGCGCCATGTGTTGGATCATGTGGCCGCTAAACGTCACGACGCCGTAGATGGCGGGTGCGCCTTGGGTCACCCACAACGCAATGACAAGGCCCAGCAAGAACGACGCCGTGCGCGCCAAGGACCAGTGGTCACCGCGGGAGCGCAAACGCACCACCCAGCGCACGTAGACCACACCCACCGCCACGATGACGAACGCCGGGATGAGGTGGAGGCGCCACAGTCCGATCCAGTTCCACGCACTGGGCCGCGGCGGGAGCTCATAGCCGGTGAGCAGGAATGTGGGCGTGGGGTCGGCAATCGCAGTGATGGGTGCCGGCGGAGGCTCTTGTGCCAGCACACCGGCAATCGCAATCACCATCAGCAATAACCCGATGTCCACGGCCAGGATTCGCCAGAACCGCGCCTGGACATCGGAGACGGTGAGGCGCGGCAAGGTCGTGCGCCGGTGCCATGCCGCGAGCGCGATCGCCGCTGACATCAAGATCAGCTTGGTGAGCATGAGGCGGCCGTACGCACTAGTGAAGAAGTCGCCCACGCTTCCCACTCGCAGCCACGCGTTGATGGCGCCAGAGATCACGATGAACCACGCGGCCCAAATGGCCATGCGGGAGACCCTGCGCATGGCATCGGCGGAGGCCTCGTCTAGCTGGCGGTGGACTAAGGCGATGGCCGCCAAGAGCCCAAACCAGCCAGCCGACCCCGTCAGGTGCAACACCATTGCGGTCACGGCGAGGTGGTGGTCAGCGGCTCCGGCGGCGTGCCCCGTCTGAGCTTGCCAGGCAATGGCCCAGACCACTGGGATGAGCGCCAAGAGCGCGTGGCCCGAGGTGCGCACCAGTCCCACCGCCACGGAGGTGAGCACGGCGGCTATCACCGCGTGCACATAGGACTGCCCGAGTGAGATCTCGGTCGCGAACTGCCACCACTGCGGGCCCCACAACTCATCGCTGGGCCCAATCCCCAGGATCACGGAAGTGGAGGCCCCCAAGAAAAGGAAGGCTGAGATCGCCCACACCACAGCGGACGCCGATGCCACGGTCACCGCACGCCGAGCGGCCGCGCCGGGGGGCAAAACAGTGGCTACCAGGAGCAGCGCTCCAGCGACCAGAGCCAACGACAAGTCGCGAGCAATGGCCGCGAGCGTCACCACAAGCTCAGCTGTCATGCACCCCAGGTTACGCGCGCTGATGAGGCTGCCATGGCGCATGTCAGAACACGAACGTACAATCCTCAAGGCCCTTTCCGCACCCAGTGGAACACGGCCTTGGAGAGGAACCCCGTGACCGAGGCTGCAAGCCACTCACGCGACACCCCGCTACTCACCCCGCGTCAGATCAAGCTCATTGTGGTGGGCCTTGCCATTGGCATGTTCCTCGCCGCGCTGGACCAAATGATCGTGTCCACAGCCATCCGCACCATTGGTGACGACCTCAACGGGCTCACGCTCCAGGCGTGGGTGACCACTGCGTATTTGATCGCGGCCACCATCTCCACCCCGTTGTACGGCAAACTCTCGGACATCTACGGCCGTAAGCCGCTGTACTTGGTGTCCATCACGCTTTTTGTAGTGGGCTCACTGCTGTGCGGCACCGCCACAGACATGTATCAGCTCGCAGCACACCGGGGTCTCCAGGGGCTTGGCGCCGGCGGACTGATGGCGCTGGCCCTCATCATCCTTGGCGACGTGCTCAGCCCCCGCGAGCGCACCAAGTACCAAGCCGCCTTCTTTGCCGTGTGGGGTGTGGCATCGGTGCTAGGGCCTGTGCTCGGTGGCTTCTTCGCTGGAGCCTCCGAGCTGTTGAGCCTGGCGGGTTGGCGCTGGATCTTCCTCATGAACGTTCCGCTTGGGATTCTCACCATGGCGGTGATCATCAAGGTGCTCCACTTGCCACACACGCATAAGAAGGTGCGCATTGACTGGTGGGGCGTGGCCACGCTGATCGTTGCCTTGGTGCCGCTACTACTGGTGGTGGAACAGGGCCGGACATGGGGCTGGACCTCGGCTCCCACGGTGGTGCTTTCCGTGGTGACTGTGCTTGGAGTAGTGGGCTTCTACCTAGCGGAGCGCGCCGCGGGAGACGATGCCCTGCTTCCCTTGCGCATGTTTCGCAATCGGACCGCGGGCGTCAGCACAGGCATGAACCTGGTGATGGGCTTTGCGATGTTCGGCGGGTTGGCCGGGCTGCCGCTGTACTTGCAGATCGCCAAGGGCATGAGTCCCACCGCTGCTGGCCTTGCCATGCTGCCGTTTACCGTGGGCATTCTCATCATGGGTGTGGTCTCCGCCAAGGTCATTCACGCCACAGGGCGTTACAAGATCTTCCCCGTGATTGGCATCTCGCTGTTGGTGGTGGCTGGACTGTACTTGTCCACGCTCAGCGCGGACAGTCCGCTGTGGCACCTTGCCATTGGTGCCACTGTGTTTGGCTTGGGCCTGGGCGGCGTGATGCAACCCAACATGCTCGCCGTGCAAAACGCTGTGGAACCCAGGGACATGGGCACCGGCTCCGCGTCCGTGATGTTCTTCCGGCAGATCGGTGGCTCGCTGGGCACAGCCGTGTTCTTGTCCATCATGTTCTCCACGGTGGCGGGCAACATCGCCAGCGAGTTTGAGAAGGCCGCGCCCACCCCGCAGTTCCAGGCCGCGCTTGCCGACCCGGCCGTGCTGGAAGACCCGCTCAACGCAGCAGTCATCGGCGTGATCACTAGCGGCTCGCTCGAGGGCGCCGAAGAGGCAGGCATTTCGCTGGATGACACTTCTTTCATTCAGCGCCTTGACCCGGTGCTCGCTGCTCCGTTTGAAGAAGGCTTTGCGGACTCCATTACGGATGTCATCTTCATCTCTTCCTTCATCACGATGGCCGCGCTCATCTTTGCGCTACTCGTGCCTCAGCTTCCGCTGCGAGAGAAGTCGGGACTGGAAACCATCCGTGACGGGGATCACGAACTGGGCGTGGGTCTTTAGTTCACCTTCAGCGCCAGCGGCGAACCTGCTGGCCTAGGACGACGCACGGGAGTATTCGACACGCGGCGGTGGCAACAGTTCAAATCGCTCGGGCACCACGCGCACTCCCTTGGAGCGGCACCACTCGCTTAGCAAGTTGAAGTCCCACTCGGTGAACGCGCCGTCCATGGCCACCTTCGTTCTCTTGTCGCCTGACAAGAGCGTCACCTCACACCGGGGCGACAAGTTGTCTCCCAACCGGGATATCCACTCCACGATCTCCACCTCGCCTGAGTGCAGCGGCAGCACCCTGTACCTCATGAGGCCCACCGGCGGAGGTGAGATCAGTTCAGGCACTCCGTCACGCACGTGACCGCTGAGGGATGGGACTCGACCCAGACTCTGGCGCGCGCGATACCACGTCACCACGACGGCGATGAGTCCAGCACCGACGGGCAAGAAGCCAATGGGGGCACCCGTGACGAGAATGGCGACTCCGACGGCCACCATGAGGGGGCCGAACGCAGCCAGGAGAAAGCCGTCCAAGGACTTGCGATGACTCCACAAAGAGACGGGCCCTGAATTCCACGGCGAATCGGCAGGACGCGTCACGGCACGTCCAGCCATCGCCCGTGCGGGTGGGCCCGTGCCACCACGTGCGCAGTGTCCAAGCGCAGACCCACTCGCAGCTCAGGAGTCTTGCTGATGCCAAGCGGTTCCATCGCCACCCTCCCCACTGGCCGGCTCGATGCCAGATGCTCCACGGCATCGTCGAGACCCTCCCGCTGAGCCGGGCTCAGTTGGTAGGCCATCACTGAGTGGAACACTACAACCGGGCCAGGCGGAAGAGCCTGAGCCAAGGCGGCCAGTGTGTCCGCCGCGTCACCTGCGATGAGCGTCACATCGGTCTCCAGACGGATCGCGACTGCAGCCTGCAAGCGTCCAAGTCGATCCTCGTGGCCAGGCCAGACGAGCGCCTCGAGCCACGCCACTTGCTCAGGGTCGGTGACGTCTAGCGGATTGAGGTCCAGCCCGATCCGCTCGCCCACGCCAGGTGGAGCGATGGGCAAGGTGAAGCGGCCGCGGTTCTCGCACTCGAGCATCACCCGCGCACTGGCAGGGCGAGGGGCCGCCACCCGTTGACCCGAATATGAATAGTCAAAGCGGTCCAGACATAGGTTGATACCCGCCGATGCGCCGACATCCACCAAGTGCACGGGCGCCCCCGGGGTTGCGCACAACCGGTTGAGCCGTTGCGCCTCGGTCGCAATCCATGGCATCAAGGCAGCTCCGCGGCCCACCTCATTGGTCTGCGTGCGGCGAGTGCGGCCCACTTCTTCTACGAACTCCGCGTGCTCCAGCGCAAAAGCACGGAACGTGGGATAGACGTCGGCGTCCACGTCCCTTGCCCCCTCCCCGGCGAGGTGCGGGTACCAGGCGGCCAGGGCATCGTCCCTGGTAATGATGAGTTTGACTGCACCAAACAGCAAGTTCATGGGCGGCACGTTGTCGATGCGCGCAATGAGAGCGAGCATGTCCCGGTCTTGCGCGCACTGCCGCGCCAAGTGGACATAGAGCGGTGAGTCGCACGCCTCGATCCACTCGAGGACAACGGCCGCTACATGATCACGGTCACGGCGCTCGTCCTGGGCCCAGCCAGGCCGCGCGCCGCTCACGCTCAGCTCCAGAGGAGGCCGTGAGCCGGCTCGTTCATCACTCGAGCCACATCCGCAAGCACGCGAGCGCCGAGTTCACCGTCGACCAGTCGGTGGTCAAAGCTCAGCGCGAACTGAGTCACTGAACGCACCTGGATCTCGCCGTCGTGAACCCAGGGCATTTGCCGCACTGCGCCAAAGGCAAGGATTGCGGCCTCGCCTGGGTTGAGGATGGGGGTTCCCGTGTCGATGCCCAAGGCACCCACGTTGGTGATGGTGATGGTGCCGTCGCTCAGTTGAGCGGGCGTGAGCCTGCCCGCGCGCGCCTGGATGGTCAGCTCCTGCAACTCGGCCGCAAGCGCGTACAGGGGCAAGCGGTGGGCGTCCTTGATGTTGGGCACCACCAAGCCACGCGGCGTGGAGGCCGCGATGCCGAGGTTGATGTAGTGCTTGTAGACGATCTCTTGGGCTTCCTCATCCCACGAGGCGTTGATCTCTGGGTGACGGCGAGCCGCGAGGAGTAGCGCCTTGGCCACCAAGAGCAGCGGCGTCACGCGGATGTCAGCAAAGTTCTTGTCCTGCTTGAGCTTGGCGATGAGGTTCATGCTTTCGGTGACATCCACCGTCTGGAACACCGTGACGTGAGGCGCAGTAAATGCCGAGCGCACCATTGCCTCAGCCGTGCGCTTACGCACCGACTTCACGGGCACGCGAGTAGAGCGGCCATCCGGAGTGGTGTAGCCCGACTCCAACCACGGCTGGTCATCCCCCTCATAGGTCGCGAGCGCGCGGGGTGCCGTAGCGGCAGCGTGCTGCTCCACGTCCTCACGAGTCACCACTCCACCAGGCCCAGAAGGAGTCACGGTGGTCAGATCGATGCCCAAGTCCCGCGCCAACTTGCGCACGGGCGGCTTGGCCAACACCGGGTACTCCACGTCTCCGGCACCACCGATGTCCTCGAGGGCATCCGCACTTCGCGCCCGACGATGGGCAGACCCGGCCTTGACGCCATACCCCACAAGAACAGCGCCTGATGCCTCCCCCGAGGGTGCCTCAGGTGCCGGGGCGGCGGAAACGGCCGGAGCCGGAGGGGCGTACGTACCCCTGTCTTCAGAAGATTCAGAAGACTCAGAAGAGGAAAGCGACGAGTCAGAAGCAACGGGCGCAGGCGCAGCCCCATCAGGATCCACGTCAAACTCCACGATGGGAACACCCACCTCAACGGTCTGTCCCTCCGTGGCAAGCAGTCGAGTCACCACTCCGTCAAAGGGACAAGGCAATTCCACGAGCGACTTGGCAGTCTCGATTTCGACGAGCGGCTGGTTCACTTCCACGCGGTCGCCCACGGCGACCCGCCACGTGATGATGTCTGCTTCGGTGAGTCCTTCACCGGCATCGGGCAAAGGGAAAAGTTCAAAGGTAGGCATCGGCGCTCTCCTAGTGGGCCAGGACCTTGTCGACCGCGTCGAGCAGGCGGTCCAGGCTGGGAAGGTAGTCGTGTTCGTACTTGCTGCCGGGGTAAGGCGTGTGGAATCCACCCACGCGCAACACAGGTGCGTGGAGGTGGAAGAAGGCGTCTTCCATGATGCGAGCCGAGAGCTCGGCGCCGGGGCCAAAGGCGGACGGTGCCTCGTGCACCACCACCACGCGACCGGTCTTCTTGACGGAGGTGAGGACGGTGTCGATGTCCAAAGGGGAAATGGAGCGCAGGTCGATCACTTCGGCGGAGGAGCCTTCGCCGGCGAGGACATCGGCGGCTTGCATGGCGGTGCGGACGGTGGGGCCGTACGCGAGGATCGTGACATCGGCACCTTCGCGGGCGATGCGCGCGTGGCCCATTTCAGCGGTGGCGTTACTCGCGGCATCGGGACCCGCAAGCTGGGCCGAAGCGCGGGTGACGTCTACTTGGCCCTTGTCCCAGTAGCGCGCCTTGGGCTCGAGAAACAGGACAGGGTCAGGCGAAGCGATGGCCTGCTGGATCATGTCGAACGCGTCTTGCGGGTTTGCGGGCGAGATGATGCGCAGACCGGCGGTGTGGGCAAAAAGCGCTTCGGGGCTTTCGGAGTGGTGCTCCACGGCGCCGATGCCGCCAGCGAAGGGTACGCGGATGACCACGGGAACCTGGATCTTGCCTTTGGTGCGGTAGTGAATCTTGGCCAGAGAGGTGGTGATCTGGTCAAAGGCCGGGAAGATGAAGCCGTCAAACTGAATCTCCACCACGGGGCGGTAGCCGGCCATGGCCATACCGATCGCGGTGCCCACGATGCCGGACTCGGCAAGCGGGGTGTCCATGACGCGGTGGGCCCCAAAGTCCTTATGGAGACCGTCCGTCACACGGAACACGCCACCCAGGGCACCGATGTCCTCGCCCATGAGGAGCACCTTGGGGTCGCGTTCCATGGCGGCGCGCAGGCCAGCGTTGATAGCACCAGCGAGCGTCAGGGTACGTATCGCGTCGAGGGACTCGTTGGCAATCGCGGTGGAGGAAGCGTTGATGGTGTCGTTCATCGGTGTCCTCCTGCCGGCTCAACAAAGGAGTTCTGGTATCGGTCAAACCATGCCCGCTCATCATCCACGGTGGCGTGAGGCTCGGCGTAGACGTGGTCAAAGATCTGCACCGGATCGCCAGGGTGGGCCGCCTTGGCGATGGTGCGGGTCCGCACACCCAGTTCGCGTGACAGTTCGGCAACCTCTGCGCGGTACTCGTCGCTCAGTTCGCCGATGCCCGTGAGGTAGGACTCAAGCCGTGCGATGGGGTCGCGTTCGCGCCAATAGTCCTCGTCTGCGCGGGTGCGGTAGCGAGTGGGGTCGTCGGACGTGGTGTGCGCACCCATGCGGTAGGTGAAGGCCTCGATGAACACGGGACCGGCGCCCGATCGAGCGTGTTGCATCGCCCAATTCGTCACTGCATAGGAGGCGATGACGTCGTTGCCGTCCACGCGCAGACCCGGGATGCCCACTCCCGATGCGCGCTGCGCGAGCGGAACCTTGGACTGGCGGGTGGTGGGCTCGGAGATGGCGAACTGGTTGTTCTGGCAGAAGAACACCACCGGGGCGTCATTGACAGCCGCAAAGACGAGCGCCTCGTTCACGTCACCCTGGGCCGTAGCGCCGTCACCGAAATAGCAAATCACTGCGGCGTCGTTGTCAGGGTTGCCGGAACCCACCAGGCCGTCACGGTCCATGGCCATGCCGTAGCCCACCGCGTGCAAGGAGTGGGCTCCAATGACGAGCGTGTAGACGTGGAAATTGTGGGCAGTGGGATCCCACGAGCTGTGCTCAAGACCGCGGAACATGCGCAACACACCTGGCAGGTCTACGCCGCGGTATAGGGCTACGCCGTGCTCGCGGTAGCTGGGGAACACGTAGTCCTTGGGGCGCAAGGCGTAGGCGGAGCCGATCTGCGCGCCCTCTTGTCCCAGCGAAGGCACCCACAGGCCCAGCTCGCCCTGGCGCTGCAAGCTCGTGGCCTCGGTGTCGAAGGCTCGAGTCAGTTTCATGTCTCGCCACATTTCGCGCAGGCGCTCTGGAGTGAGGTCTGCAGCGTAGGAGTCGTACTCCTCGTGGGCAAGGCGCTCGCCGTGATGATCGAGCAGGCGGATGAGTCCTTCTTCGGACAACGGGCCTTGAGCCGCCATGGCACCCCCTGGGGACTAGGTGGCGCGCGCCACCTGCGCGGGACCTCCCCGCGCTAACTTACGCAAGCGTAGGCTACGGCACCGTAGGTTCGCAAGTGTTTGTGTTAAGCGTCTTTGGCGGGCTTCTTCACGCCGTCCGAGGACGCAATCTCGCCCGAGGCGGGCACTGCCTTAGCTGGGACTCCTGCGGACGGTCCGGTCTTGGCCTCGACCGGCGTGGACGTGGCACCGGTCGGCGCAGGTGTGGTGTCCGCCGACGTTGCTCCGTTCCTCGCCTTATTGGCGGCCACAAATCGAGCTTTGGCCTCTTCCGCCTTGATGCGCTCAGCCTGCGCCTTCTCCATATTGCGGCGCGCCTGATCCTCAATCGCCTGCTTGCGCTCAGCCTCCTTGATAGCGGCGCGCTCTTCGCTGGGCAAGGTCAGGTCATTGCCCCTCACTACCCCTTGCGCCTCATCGCGCTGCTTGGTGACAGGCCACTTGAGGATGGCGAAGAGCCCAAAGAGCACCCAACTAATGAATGGCACGAGGATGAACAGGGCACCCCACCAGCCCGAGTAGCCAGCCTTCTTGGCAATGGCGATAGCCGCCACGAGCCACAACAAGAAGTACAGGATGCCCAGGACGAGCGCCCAGGCGCCGGCGGTCTCTATCCAGGACAGTGCCGTCTCGGTGGCGTTCTCGGTGACTGAACTTGGGTCATTCGCAGTGAACAGCATGATGACTCCTCGGGTCGCGTGGTGGACTTACTTCGTTTCTACACGCGCTTGGAGTAGTGCGCCAACGCTGAGAGCAATTGATCGTTCTCCAGAGACGTGCCGATGCTGATGCGCACCCCGTCTCCGGCAAAGGGCCTTGCCAGCACGGAGGGCTCCCGGGTGGCGAGATGGGCGGCTAAGTCCGCAGCGTCGTCGCCTGCCGCGATCCAGAAGAAGTTGCCCTGGGCATCGGGAATACTCCAGCCCTGGTCCGCAAGGTCGCCCAGAACCCGGGTGCGCTCCGCGACGATTCCTGCAACCCGTTCCAGCAGCTCGTCTTCCACATCCAGGGAAGCGACAGCGGCCAGTTGCGCCACCGCGGAGACAGAGAAGGGAGTGACGCACGAGCGCACGGGAGCAATGAGGTCCGCCGGGCCCAGTGCGTGACCCACGCGCAGGCCGGCCAATCCGTAGGCCTTGGAGAAGGTGCGCAGGACCAGCAGATTGGGCCAGCGGCCGAGGACGTCGGCGCCACGCACGGCACGGGGGTCCGTCACGAACTCCAGATAGGCCTCGTCAAGCACCACCAGCACGCTCGAAGGAACGGCGCTCATGAGCTCCGCGAACTCGTCGGCGTGCACTGCCGGCCCGGTGGGGTTGTTGGGTGAGCACACCAGCAGAACGCGAGTCTTGCCAGTCACCGCCGCCGCGAGCGCTTCAAGGTCATGCCGGGCCGATGCCGCGAGCGGCACAGCCACCGGCGTGGCACCTACAGCGTGGGTAAGGATGGGGTACGCCTCAAAACTGCGCCAGGCGTAGACCACCTCGTCGCCGAGGCCCGCGTAGGCCTGAAGGATGTGGGCGAGGACCGCCACCGATCCTCCGCCCACTGCCACCTGCTCGGCGCTGAGGCCTGCGTTCCCGGCAATCCGCTCGGTGAGTTCCACGGCGAACATGTCGGGGTAGCGGTTGATGGCGCCGCCCGCCTTATTGATCGCTTCCATCACTGAAGGCAACGGCGGCAGCGGGTTCTCGTTGGAGGACAACTTGATGGGCGGTGCCTGATCCGCGGCGCCTCGAGCTCCCGGCACGTAGCGAGGCAGGGCTGCGATGTGAGGCAAGGGAACGGGAAGATTCACGCCCCCAGCATGCCAGCCTGTGACATGATCAAGGTATGAAGTTTGTGCTCAAAGTTGCCATCGCAGCCGTCGCCGTCTGGTTCGCCACCTTGCTCCCGCTTGACCTGGTGGTCGAGGGTGGCACTGACGAGTGGTGGAAGCGCATCCTCGTCTTCCTCTTTGTGGGCCTGGTGCTCGTGAGCATCAACGCCATCATCAAGCCGATCATCACCGTGCTGTCCATCCCGTTGCTGGTGTTGACGTTGGGCCTGTTCTATTTGGTGATCGCATGGTTCAGCCTGTGGCTGACCTCGTGGTTCACGGGACTCTTTGACTTTGTGGAACTCACCATTGGCGGGTTCTGGAAGACGCTTCTGGCCGCGCTGGTGATCTCGATCACCATGTCGATCCTCGAGGCGATTCTGCGCAAGTCCAACAAGAAGTAGGTCGCACGGCCCGGCGCTATTGGTGCGCCAGGTACGGCACGTGATGCAGCGGCGTCACCTCCTGGGTGTACACCGTGGTGGTGACGCCTGGACCGCCCGTCAGGAAGCCCTGCGCTGAATCCTTGAACGCATCCACTGACCCCGAGATGCCGGACTCAGCAATCTCGGTAGACGCGATGTAGCCGTTGAGGTGGTGGGCCCCGCCAATGGTTTGGCCCATGGCGACTAGTGCAGGGTCGGTGGACTGCGAAATCGCGTGGGTGACTGTGGTCTGGTTGGGGCGGTCAGGGTTGGGCATCATGTCTAGGCCGGGGACGATGTCCTCTGGGTGCTCGATGTGCAGTGACTGAATGTGGGGCGGCGTCTCAAAGCGCGCGACGCACGCGCCGGTCGTCACCACATGGGTGACGTTGAAGCGCTGGGTGAACCACGGCGCAGAAGCCAGCGCCATAGCGTTGATTCCCCCTTGGCTGTGGCCAACAAGCATGACTTCAGCGTCGCCGGGGATACCCGCGACCACCATCGCGTCCACCACGGCTTGCATGGACGCGGTCATCTGCCCTGCCATCGCTGCCGCATCCGCTTGCGCGTCGTTGGTGTTTCCGCTGCGAACCCACCAATCCTGTGTTCCCGGGATGGTGACGATGTATCTGTCTCCATCGGCGCTGGGGACGCGTTGAATCGCTACGGATCCGTCTCCCAGCTCCTCGATATCGCGCACTGTCGTGACCACGTCCGCGAGTGATTCGGACGGGTGTCGATCCGCAAAGAGGCCATCCCGCCTGGACATGGTGAGGTACTTCGGCTCGAGCCAACGCAACTCCTCAAGTGCGAGCCGCGCGGCAAGCAGTATGACCATGGACCGATACGCAGCGTCGTTCACAATCAGGCCCAGCCCATCCAGTACATCTCGGTTGACGATGCCGGAGGTCTGGGGCACTCCGGGATTCAGGGCGTCGCCTACAGGGTCGCCAGGGCCGGCCCGCAACGCCATGTTCACGGGCACTGAGGACCACACTCCCCAAGCGAGCCCCCGCGTGAGGTATGCCGGCATGCCAGCAAGGTCCGCAATCGCTGCTTTGACGCGCGCCACGCTGGAGATGGTTCGGAACGCCGCCGTCTCCGCCTCTTCCATGGCGGTCACCGTGACACGCAGACGGTCGCTCATCTCGGTCAGAACTTCCTCAGCACGCTTAGTGCCGGTGGGTCCGGCCATAACGGCGGCCACCGAACATTGCGCCTTGGTCCTCTGCCACTCCTGGTCCGGCATCAAGGCGTAAGGAAGGCTATCGATCTGGTTCTCCGTCGCAAGGGACCACATGGTGGCCTCCATGAGAAGCGTCGCGGCATCATCAATCGCTTGCGCCGCCGCGTGCAAGTCCTCGGTCAACGCCACGTGGCCCGCAACCCCGCCTGCCACGGAGATGGTCTCGCCGGGAGCGGTGTGGGTTTGGGTGGGAACAAGCGTGGTTTCGCGCACCATCTCTTGCTCGGTATCCATCAGTTCAGCCCATACATGCCGGAGAAGTTGAGCGACCCAACGTCATCGAGCGCGTCATCGATAGCCGTACTGATAGCGCGCAGCCCCTGGATAGCGCCGTACAGTTCAGTGCGCATGTGATCGGCCGCAACGGACTTCCATTCCGTCTCTTGCGCGCACTGGAGGCGAGTGATGGCCTGCGTCACGGCGTCGGCGGCCACGAGTAACTGGGTGCGGTCCACCGCGAATCCGGGCCGAGCGTCCGGCGGTGCCCAGCTTGGACTCCAGCCCGCGCGCGTGCCTAGGCCGTAGGTGTCTGGTTGCCATGTCATGCCGCCGACGCTAGGGCCGGGTCATGCCCCCGCGCCCGGTCTCCAGGCAATCTGTGGAAAACTGCCGAACCGTCGGGAGGCCACCGGGTGAGCATCGGAGGGAGCCAGGATTGTGCGAACGCGGATGACCACTTCAACGTGAGGATCCAAGAGCGCAGGTGTCTGTTTGGCATCTGCAGTTGGCACAACCTAACAACTCAAGAGCGCGCGGATTCGAACAACTACAGCCAAACGCTTACGTTCACTGGCGTCACACCAGTCAACTCCAGCAATCTCCTGCGCCTGAGGTTTGACAACAGCTTGGCAGGTCTCACTACGCACACGGGGTACGCTAGCGTCTCGTGAATTGGGTGCGCGCCGTTCGATATGGTGCGGGCATCGTTGGCATCGGGATCTGGACTCTCCTCGTGCTTTACGCCACGGGCTTCACTACTAGTTCCTATGATCCAGCGAGAGTCGAGTACCGCATTCCTGTTGCGTGGATGCCCGGTGACTCAGTTGTCCGCGCCATATCGTCCGGCACCGTTATCGAAGTGGTGCTCAACGTCATCATGTTTGCCCCTCTAGGCGTGCTTTGTAGTGCCTTCTTCGGAGCGGGACTGAAGTTCACATCCGCTATCGCTTTTCTGGGCTCCGTCGCGATCGAGGTGTCCCAGTTTATGTTTCTGACTAATCGGGTCACCGCCTTGGACGACGTATTACTCAATACAATCGGCGCGATCCTCGGTTGGCTGTTGGTCGCGCTCGCGTTCGCAGGGTTCCGCCAGGTTAGGTACTCCAAGAGCTCCAGAACAAGCAGAAGGGGCCACGGGATCAGGCCACTTGACACCACCCACGAACCGCCTGCGGGCGATCCGTGAAACAATGAGTTTGTGACGCCCCCCACCGCCCCCGATGCGCGGGAGTGGGCCACCCTCGCCGAGCACGACATCGCACTCGGTCCGCTTGATGGCCGCTACCGCGGTGCCGTGGCGCCGCTGGTCGATCACTTGTCTGAGCCCGCGCTCAACCGCATGCGCCTGCATGTGGAAGTCGAGTGGTTCATCCACTTGTGCGCCACCGCGGCGCTGCCAGGGGTGCGCGCCCTCACCGCTGACGAGACCGCCCTGCTGCGCGCCATCCCTGCTGAGTTTGGGCCGGACGGAATCGCCGAGCACGCGGAGATCGAGCGCGAGACGGTTCACGACGTCAAGGCCATCGAGTACTACATCAAGCGCAGGCTTGCGGGGACTTCGCTCGAGTCGCTCAGCGAGCTCGTGCACTTTGCATGCACGTCCGAAGACATCAACAACCTCAGCTACGCGCTCATGGTGCAAGGCGCGGTGCGCGACGTCTGGCTGCCCGCGGCATCGGGCCTTGTTGACGGACTCGCCGCCATGGCGCGCGCTTCCAAGTCGCAGCCGATGCTGGCGCGGACTCACGGCCAGCCAGCCACTCCCACCACGCTTGGCAAGGAGTTGGCGGTGCTCGCCCACAGGTTGCGGCGGCAGTTGCGACGCGTTGAAGCGGCCGAGTACTTGGGCAAGATCAACGGCGCGACCGGCACGTTTGGGGCGCACGCGGCGGCGGTGCCCGGCACCGACTGGGTGGCGGTGTCTCGCGGTTTTGTCGAGGGCCTGGGCCTGACGTGGAACCCGCTGACCACGCAGATTGAGTCTCACGACTGGCAAGCGGAGCTGTACGCGGACGTCGCCCGCTTTGGACGCATCCTGCACAACCTCGCTACCGACGTGTGGACGTACATTTCGCTGGGATTCTTTGCGCAAGTGCGCGGCCAAGGGACCATCGGGTCTTCGGCCATGCCGCACAAGGTGAACCCGATTCGCTTTGAGAATGCGGAGGCCAACCTGGAGATCTCCGCGGCGTTGCTCGACACGCTCGGCTCCACGCTAGTCACGAGCCGCATGCAACGGGACCTGACGGACTCCACCACTCAGCGCAACATCGGCGTGGCCTTTGGGCACTCACTGCTGGCAATCGACAACGTGCGCCGAGGATTGGCTGGGCTTGACGTGAACCCAGCCGCGCTGGAGGCGGACCTCGACGCCAACTGGGAAGTGCTCGCGGAACCCATCCAGTCCGCCATGCGCGCCGCCGGAATTGCTGGTGTGCCCGGGATGGACAACCCGTACGAGACCTTGCGTGACTTGACGCGCGGACGCCGTGTGGGTGCTGTGGAAGTGCGGGAGTTTGTGGCTGGCCTTGGCTTGCCGTCCAATGTTGCTGAACGGTTGGCGGCGCTCACGCCTGGGACGTATGTGGGGCTTGCCGAGAAGCTGGTGGACGACTACCTCGACTGAGCGCACCTAGTCGCGCGTGATGAATCTCCACGCGTAGTAGGGCCCTTCGATCGTCCCGTCTGCATCGAATCCCTGCGTGCCAGCAACCGCCACCGCTTGGGCGCCTGCAAGGTCAGCCTGATCGACTCCCGGGCACGCAGCAAAGGCCACCGTGAGGTCCAAGCCATAGATCCGCGCGCTCGCTCGACCGTTCGATTCGAAGTACTGACTCGCGACCCCAGAGGGGAGCGCTGTGAAGTCGGGAACGGCGATGACTTTATCCGCCGACTCGAGGACGAACTGCACGCCACTCACGAGCCCGGCCGTTGCGGCAGGGTCATTGCTTGTCCCGAAGAGGCCGACGCCCTCGACTGCGGGATCGCCGCCAATGAGTATCCACTCTTCGCGCTCGGACGCCCACGACGGAGTCGTCGAGAACACCAGCACCGGCACTGGATCGCCCGAGAGTTGCAACAGCGCGTCCTCAGGGTCGGCGTACTGGGAGCGGATGCGCTCTTCGGCGGCTTCAGGGGCAAACCATTCGACAGCTTCCACCGCGATCGGCCCGGTGCTTCCCACCGATGAGGGAAACTCAAAGCCGCACTGGAAAGGCGAGGAGACGTCTTGGGCGTCCGACCAACTGGTGGAAGGCGACGGACTCGGGCTAGGACTCGGCATCGCTGAGACTGCCGGCGAGGGAGTCGGCGTGACGCAGTCCGCCGACGCACTCGGCGAGGCTTGCACCTCGTTGGCGTTTGATTTCACGACGGTGAGGATCGAGTTCTCACCCTCGGAGAGAGTGACAACCACGACCCTGCCGTCTTCGCCAACGAATGTGGCTTCACCCGTGGCATCGAATTCAAGTTCCAGTGGGGTGCCGTCGGGCGACGTAACAGTGACGCCCCTTTCCACCCGGTCGCTCGGGTACGTCAACGTGTATCGCGTGGCCTCTTCTAGCTCGCGCCCAGGAATCGCCCAGCTTGCCGCGCCACCCTCGATTGCCACTGTCTCTGTGTAGACAATGCTCTCGGCAGCGCTGGGCGTTACCGTCACGCAGTCCACCCCACCCACACCAGCCGGCCCGGCAAACGTCCCCCATGGCAACTTGACCCCACCGATCACCAAAGCCCCAGCGGCGAGCATCGTCCCTCCGCTATACGCAGCGGCCCGCACTTGGCGCCGACGCTTCACGCGCCCGGCCACGTCGCCGCCCCACGCGTCGGCAAACTCCTCGCCGGAGAACCGTGCGGCGTCAGCCTCCACGACTACACCCAAACGCTCCTGAAGAGTGTTCATCGTCGACCTCCCTTGGCGGGCGCAACCACCCGCACCGTGTCCCGTTCCTCACGCCAGTCGGCGTCCGTACCCAGCAAGACAGCTAGCCGCGCCGAGGCATCGGCCAAGTAGCGCTTGACCGTTCCCTCCGCGAGAGACAAGCGCGCCGCGATTTGCGGCACCGTCAAGTCGTCGTAGAAACGCAACACGATGCACGCGCGCTCGCGCGGAGGCAATTGCCCCAGCGCCGCGCGCACGTCCATCGCACCGTCCGCATCGTGACCCGTCACCGCCTCTTCGAGACCCACCACCTGCTTGTCATGCGCGTTGCGAGCTGCCCTCCTAGTTCGCAACCGATCAATGAACACGCTGGGAATGGCACGGCGCACGTACGCCTCGGCAAGATTGACGTTCTCGAACGTGCGGCCTTTGGAGAACGCCCGCACCAAAGCGTCTTGCAGGATGTCCTCCGCCTCAGCGTCGTTGCCCGTCAACAACACGGCGTACGAAAGCAAACGCGGCGACCTCTCTCGCATCACTTGCTCCAGCACCGGTTCCCAACGCGCCACGCCCGCCTCCTTACGGCTAGTCAACCTGAGAACGGAACCTGGCACGCGAATCGTTGGGTGCTCGTTACTCTGAGCGTGACCATGGACACCACCGCGCCCCCTCCGCCCACGCCTCACGCCGACGCTGTGCTCACCTTGCCGTCGCGGCCGCGCCTCCGCGCCGAGGTACTGATAGTGCTGGGGCTCTCGCTCGGCCAAAGCGCCGTGTACGCGGTGGTGCGGTTCATCGAGCGGCTCCTAGCTGAGACTCCTGTGGGCCAACAGTCCACCACCCTCAATCCGTCCTATTCAGGAGTGGACTGGCTGGACCTTATCTACCAAGTGCTAAGGATTGGCTTTGGCCTGATGCCGGTGGCGCTTGCTATCTACTTGTTGGGAGCCAACGGTCCGCGAGCGCTCGAGCGCCTCAAGCTCACCCGCACCAACGAGGATGGCACTCCCCGCTCGTGGTGGAGGGATCTGGCCATGGGCGCCGGGCTGGCCGCCCTGATCGGCATCCCTGGTTTGGGCCTCTACGCCTTTGGTCGAGCCATCGGCCAGAGCGTGCGCATCAACACCAACGGGCTCCCGGACTTATGGTGGTCGGCCACCATCTTGCTTGCCTCCGCCGCCGTCGCCGGCCTGGTGGAGGAGGTCATTGTGGTGGGTTATCTCGTGACCCGGCTGCAGGATCTGGGATGGCGCGTGCCTGCGATCATCGTGGCATCGGCGCTCCTGCGAGGCACGTACCACCTCTACCAAGGCTGGCCCATGGCGCTCGGCAACGTGGTGATGGGCGTGGTGTTTGTGTGGGTGTACCTCAAGACCAAACGCTTGGCGCCGCTCATCGTTGCGCACTGGCTCCTGGACGCTGTCTCGTTTGTGGGCCCCGAGGTGCTTCCCCAAGAGTGGCTCGACGCGCTCAACGCCATCTGACCAAGCACCCGCCCACCCGTCCTAGACTCGGTTCATGGCCGCCGACGCTCCTGCCGCGCCCAACGCCGGGGGCGACACCCCGCCGGGTGCGGACTTGACGCTCGTTGCGCCCACTTCGTCCGAGGTTCAGGCACCCCCGCGCAAGGCGCAGGTGATCGACACCCCCCAGACGCGCGTCCACCGCGTCACCGATGCCATCGCTCTGTTGGGCACGGTGTTCGGCATCGCGATTGTGCTGCTGATCGGCGCCTATGCGGAGGGCACCACCGAGGGCATCACGAGTGACGTCCAAGGAATCTCGAATGTGCTCCAGCGACTGCTGGTGGCGCCAGTCAACATCTTCTCCGGCATCGTCACTCTGGTGTTGCCTGGAGTGGTCGTCATTGACCTTGCCGTGCGCCGCGAGCCCCGTCGCATTCTGGAGGTGCTCGGCGCGGCCATCTTGGGCTTTCTGTTCGCGCTACTTGCGTGGTGGCTCGCGACGCATTACGGCGCTGCTGAGCTGGTGCGGTCGCTGTCATTGCTGAGCGAAGGTGAGCGTGTGGTGGCGTTGCCGCCGTACATTTCGGGCGTGGCTGCGCTACTCACGGCAGCCGGGCGTCGTTCCTCCAGTCGTCCACTTGGTATGTCATGGAACTTGCTGTGGATCTCCCTCGCCGTGGGTGTCATCTCCGGCATCGTCACTTTGCCCGCCGCTCTTGCGACCGTCCTCATCGGCCGCTTGGCAGGATTGAGCTTCCGCTGGGCGCTTGGGTCCACGGCGGATCGCGCGTACGGCGACGCGCTGGTGGATGGAATTCGCCGCGCAGGCTTTGAGCCAAAACTTCTCGTGCGCTCGGATCCCACTTCAGCCTTTGCTCCCCCAGAGCTCGACGAGGTCTCCTCCGCTCTGGGTCGTACTCGCCACGGACGTGTGTACGCGCTGAACACCGTGGAGAACCACCAGTTGCTGGTAGTCGCGCTGGATGGTGACCAGCACGTGGCTGGCTTCCTCGCGCGCTTGTGGAGTTCAGTGCGCTTGCGGGGTATCAATGCCCGTGCCGATGTCTCGTTGCGGCACACGGCGGAGGCTACAGCTCTGGTCTCGTACGCCGCTCGCAACGCCGGTGTCAGGAGTGCGCGTGTGCTGGGCATGGCTCAAGCGCGCGACACGATGATCATCGTCTACCAACGCCCCATTGGCGTCCGGCCACTCTCAGATACCCCCGTGGATGAGATCACCGACGCGGTACTGGACGCCGTGTGGGATCAGGTCACCAAGGCCCACCACGCCGGTATATCCCACCGCTCGCTTTCCGCGGACACAGTCCTCGTGGGCCACGACGACGCCGTGGACGCCCCGGTGGTGTGGCTGTCCAGTTGGGAGTTTGGCGAGGTGGCCACCTCTCCTTTGGCCAAGCGCATCGACAATGCCCAAGTGGTGTCGATGCTTGCGGCCCAGGTGGGAGTGGAGCGCGCAGTGGCCTCGGCTCTGCGCGCGCTCGATGAGCACGACGTAGAGCAGTTTGCTCCGCTACTCCAAGGCATCGCCTTGCCGCGCTCCACGCGCGCCGCGCTGCGGGCGAGCGGTACGAGCCTCAACGACCTGCGTTCCAAGATCGTTGAGAAGCTGCCGGTCGCGGAACTTGAGCGGGAGAACATCACCCGCTTTGGATTGCGCACCGTGCTCCTGCTGATTCTGGGTGTCGTGGCGGTAGCCATCGTGCTCACCAGTTTCAATACTCAGCAAGTGATCGACGCCGTGCAGCGCGCCAACCCTTGGTGGTTGGTGGTGGCGCTGGGCTGGTCGCTCTTGAGCTTCTTTGGTGCCACGTTGGCCATGGTGGCGTTCAGCCCCATCAAGCTGCCGTGGAACCGCGTGCTCTTGGTGCAAGTGGCCGCCGCCTACGTGGCGCTGGCAGTGCCTGCGGGCGTGGGCCCCGCAGCCATGAACTTGAGGTTGCTCACCAAGCGCAATGTAGCCACCCCCTTGGCCGCCGCCACCGTGGCACTGGTCCAAGTGAGTGGCATCGTGGTGACGCTTCTAGGCCTGGTGGTGCTCACCCTAGCTACTGGCTCCCAAGGCACCTTGGCCCGATTGCCCAGCACAGGCATCCTCATCGGTGTGGGCGTGACGGCGGCCGTCATCGCTGCGGCCTTGATTCTTCCCGGCGTGCGCCATTGGGTAGCCAAGAGGATCATGCCCATGGTGCGCCAAACGTGGCCGCGCCTGTCTGAAGTGCTGGGGCAACCGTGGCGCCTGGCCCTGGGCATCGCGGGCAATCTGATCCTGACTGTGGCGTTTGTGGGTGCGTTCCACAGCGTGCTTCAGGCTTTTGGCCAGGACCTGCCGATCATCGACGTGGCCATCGTGTTCTTCCTGTCCAACGCGGTGGCCGCCGCAGTGCCCACTCCCGGCGGCATCGGCGCCATCGATTTTGCGCTGCTGACAGGTCTTGTCACGGCCGGTGTGCCTGCTGGTGTGGCACCGTCTGCGGCGCTCGTCTACCGCCTCATCGCCTACTGGATTCGCATCCCCATGGGTTACGTGGCCATGAAGTACTTGCAACGCAAGGGTGAGTTGTAGGGCGCTGGCCTAGAACTCCTGAGCCATGTCCGCGAAGTGCGCGTAGTCCTTCTTGAAGGCCACGGAGATGGTGTCAGTGGGACCTGAACGGTGCTTGGCCACAATGAAGTCGGCCTCGCCGGGGCGGTTGTCCCTGTCGTAGGCATCGTCTCGGTGGAGCAGGATCACAATGTCAGCGTCCTGCTCGATCGCTCCGGATTCGCGCATGTCGGAGAGCATGGGTCGCTTCTCTTGGCGCTGCTCGGGACCACGGTTCAACTGGGAAATCGCGATCACCGGGACTTCGATCTCCTTGGCCAAGAGCTTGAGGGCACGGGAGAACTCGGAGACCTCTTGCTGGCGGGACTCCACCTTGCGGCCGGAACTCATGAGTTGCAGGTAGTCCACCACCACGAGAGACAAGTCGTGTTGCTGCTTGAGGCGGCGGCACTTGGCGCGAATCTCCATGAGCGACATGTTGGGACTGTCATCGATGAAGAGTGGTGCCTTCGACACGCGCGCTGCGGTGGCGGCCAGGCGCTCCCAGTCATTGGGGCCCATCGGTCCCTTGGTGAGCTTGGTGAGCTTCACGCCAGATTCTGCGGCGAGCATGCGCTTGGTGATCTCCTCGCGGCTCATTTCCAGGGAGAAGATCACCGAGGCCTTATTGGCACTCACCGAGGCGGCGCGGGCTATGTCCAAGCCGAGCGTGGACTTACCGATGGCGGGGCGGGCGGCAATGACAATCATCTGGCCTGCCTGGAATCCACCCGTGAGGTCGTCCAATTGGCGGAATCCCGTGGGGATGCCAAGCATCTGGCCTTCTCGGCTCGATGCGGCGTCCACCTCCTCGAGCGTGCGCTCCATGATCTCGCCGATGGGCAAGTAGTCCTCGGAATTGCGCCGCTCAGTGACAGCGAAGATCTCGGCCTGGGCAGAGTCCACCACGTCGTCGACTTCAGCACCGTCCGCGTCGTAGCCCATGTTGGCGATGCGAGTCCCAGCCTCCACCAACTTGCGCAAGATGGACTGCTCACGCACCAGCCGGGCGTAGTAACCCGCCGATGCTGCGGAAGGGACCATCGCGATGAGCGTGTGCAAGTACTCAGTGCCGCCGATGCGCGCAATGGCACCGGCGCGCTGCAGTTCCGCGCCCACGGTGAGGGCGTCCACCGGATCGCCCGAGTTGTAGAGCTTGACCGCAGTGTCAAAGATGGTCTCGTGCGCGGGCTTGTAGAAGTCGGTAGCGCGGACCACCTCGATGACATCCGCCATCGCATCCTTGGAGAGCATCATGGCGCCAAGCACCGATTGCTCGGCCTCCACGTTCTGGGGAGGCATCCGGTCAAAGGCGCGGTCCGCGTATGGCGGCGCTAGTTCATCTATCGACATGATGGCACCCCCTCTCGGTGGGACTGGTGGTTCGGACGCGGCGGGTGTAGCCCCATTGCTAGCACTCTCGCACGCCGGACTGACACGTCACACTAGGGCGCGCAGGCATGGGTGACAAACCAGCCGAACCGGACACCGTGGACAACCCGTGGACAACTTGCCTCCTTAAGCACACGGGGTGTGGAGAGCGTGTTCGGCGCCTGTGGACACGCCTGTGAATTTACAGGGATGTTATCGGCTAATACCTGCTTTACCAGGTATTTCACGACCGTCGGCGCTGGGGATAAGGCTATGAATGAAACTCCCGGCGTGTCGCTGATGGGCGTGTCGCGGGCGCGCCATGTCGACACGCGCGAGAGCGAGCATTGCTCAGCGAGCGCACCCCTGAGTCGCCGAAAGATCGGGGGCTCCATGACCAGTTCCCACAGGGTTTGGGAGGAGTCAATGGATCCGCCGTGACGTCCCGGTGCGCCCAAGTGACAGCTGGATTGACCCGCGGCGGAAATCCCAACGGCCCGAAGGCGACCAGTGTCGCCCTCACCGTCACTTGGGCGCGGGCTTGAGTGCTCGGCTTAGTGGCCGAGCACTCAGAACTCCTCGCACAGAGCAAAGCCCCGGGAGACAACGCCTCCCGGGGCTCGGCTGTGCGCTCCTCAACGGAGCTGGAACTACTTGGCTGCCACCACCTGGACGTCCACCGTGGCAACGATGTCGTCGTGCAGAGCAACCTTCACCTGGTAGTCGCCAACAGCCTTGATGGGCTGGGCGATCTGGATGCGGCGCTTGTCCACCTTGGCGCGTGAGCCAATGGCCTCGGCGATGTCCGTGGTGGTAACGGCACCGAACAGGCGGCCGGAGTCGCCCGCGTTGGCCTTCACCACAACGGGGTTGGCCTGCAACGCGTCGCGCGCCGCCTGGGCCTCTTCCACGCTCGCAAGCGCACGCTCACGGCGAGACTTGCGCAGTGCCTCAATGGACTTCTCCGCACCAGCGGACCACTTGGTGGCCAGACGGCGGGGGAACAGGAAGTTGTTGGCGTAACCGTCCTTGACCTCGACGATGTCGCCTGCGCCACCAAGTCCGTTGACTTCATGCGTGAGGATGACCTTTGCCATGTCTGCCTCCTTAGCGGCCGGAGCCGGCGTAGGGGAGCAGGGCCATCTCACGTGCCACCTTGATGGCACGGGCGATGCGGCGCTGTTCCTGGACGGAAACACCGGTGACGCGGCGCGAACGGATCTTGCCGCGGTCGGAGATGAACTTGCGCAGCAGCGCGGTGTCCTTGTAGTCGATCCCGTCGACCTTGGCGGCCTTGAGCGGGTTCACCTTCTTACGCGGCTTACGCGTATCGATCTTTGCCATGTGACTTAACTCCAATATCAAGAATGAGTGCGGCGGAGGCCTGTCAGGGCCTGGCCGACGCGATTAGAACGGGGGTTCGTCCGACGGCGGGGCGGTTGCCCACGGGTCGGAGTCCGATCCACCAGCAGGAGCGGACGAGAAGCCTCCGCCACCAAAGCCGCCCGACCCGCCGGCACCACGTTGCGTGCGCGTCACCTTGGCGGTGGCGTACCGCAACGAGGGACCAACCTCGTCGACCTGCAGCTCGGTCACAGACCGCTTCTCACCATTTGCTTCCCACGAACGCGACACCAAGCGGCCGGTCACAATGACGCGCATGCCCTTGGTGAGCGATTCGGCCACGTTCTCAGCGGCCTCACGCCACAGCGAGCAACGCATGAACAGGGTCTCGCCGTCCTTCCACTCGTTCGACTGACGGTCAAACGTGCGGGGGGTGGACGCTACCGTGAAGTTGACCACTGCCGCGCCGGACTGAATGAACTTCAGTTCAGGGTCGCCAGTGAGGTTGCCGATCACGGTGATTTGAGTTTCGCCTGCCATGTGATTCCCCTTGGTTTCGTGTCGTTCTGGTGATGTCGGGACGTGTTGGCGGCTTCTTAGTGAGCGTCGGGCCGCAGCAGCTTGAGGCGCAGAATGGTCTCGTTGAGACCGAGCTGGCGCTCAAGTTCCTTGGCGGTTGCCGACTCCGAGGTGAAGTTAATCACCGCGTAGATGCCGTCGCTCTTCTTCTTGATGGGGTAAGCCAAACGACGGCGGCCCCAAATGTCGAGGTTGTCGACGGTGCCCTTGTCGTTGGTCACGACGGCGAGGTACTTCTCGAGTGACGGCTTCACCGTCCGCTCGTCAACCTCGGGATCGAGAATGACCATCATTTCGTACTGGCGCACTTGTAACCCACCTCCTCTGGACTAAGCGGCTACGGACGTTCCGTAGCAGGAGGGCGACGCTAGTAGTAGTCCACGAGGCGGGAGCCCCGCGAAAACCACGTGCATCAGGGTACAGGGCGCGGGCGACATAAGCGAGGCGGGCTGTGCGTCTAGGCTCGCGGTGAAAGGAGGAGTCATGCTCATCACGGCTGTGGACGACAACGAGTTCATGCGTCTCGCTGGCGTATCCAGTGTGCCGATGCCCATTGAGCTGACTCCCGCCTGGAGCGAGTTCGAGCAACGAGCACCTGGACGTATCCCGTGGCGGCGGCTCGCGGTGTGGTCCCGGTCCGATGCGGCGCAACCACTGGCCCTGCTGGCACTCACCCGCTATCAGGGCCGTGGCTTTACGTATCTGTGGGCGCGCCATGCTCCGTGGTGGCTTCACCTTGCGGCCGGTGAGAGGCCCACCGCCCAGGAGGAGGCACACCTGCGCGAGGCGCTCGCCTCGTACTTGCGTGCCGAAGCCCCTGGCGACGCGTTTGTGCGGCTGGATGCGTGGCATCGGGCATCTGAACTGAAGCCGCTGCTACAGACCACCACGTATGACCGTACGGTGACCATTGATCTCGCCGCACCGGCCGACGCCTACCTGGCGGGCCTCAACAAGAAGTTCAGGTACACGGTGCGCCAAGCTTTGGCGCGCACCGACGTGGCCGTCTCCGAAGAACCGAGCCTCACTCGCGAAGGCTTTGAGGAGCTGTACGACGTCTATCTCGAAACCGCCCAGCGCGACGGTTTTGGGATCTATGACGCTGACGTCTACTGGTCGATGATCGAGGCGTTGCGGCCGCATTCACGCGTCTTCGTGGTGCGGGACATCGAGGCCAGCGCTTTCGGGCCTGTGGTGGCCTGGGCGATCTTCACTACGTACGACGGTGTGGTCCAGTACTTCTATGCCGCGGGCAATGCGCGGGCCCGGGCCACCGACGCCACTGTGCGCTTGCTGTGGGAAGCTGCGGACGTATTCAGGTCCGAGGGGGCCCACGTCATGGACCTCATGGGCATCGATTCCGAGTTGGCCCCTTCGCTCGCGGGAGTGGGGGTGTTCAAGCGCAAATGGGGCGAGCCCGTGGAGGTGCGGCCCTCGTGGGATGTGCCCCTCAAGCCCGTGCTCTACTCAGCGTTGCGACTGGCCTTGCGCCTCAAGCGCCTCTTGCGCCGCTGACTGCTCGCGCTGTCAATCCCTGAAGAACGCCGCCAACTCGTCAATGATCGGCGGAACTGGCGGTGTGGGGGTGGGCGACGGCGTGGGGGTGGGCGACGGCGACGGTGACGGCGACGGTGACGGCGAAGGGCTCGGCGAAGGCTCCGGACTGGGGCTCGGCGTGACGTCCACACCCACATTGGCACGCGGCGGAAAGCTCACCACCTCCAGCTGCTCCAGGATGGGGCCCATGATGG
>JBIQJT010000007.1:41235-44743 GCA_044507265.1 Actinomycetales bacterium | reverse complement strand
GCACGCGGCGGAAAGCTCACCACCTCCAGCTGCTCCAGGATGGGGCCCATGATGGCGGTCCACACCCGCACCGGAACCGAGCCACCGGTGATCTGCGAGAACCCACCGAAGGGCGTGATCTCCTCTTCTTCACCGTTAGGACCCACTTGGTACAGGCTCACGATGCCCACTACTTGCGGGGTGTAACCCACGAACCAGGCAGAACGGTTGTCGGTAGACGTGCCCGTCTTACCCGCAATGGGACGGCCCAACTGGGCGGCGAAGTTGCCTGAACCCTGTGGGGAGGCGACGACTTGCTGCATGGCGTAATTGGCATCGGCCATGACGCGCTCATCAAACACTTGCTCGCGCACCGGCGCGGCCTCAAAGACCACCTCGCCCGTCCTGTCGATGACCTGGGCAACGATGTACGGATCGGTGGAGAAGCCTCCGGTGGCAAAGGTGGAGTACGCCGACGCCATATCCAACGCGCGCGGGGAGGCACTGCCAAGCACATTGGACAAGGTGGGCTCCAGGCCCCAGGTGCTCTCGGGAAGGCCAGCGCGGATGGCGACGTCCATGGTCTTGTCCGGGCCAACATCGGCATTGACCTGGACGTAGACCGTGTTGACGGAAGACCGCAAGGCGGTCGCCAGATCAATGTCGCCCCAACTGGTTCCGCCAAAGTTACGTACCGGGCGGTCATACCCTGGGATGGTCTTGGGGGAGTCGCCGTTGTAGATGGAGCCCAAGCCGATACCGGATTCCAGGGCGGCCACCAAGGTGAACGGCTTAAACGTGGAACCGCCCTGAGCAATGTCTTGAGTCACGGCGTTGCGCTGAATCTGGATATAGTCGGCGCCTCCGTACATGCCGGTGATGGCGCCCGTGTTGGCATCCATGGTGACGGCTGCAATGCGCAGGTTGGGCGCGTGGTCCTCGGGCATCGTGGCCACACCGGCCACCACGGCCGCCTGGGTGTTGTAGTCGATGGTGCTGATGACCGAGTAGCCCGCGGTCTCAATCTCTTCTTGAGTGATGCCCGTCTTGGCTTCCACCTCGTCCAACACGGTCCGCAGGATGTACCCGTTGGTCCCGCCGTAGACGTCGAAGTTCTGGTACTCGATGGTCTTGGGGAAGAGCATGAGCGAACGTTCGTTGTGCGTCACAAAGCCCAGTTCCACCATGCCGTCCAGCACGTAGTTCCAGCGGAAGCGGGCCTGAGCCTCGTCAAAGCGCGGGTCCCAGCGCGACGGGGCGGGGAGCAGGCCGGCGAGCATGGCGGCTTCGGACGCGGTGAGTTCCGCGGCTCCCTTGCCGTAGTAGGCCTGGGCCGCCGCCTCGATGCCGTACGCGCCACGGCCAAAGTAGACAGTGTTGATGTAGTTGCCCAGGATCTCGCGCTTGTCCTGCTGGTTGTCGATCTTGAGCGCCATCAAAGCCTCGTCGATCTTGCCGCCCAAGCTTGTAGTGGTCTGACCCACGTAATACCGCTCCACATACTGCTGCGTGATGGTGGAACCACCTTGCTTATTGCCCAGTACGACGGTGCGGAACATGGCACGGGCAGTACCGCCGATATCCACGCCTGGGTTCGTGTAGAACGTGCGGTCTTCAGCGGCCACGAATGCGTTGGGCACGTGGTCGGGGAGCGTATCGATGTCCACGATGGTGCGGTCGGCTTGACCCAAGGTACCCATGGGTGTCACGCCGTCCGAGTAGTAAATAGTCGAGGACTCATACAGAGCGAAGTCAGCTGGCTCCAGAACCTGGAGGGTGGCGTACCGGATCAGCAGACCGACGATGCCGATGACGGCCACGCTGAGTCCAGCGATGAGCGCTCCCACACCGATGCGGCGCAACCAGAACTTCCACCGTGGGGTGTCATCTGCGGCGTGGACGCGCTGCTTGCCCGAGGTGGTGCGCTGCTGACCTGAGCTGGTGCGGAACTGGCCGGAGCCTGCTCGTTGCTGGCCGCTGCGCGGTTGACCGGTTCGTTGCTGGCCGCTGCGCGGAGGGATCGAGGCTGGCCGCGCGGTGCGCTGCTGACCCGTGGCCGGAGGTCGCCTGAGACTGCCTGAAGGCGGCGGTGGCCGCAGCGACCGGCGCTCTGGTCCCTCGTTTTCTTTCACCATGTCAGTGTAGGAACGCCCTCGTTGCACGCAGGGTTCCCTCGCCCGCGCGCCGCCGGGGGACCTCCTAGGTGAGCGATGCGAAGATGGCGCTCACCACGGCCACAAAGACTCCCAACGCGGCTAACCCGGCCAATGAGAACTTCCACCAGGCGCTGATGTCCGGCGTGATGCCACCGTTGAGCATCGTCGCGTGTTCCTTGGTGGTCTCAGCCCAGCCCCAGCCTTGCTCGGTAGGCACTGCCACAAAGTACTTAGGGCTCCACGCAACCGTGAAGGCCCACCAGATGTGGAAGAACGAGTAGGCGACCACCAAGCGAGTCGTGTCATTGGGCGCAAAATCTCGTGTCTTCCGACCCCAGCCAAAGAAAAGCATCGCTTCCCCCCTGTTCCGTTGACCCCCTGTCAACTTGCGGATAGTGTATCGGCGCGATACAACAGAATGCTAGTGTTCTGCGATATAACGGAAGGGAGAGGATGCGATCGTGACCAAGACAGATGTCTTGACGCTCGCCATTCTTGGCACCCTTGCAGAGCGACCCCTCCACGGCTACGAGATTCGCAAGCGCCTAGGCGCCGAACTTGGGCCATTCCGCGCCCTCAGCTATGGCTCGCTGTACCCGTGCCTCAAGCGCATGGTCAGCAACGGGTTGATCGAGGTCACCGACGAAATCGAAGACGTCCGCCGTGCGGCCCGCTCCACGAGCAAGTCCACCACCTCTGCCCGCCGCTCGCGCATCGCATACAGCCTTACCCAGGTCGGCAAGGAACAACTTGCCGCCGAACTTGCCCACTCCGGCGCGTCGTCCTGGGACGACGACGCGTTTGATGTGCGCTTCTCCATGTTCTCCAAGACCGACCACGCTACCCGCCTGCGCATCCTTGAGGGGCGCCGCAGCCGGTTGGCCGAGCGGCTCGAAGAGATTTCCCAGGGCCTCAAGGCTGTTCGCGAGCGCCACGACAACTACACCGCTGAACTTCAGCGTCACGGCCTCGAGCGCGTTGAGCGCGAGGTCGAGTGGCTGGACCAGCTCATTGAAAACGAACGATCCGCTTCCCGCGGAACCAACCCCAAGACCGCTTCCGCGGGCGACAACTGAGTAACACAACAAAGGAGTAAGAACATGGCCACATTGCGCGTTGCCATTGTGGGCGTCGGCAACTGTGCCACGTCCCTCATTCAGGGCGTGGAGTTCTACAAGGACACCCCGGCCGATGCCACGGTGCCTGGACTCATGCACGTTCAGTTTGGCGATTACCACATCTCTGACATCGAGTTTGTGGCCGCGTTTGACGTGGATTCACTCAAGGTGGGCAAGGAGCTCGTCGAGGCGACCGAGTCCTCGGAGAACAACACCATCAAGATCTGCGACGTCCCCAAGACCGACGTCCAGGTG